>NZ_BAAGVM010000006.1:0-101192 GCF_054780875.1 Marinactinospora endophytica | reverse complement strand
CGGTGGGTTGGTCCGCGTCGTCGTTGGTGCGGGGTGTGGGAGGGACCGGGTCGATGCGCATGGTGGCGTCGGCCCCGGTGGGGTGGGTGTGGTCGGTGAGGTCGGCGGTGGGTTGGTCCGCGTCGTCGTTGGTGCGGGGTGTGGGAGGGACCGGGTCGATGCGCATGGTGGCGTCGGCCCCGGTGGGGTGGGTGTGGTCGGTGAGGTCGGCGGTGGGTTGGTCCGCGTCGTCGGGCCGACCCCTCCGGTCCTCCTGGGAGAGGTCGGTGAGGTCGGCGGTGCTCTCGGCGCCGTCCGCCCGTTCCGAAAGTTCCGAGAGCGAGCGGACGTGCTGTGTCCACTCCTCGCCGTTCCACCAGCGCAGCTGATTCTCGGCCCCGTGGGGATCCGCGTACCAGCCCGGTTCGATCGATCCACCCATGGGCGACAGACTAGAGGGTCCGTGGACCGGGAACGACCAGGGTTCCGTTACGTGGGGGAAGGCGAGGGACGTCAGATCGGGGAGGCCGTCACATGTTCCCGGATTCCGTTTCCGTTATGTCCGACCTGGGGGAACGGGGCGACGCTCACCGATGCCGCGGAGCCGTCGCGCGGCCGTGGCACGGAACGCCCCAGAAGCCGTTGCGGATCGATGCCGCCGGGGGAGGCGGAGGACACACCGGGGACCTGGGAATGGCCGAAGTGGCCGCCCTGCGCCCAGAGATGGTCGCTGCATCCTCGGGAGTAGGGGGAGGCCGCGGGGGGAGGCCCGGCGGGCCAGCGACGCGGGACGCTCCAGGAGTCGAGCCAGTCGAGGATGGGGTCGAGGCCGGCGAGAGGGCCGTCGGTGAACGGCCGTAGTGAGTGCCCGATCACCTGGATGAGCACGCAGACCCGTCCCTCGCGGGCCCTGTCGGGGCCGCCGGTGGTGAGCTGTCCTTCGGCGCAGGCCGTGGCGGGTAGGAGCTGTACGGTCTCTCCGGTCAGGGGATTCCACACGAGGTGGGCGGTCCGCCCGTCGGCCTCCAGGCGTTGGGCCACGGCACGGGCGGAAAGGGCGTTCGGGTCGGATTCGGTGGTCTGCCACACGGCGCGCGGTGCGCCGCCCCGGAGTCTGCCTCCGGGGGACGTGCCGCGGACCCGTCCGGCGCCTGGCATCCACGCGTTGCCCACGACGGTCACCTCTCAACGAGTTCGCACGTGTTCCGCACTCCCTGCGTATGCGAAGACGCCCGTTAAGTCCATAGGTGTCGCCTGCTGGGTGGGGACGTTCTGTCTGTCCCATCCGGCGCGGGCAGTGGATATCGCGGGGTGAGGTGTCCCGGCCAGGACCGGCCACCTCGCGACGGTTTACCCCTCTTCCCCGGTGTCGGCGATGCGTAGCGCGAAGGACTGGAGGAAGATGTCGCCGATTTCGGTCGGGTCGTCGGTACTGTAGGCCGCCCCCTCGGTGACCTGGGCGATGCGCTCCAGCGGCTCAGGGTCGATGTCGGGGCCGAAAGCGATGGAGATGACCGCGACCGGACGGTCCGGGACGAACTCCTCCTCCAGGGTCGTCAGGAGTTCGTCCAGGCTGATGCTGCCCTCGTCGTCGTTGTTGCCGTCGGTGAGCACCAGGATCGTGTTGACCCGATCGGCCTTGTAGGTACGGGACATCTCGCGGTAGGCGGCGAGGATGGTGTCGTAGAGACCGGTGTCGCCGTCGGGTTTCGGCTCGATCCCGGCGAGGGCGGTGGTGAGAGCCTGGTGCTGGGTGCCCCCTTCGACCTCGTTGTCGAGTGGCCGGATCGGGACGGTCTCCCGGTAGTCGAGGTCGCCGTTGATGCGGACGGAGAACTCCCACAGGCCGATCTCGGCGTCCTCGGGGAACAGCGACAACCCCTCCGTGGCCGCCTGGGTGGTGACGTTCATCCGGGTCAGGCCGGTGCCGGGGACGGCCTCGGCCATCGAGCCGGAGATGTCCAGGACGGTGAGCATTCGGGTGTTGAGTTTGAGCTGGTTCCACGCCCTGGTGAGCTGTTCCACCGCGCCCCCGGAAGGGGAGGGGAGTTCCGCGGGGATCTCCTTTTGGAAGCCGGCCTCGGAGCGCAGGACCTCGGTGTCGGCGGTGCCGTCGGCGGATCGGAAGCCTTCGCCGCGGATGAGGGACTGGGCGTCATCGCCGGTCAGCTCCGCGCGGAACGCCTCGGCGGCCCGGGACAGCAGGGGGTCGTCGGTGCGGAGCAGGTAGGGATAGTCCAGCGTGTAGGTACCCCCTTCGGGATAGTTGACGTGCGCGGGGGCGTTCTCGTGTTCGTTGTTGTAGCGCCACGCGGCCTGTTCGGACAGGACCAGAACAGGGCTGGCGTCCCCGGAGTCCCCGCTCAGCGCGCTGAAGGCGGCCTCTTCATCGGTCGCGACCCCCTGTTGCAGTCCTTGGAAGGCGGCGATGAGCCGGGCCTGCTGCTCTTGGCCGTCGCCGATCGCGCCCTTGATGAGCGCGAGGGTGGCCAGGCCCGAGGAGCTGCGCACGGGGTCGATCAACCGGACGTCGTAGCCGCCGTTCCCGGGGGTGGCCGTGTCGGTCGGGACGAGGGTGGCCCAGGAGGTCGCCTCGCCGTCCTCCGCGGCTTCGCGGGGGAGCGCCAGGACGAGCGGGGAGTGGGCGACGGCGGTCCCGGTGTCGGTCAAGACGGCGTTCTCGGTCGAGCGCTCGACGAGGGAGGGCCACAGCGACGAGTCGGGGATCCACACGTGGGAGGAGGTGTCCCCCATGGTGGGGCCGGCGCCGCTGATGCCGTAGGCGACGTTCGCGGAGTCGGCCCCGCGGACCTCGACCTGGACGCAACGGCCGTCCAGCGAGTGTTCCCCGGCGTTGAAGGACGAGGCGATCCGGGTGAGGACGGGGGAGAGCTCGGAGGCGGCGAGGACCTTCAGGGAGATGTCCTCTCTGCCACAGCCGCCCTGTCGGTCGATGAGGACCCATCCGGTGACGCCCAGACCGAGGAGGACGGCGAAGGCGGCCGCGAACGCCGTGATGGCGCCGCCTCGGCCGCGTCGTCTGCGGCTGCGGCCGGAGCGACGGCGCGGTCGGTGATCGTCCTCGTCCGGGCTGTTTCCGCGGTGCCGTCCCAAAGTGGTGTCCTCACTGGTCTGATCCCGACGTTTCCAGGTAGCGAACGGTACTGAAGTCGCTATCGGGACAAAAGGGGGACTTCTCCTCCAGGAGAGTCGGCGGAGGAGGGGAAGTGGCTTCCTCGATAGACGAAAAGCCGGTTTCTGTAGGCTTTTGTGGCGGTGGACGGTTGATGAATAGTCGGCGGACCCCCTTTTCCGTAGCCGAATCGTGATCCGCTGAGCCTTGTCCTCCGGGAAACAGTCGATGACTCCCCGGAGCTGGGCGATCACCTGTGGTGTCGCCGCGAGGGAAGGCGGGTGAGAGGGGAGGGAAGGAAGCGGTTCGTGGCCGAATGAGCGGGCCGGGGCATTTTGCGCTGCGATTCGCGGCTAGGATGCCAAACGGCTCGCGCCGGCGTTCTGCCGGACTCGCGTGCCGGGTAGGGGCGCGGCGCCACCGGGGGAGGACGGGCCGCGCGGCCCGGCCGCGGTGGGGGAGCGCGGGATGAAACGGCCGGTACGGGAGAGTTCCCGTCGGCCTGCGTGACCATCCGAATTCTTAGAGTGGCGGCCATGTCCAAGTTGAACCCTCGCCGGACCTCCCACGGCACGATCGGTACCACGCTCCTGGGCGGCCTGTGCCTGGGCGGGGCCCTGGTCTACACGGCGATGATCGGCGCCTCGCTGGTGTCTCCGCCCGCCTCGCCTCTGTCCGGGCAGGAGATGACCGCGATGAGCGGCTTGGGCGATCTCTCCCTGGGGCCCGTCGGCAACATCGAGGTCCGCGTCGACGACGGGGAACAGGTCTACGAGCAGAACCTGACCTGCACGGGGGTGCCCGACGTGGACCCGGCGGCCTGTGCCGCCCTGGCCGAGCGGGCCGAGCGGGACGAGACCGACACCCCCTTCGACGAGGTGGCGCCCAACGCGGTCTGCACCGATCTGACCTATGGCCCCCAGCGCGCCACGATCACCGGCACCTGGGAGGAACAGGAGATCGAGACCGAGGTCACCCGCGTGGGCTCCTGCCAGGAGGCGCGCTGGCAGCGGCTCAGGCCGCTGACCGACCCGCTGGAGTAGGACCCCGGACACCCCTGAGGCGGGGGCGTGCGATGCTTGGACCCCGTGAAGGTCATCGAGGTCAGCGACGCCACCGACGAGCGGTTGGCCGATTACGTGCGGCTCCGCGACGTCAACCTGCGCAAGAGCCTGGAGGCCGAGCACGGCCTGTTCATGGCCGAGGGCGAGAAGGTGATCCGCAGGGCGCTCCAGGCGGGCTACCGCCCACGCTCCTTCCTGCTCACCGAGCGCCGGCGTGAGGCGCTCGCCGACGTCATGGAAGGCCTCGCCGCTCCGGTGTACGTGGTCAGCGAGGACGTCGCGCACCGCCTGGTGGGCTTCGACCTGCACCGTGGCGCGCTCGCCTCGTTCCATCGCAGGCCCCTGCCGACCGTCGAACAGGTCATCGCCGACGCCCGTAGCGTGGTGGTGCTGGAGGACATCGTCGACCACACCAACGTCGGGGCGATCTTCCGCAGCGCCGCCGGGCTCGGGGTGGACGCGGTCGTCCTCGCCCCCCGTTGCGCGGACCCCCTCTACCGCAGGTCGATCAAGGTGTCGATGGGAGCGGTGTTCACCCTGCCCTACGCGCGTCTGGACGACTGGTACGCGGGGTTGGGGGAACTGAGCCGGCTGGGGTTCCGGCTGCTCGCGATGACACCGGCCCCGGGGTCGGTCCCCATCGCCGAGGCGCTGGCCGGCACCGGAGCGCGGGACCGGAACGCGCTCCTCATGGGGACCGAGGGCGACGGCCTGTCGTCACGCTGGATGGAACAGGCCGACGTGTGTGTGCGCGTTCCCATGGTCGACCGTGACGTCGACTCCCTCAACGTCACCGCGGCCGCCGCCATCGCCTGCTATGAGCTGGTCCGGGGGCGGGTCGAGGACCGCGCGGCCGGTTGAGGGGTCATGCCCCGCCGGGGAGGATGAAGTTCCAGGCCCCGGGCAGCACCCGCCAGGTGCGCGAGGTGATGTTCTCCTCGAGTTCGCCGTCGTTGCTGGCGGTGACCGGCTCGCCTCGGACCGAGATGACCTGCGCCTGGCGGCGGTAGACGTCCATCTCC
Source organism: Marinactinospora endophytica (assembly GCF_054780875.1). Taxonomy (NCBI): domain Bacteria; kingdom Bacillati; phylum Actinomycetota; class Actinomycetes; order Streptosporangiales; family Nocardiopsidaceae; genus Marinactinospora; species Marinactinospora endophytica. Next base: position 95,994 of record NZ_BAAGVM010000006.1, on the reverse strand, counting down.
ATCGGGTGGGTGCCCCGGTGGAGCCGGATCGCGTGGGCGGCGCGCCGCCAGAAACCGCGGGAGCGCGAGACGACGAGGTTGATCAGGCCGTTGTCGACCCGGGCGTCGGGGTCGAGGGTCCCGGCGCCGCCCCCGATGAAGCGGCCGTTGGCCAGCCCGACCATGAGGACCTTGTGGCGGGTGTCGATCACGGTCTCGCCGTCGGCCTCGACGTGCAGCCGATACCCCTGCGCGGCCCAGCCCGCGATCAGCCCGCCGACGGGGAAGCTCACCGGTCCCAGGACCTTCTTCCAGCGGGCCGCCTCACGGGTGGAATCGGCGCCGACACCGAGGTGGACGGCGTTGACCGTGATCTGGCCCTCGTCGTCGACGAAGAGGTCGAGCGGTCGCGCGGTCCCCTCGGCCAGGGCGTGGGCGGCGTCGGCGGCCTGCAGGGGGATGCCCAGGCCACGGGCGAAGTCGTTGCCGGTGCCCAACGGGATCAGGCCGACTGTGCGTTCTCCCAGTTCCGAACGTCGGTGCAGCGCGTTGGCCAGCGCGTGCAGACTGCCGTCCCCTCCCGCCACGACCACGGTCTCGTGGCCGCGGTCCAGGAGCTCGTCGAGTTCCTCGGGGGAGCAGGAGTAGCCGACCTCGACCGCGCCGCCGCCCGAGATGGCCAGCTCGCCGACCGCCGTGCGTAACAGGGCGTCCTCGTTCGTCCCGGCCTTGGAGTTGCTGATGATGAGCACGGGATCCCTCCGGGGGTTCGTGGTCGGCACGGGGACGGTCACCGTGCGGATCATCGAGACGTGCGGAGCCGTGTCACGGGCTCCGACAGCGCTATTGCCCGCTGTTGGGCGGATTACTCCCCACGGCGGGCGTGCATGTCCCCACAGGTCGGGCGTCTGGCCGCTCCGGGACGATCGGGGCGCCGCTGGTACCTTCGATGATGATCAGACCCACGACCGCGGGCCCTCGCGCGGGCCCGGCCGTGGCGTACGGAGCGGAGGAGCGGGCGATGGGCGACCGGGTGCTGGTCCCCTGGGACCTCGACCGGAGCGACGGTCTCGGGGATCTGCGGGTGGAGGTCTACGACGGCACGGGCGAGCCGCCCGGGGACCTCTCCGACGTGGTCTTCTACGTCGCCCCCTATGGGCGGGCGGGAGCGCTTCGACCGGTGGCGCGCATGCCCCGGCTGCGTGGCCTCCAGCTCCTCACCGCGGGGTACGAGCACGCGCTCGAGGTGCTTCCGGAGGGGGCGGCGCTGTACAACGGGCGCGGCCTCCACGACGCGAGCACCGCCGAGCACGCGCTGGCCCTCGTCCTGGCCGCCCAACGCGACCTGCCCCGCTGGACCGCCGACCAACGCCGGCACACGTGGGCACCGCACTACACCCGTTCCCTGGCCGGGTCACGGGTGCTGATCGTCGGCTACGGCAGCATCGGCGCCGCGATCGAACAGCGGTTGGTCCCGTTCGAGGCCGAGGTGGTGCGCCTGGCCCGCCGGCCGCGGCCCGAGACGGGGGTCCACGGGATCTCCGACCTGCACCGGCTGCTGCCCGACGCCGATGTGGTGGTGATCGTCGTGCCCCACACGCCCGACACCGAGAAGATGTTCGGCGCGCGCGAGTTCGCGTTGCTGCGCGACGACGCGCTGGTGGTCAACGTGGGACGCGGTCCGGTGCTCGACACCGAGGCGCTGCTCGCGGAGAAGGGGCGGGTGCGCGCCTTCCTGGACGTGACCGATCCGGAGCCGCTGCCCGCCGACCACCCGTTGTGGGACGCGCCGGGAGTCCACATCACCCCGCACGTCGCCGGGGGCTCGGCGACGTTCTACCCGCGCGCCCGCAGGTTCGTGGAGGAGCAGATACGCCGGTGGGCGGCCGGTGAGCCCCTCGCCAACGAGGTCCGCGCGGGCGCGGGGCAGGGCTGAGCCGGGTCACGGCCGCCGCCGTGTCCCGCGGCGCGGAATGTCGCAGGTCGGGGCCAGAATTAGGGCATGCGTACCGCCGTGGCCCCGGATCCGGACGGCGGGGCGATGCTGTGTCGGCTGCGCGCCGACGGCACGCCCCAGGGGGCGCCGTGGCACGCCGCCGACCTGCCGGCCGAGATGGCCGTCCTCGAACGCTCGCCCGCCGGCCCGCCACGGTGGGTGTGGGCCGCCACCAGCGAGATCTACCCCTCGTTGCTACGCAGAGGGACACCGCGCCTTGGACGCTGCCACGACGTCGCCCTTGTCGAGGCGCTGCTCCTCGCCCACCAGGGCCGTTCCGGCGAGGCGCGTTCCCTTGGGGCGGCGTGGGCGCGGCTGCACGGCAGGAGCGTGCCCGACGATCCCGTCTCCCAGGTCGGTTCGAGCCCCCAAGAGGCCCTTTTCGAGCCCGACCGCTCGGCTCTGCCGGCCGGCACCGACCACCTCGCCGCGCTCGTCGAGGTCCACGCCGACCAGCAGCGTCGTATCGCCGCGCTTGCCCGGCCCGACCGTTTCGCGCTGCTGGCCGCGGTGGAGTCGGCGGGGGCGCTGGCCGCGGCGGAGATGGCGTTCGACGGCGTGCCGTGGCGAGCCGACGTCCACGACCGGTTGCTCACCGAACAGCTCGGTCCCCGGCCGCACGCGGGTGCGCGACCGGAGGTCCTCGCCGACCTCGCCGAGCAGATCAGCGCGGCCTTCGGGCGCACGGTCAACCCCGACTCGCCCGCGCAGCTCCTCAGGGCCTTCGCGGCGGCCGGCCACTCCCTCCCCTCGACCCGTTCCTGGGTCCTGAAGGGCGTCGACCACCCCGCCGTCCCGCTGCTGTTGCGCTACAAGGAGCTGTCCCGGCTGTTCTCGGCGAACGGGTGGACGTGGCTGGACACCTGGGTGCGCGACGGCAGGTTCCGGCCGGACTACGTCGTCGGTGGGGTCGTCTCGGGCCGGTGGGCCACCCGGGGCGGTGGCGCGTTGCAGATTCCCCGGGCCATCCGCAGGGCCGTGACCGCGGATCCGGGATGGACCCTGGTGGCGGCGGACGCCGGGCAGCTCGAACCGCGCGTCCTCGCCGCGCTCTCCGGCGACCACGGGCTCGCCGCGGCGGCCGCGGGGGGTGACCTGTACGCCAGGCTGGCCGGCGCGTTCGGTGGTGACCGTGACCGCGCGAAGATCGCGGTGCTCGCCGCGATGTACGGCCAGACCGGCGGGGATGCCGCTCCGCTGCTGCGTGTCATGCGGCGCGCGTTCCCTCAGGCGATGCGGCACGTGGACGCCGCGGCGCGGGCCGGGGAGGAGGGACGGCTGGTGCGCTCCCTGCTGGGACGGACCTGTCCGCCGCCCTCCGCGAAGTGGCGGCGGATCATGGCGGAGGAACCCGACAGCGAGGCGGCGCGGCGGGCGGCGCGCGAGCGCGGGCGCTTCACCCGCAACTTCGTCATCCAGGCCACGGCGGCGGAATGGGCGCTGGTCCTCATGGCCGCCGTGCGGCGCCGGATCGGGGCGGAGGAGTCGACCCGCGACACCGTTCGGCTGGTGTTCTTCCAGCACGACGAGCTGGTCCTGCACACCCCCCGTCCCCTCGCCGGGAAAGTGGTGGAGATGTTGGGCGACGCCGAGGCCGAGACCCGTCGGACGCTGTTCGGTGAGACGGACGTCCGCTTTCCGCTGGACGTCTCCGTCGTCGAGTGCTACGCCGACGCCTGACACGACGGTCACACTGTGCGCGGGGCCCCGCTCGTTCACGTGATCTTTGCTTGAAACAGAACGGGTTTCGGCCCATTCTGGTAGCCGACATTCTCACCGGGCGCGGGAAGGCGAGGTAGGGATGCGCCGGCATCTTGCGGCTTGTGCGGGCTCGGCGATGGTGTTCAGCGTGGCTTTCGGGGGCGTGAGCGCCCCCGCCTGGGCCGAACCGGAGCCCGGTCCCCGTCCGGCGGTCGACAGCGGGCGGCACAACAGCGGAAGCGAACCCGCCGAGCGCGATTCGGCCAAACCGGCGTCGCCCCCCGTGGCCGATTCCGGCCGCGCGAGGGTGCGCCGGGCCGAGGTGGAACCCCTGGGCGAGATCCGGTCACGGGAGTACTTCGCGGTGCTGCCGGGCACGGTCCCGGCGAGGACCCTCGCCGAGGTGCGCCGGATCGACGGCGTCGAGGCGGTCGAGGTCGTGGACGCCGCACGGGTACGCGTGGACGGCGAGACGACGTCGGTACTCGGTGTGGACGCCTCCTCCTTCCGGGGGTTCGCCCCGGAACCGTCGGCGAGGTCCGACGAGATCTGGCAGGGGGTCGCGGGCGGCGGCATCGCGCTCTCCAAGGAGGTCGGCGAACAGCGCCGTCTGGAACTCGGCCACGACGTCGAGGTCGCCGGCGGCAAGGGCATGGTCGAGCTTCCGGTCTGGACCCACGCGACCTCGGGCGTCGCGGGGATCGACGCGCTGGTGTCGCGCGAGGTCGCCGCCGAGCTCGGTTTCCCCGAGGGCAACGGCCTGGTCATCTCCGCTCCCGACGCCGACCTGTGGGACCTGCGCGATCGGCTGGAGGAGGTCCTGGGCGAGGACGCGGGCCTCCAGGTGCTCGCCGAGGAACCCGAGGACCGGCCCTTCGACGCCGAGGGCGACCCGGTCCCCGGTACGGTCGTCGAGAGGATGATCGCGGCGGCCGAGTCCAAGCTGGGCACCCCCTACGTGTGGGGCGACGAGGGGCCGGACAGCTTCGACTGTTCGGGCCTGGTCCAATGGGCGTTCGCCCAGGCGGGGGTGGCGGTGCCCCGGGTGACCCACGACCAGTGGTGGGCGGGGGAGCACGTCGACTACGCCGACGCCCGCCGTGGCGACCTGATCTTCTGGCGTACCGATCCCACCGCCCCCGACTACATCTCCCATGTCGCCATCTACCTCGGGGACGGGATGATGATCGAGGCCCCCCGATCGGGCGACGTGGTGAAGGTGACCGAGGTCCGGATGGAGAAGATGGCCGGACTGGTCCGCGTCCACGTCTAGCGTCCCGACGCCGTCGCGCGCTCGCGGGTCGGGCCGGACGGTGGTGTTTCCCCGGGCGGGACGGTGCAACGCCGTTCTGGGGAGCGGACGGACATCGGGTCCGTGGGGACGAGGGCCGGTGGACCGTGGAGACGGACGGATCCTCCCGCACGGTCGGCCCGGCTCACGTCCCCGCCGCCTTCGGTGGCCGCGGTGGTCCGTCCTCGTCCGGTCGCGCGGAATGGGCGCACGGGGCGGTCGGGGCCGTCGCGGGTGCCGTCGTGATGGCCGCCGACCTGCTCCGTACCGGCGGTTCACCATCTCCGCCTGGACGGTTGTGGCCTCGTCGGATCCGATTCGATCGGTCACCGCCCCCGCACGGGGCCGGCCACGGGCTGGAAAGAGCGCCAGGGGCGGCGAGGACATGGCGGCGACGGACGAGCCGGCGCCGGCGGTCCGCGGAAGTCGCCTCGGAGCCGAGAAACGCGGCGTCACCGCCGGCCCACCCACGCGGTCGCCGAAGCGCCCACCCACACCCACGATCACCGCGTGTCCCGGTTGTGGCCCGGATTCGGTCCTGGGCGCTCCCCGGAGAACTCCGGGGAACGCATCGCCGCTCATCCGCCAAGGGCGGGCCGGGCCCGGCCCCTCGCGCGCCGGGGAGGCGGTGATCGTCGGGGGCTGTCCGGGCAGCCGCTCCCATGGACGGCATGGACCGTCCCGGAACGCTCACCCGATGTCCTCGGGGAGAGGGGCCGCCGGGATCGTGGCAGGTCCGGGGCGCAGCGAAGGGGCCGTGCCGCGCCGGCACGGCCCCTTCGGTCTCCTGTCGTGAGCCGGCCGGGAGGGGAGGGGCCGTATCACGCAGGAGCGGGAAGCAGGGGTTCCACCGAGGGAGGGGGTAGCCGGTGAAACGGGCCCTGCATCGTGGTCATCGAGTTATCGGGCAGCACTCCAAGGTAAAACAATGGTGCTTTCTCCCGCGTCAAGATAAGCCGCTCGCGCGTATTTTGGCAAGAGGGGAGCTGTTAGCCCGGTCGTTCCTAAAATAACGGAAAAATCAGCTCGGCGGGTTGAAACGATCGTATCCATTCTTCATGTCTTCCCGAGCCGATCGGGAACGGTCACCGCCCCACCGCGTACCCCTGGGCTCCCCGCGGGTTGGCGGCCGCGCGCAGCACGCCGCTCTCCGGATCGCGGCTCACCGCCGACAGGCGTCCCAGGGACCAGGGGCCCGACACCACCACACGGTGGCCACGCCGGCGCAGTTCGTCGATGACCTCCTCCCCCGCCCGGGACTCCACGACGAGTTCGCCCGGTGCCACCTCGCGCGGATGGAAGGAGCCGGGGAAGGCGTTGGTGTGGAACATGGGGGCGTCGATGGCCTCCTGGAGGTTCATGTCCCCGTGGACGAGGCGCAGGAAGTAGGTCAGCGACCACTGGTCCTGCTGGTCGCCTCCGGGGGTGCCCAGGGCCAGCACCGCCTCGTCGCCCCGGGTGACCAGCGTCGGGGTCAGGGTCGTGCGCGGTCGCCGGCCCGGTCCGACCACGCTGGGGGAGCGCCGGTCCAGCCAGAACATCTGGCCGCGGGTGCCCAGGGGGAATCCCAGAGCGGGGATGACCGGTGAGCTCGCCAGCCAGCCGCCGCTGGGCGTCGCCGAGACCATGTTGCCGTGCGCGTCGACGACGTCGAGGTGACAGGTGTCCCCGCGCTGCTCACCGGCGCGGTCGACCGTCGGCTCCCCGATGGTGTCCGGTCCGGGGCCGCCGCTGCCCACCAGGCGGAGTTCCGGCAGGTGGGGGGTGCGCCCATCGGGCGCCCCGGGACGTAGCTCGAGTGAGGCCGCCTCCCCGACGAGGGACGCGCGCTGTTCGGCGTAGGCGGGCGAGAGCAGTTCCGGCAGGGGGACGTCGACGAACCGGGGATCGCCGTACCACGCCTCCCGGTCGGCGAAGGCGAGCTTGGCCGCTTCCACGACCCGGTGCGCGAACTCCGCCGAGGTCACCTCCAGCTCTTTGGTGCCCAGGGCCTCGGCCAGCCGCAGCTGTTGCAGGAAGACGGGGCCCTGCCCCCACGGCCCGGTCTTGTGCACGGTCAGTCCCTCGTACTCCAGACTGACGGTGTCCTCGTAGGAGGCGCTCCAACCGGCCAGGTCGGCTCCGTCGAGGAGGGCCTGGTGATGCTCGCCGGAGCCGTCGGGGACGGGGGAGCGCAGGAAGCCCAGGATCTCCTCGGCGACGAACCCCTCGCGCCAGACGCGCCGGGCCGCGTCGATGCGGCCTTCGCGGGTGCGCGCAGCGCGTTCGGCCTCGTGCACGACGCGCTGGTAGGTGTCGGCGAGGGCCGGGTTGGCGAGGAAGGAGTCCGCGCGGGGGACGGTCCCGCCGGGCAGGTACAGCGCGGCCGACCCCGGCCACCACTCTCGGAACACCGGCTCCAGGGCGGCGATCTTCTCGACGATCTGCGGCATGAGCGGATAGCCGTTGCGGGCGTAGCCGATGGCGTGTTCGAGCACGTCGCGCACTTCCATGGTCCCGTGGTCGCGCAGCAGCAGCATCCAGGCGTCGAACGCGCCGGGAACGCACGCCGGCAGTACTCCGCTGCCGGGGACGCGCTCAAGCCCGGCGAAGGCCTCGGGGGTGGCGGCGGCGGGCGCGGGCCCCTGCCCGCAAATCACCGTGGGGGTGGCCCCGGAGGCGTGGAAGATGATGGGCACCTCTCCCGCGGGTCCGTTGAGGTGGGGTTCGACGACCTGGAGGGTGAACCCCGCCGCGACCGCCGCGTCGAACGCGTTGCCACCGCGTTCCAGCACCGACATGCCGGTGGCGCTGGCCAGCCAATGGGTGGAGGCGACCATGCCGAAACGGCCGCGAAGCTCGGGGCGTGTGGAGAAGGGATACATGGGGTCGGGAGCCTCCTGGGGACCGGATCCTGGCGGTGACGCGCGGCCAGCGTACCGATACGGGGAGATTTCGTACACGGTATGCCGTTGTCCGCCTGATAGGAGGAACGTCCATGCGTGGGGTTCCGGAACGGGGGCGGGCGGGTCCCGCGAACCGGAGGGCCGGGGCCGCTCTCCGGCGGCCGCCTTCGGCCCGTGGTCCCGGGCCCGCGCGGGGGTTCCGTCGGCGGGCGCGGGTACCAGTGAGGGAGGGGACCCGGCACACGGTCGGGGTGGCGTCACCGAGACCTGAGGAGGGCCGTGGCACACAGTTGGGTACCAGGAGCCGACACGACCGGATTCGGGGCCGACAACCTCCCCTACGGGGTGTTCTCCCGTGGGGGAGGGGCGCCCCGGGTGGGCGTCCGGATCGGGGAGTTCGTGCTGGACCTCGCCGGCACGTTGGGCGATCCGGAGTTCTGCGTGTCCTCGCTCGCCCCCTTCATGGCCCGTGGCTCCACGGCCTGGCGTGCCACCAGGGCCAAGATCGGGGGCATGCTGACCAGCGACTCCGGCCGCGCGAGGGCCGAACCCCACCTCGTCCCCCTGGCGGACGTCACGCTGCACCCACCGTTTGAGATCACCGATCTCACCTTCTTCCAGGACACGCCGCGGACCGGTGGCGGCCCTCGGCATTTCCCGGTGGGGCACCATGGCAGGGCGGGCACGGTCGTGCTGTCGGGCGGCGACATCGCGCGGCCCTCGGGGCAGTACCTGGAGCCGGGGGCCGACATCCCCACGTTCGGTCCGTCCCGCGAGGTCGACGTCGGTGCCGCGCTGGGGTTCGTGATCGGCGCGCCCACCCCACCCGGCCGCAGCGTCCCGGTCTCCGACTTCGCCCAACACGTCTTCGGCGTCGTCGTGGCGGGGGAGTGGAGCGCGCGCGACCTCCAGGGGTGGGAGGGCGGTCCCCTCCTCGGCCCGGCGTTTGCGACCTCGATCTCACCGTGGGTCGTCCCGCTCGACGCGCTGGGCGCGGCACGCCGCGCCGGACGGGAGCAGTCCCCGCCACCGCTCCCCTATTTGAGACGGGTCGCGGACTGGGGTTTGGACGTCACGCTGGAGATACGGCTCAACGGGCGGGTCGTCTCGCGTCCCCCCTACGCCTCGACGTATTGGACCGCCGACCAGATGCTCGCGCACCTGACGAGCGGCGGCGCGCCGCTGCGCACCGGCGACCTCTACGTCTCGGGAGCGGTCTCGGGGGAGGAACGAGACGAGGAGGGGACGCTCGTGGAGCCGGGCGGTGCGGAGGCGGCCCCGGTGCTCCTCGACGACGGTGACAGGGTCGTGATCACCGCCGCCGCGCGGGGGATGTCCGGTGGCACGATCCGGTTGGGGGAGGTCACCGCGGTGATCCACTCCGTGCGCGGGTGAGGGGGCGGGCGACGGGCAGACGGGGACCCGCCGAGCGGCGGGTCCCGGGTCCGGATGGATCAGAGCCAGAACAGCAGGTTCCAGGAGTCGAACGGCGGCATGGTCAGGCCGGGACCGGGCCGCGGCGCCTCCTCGGCGTTGTCCTCCTCGGCGGGTTCCTGCTCCAGCGGGGCGACGGCCTCCTCGACGCGCCACCGCTCCACCCGCAGCTGGTCGGAGCAGCTGGTGATCGCGGCGTCGCGAGCGGGGGCCTCGGCCTGGAGCCACAGCGCCTCGTCCCAGGCGGGTTCGCCCTGCGCCTCGCCGGAGGAGGCGGGGGCCGAGAGCTTGTCGGCCAGGCACTGCCGGATCTGCTGGTCGGTCACCGCGTTCGGGCGGGGCCGGGACGGGGGCGCCTCCTGCTCTGACGGCACCGGGGCGCCGGCCGGCGGCGCCGCGGGCGGGACGGGTATCCCCGGGTTCGAGGCGGGGCCCTGTTCGGGCTTGTTGGTCGCGGGTCGGGCGAGAGGCTCGTCCTGGGCGGTGCCCTCGGAGGAGGGCAGCGCTCCCGACAGGATCGGGTTGTTGGGGATCTGGACGCCGGCGAAACGGCTCTGGCGGATGCTGGAGCCGACCCTGGCCAGTTCCGCGGAGTCCCACATCTGCGGTTCGAGGAACACCGAGACGGCGACCCCGGGCTCGTCCACCCAGAACATGTGGCCGGTGCCCTCCGACAGGTAGGAGGTGCGTCCCCCCTCGGTGACCTTGCGCAGCGAGTCCTGGTCGAGGTCGGCGAAGTGCTCCTCGCGCAACCCGTCGAGGTCCTGCAGGGTCTCCGAGCGCATGATCGCCACCCGGGCGTGGGTCTGGCCGCCGAGGAGCCAGGAGACGTAGGCGGTACGGCCTCCCTCCTGCTCGGTACGCGCCTGGGCGCTGATGGCGTAGTTGTCCTCCTGGAGGGCGGAGGGAAGGTAGCCGATGTCGAATCCGTCGATCCGGTAGGCGATGGCGGAGCCCGGCCGGATCGCGGACCACGGGGGAGACGGCTGCTCCGCCACGGTGGCCACCGCCGCCGCGGGTGCGGCGCAGGCGAGGAACCCGGCCAGGGACACGGTGGCGGCGCCCGCCAGTGTGGTCCACTTCGTATGTGGCTTGCGCATGTTCGGTTCTCCTGTGACTACGGGATTTCGGACGTGGCACCTTGTGCGTCGCTACGTGCCACCTGTCCCAAAAATCTCACAGCATGTGATCAAATACTCACAAGGCGTAGTTCGTGTCGCGCGGTCGGATCGGACGCGAGCGGGGCGGGGCGCGGGTTTTCCGGTGCGGCACCGGTGGATCGCCCGCTCGACATTCCCCGGTAACCGGCTGAGATCACCCTGGAACGGTCAGTGCGTCCACGCGGAGTAGGGAGTGCCATGTTCAGTCGGCTCGGAGTGGTCGTGGCCACGGCCACCTGTCTCGTCATGGGAACCGCCGGAACGGCGGTGGCCGCCCCCACTGACGGGCCGGCCGGCCCATGGCGGGGCGGCGACCGTTCCGCGGTGGTGGGCGTGGCCCACCGCGGCGCCTCGGCCTACGCGCCGGAGAACACCCTCGCCGCGATCGAGGAGGCCCGGGCGCGGGGGGCGAGCACCGTCGAGATCGACGTCCAGCGCACCGCGGACGGTGAGCTCGTGCTGATGCACGACACCACCCTGACCCGCACGACCGACGTCGAGGAGGTCTTCCCGGGCCGCTCCTCCTACGCCGTGCGCGACTTCACGCTGGCGGAGATCCGCACGCTCGACGCCGGGTCCTGGTTCGGCGCCGCCTACGCGGGGGAGCGGGTCCCCACCTTCCAGGAGGCCCTGGACCTGCTGCGCGCCCACCGGCTCAACCTGCTGCTGGAGGTCAAGTCACCGTCCCTGTACGAGGGGATCGAGGCCGACATCGCCAAGACGCTCAAGCAGAACCGCTGGTGGCTGGCCGCCTCGGGGCATGGGCGGGACGCCCAGCCGCGTCTGGTGATCCAGAGCTTCGACTGGGAGTCGATGCGCGCCTCCCACGACCTGCTCCCGCGCGTCCCGCACGGGCTGCTCGGGGTGGTGCCCGAGGAGCGCATCGCCGAGTACGCCGACTGGGCCGACCAGATCAACCCGAGCCACACCGCCGTTGACGCCGACTACGTCGCCGCGGTCCACGACGCGGGCCTGGAGGTCTTCGTCTACACCGTCAACCGGCCCGATGACATGCGCGCCGCCATCGCCAAGGGGGTGGACGGCGTCATCACCGACTACCCCGACGTCCTGCTCAAGGTCATCGAGGAGGAGACCGGCTCCCGGGGCTGACCTGGAGCCGGCCGGGCCCGCCCACGGGCGGGCCCGGCCGCGCGTCTAGCCGCGTCCGGGCACCCCGGGCCGGCGCTGCCAGGGACGCGGACCCTCCAGCGGGCGGTACTCGACGCCGATCGCGTCCAGACGTCGCAGGTGGTCGGTGAGACGGGGCAGGAACTCGGCGTAGTCGCGTTCACCGGAGGACCACACGGTCTCGGCGAACGCCGACAGGCGGGGGAAGACCATGTAGTCGACCCGGCGCGGTGAGTCCATGTGCTCGGTCCACACGTTGACCTGCGCGCCGAGCACGTGCCGCGCCTCCTCCTCGGTCAGCTCCGTGGGGACCGGCTCGGCGGCGTAGACGTCGGCGAGGGTCAAGACGGTGCCCACGGGGATGGGCTCGTCCGGGGAGTCGGACTGGCGGTAGTCCAGGTAGGACGTCTGGGTCGGGCACATCACCACGTCGTGCCCGGCCCGCGCCGCGGCGATGCCCCCCTCACGGCCGCGCCAGGACGCCACGGTCGCCCCGGGGGCCAGGCCCCCCTCCAGGATCTCGTCCCAGCCCAGCAGGCGCCGGCCGCGCTCGGTGAAGTAGCGGTCGAAGGCCCGGATGAACCAGCTCTGGAGTTCGTCCTCGTCGGCGAGTCCCTCGGACTTGATGCGCTCCTGGGCGATGGGGCTGTTGCGCCACTGTCCCTTGGGGCATTCGTCGCCGCCGACGCACACGTACTCGTCGGGGAACAGCTCCATGATCTCGTCGAAGACGTTCCGGTAGAACTCCAGCGTCGCGTCGGAGACGTTGAGCACCTCCTCGATGACCCCCCACCTGCGTCCGACCTGGAGGTCGCCGCTCTCGCCGAGCTCGGGATAGGCGGCGATCGCGGCCTGGGAGTGGCCGGGGATGTCGATCTCCGGAACGACCCGGATGTGGCGGGCGCCCGCGTAGGCGACGATCTCGCGGATGTCGTCCTGGGTGTAGAAACCGCCGTGCGGCCGGCCGTCGAAGGTCGGCGGGTCGCCCGCGCCGACCTGGCTCTCGTGCCGCCAGGACGCCACCTCGGTCAGCCGGGGGTAGCGCTTGATCTCGACGCGCCATCCCTGGTCGTCGCTGAGGTGCAGGTGCAACACGTTGAGCTTGTGCAGGGCCAGCAGGTCGATGAGCCGCAGCAGGTCGTGCTTCGGCAGGAAGTGGCGGGCGACGTCGATCATGCAGCCGCGCCAGCCGAACCGCGGTCGGTCGGTGATCTCGGCCGCGGGCAACCGCCACTCCCCGGGGAGCGGGGCGCGCCGGTAGGCGGCCGGGGGCAGCAGCTGACGCAGCGTCTGGGCGCCGTAGAACACGCCGGCCGGGTCGTGTCCGACGATCTTCGCGCCCTCGGAGTCGATCGTGAGCCGGTACCCCTCGGGGGACAGTCCGGCGGAGTCGTCCACCGAGAGCCGGATGTGGCGGCCGGCACCCGTGGCGGGGGGAAAGGCCAACCCGGTCGCCGCTCCCAGCTCCGTGCGCAGCCACAGCGCGGTGCCCTGGGCGTCCTCGTCGCACGAGATCCCGGTCGCGGCGTCGAGGACCAGCCCGGTCCCCTCGCCCGGGGCGATCTGGGCGGGCCGGGGCACGAGTGAGTGTTCTGGCACGGGGGCTCCTTCATCCGGTCTAGACCAGTGTCGGGGTCATGTTGCCATGAGGGGTAGGAAAAGGACATAGCGGAAGGGAGGCGGCGGGCTTCCCCAGGGAGAGCGCCCTCCCCTCTCGCGATCCCTCGATGAGGCGAGGGTCAGGTCAGCGGCCGGCGACCGCCAACCGCCCGGCCTCGGGGGGCACGGGAGCGTAGCGCTCCTTCACCGTCTCGACGTGGACCCACGTCTCGACCACACGTATGCCGGGCAGGGCGCGCAGCCGTTCATACACCGAGTAGAGGTCGGAGGTGGACTCCGCGGTGACCGTGCCGATCGCGTCCACCCGTCCCAGGCAGCGGGTCAGGTGGTGGATACGCTCCCAGGAGGTGACCTCGTTGAGGGCGTCGCCCGATTCCTCCTCCAGGCGCAGCGCGAACCCGCCGATCCGCCCGAACCCGAGCGCCGCCGGATCGACGACGGCGGTGACCCGTATCGCGGAGGCGCTGATCAGCCGGAGCACCCGACTGCGCACCGCTCCGGCGGACAGGCCGACCGCGCCGGCCAGGTCGGCGAAGGAGGTGCGCCCGTCCTTCTCCAGCAACCTCATCAGCCGTTCGTCCAGCGGGTCGACGTCGACCGCCCGCGGGTCCTGCGCCGGCAGGTGGGGATCCTTGAGCACGTGGGTGCACACGGCGGTGTCGACGTCGCGGACACCGGGGAGGGCGCGCACCCGCTCGACCGCCTCGGTCAGGTCGGGCAGGCCGCGGCCGCGTACTTCGGCGACCAACGGGAACCGGCCGGCGGTCAGGCTCACCGGGGCGATGTGGGGGAGGGCGGCCACGGCGCCGGCGACGGGGGCGGCGTCGGAGAAGACATCGATGAACAGGTGCGCCACCGCGCGGATCGAGCGCACCGCCGGATGCACGATGCCGATGACCTGTAGGGCGCCGGACCCGAGGAGGCGCTGTACCCGCAGCCGTGTCGCCGCGCGTGAGAGCCCGACACGTCCGGCGAGCGTCTCGAACGCCAGGCGCCCGTCGGTCTGCAACTCGCGGACGATCGCCGCGTCCGTGGCGTCCAGCTCCACTGCGCGCACTCGGCTCACCTACCTCGTCTGGGGGATGTGCGCCCAATTGTGCCGAGCGGCGCGATTCCGTGGAAGCCGCGACCGGGACCGGCCACCCGTTCGGGTGGGGAGCGGGAATGGGCGCGTTCGCGGTATGGGAGGTCGCGTTGGGTGATGTGACGGGGATCTCCCATGCCGGTTTCCGGGGACCGAACCCCCTGGTCGCCGGGGGTTCGGTCGGATGGGGTGAGATGTTGGGCTTCAGGCCCTCTGTTCTCATGAAGTGCCAAAAGGTACTTTTCAGAATTGGTGGCAGGAATTTGCCTGAACGGAGGTGAGACGTGGCCGATCCTCGCGTGGCCATCACGGATACCGGAGGGCTCGACCCGTCCCCCGTCATGGACTTCCTGACCCGTGCCGGCTTCCAGGCGCGTTTCCTCGGCACCTGCGACCCCGACGACATCGTGGACGGCGCCCGCGGCGCCGTCGCGCTCATCACGGGCGAGGCCCGGGTGGACGCCGGTCTCCTGGACCGGCTGCCGGACCTGCGCCTCATCGTCACCGCGCGCTCCGACGCCTCCGCCGTGGACGTCGAGACGGCCGAACGGCGCGGGCTGTGGGTGGCCTGTCTTCCCGGAGCCGCCGACCCGCACTCCAGCGCCCACCAGGCCATCGCCCTCGCCATCTCCCAGGCGCGCCGCCTCGCCTGTGAGGAGGGGACCCCGTGCCGGCCCGCGCGGTTGACCCTCGGACTGGTGGGGATGGGGGAGACGGGGTTCCGCGCCGCCGAACTCGCCCGCCCCTTGTTCGGCCGCGTCGTCGGGACCGGCCCCCAGACCGGGGCGTGGCCATCGGGGGTGGCGCGCATGGACCTGCCCGACCTGATGGAGGCCAGCGACATCATCTCGGTGCACGTCCCCCTCTCCGCGCGCACCGAAGGACTCGTCGACGCGGACGCCCTCGGCCGCGTCCGTCCGGGCGCGATCCTGGTGAACCTGTCCGACCCCGCTGTGGTGGACCGCGGCGCGCTGCTCACCGCCCTGCACACGGGCCGGCTCGCCGGGGTCGCGGGAAGCCCGGCCCTGGCGCTCCCGTCCCGTCTCGGAGCGCCCTCGCCGCTGCGCAACCACCCCGCCGTCCAGCTCTGTCCACAGGCGGAGCAGGCCCGCGACCGGGCCGTGCGCCTGGCGCGTAACGTCGTCTCCTGGTGGGAGCGGGGCATCCCCCTGGACCCGGTGGCCCGCAGCGACACCCGTCCCTTCCCCGCCTCCGAGGTCTCCGCCGCACCCTGCTGAGCCCCGTCCGACCGGAAGGCCGCGGGCTCTCGCGGCGCGGCCCCCTCCCGCTCCCCCTAAGCTCGGGCGCGTGAACCGGATCCTCGCCACGGTGCTCGTCGTCTTGTCCTCCGCCGCCGTACTCGTCCTGGAGATCGTCGTGGTGCGGCTGGTCGCCCCCTACGCGGGGGACACCTTAGAGACCTACACCGCCGCCATCGGCGTCGCGCTGGGAGCCATCGCGCTCGGCGCCAAGCTCGGTGGTGACGCCGCCGACCGCCGTCCCCCCGGCCGTCTCCTCGGCCCCCTCCTGGTCTTCGGCGGCGGCCTGACCATGCTGGCCCGCCCCATCGTCATCGGAGCCGGTCCACTGCTCACCGGCGCGGGCCCCATCACCGCGCTGCTCCTCGTCGCCTCGGGCATCGCGTTGCCCGTGGCGTTGCTGTCCGCGGTCACCCCGGTCGTCGTCAAGACCCAGTTGGCCGACCTCGAACAGGCCGGCGGCATCGTCGGGCGTTTCAGCGCCTGGGGGACGGTCGGCTCGCTCGCCGGGACCTTCCTCACCGGCTACGTGCTCATCAGCGCCCTGCCGGTGTCCATGGTGCTGCTGGTCACCGGCGGCGGCCTCGTCCTTCTCGGAGGTGTGCTCCTGCTACGTCACGGGGTGCCGCGCGGCGGACGCGGGGGCGCGGCGATGCTCGCCGTGGTCACCCTGGGCGGCGGACTCCTCGTCAGCGTGCCCTCCTCCTGCGACGTCGAGACCGCCTACTACTGCGCGCGGGTCGAAACCGATCCGCAACGGCCGACGGGCCGCGTGCTCTACCTCGACGACCTGCGCCACGGATATGTCGATCTCGCCGACGCCGCCCACCTGGAGTTCGCCTACACCCAGTGGTTCGGGGCCGCGATCGACGCCCTCGCGCCGGCCGGACCGATCGACGCGCTGCACATCGGCGGCGGCGCCTACACCATGCCGCGCTGGCTGGCCGAGACCCGGCCGGGGTCCACCGGGGAGGTGCTCGAACTCGACCCGGCCGTCACCCGGATGGCACGCGCCGAACTGGACCTGCGCACCGGTCCGGACCTGAGCGTCCACGCGGGGGACGCGCGCACGGGCGTCGCGGTCGCGCCGGCCGAGAGCTACGACGTGGTCGTCGGGGACGCCTTCGGCGGGCTCAGCGTCCCCTGGCACCTCACCACCCGGGAGTTCGCGGCGCAGGTCCACCGGGTGCTGCGCGACGGGGGCGTCTACGTCGTCAACGTCATCGACCGGGGGCCGCGCGCCTTCCTCGGCGCGGAGGTGGCGACCCTGCGCCAGGTGTTCGACCACGTCGAAGTGGTCGGGGCGCGGGGCGGCTTCGCCTCCGAGGTGGGTGGCAACCACGTCGTCGTCGCCTCCGACACCCCCCTCGACCGGGAGCTGCTGGATCGGGCCGTCACCGCGTCGCCCCGGCCGGGCGAGCTGGCCGCCCCCGATCTCGTCGCCCAGTGGGTGCGCCGCGGCCCGGTGCTCACCGACGACCACGCCCCCGTCGACCAGCTCATCACCCCCTACCTGACCTGAGCGGACCCTCCGGCGGCCCCCGCGCGCGGGGGCCCACCCCTCTCCCGGGGTAGGGCCGACACCACCTGTTCTCGGGATGGTGGCCATATGGCCGCCGTCCCCTCCCCTCCATAGCGTTTCTGTCGGGAAGGACGACGACGCAGACGCCTGTCGGAGAGGGGAGGCCGGCCGTGTGCCACCATCCGCACCGCCGGAACCGGTCCACCGGTCCGGGGGCACGACGATGACCGCCGCCGTCGCGATCGCCCTCGCCGGCGCGCTGTGCATGGCGCTGGGCTCGGCTCTCCAGGAACGTGACGCGGTGGGCGCCCCCGGCCGCGGGGTCGCCCGGGCCGGGTTCCTCCTGCACCTTCTCCGGCGGCCGCGCTGGCTGCTGGGGACCGTTGTCGTGGGGTGCGGTGTCGCGCTGCACCTGGTCGCGCTCAGCGGCGCGCCGCTGACCGTCGTCCAGCCGGTCGGCGTCACCGGTCTGTTGTTCGCGATCGTGCTGGCCGGGCTGTTCGGCCGTCGCCCGATCCCCGCCGGCCAGGTTCTCGCGGGGGTGGCGGTCATGGTCGGCCTGGCCGGACTGCTGTTCCTCTTCCCGCACGCCGTGGCGCGTCCGGTCATGGGCGTCGGCACCGGTGCCGCGCTGGTGGGCGTGGCCCTGGCCGTCGCGTTCCTCGCCCATGGCCTCGCCCACCGGCTGGCGGCCGGCCCGCGCGCCATGCTGCTCGCCGCGGCGGGCGGCGCCGCGCTCGGCACGACGTCCGCGCTCGCCCGGGTGGTGGCCGCGGGCGCCGCCGCCGAACCGCTGACGGTGCTCAGCCCGCTCACGCTCTTCGCGCTGGTCGCGGCGCTGGCCGGTGGGCTGCTCCAGCAGAACGCCTACCGCACCGGCCACTTCGCCGCGGCCTACGCGACGCTGCTCGTCGCCGACCCGCTCGTGGGCGCCGGAATCGGGGTGCTGCTGCTGGGCGAGCAGCTGCCCGTGGGCGCCCCCGACCGCCTGCTCGCCACGGTCGCAGGGCTCCTGGCCGTTGCCGGGATCGCGGTGCTGGCCCGGGCGAAGTACCGCGCCCCCGATGCGGGGCGCAACGGCGACCGTGCCACCACATCCGTCACCACCACCCCAGGAGACACGACATGACCGCGCTCCCCCCATCCCCCCAGACCTCGCCCGGCCGGCCGGCGGGCCCGGCGCTGCGGATCCTCATCGGCACCGACACCTACCCGCCCGACGTCAACGGCGCCGCCTACTTCACCCACCGCCTGGCCGTGGGACTGGCGGAGCGCGGACACGACGTGCACGTGGTGTGCGCCTCCGCCGACGGGCCGCCGCACGTCGAACGCGCGGAAGGCGTCACCCTGCACCGGTTGCGCTCGTCGCGGGTCGTGCCGCACTCGCCCATGAGGGTGGCGGTGCCGTTGGGGGTGGACGGGCACCTGTCCCGTCTCATCACCCGCCTGGCACCCCACGCGGTGCACTCCCAGAGTCATTTCACGATCAGCCGCGCCGTCATCCGGCGCGCCCGCGCGGCCGGGGTGCCGGTCGTGCTGACCAACCACTTCATGCCGGAGAACCTGTTCGCCCACGCCCACATCCCCCCGCGCCTGCAGGCGGTCAGCGCCCGGCTGGCGTGGCGGGACATGATGCGGGTCGGTCTCCAGGCCGACCACGTCACCACGCCCACCGAGCGTGCCGCCCGCCTGCTCAGGGAACAGGGGTTCGCGCGGCCGGTCGAGGTGCTGTCGTGCGGCATCGACCTGGAGCGTTTCCGCCCCCGCGGGCAGGAGCGCGCGGCGGCGCGTGTGCGCCTGGGGCTGCCCGAGCGCGACACGATCGTGTTCGTGGGGCGGCTCGACGAGGAGAAACGCATCGACGAGCTGATCCGGGCGTTGCGCGAGGTCCTGCGCCACCGCGACGTCCAGCTCGCGCTGGTCGGAACGGGACAGCGCGAGAAGGAGCTGCGCGCCCTCGCCCAGGAGATCGGGGTCGCCGGGCGTGTCCACTTCCTCGGGTTCGTCCCCGACGAGGAGTTGCCGCTCGCCTATGTCGCGGCCGACCTGTTCGCGATCGGGGGCATCGCGGAGTTGCAGAGCATCGCGACCCTGGAGGCGATGTCCACCGGGCTTCCGGTCGTCGCGGCCGATGCCATGGCGCTGCCGCACCTGGTGCGTCCGGGCCGCAACGGCCATCTGTACCCGCCGGGGGACGTCGCCACGCTCGCGCGCCACCTCCTGGACGTGCTGGAGTCGCCGTCCCGACGGGCGGAGATGGGGGCGGCCAGCCGCGAGATCGTGCTCCAGCACGACCAGCGCCGCTCGCTCGACCGATTCGAGGAGCTCTACGCGCGGATACGGCCGAGACGGTCCGGTACGTCGCCGCATGGCGCCGCTCCGCTCACCCGGGTTCCGCTGCGGCGCGACAACGGGATGGCGGCCTGACGGGCCTGATCCGCGGGGTGCCGGGAAGACCGGCGCCCCTTTGCTTTCCGTAGTCTTTGCGTCACGTCGTGGTGGCGCCCTGGTGTCGCGGGAAACACATTCGGTGTGTGGTTTCTGGGGGGTGGCCGGGCCGGGGCGGCGGCCGTGGTCGACGAACTGGTCGCCCGGCTCGAACGGGCCGAGGGGGACGTCCGCGCCTGTGAGGCGGTGATGGCCGAGTGGTGGCGTCGGCACGCCGAGATCCAAAAGCGGGTGCAGCAGATGGAGACCGAGCTGGCCGGACTGCGCCAGGAGCGCATCGACGTCTACGCGCGCTGGTGGGACGCGCGCGAAGCCCACAGTCGCGGCAGGTTGCTCGTCCGGCGGCTGCGCAGACGCCTGGAACAGGCCCGGCGGCGCTGTCCGGCGCCGGGTGGGCACCCGGAGGGTGAGCAGGACGGCCGGCGAGGTGTGTGAGGGAGTGTCGTTTCCCGGAAAGCAGCCTTCCACCTGGGCGATTCCCATCGGAAACAAAGACGCTCCCGGACATATAATCCTCCCCATGCGGATCACGGAGGCCGAAGCGCGCCGCCCGGGCGACATCAACGATCCGGACTGTCCCACCCGCCGGCTCATCGACAGGGTCGGCGACAAGTGGAGCGTGCTCGTCATCCTGCGCCTGTTCGAGCGGACCCACCGCTTCTCCGAACTGCGTACCGCCATCGGCGGCGTCACGCCGAAGGTGCTCACCCACACCCTGCGCGCGCTGGAACGGGACGGTCTGGTCGAGCGTCACGTCTACGCCGAGGTTCCGCCGCGCGTGGAGTACCGTCTCACCGGCCTGGGACACAGCATCGTCGCCCCGTTGGTCGCCTTGCGCGACTGGGCCGAGGAGCACATTCCCCAGGTCGTCCAGGCGCGCGAACGCTATGACGCCGCGCACGCGAAGGGGCCCGAGGGAGAGTGAGCCCGGCGGCGCTCACTCCCCCGCCTTCTCGCCGAACACGGTGCTGTCCAGCGTCGTGACCAGCGCCCGGCTCACCTCGTGGGCCGCGGTGTAGAGGGCGCGCAGCGTCGCGTTGATCGAGGGGCGCTGGATGGTCGCGGCGCGGGCCACCGCGTAGACGTCGCGGGTCGGCGCGCGGCCCGGCAGCCGGCGGAACACCAGGCCGCCGTTGCCGGACAGGGCGGCCAGCGAGGGAACGGCGGCGATTCCGATCCCGCGGGCGACCAGGCTGAGGATGGTGCCCAGCCCCTCGAACTCCCAGGCGGTGGACAAGACACTGCCGATTCCGGCGAGCAGCCGGTCGGTGGCGGCGCGCGAGGGTTCTCCCGGCGGGGCGACGACCCACGCCTCGTTGCGCAACCGGCGCAGGTCGACGGGGCGGTCGGGGTCGGCCAGCCGGTGCCCCTCGGGTACCGCGAGCACCATCGGGTCGTTGAGCAGGTGGTGGTGGCGCAGCTTGCCGGAGAGGCTGTCGGGGAGCTGTCCCGTCCAGTCGTCGACCAGCGCGATGTCGGCCTCCCCCGCGGCCACCTGGCGTTTGCCCGCCCCCTCCGAGGACTGGCGCAACACCAGTTGCAGCCCCGGGTGCTCGTGCAGGCTCTGCGCCAGGACGGGGGCGAAGGCCACCGCCGCGGTGGGGAAGGCCGTGATGGTGACCCGGCCGAGCGGCACGCCGTTCTGCGCGGCCAGCACCGCCTCGGCCGCCTCGACCATGGCCAGGATCTGCTCGGCGTGCTCGGCGAGCAGCCGCCCGGCGTCGGTGAGCTCGGCGCTGCGGGCGGTACGGTCCAGCAGAGCCGTCCCCACCTCGCGCTCCAAGGTCGACAGTTGCTGTGACACCGCGGAGGGGGTGTAGCCGAGGGCGGTGGCGGTGGCCGCGATGGTCCCTTGGGCGGCGAACTCTTTGAGGACGTTGAGCCGGCGTAGATCAAGCATAAGGGAAGCTTATGGTAACCCTCGCAAAGAGTCGCTTGTGCTAACGGAGGCGGATCGGCAGTCTTAGGGGTAGCCGGAGGCCGAGGAAGAGGCCGACCGGCTCTCATCGCCACCACTGCACATATGCGGAGTTGATCTCTCCATGGCTGTCACCGTGTCCGCCACCCTCGCCGTCAACGAGGCCCTGACGGAAAGGAGGCGCCAGGGACTGCCCGTTCTGCCGATGGGCTTCGGCGAAGCGGGTCTGCCCGTCCACCCGGCCCTGCGCGACGCCCTGTCCGCCGCGGGCGGCCGTAACGCCTACGGCCCGGTGGCGGGAAGCGAGGAACTGCGCGAGGCGGCCGCCGGGTACTGGACGCGCCGCGACCTTCCCACCCGGGCCGACCAGGTGGTCGCCGGGCCGGGGAGCAAGCCCCTGCTGTACGCGCTGTTGCCCGCCATCGGCGGGGACGTGGCCATCGCCTCGCCGAGTTGGGTCAGCTACGCGGCGCAGGCCCAGCTGGCGGGATGCCGACCGCTCCTCGTGCCGACCCCGCCCGCCCAGGGCGGGGTGCCCGAACCCGACCTGCTGCGCGCGGCCGTCACCGCGGCCCGGGCCGAGGGACGTGACGTGCGGGCCGTCATCGCCACGGTTCCCGACAACCCCACCGGCACCGTCGCCTCGCACGATACGGTGCGCAGGCTCGCCGAGGCGGCACGCGACCTCGATCTCGTCATCGTCTCCGACGAGATCTACCGTGACCTCGTCCACGACCCCGCGACCGAGGTGCACAGCGCCGCGGAGTTCGCCCCCGAACGCACGATCATCACGACCGGGCTGAGCAAGAGCCTGGCCCTGGGAGGGTGGCGGATCGGCGTGGCCCGCCTCCCCGAAAGCGAGATGGGGCGCAGGATCGGGGCCGACCTGGTCGGTATCGCCAGCGAGATCTGGTCCAGCCCGGCCGGCCCGGTGCAACAGGCGGCCGCCTACGCCTTCACGGAACCCGCCGAACTCGTCGAGCACGTCGCGCGTAGCCGCCGCCTGCACGGCATCGTCGCGCGGGCCGTGGCCGACCGGTTCGCCGCGGCCGGGGCCATGGTGGCCCCACCCCAGGCGGGTTTCTACCTCTACCCCGACTTCGACAACTGCCGGCAACGGCTGGAACGCGACCACGGCGTCACGACCGGCCCCGCTCTGGCGGCCTTCCTCCTGGAGGAGCACGGCGTCGGCGTGCTGCCCGCCGTGGAGTTCGGCGAATCGGACACGGCGCTGCGGTTGCGGGTGGCGACCAGCCTGCTCTACGGCACCAGCGAGGCGCAGCGCCGCGGCGCGCTCGACGCCGAGGACCCCACGCTCCTGCCCTGGGTCCGCTCCCACCTCGACCGGCTCGAAGAGGTGCTGGCCGCGGTGACCGGCCCCGCCCGGGTGGCGGTGGGGTGAGCAAGCTTCCGCCGCCCGCCCCGGGGCGGGCGGCGGGATCAACGGCGGGGAGGGCGCGGCGTCACCGCGAGGACGGCACCAGCGCCCGACCTCCCGACCGTGGTGGCGGGACACGCCGTGCCCCGCTCCCCGGCGCCACCGGGGCAGCGGCCGGCGAGATCACGTCCCGGTAGTGTTCCAGCAGCCGATCGTTGACCACCGTCCAGGTCCGCGCGACGACGCCGGACCGAGCAGCGTCGGCGAGCCGGGAACGCAGGCCGGGATTGTGGATGAGCCGCCCCGCCGCCACACGCAGCTCGCGCACCGAGTCCGGTGCGTAGAGCAGCCCGTTGCGCCCGTCGCGGACGAGATCGAGGGGACCGCCCGCGGCGGGCGCGACGACGGGCACACCCGAGGCCAGGGCCTCCTGTACCGACTGGCAGAACGTCTCGTCGGCGCCGGTGTGGACGAACACGTCGATCGACGCGAACACGCGCGACAGCCTCTCGCCGGACAACTGCCCGAGGAATACCGCCCCGGGGATCCGACGGCGCAACCGGGAGAGTTCCGGGCCGTCGCCGACGACGACCAACCGGGCTCCACGCAACCGCGCCACCTCGGCCAGCAGCCCCACGCGCTTGTCCCGGGAGAGCCGGCCCACGTAGCCGACGAGCACCTCGCCGCCGGGAGCGAGACGTCGACGCAGCTCCTCGTCACGGTGCCGGGGGGAGAACCGTTCGCCGTCCACCCCCCGTGGCCACAGCGCGAGCCGGGGGAAGCCCAGCTCGGAGAGGCGGCTCAGGGTCGCCGACGAGGGCACCAGCGTCAGGTCCGCGGCCGCGTGCACCCGGCGCAGCAACGGCCACAGCCGCTCGGAGGCGGGAAGGCCGTAGCGACCGGCGAAGCCGACGAGGTCGGTCTGGAAGACCGCCACCGTCGGCAGCGCCCAGCGCCGCGCCGCCTCCATCGCGGCCCAGCCGAGCAGGGCGGGCGAGGCCAGGTGCACGACGTCGGGGGAGAAGGCGCGCAACGCGGCCGTCACCATGCGCCGGGCCGGCAGGCCGACGCGGAACGAACGGTAGCCGGGCAGCGGGGTGGCCGGCAGGCGCAGCACGGGCCGTCCCGCGTATGAGAGGGGGCCTGGCCCCGGCGCGAGGACGACGACCTCGTGGCCGCGCGCGGCCAGGTGCTCGACGGTCCGGCACACCGAGTTGGTGACGCCGTTGACCTGTGGAAGGAAGGACTCGGTCACGATGGCGACGCGCATGGGGGGCGCCGATGGAAGGGGGGCGGGGGGAACGAGGACGGAGGTCATGGGACTTCTCCCCAGTCAGCCGGGAGGGGCCGGCGCCCGGCGGCGCCGGGAGGGGAGGCGGCGGCCGGGCAAGGGCGCTCACCTCGCCTTCGACGCTAGACAGCCGGCGTGAACCGGATCGCCACACGGGGTGAACGAGCGGTGGTGGGTAGGGATCCACGGCCGCCGCGCCGCTCCGCGACCTCCCATCGCGGCCCCCGGCACGGCAGCATGGGAACCCGCACCGTCCCCGGACAATGAAAGGGAGTCGCATGACCCTCGTCGAATGGGCCGAGCGCGTCCGCGCCGAGCTGGACCTGCCGGACGAGATCGGCAAGGCCGACGTCGACCGGATCCTCGACCTGGCCAAGGACGCCGCGCACTCCGTCGCCCGGCCCGCCGCCCCATTGACCACCTACCTCCTGGGCATCGCGGTGGGCCGGGGCGCCGACTCCGAGCAGGCCGCGCGGGTCCTGAGCCGGCTGGCCCTCGAACAGGCGGGTGACAAGTCCGGCAGTTGATTCGGGCGGGGCCGGAGGTGGCCGAAACCGGGGTGAGGGAGAAACGTGACGCCGAAGTGACGAAACGGTGTAAACCTTGCCGTGCGTACCGGCCCCTTCGCCGTATGGTGCGCCCAGCCACCGCCGGCCCGGTCCACGTCACCGACGCGCGTCCGGACGACGGTTTCCCGGAACGACACTCAAGGGAGCTCCTCCGTGGAACAACTCCAGGGCATCCTCGACCAGGTGTCCTCGACCGTCTGGGGGCCCTACGTCCTCATTCCGCTCCTCCTGGTCACGGGCATCTACCTCACGGTGCGGCTGCGCGGCCTCCAGTTCCGCGTGCTCTTCCACGCCCTGTGGCTGGCCTTCGTGCGCCGCAAGGAGAGCGGTGAGGAGGCCAAGGGCGACGTCTCCCACTACCAGGCGCTCAGCACCGCGCTCGCCGCGACCGTCGGCGTCGGCAACATCTCCGGTGTCGCGCTGGCCATCGGCGTCGGTGGCCCGGGCGCGCTGTTTTGGATGTGGGTCACGGGCGTGCTCGGTATGGCCACCAAGTACAGCGAGGCGCTCCTCGGCGTGAAGTACCGCCGCCCCGACAGCAAGGGCGAGATGAGCGGCGGTCCGATGTTCTACCTGAGCCGTGGCCTCGGCGGCGGCCTGGGCAAGACGCTGGGCCTGCTGTTCGCCCTGTTCGGCGCCATCGCGGCGTTCGGCATCGGCAACATGACCCAGGCCAACGCCGTCGCCGGCCAGCTCGCCGGCACCTGGAACGTCCCCGAGCAGGTCACCGGCGTGATCCTGGTCGTCGTCGTGGCGGCCGTGGTCCTCGGCGGTATCAAGAGCATCGGCCGGTTCGCCTCGGCGGTCGTGCCGGTCATGATCATCCTCTACGTCGTCGCCTCGCTGATCGTGCTGGCCGTGCACGTCACCGACCTGCCGGGGGCGCTCGCGCTGGTCTTCACCGACGCCTTCACCGGTACCGCCGCCGTCGGCGGCTTCGCCGGTTCGGCGCTGATGATCGCCATCCAGCAGGGCATGGCGCGCGGGATGTTCTCCAACGAGTCGGGTCTGGGCACCGGCGGCATCGCCGCCGCGGCGGCCAAGACCGGGCAGCCGGTCCGGCAGGCCATGGTGTCGATGACCCAGACCTTCATCGACACCATCATCGTCGTCACGATGACCGGCATGGTCATCATCGTCACCGGCGCCTGGAGCTCCGCCAACAGCGACGACGGGTCGCTGATGACCTCCTTCGCCCTGTCGGAGGGCTTCGGCGCGATCTCCGGGGGGCTGGCCCCCCTCGGCGGCTACATCGTGTCGATCAGCCTGGTCTTCTTCGCCTTCACCACGCTGGTCGGCTGGTGCTACTACGGCGAGCGGTGCATGGACTTCCTCGTGGGCCGCAAGGCGGTCGTACCGTTCCGGCTGCTGTTCGTCGCCGTCGTCTACGTCGGCGCGACCATCGAGCTCAGCCTCGCCTGGACCTTCAGCGACATCGCCAACGGTCTGATGGCGCTGCCCAACCTGGTGGGTCTGCTGCTGCTGTCGCCCATCGTGGTCGCGGAGACCAAGAAGTACTTCGCCGACCCCGAGTGGCGTAAGGCCGAGATGGTCGACGTCCGTTCCTGAACCCGAACGGCCCCGCGGGGCGCGACGGCCCCGGCCGTCGCGCCCCGCTCCCGTTCACGGGGTTCCCGGAAGGTCCGAAGGTGGTGGCCTGCCGGGGCGACGTGGTGCGGAACCCCCGCCCGGACCGAAGGCGCGCGGGCGCTGTCGACCGGTCGCGCGACGGGCGACAGCCCGGGGCCGGCCGGCGCGGTCGGACGCCCGCCCCGCGTCCGTCACCTGGGGCCCCGCGCGGCCTCCGCGACCCCGGACACAGGGCCGGCCCGAAGGACCGGGCGGAACGCGAGGGCGGGGGCGCGAAGGACCCTGACCCTCGCGCCAGGACCCGCCGCCGCCCGGAGGCGCACCGGGGCACGCGCCCGACCGGTGCGCCCGGCCGTCCCCGGCACTCCCGGAGGGGAGTCGGGCGGCGACGGCGCCGTCACCACCAGGCGTGGAAGTGGTGTACCGGTCCCTTGCCGCGGCCGACCTCCAGCTCGTCGGCGCGGCGCAGCGCCTCGGTCAGGTACCTCTTGGCGTCGCCGACCGCCTGTGACCACGACGCTCGCTGCGGGCGCAGCGCGGCGATCGCCGACGACAGCGTGCACCCGGTCCCGTGGGTGTTGTCCGTCGCGATCCGCGCGGCGGTGAACGTCTCGGCCTCGCCCTCCGGCCCGACCAGCAGGTCGGTGCTGTTCTCCCCGTCGAGGTGTCCGCCCTTGAGCAGCACCCGGCGGGCGCCCAGCTTGACCAGCCGCTCGGCCTGCGCCCGCATCCCGTCGAGGTCGACCGCCTCGGGTTCCCCGAGCAGGTCCGCGGCCTCCGGCAGGTTCGGCGTGATCAGGTCGGCGCGCGGCAGCAGCTCCGACCGCACCGCCTCGATCGCGTCGGCGGCCAGCAACCGGTCACCGCTCTTGGCCACCATGACGGGGTCGAGCACGATCCGGGTCAGACCGTGGCGGTCGATGGCCCCGGCGACCGCCTCGATCACCCCGGTGGTCGAGAGCATCCCGATCTTCACCGCGTCCACGCGGACGTCGCCCAGCAGGGTGTCGAGCTGGGAGGTGACGAACTCCGGCGGGACGTCGAGGACCTCGGTGACGCCCGTCGTGGTCTGGGCCACCAGCGCGGTGACCACGCTCATGCCATATCCGCCCAGCGCGGAGAAGGCTTTCAGGTCGGCCTGGATCCCCGCCCCGCCGCTGGGGTCGGTACCCGCGATGGACAGGATGTTGAAACTGCTCACCGGACGTTCCTTCGCTAGTACGAACTAGATCAGGTTCACGGGTGTGATCTCAGCCGGCCCCGACCGGCACCCCGCGCCCAGGCAGACCATAGCAACGCCGCGACCCCCGCCCGTGTTCCCCGTCCCGCCCCGTTCGCTCAGCCCGCATCCTGCGTGGCGGTGACCTGCGGCGATGGCTCGGGCGGATCGTCGGGGATGAGGAGGGAGGACAGGTACTCCACCAGCAGCGGCGCGACGATCAGCGTGATGATGCCGGCCACCACCGACACCGCCAGCCTCCACCAGCGTCCGTCCCCTCCCACCTCCGCGGTGGGCGCCGGGGGAGCCCACGCCATCGTCCCCCGGCCCCGGGCCGGCGTCACCTCCCGCCAGGCCCCCTTCAGCTCCGACACGTCCAGGCGGGTGGGGGTGGAGTCCTGTGGGGCGTCGGCGACGGAGGCGAGCGCCACGTCCAGTTCGCGCCCCGAAGGCCGGTGCCGGGGGTCGTACTGGAGCATGCCGTTGAGCACCGGACGCAACGGTCCGGCCAGCCGCATCGGGTCGGGCTGCTCCTCCAGCGCGGCGGTGAGCCGCTCCGCCTGCGAGGCGCGCTCGAAGGCGGCCCGCCCCTCCACCGCGAAGTACAGGGTCGCCCCCAGCGACCACAGGTCCGAGGCGGCCGTCACCGTCCCGTCCCGCAGCCGCTCCGGCGCCACGTAGCCGGACGAGCCCGGCAGCCGGCCGGTCAGCGTCAACGACTCCTCCGTGTCCGACACGGCGATGCCGAAGTCGGTGAGGACCACCCGGCCGTCCGGCAGCACCAGGACGTTGCCGGGCTTGACGTCACGGTGCAGCACGCCCGTGGCGTGCGCGGCCTCCAGGGCGGCCACGAGCCGGCGGCCGATCTCGGCCACCCGACGTGGCGGAAGCGGTCCCTCCTCCTCCACCATCCGGTCCAGCGCCCGGCCGCGCAGCAGCTCCATGACGATCCAGGGCCGGTCGGCCTCGCGCACCACGTCGTGGACGGTCACGATCGACGGGTGGCTCAGCCCCGCGCAGATGCGCGCCTCGCGCATGGTGCGGCGCAGCAGCTCCTCGCGCAGGTCGGGGTCGAGGTCGGGGGAGACCCGGACCTCACTTGACCGCCACCCGGCGGCACAGCAACTCGTCCTCGGCATGCCAGACCGTTCCCATCCCGCCGTGGCCGATCGGCTCCAGGAGACGGTAACGTCCGGCGAGTGAGCGGGGGGCCATGGATCCAGACGATAGCGGGACCTTTCCCGCCCCGCACCGTCCGGCTCAGCGCTCGCCGGAGGGCACCGTCCCGCGGGCCACGGCCGCGGCCCAGCGGTAGTCCTGCTTGCCGACGGCCGTGCGCTTGACCTCGGCCACGACGTGGATCCTGCGGGGCACCTTGAAACCGGCGAGGCGGGCGCGGCAGAAGTCCCGGATCTGCTCGTCGGAGGGGCGGCGGCCCGGGGCCAACGCCACGACCGCGGCGACGCGCTGGCCTAGGCGTTCGTCCGGGGCCGAGACCACGATCGTGTCATCGATGTCGGGGTGGGCCTTCAGGACCGATTCGACCTCCTCGGGGTAGACCTTCTCCCCACCGGTGTTGATGACGGCCGAACCGCGTCCCAGCAACGTGATCGAACCGTCCGCCGCGACCGTCCCGAAATCACCCGACATCGCCCACCGCCGGCCCTCCGCGTCCACGGGGAACGTCTCCGCGGTCTTCACCGGATCGTTGTAGTAGCCCAGCGGGATGCGGCCGGTGCGCGCGATCCGGCCGATCTGAGGTGACCCCGGCGGCAACGGGCGCAGCGCGTCGTCGAGCACCGCCACGCTCGCACCCATCGTGAAACGCCGCGCGGTGTCGGCCGAATCGCTCTGCGAGGCCCCGCAGACCCCCGTCTCCGATCCGCCGTAACTGTCGTTGAGCGTGATCCCCGGCCGCCACGACCGCCATATCTCCCGCACCGTGGGCGTCAACGGGGTCCCGCCCGAGGTCACCACCGTCAGCTCCGGACAACGGTGGGGCTCGGCGAGCAGCTGTTCGCCGATCGGCCGGGCCATCGCGTCACCGACGCACTGCAGCGTGTGGACGGCCTCGCGGTCGGCCAACGCCACCACCCGTTCGGGAACGAACCGGCGGTCGGTGTTGAGCACCACCGTCAACCCGCTCAGCAACGCGCTCAACGCGTTCCACTGTCCCGCGGCGTGCATGAGCGGTCCGAGCACGAGCATCCGCCGCGCCTGCGCCGACCGCGCCCGCGCGGCCAGGTCATCGACACCAGCGGCGCGCGGGGTGCCGGGCCGGCGCCGCTCCAACGCCACGTGGAACAGGTCCTCCTGACGCCACATGACCCCCTTGGGGTAGCCCGTCGTGCCGCCGGTGTAGAGCAGGTAGAGGTCGTCCCCGCAGGTCCGTGGGGGTTCCGTGGGAGCGGGGCGCGCGGTGGCCAGCGCGGTCTCGTAGTCGGTCCCGGGCAGGGCGGCGGGACCGGGGGAACCGTCCTCCAGCAGCACCACGTGCCGCAGCCGGGGAAGGTCGGCGCGGACCTCGGCCACCCGGCCGACCAGCGACCGTTCGGCGACCAGCGCCACCACGTCGGCGTCGGACAGGACGTGCCGCAACTCCCCGGCGACGTAGCGGTAGTTCACGTTCACCGGCACCGCCCCGGCGCGCCAGGCGCCGAACGCGGCCTCCAACCACTCGACCCGGTTGAACGCCAGGATCGCCACGTGCTCCCCGGGCCGGACGCCCGCCTCGCGCAGGTGTCGGGCGAAGCGGCCGGCTCTCTCGTCGAGCTCGACGAAGGGGACGCGGCGCTCCCCGGAGATCACCGCCGTGCGCCAGGGCACCGCCGCGGCGACGGCGGCCAGGGCGGCCTCCAGCGAGAAGCCGGAGCCCGACGCCGGGGAACCGGCTCGTCGACATCGCTTTTCGGTCATGTGTGTCCTTCGCATGCGTCCCACCCCCCGGACGGATATGAGGACCGATCCTGCAGGTATGGGCCAGGTCACGTCGGACCGGGGTCGCCTCTTCGCGTGGCGGTCCCGACCGCCGGGAACGCGCCTCAGCAGCCCTTCCACGGGCGGACGTCCGCGCGCGTCGCCGGTCCCGCTCCCACCCCACACGGCCCTGTGTCGGGGCTCACGGCGCGACGGGGGTGAAATCCCAGGTCACGGGCATGAACAGGGGAGAGGTGACGTGCCGGACAGCGGTGCGTGCGGGCGGTCACCCCACGTGTCCTCCGGCGCGCGGACGAGACCACGGGGGGAAGGATGAGGCGACAACACGATCCGCCGACGGAGTACGCGCCACTTCGGCGCATCCCGGTCCTTGCCTCCCAAGGGCCCCGTCTGTTCCACTGCTGGGGGCCACCCGAACAGAGCCCGGAACGGATTTCCGGGCATGCCTTCTCAACGGGCGGGCCGTGATCGAACCACGATCAACGGTGATCGGAGAGCTGGATGAGCGACACGCGCAGTCTGGGCCACGAAGCGGTGAACGGCGGAGACCCCGCCGGCCCCGTCATCTCCACCACACAGCACATCGGACTCGCCGAAACCCACTCGGCGCACAACTACGCCCCCTTGCCCGTCGTCATCGCCGAAGGCGAGGGCGCCTGGGTGACCGACGTCGAGGGCCGACGCTACCTCGACTGCCTGGCCGGCTACTCGGCGATGAACTTCGGGCACCGCAACCCCGACCTGCTCGCCGCGGCGCACCGGCAGATCGACCGCGTCACCCTCACCAGCAGGGCCTTCTACAACGACCAGTTCGCGCCGTTCGTCACCTCACTGGCGCAGCTGGTGGGCAAGGAACAGGTCCTGCCCATGAACACCGGCGCCGAAGCCGTTGAGACCGGCATCAAGGTCGCCCGTAAGTGGGCTTATGAGGTCAAGGGCGTCGCGGCCGAGCAGGCGACCATCATCGTGGCCGGCGGGAACTTCCACGGCCGCACCACCACCATCATCAGCTTCTCCGAGGACCCCGAGGCCCACGACGGGTTCGGTCCCTACACCCCCGGGTTCCGCATCGTTCCCTACGGGGACGCCGACGCGATCGCCGGCGCCATCGACGAGACCACCGCGGCCGTGCTCATCGAACCCGTCCAGGGCGAGGCCGGCGTCATCGTCCCGCCCCCCGACTACCTGCCCCGCGTCCGCGAGATCTGCGACCGTGAACGGGTCCTGTTCATCGCCGACGAGGTCCAGTCCGGTCTCGGCCGCACCGGCACGGTCCGCGCCTGCGAGCACACCGGCGTGATCCCCGACCTGTACCTGTTCGGCAAGGCCCTCGGCGGCGGCATCCTCCCGGTCTCCGCGGTCGTCGGCGACGCCGAGGTGCTCGGCGTCATCAAACCGGGCCAGCACGGCAGCACCTTCGGCGGCAACCCGCTCGCCTGCGCCATGGGACGCACCGTCGTGCGGATGCTCGAAGAGGGGCCCTACCTGGAGAACGCCCGTTCGCTGGCCGAGGTGCTGCGGGCCGGGGTGCGGGAGTTCGTCGGCAACGGGGTCGTCGCCGCCCGCAGCATCGGCCTGTGGGCCGGCATCGACGTCGACGAGTCCCTGGCCACGGGCCGGGAGCTGTGTGAACGCCTCGCGGCACGCGGCGTCCTGGTCAAGGACACGCACGGCTCCACGATCCGGCTCTCCCCGCCGC
This sequence comes from Marinactinospora endophytica, assembly GCF_054780875.1. Lineage (NCBI taxonomy): Bacteria > Bacillati > Actinomycetota > Actinomycetes > Streptosporangiales > Nocardiopsidaceae > Marinactinospora > Marinactinospora endophytica. The sequence goes on along the minus strand of NZ_BAAGVM010000006.1, from coordinate 63,886 downwards.
TCGTCATCAGCGCCGACGACCTCGCGTGGGCGCTCGAACAGATCGGCGCCGTCCTGGCCGACCTGCGCGCCGGACGCTGACGGCCGCCCCGGCACGGTCCGTGACCGGATTCCGGCCACCGCCAAAGGCGGCCGGGATCCGGTTCCGGATCGCCGGATGTGCGGAGCCGGACCAGCGGAGCGGTCCGGCTCCAGAGCCGCCGATCGCCTGGGCGGGGCGTGTAACGCGACAGCGTCCTGGTGAAGCCGCCGGTCGTCTTCTGCGGTTCTGCGGGCTTCGCGCGCGGGGCGGGCCGAAGGGGGTCGGTGCAGGGACGCCTCACGGGGGGCTTCGCATGCCGTGGGGCGGCGCGGGCGTGAATGTCACCGTGGTGGTGAGCGCGTCACACTACTCGTGATCTACGTCGTAAAGGCAGCTGCTTTCAGTGGAACCAAGGATCACTGGAATCAAGCGAGAAGGACCCTCCTGTACACGAGTCCCGATGCGGCGCGTCGGCACCACCGCGCGGGGCCGGGGGAGACGGAAGAAGCAGGACGCTGCGACAGGAGGCGCGCCCGACACGGGCGGGGACCACCACGGGTGGGGGACGGGGAAAGGGCCCCGTCGAGTAACCGGCACGCGTTCCGCTCCACCACGAGGCGAGGTCCCGCCGGCGCGCGCGGGAGCCCCCGGTGCTCTCCGCCGGACGCGGACCGATATGATGCCGATCACGGCGTTCGTGGTCCGGAGTCGACGGACCACCGCCTGATACCGGGTCGCTCGGCCCGGACGATCCTTCTCCGGCCTGATCACAGGCCCGTTCTCCCGGTCACGGTTCTTCAGTCCGTGGCCGTTTCCGACGGCTCCCACCGAAGAGCCGCCCGACGCGCCGTGGCCACCCCGCCCCGGCCGTAGCGGACCGTCGCGGAACGGTCCACCGCTCACATCCGCCTCGACGGCACCGCCGTCCACTTCGCCGTGCCCACACCAGGCCCGGCCTCCCATGAACACCGACACCAGGAGACAGCCATGCCTTCTTCCGGTCCCGTCCAGGACTTCCCCCGCCAGTTCGCGCGTACCCGTCGCCTCTCCGTCGGAGTGCCCCACGACCTCTCCGTCTCCGAGGACGGCCGGCGCGTGCTGTTCCTGCGTTCCGTCGACGGAACGGATCCGGCGGACCGGCTGTGGCTCTACGAGGACGGTCGGGAACGCCTGCTCGCCGACCACGGCCCGGCCGGGATCACCGGCTACGCCGCCGACGCCGCGGCGCGCGTCGTCGCCCACGTCTGCGGCGGAGACCTGTGGGTGACCTATCCCGACGGGAACGCCACGCCCGAACGGGTCACCACGGCCGGACCGGTCACCGACCCGCGTCCCTCACCCGATGGGCGCTCGATCGCCTACGCCACCGGCGGAAGCCTGCGCCTGCTCACCTCCGACGGCGAGGACCGCCTCCTCGCGGCCCCGGAGGGCCCCGACATCACCTACGGCCTGAGCGACCTGGTATCGGCGGGATCGATGGGCCGAACGCGCGGTCACTGGTGGTCGCCCGACGGCACCCGTCTGCTGGTCGCCCGCACCGACACCTCCCACGTGCAGTTGTGGCACATCGCCGACCCCGCCGATCCGGCCGCGCCGCCGCGCACCGTCCGCCACCCGGTGGTCGGGACCGCCAACGCCGATGTCTCGCTGTACCTGTTCGACCTGGACGGCCGGCGCACCGAGGTCCACTGGGACAGGGAGCGCTACGAGTACCTGCCCGCCGTGGACTGGGACGCCCACGGCCCGTTGATCACCGTGCAAAGCCGCGACCAGCGTGTCCTGCGCGTCCTCGCGGTCGACCCCGCGAGTGGCGAGACGCGCCTGCTGGATGAGACACGCGACCCCGCCTGGGTGGAACTGGTCCCCGGAAGCCCGCTGCGCACCGCCGCGGGCGCGCTCGTCACCACCCGGGACGAGGCCGACACCCGACGGCTGGCCGTGGACGGCGCACCGGTCACCCCGGTGGGGCTCCAGGTGAGGGCCGTCCTGGGCGTCCAGGGCGAGAAGGTCCTGTTCACCGCCTGCGAGGACCCGGCCGAGACCCATGTCTGGTCCTGGTCGCCCGGCCGCGTCCCGGTCCGGATCAGCCGGGAACCCGGCGACCACGCCGCCGTCATCGGGGGCGGCACCACCGTGCTGGTGAGCAGGGTGGGCGGGCGCGACCAGATCACCGTCCTGGAGGAGGGAGGGAGCGCCGGGCGCATCGCCTCGCTCGCGCAGCGACCGCTCGTCGCACCCGCGCCGGCGTTCCTGCGGCTCGGGCCGCGGGAACTGCGGACGAACCTGTACCTGCCCACCGGGCACGAGCCCGGATCCGCGCGGCTCCCGGTCCTGCTCGACCCCTACGGCGGCCAGCAGTTGCTGGTCGCCACCCGCGGACCGGGCTGGCCGTCCCTGGTGTCACAGTGGTTCGCCGACCAGGGCTTCGCGGTGGTGGTGACCGACGGGCGCGGAAGCCCGGGACGCGGGCCGGCATGGGAGAAGGCGATCCGCGGCGACATCCTCACCCACGCCGTCGAGGACCAGGTGGCCGCGTTGCACGCCGCCGCCGAGCACCACCCCGACCTGGACCTGGGCCGGGTCGCCATCCGCGGCTGGTCCTTCGGCGGGTTCCTCGCCGCGGGCGCGCTGCTGCGCCGTCCCGACGTCTTCCACGCGGCCGTCGCGGGCGCGCCAACCGCCGACCAGCGGCTCTACCAGACCCATTGGAAGGAGCGCTACCTGGGCCACCCCGAGGAGGAGCCGGAGAACTACGACCGCTGCTCGCTCATCGCCGACGCGCCGCTGCTGCGCCGGCCGCTGCTCCTCATCCACGGGCTGGACGACGACAACGTGGCCTTCGCCCACACGCTGCGCCTGTCGGCGGCGCTGCTGGCCGCGGGCCGCGCCCACCGGGTGCTGCCCCTGCCCGGCACCGGGCACCGCGTCACCCGGGAGGACTACGCGGAGAACCTGTTGCGTCTGCAACTGGACTTCCTGCGCGAGGTCCTGCCCGACGCACACTGACGCCGGGGTACGCCCCGCGTGGCGGCGTCCGCCCGGTGCGGACGCCGCTACCGGACCTCGGATGCGAGCACGTCGGGGCTGGCGTTCTCCACGGTCGCCCGTGACACGTACAGGGTGCGGCCGGGGCCGGCCTCGATGCGCTCCCGCACCCGCTCGCCGACGGCCTCCTGCCCGGCGGCGTTGGGATGGAAGGTGCTCCGGTCGATCTTGAGGCCTTCGGTGAGGTCGCGCAGCAGCACGCCGTTCACCCACGGGTCCTCGGAGCCGACCTCGTGGCCCGCCAACGCGTCGTAGACGTCCACGAACTCCACGCTGCCGGTCTGCCCCGCCTCGGCGATCTCGGTGTCGGTGATGTCCACGGCCGCGCGGATCTGGTCGTTGAAGCGTTCGACCGTCTCGTTCAGCCACACCTGGTCGCTGGAGGTCAGCGTGTAGTACATGCCGGTGGGCTCGGTGGGGAACAGCCGCGGATAGCCCAGCACGACCACCCGGGCGTCCGGCGCGCGGTCGCGCACTTCGCCGATCAGCTCCTCGAACGTCTCCTCGAAGGCGCCCATCCGCCGGTCGATCTCCTCCTCCTGGCCGATGCAGGCGCCGCTGTCCAGCAGCGGGACGCGCAGCATGCACGTCTTCAGCACCGAGGTGAACCCGAGGTCGTTGCCGCCGATGCCGATGGTCACCAGGGAGGCGTGCGCGGTGACCCGGTCCAGCTGCGAATCGGTGGTGCCGAGCGACTCCAGCATCGCGTTGCCGCGCTGTCCGCTGCACGCGAGGAAGGCCAGGTCGCCGGCGAAGTCGTAGGTGTCGGCGATCTTCTCGGGGTAGGCGTTGGCCGAACGCCAGCAGCCGTCCGCCACCGCCGTGCCCGGCAGGTAGTCGTCGGCCCCGTCGCCGGAGGAGTAGGAGTCGCCGAGCGCGAAGTAGTTGCCCCAGGTGGCCGCCTGGAGTGGGGGGAGGGGGAGCCGCCAGTCGTTCTCGTCCAGGTCGCGGCCGGGCGAGACCGGGCCGCCCGCGCAGCCGGCGCCGTCGGACAGGGAGCACCACGCCTGGAAGAGGCCGTCGCGGGTGGTGGGGATGGCCAGGACGAGCGCGCACACCAGGGCGAGGGCGGCGGAGACGGAGGCGAGGACGGCCCGTTTGGTGCTGACGGCCGGTTTGCGCACTTCCCCCATCCGCCTTTCGTGTAGCGGGTTGCCGTCCTACTAGCGCACCAGGCTACCCGGAGGCGTAGCGGAGGCCGGCGACCGGAAACGGACCGGCGAGGCGGATTGGACCCTTCGGATCGGTGGGAGGGGGCGCCGGCCCCGGGCGTCCGTCCGGTACCGGGGGAAAGGGGGCCGGCGTAGGTAGCGGCGGGCAGGCCGGGGAGGTGAAGATCACGGCCGTGCGGGCTGTTTTCGGTGAGGCGCTAACCCGGATACCGAACAAGGCCCCTCGTGGGGGGCAGGAAGACGGTGGTGGCGGACGCGGACCGGACCGAGGGGATCGTCGTCCCACGCGCGCCTCGCGCAGGCGGGGCGTGGCCTTGTCGGGAGATGGGCGGGACGTGTCGCCCGCCGTTCACCCGGGACCGGATGTCGCTCGTTGTGGCCGTGGACGGGGGCCGGCAGCCGACGGGGTGGGGCTGGGACATGCGTTCCCCGGCCGGTGCGGGGTGGGGCGGGCGAGGGCGCTGGACGGGATGAGGGGCGTTCGGCGCTGGCGGGGCGCGGCGGAGGGCCGGGGCGGTGTTCTCGTGGACCTCGGTGTGCGCCCCGTGGTGCGCCATGGGCCTCCTCGGCAACCTTCTCCTCGCGCGGGACCGGGGCGCGCGCCGCGATCGGCGCGCGCCCCCGCCGGCGTGGCAGGTCACAGGCCGGCCCGCGGGTGCGGCCGGCAGGTCTAGGCGGGCGAGGGCGAGACGTCGGCGTCCGGTTCGTCCCGGGAGAGCTGTTCGATCCGGCCCCCCTCCCACACGAGGGTGAGCGTGTCGCGGCCGTCCTGGGTGGAGACGCTGAGTTCGGCCTCGTACTCGGGACCTTCGACATCGCCGGGTCCAAGGGTGGCGATGTCGACGCATTCCAGGGTGAGGGTCGCCGGATCGGTGTCCAGGTGCGCCTCGCCGAGACATATGGGGATCGACGCGCCGGCGGTGGATTCGACGTAGTACTCCAGCGGCGCCCCCGACGTGCTGGCCTGTCCGTCCTCATCGATCTCCAGGGACATGGCGGAGGGCAGGAGGGCCAGGTCGGACGTTGGCGAGGAGGAGGACCAGGCGCCCACGGCCTCCTGTGGCGGTAGGGCGGCGAAGGAGGCCGAGGGGGACGGCGCCGCTGGTTCGGTGGGGGAGGGGGCGGGGGAGGAGGGGGACGCGGCGGGGGGTTCTCCGGAGGGGGAGCAACCGGTGAGGAGTCCGAGCGCCACGACGGTTCCGAAGGGAGCCGCGCGCACCGCTCCCCCTTTGTCCTGTGGGTGGGAAGGCATGGGTCCAGCCTGCTGTGGCGGGCACTCTCCGTCAACGCGTGTGTGCCTACTGTGGACATCTCCGAAAGGGGAGATACCTGTGACTTCACCGCCCGGAAAACGGGGTGAAAGAGACCTTGGTGGACATTCGGTCCCCCTCGGGAGGCCCGGATACGGGAAAGCGGTGGACGGGGCGGACACGGGTCGGAAGAATCCCCGGCGGGCGCGGTCACCAGGCGTCCTCGGGTCACGACCCCGAGCCATCATGATCGCGGGAGGCGGCATGACCGGTGACGTTCGCGGATGGGGCACCGCCCCCGCCGCGCTGATCGTGGCGATCGCCCTCTCCGGCTGCGCAGGGGGGACCCCCGCGGAGTCCGGCCCTTCGACACCCGGCGGTGAGGGCGTCTCCTCGCCCGCGGCGCCGCCCGCCCCCGCCTCGCCGGCCGGGCCGGAGGCGGCCGACGGCGAGGACCTCGGCGCCTGCGCCGACGCCGACTGCGAGGTGATCGTCCACCAGGGGGACGAGATCGTTTTGGACCCCGCAGACCACGGGCTCGACGGCCTGACCGTCGAGGAGGCCGGGGACGGCCGGGTGGCCTTCGCCGCCTCCGGGCCCGGGGTCTCGCTGCGGACCAGTTACGCGGGAACGGTGGGAAGCGGGGGGAAGACCAGCCACCTCAACGGCATCGCCATCACGACCCTGGAGATCGGCGCCGACCACGCGGTCATCCGCCTCACCCCGCCCTGACCGGTGAGCCCCTGGCCCGACCATGCCGCCGTCCGTCAGTGGCGCGTATCACGTGGCCTGGGTCACCGGATACCGCCCCCCGACGGCGTGGCGGTGAAGGCCACTGTTGTTGAATGTTGGCCGACATCCGTACCCGGGCGGGGCCGGCCGTTGTTGTCGCGGTGGTTCCCGCCGGACACCGAGGAAGGGCGCGAGTTATGTCCGAACGGCCCCGGCCCCCCGTTCTCTGGGAACCCGACGTCGACCGACGCGAGCGCGCCAACATCACCGCGTTCGCCCGCTGGGTCCGGGAGAACCGAGGAGTGGACGTCGGCGACCACGACTACGACGCCCTGTGGCGCTGGTCGGTCACCGACCTCGACGGCTTCTGGTCGGCGATCTGGGAGTACTACGACGTCCGGGCCGAGACCCCCTTCACCGCGGTGCTCGCCGAGCGCGCGATGCCCGGCGCCGTGTGGTTCCCCGGCGCGCGCCTCAACTACGCCCGGCACATCTTCCGCGACCGCGACGACGAGCGGGTCGCCATTCGGCACGCGTCGGAGCTTCGCGTCCTGGGGGAGTGGACGTGGGGCGAGCTCAGGCGCCGTACGGCCGCGATCGCCTCGGGGCTGCGCCGCCTCGGCGTCGGACCGGGCGACCGGGTCGTCGCCTACCTGCCCAACCTTCCCGAGGCGGTCGCCGCGTTCTTCGCCTGCGCCTCCATCGGCGCGGTGTGGTCGTCGTGCTCACCGGACTTCGGCGTGCGCAGCGTCATCGACCGCTTCGCCCAGATCGAGCCGAAGGTGCTGCTGGCCGTCGACGGCTACCGTTACGGCGGCAAGGACTTCGACCGTCGCGACGTGCTCGCCCGGCTGCGCGAGGGGCTGCCCACGGTCGAGCACACCGTCGTGCTGTCCTACCTGCGGGACGAGCCCGTCGAGGGGACGCTGTCGTGGGAGGAGTTCGAGGCGGCGGGCGAGGGCGGTGAGCTGACCTTCGAGGAGGTGCCGTTCGACCACCCGCTGTGGGTGCTGTACTCCTCGGGCACCACCGGCCTGCCCAAGGCGATCGTGCACGGCCACGGCGGGATCCTGCTGGAGCAGCTCAAGAACCTCCACCTGCACTTGGACGCGCGGGCCGACGATCGGGTGTTCTGGTTCACCACCACCGGCTGGATGATGTGGAACTTCCTGGTCAGCGTGCTGTTGACCGACGCCTCCATCGTCTTGTACGACGGCAACCCCGGCCACCCCGACCTGGGCGCCCTGTGGGACCTGGCCGAACGGGCGCGTGTCACGGTGTTCGGCACCAGCGCCGGATACCTGGCCTCGTGCATGAAGGCGGACGTGCATCCGGCGCGGGGGCGTGACCTGTCGGCGCTGCACGCGATCGGTTCGACCGGATCCCCGCTGTCTCCCGAGGGGTTCGCGTGGTGCTACCGCGAGTTCGGCGACGGCCTGTGGCTGTTCTCCACCAGCGGCGGCACCGACGTGTGCAGCTGCCTGGTGGGAGGCGTGCCCACGTTGCCGGTCTATGAGGGGGAGATCCAGGCCCGCTCGTTGGGCATGGCCGTGGCCGCCTGGGACCCCGAGGGCAGGGAGGTGGTGGGCGAGGTCGGGGAGCTGGTGGTCACCGAGCCGGCGCCGTCGATGCCGTTGCGCTTCTGGGGAGACCCCGAGGGGACCCGGCTGCGCGACAGCTACTTCTCGACCTATCCGGGCGTGTGGCGGCACGGCGATTGGATCGAGATCACCGAGCGCGGCACCGCGGTCATCTACGGCCGTTCCGACTCCACGATCAACCGTGGCGGTGTGCGCATGGGCACCAGCGAGATCTATCGCTCGGTGCTGGCGTTGGACGAGGTCGTCGACGCCCTGGTGGTGGACGTCCCGCAGCCCGACGGAGGATCGCGCATCGAGCTGTTCGTGGTGTTGAGGGAGGGGGCGGTGCTCGACGACGAGCTCACGGCGCGGTTGGTCCGGGGCATTCGTGAGGACTGCTCGCCGCGGCACGTCCCCGACGCGGTGCGCGTCATCCGCGAGGTGCCGCGCACCCTGTCGGGCAAGGTGCTGGAGGTTCCGGTCAAGCGGATTCTCATGGGGGAGCCGCCCGAGAAGGTGGCCAGTCGTGACTCGCTGGCCAACCCGGAGGCGCTCGACCACTTCGCGAAACTCGCCGGGGAGCGGAAGGGCTGAGGTGGGGCCGGCCTCGTCCGTTCTGGCGCGTGGGCGGGGCCGGCCAGGAAAAAGCCACAGGTGGAACAAATGCCTTCAAGACGCCCTAGCCTGGACGCCGTGGCTCAGCACGCGCCCGGAACGGGCACACAGGAGGCGGTCCGGCCGGACAGCGGGCGGATCGTGGGGGTGGACGTCGCCCGGGCGCTGGCGGTGTTCGGGATGTTCACCGTCCACCTCGGTGTGGGCGCGTCGGGGCTGCTCTCCGATCCGGCCATGGAGACCCTGCACGACCTGGCGCGGGGCCGCTCCTCGGCGCTGTTCGCCTTCCTGGCCGGAGTGTCGATCGCCCTGTTGTCGGGGCGCACGGTCCCGTTGACGGGGCCCCCGCTGCACCGCGCCGCGGCGCGCATCCTGGTCCGGGCCGTCATCCTCGCGCTGCTCGGCGGCCTTCTGGACCTCCTGGACACCCCGATCGCGATCATCCTCGCCTACTACGGAGGGTTCTTCCTGCTGGCGCTGCCCCTGCTGCGGCTGCGCGCGCCGGCGCTCGCGGCGATCGCGGTGGGCATCGGCCTGCTCGGCCCACAGGTCTCCTACCTGCTGCGGTCCGTTCTGGGCGAGGAGGGGGCGCGGCAGGGCTCCATCGGTGGGATCACCGATCTCCTCCTCACCGGTTACTACCCGGTGTGCACCTTCATGGCCTTTGTCGTGGCCGGTATGGCGGTGGGCCGGCTGGATCTGAGGGCGGTGTCGACGCGGGTCGGCCTGGCGGTGACGGGGCTGGGCCTGGTCCTGCTCGGGTACGGCGGTTCCTGGGTGCTGCTGCGTTCGCTGGGGGTGCTGGACCGGCTCGTCGTCGCCGAAATGACCGCCTACGGTTACTACGGGCCGGGCGACACCGCCTTCCTTAGCGACGCCGACCTGGGACCGCTGCGCGCGTGGATGGTCGAGCAGATCGCCTCCCTGCACGGGACGGTGCCCACCACCAGCCCACTGTGGCTGCTGGTGGCATCGCCGCACAGCGGAACCTCCTTCGAAGTGGCCGGCGCCACCGGTACGGCGTTGATGGTCTTGGCGGCCTGTCTGGTGGCCGCGGACCTGCTCGGGCGTGGGCTGTACCCGCTGTTCGCGGCCGGTTCCATGGCGCTGACCCTCTACACCGGCCACATTCTGGTGCTCGCCGTGACCGACGCCGACTACGGGCCGCTGTCGGGCTGTCCGTTGGAGGCGTTCGTCGTGGGCGGGCTGTTGTTCGCCACGCTGTGGCGGGCGCTGTTGGGGCGAGGACCCCTGGAACGGGCGCTGGCCGTGGTGGGGGAGGCCGCCGCCCGCAACGTCGCCCCCGAGCCCGCCGTCCCCCGCTCCGCGCCGCGTAAGCCCGGTGTCTGAGGCGGCCTGGACCCGGTGTCAGGCGGGCCAGCGGGGAGGGCGTTTCTCCAGGAAGGCGGAGATCCCCTCGCGGGCCTCGGGGGTCTGGCTGGCCGCGGCCATCACCTCGACCGCATAGGCGTAGGCGTCCGGCTCGGGCCGGTCGAATTGGGCGTACATCGCCTGCTTGCCGAGCGCCTTGCTGTGCCGGGAGCCGCGGGTGGCGCGTTCGAGCAGGTGCGCGGTGGCCCGGTGGAGGTCGGGATCGGGCACGGCGCGGTTGACCAGCCCCCATTCGGCCGCGGTGACGGCGTCGACGACGTCGCCGGTCAGCGCCATCTCCATGGCCCGTTTGCGGCCGATGGAGCGTGAGACGGCGACCATCGGGGTGTGACAGAACCAGCCGCCCTTGCCCCCTGGAGCCGCGAACCCGGCGCTCAACGCGGCGACGGCGAGGTCGCAGCTGGCGACGAGCTGGCAGCCGGCAGCGGTGGCCAGGGCGTGGACGCGGGCGATCACCACCTGGGGGACGGACTGGATCGTGCGCATGAGGCCGGTGCAGGCGCGTAGCAGGTCGCGCGCGCCCGCGTGGTCGGCGGCGGCGACGTCGGCGAAGTCGTGACCGGCGCAGAAGACCGGGCCGTTGGCGGCCAGGATGATCCCCGTCGCGTCGGTCCCGGCGACCTCCTCGAACGCCTCGACCAGCTCGCGCATGTGCGACAGGGACAGCGCGTTGCGCCGCTGCGGCCGGTTCATGGTGATGGTCACGTGGTCGCCGTCGCGGTCGACCAGGAGATGTTCATACCCCATGTCCAGACGTTACGTCGGTCGGGGAGCCACGTCACGTGTCCTTCCACAGGCCGCCCTTTGGGAGTGGTTTGCGCTGTTTTGCCAGGGGAAGGGCGCAGGCATGACAGCAGCCGATGGAGGAAGGGCGGCGAAGCGCAGGGCGCGCGCGGCGGGACGCGAGGCCGCCGACAGCACGTGGCTGCTCCGCCTGGCACGTGTCGGCCTCGCGGCCAAGGGCCTGCTCTACCTTCTGATCGGCTGGCTCGCGGTACGGATCGGCTTCGAGGGCGGTGGGAGCCGCGAGGCCGACAACGCCGGCGCGCTGCAACTCGTCGCCGGCACCCCCGGAGGCACGGTGGTGCTGTGGGCGGCGGTCGCGGGGCTCGCCGGACTGGCGGTGTGGCAGCTGCTCATCGCCCTGGTCGGCGGCCGCTACGGGGAGCGCGGCGCGGGGGAGCGGCTGGCCTGTGCCGGCCGGACCGTCCTGTACGCCGCGCTGTGCGTCACGGTGGCGAGCGTGCTGGTGGGCGGTGGGACGGGCTCCCAAGACGCCCGGTCGCAGACGTTGACGGCACGGATCATGGAGCTGCCGGCGGGACGCCTCCTCGTGGGGGCGGTCGGAGTCGGCCTGGTCGTCGCGGGCGTCGTGTTCGTCTGGATCGGGGTGACCCGCCGATTCGGCAGGGATCTGCGGACCGGGGCCATCCCCAAGGAGGCCCGTCCCGTCGTCACCGTGCTCGGCGTGGCCGGAAACACCACCAAGGGGGTCGTCGTCGCGGCGGCGGGGGTGCTCGTCTGCTGGGCCGCGATCGCCTTCGACCCGGACCGCGCCCAGGGCCTGGACGGCACACTGCGCACCTTCGCCGAGACACCGGCGGGGCCGTGGCTCCTGGTCGCGGTGGCGCTCGGGGTCTGCGTCTACGGCCTCTACTGCTTCTGCGTCGCGCGCTGGCCCAGGGCCTGAGGGGAGGTCCCGGTATACGCGGCGGTGCGATGCCACTGGCCGAGGAACGAGTCGACGAACCGTTCGGCCCGCTCCAGGAGCAGGGGGGTCGTGCAGGCGCCGGGGTCGGCCAGGCGCCGGCGCGCCATCGACGCCAGGGAGTCGGCGGTCTCGTTGAGCAGGTCGCCCGAGTGGCCCTTGACCGCGGTGACCGTGATGTGGGGCCGACGCGCCATTTCCTCGGCCAGGCGCACCAGGCTGGGACGCCCTCGTGACCTGCGCCGGGTGGCGTCGTAGCCGCCGGGGAGCCGCCGGGTGTGCCCCTGCTGCCACATCCGCAGGTGGTGGCGTGCCGAGGAGGAGTCGACGAGCAGCGTGAAGGGCGTCTCGGGGTCGACCGCCTCCAAGAGCAGCAGCACGGCGCGCAGTTCCTGGACGAGGACCCGCGAGGGGCCGCTGGGATCGTGGAAGGAGCCGCCCCAGGCGCGCATTCCCCACAACCCGTCGGAGGTCACATAGCCCATGCCGGCGTATCTGTCCTTGACGCTGGCGTCGGTCGCCGCGACCAGGGGGGAGGAGCCCGACCAGCGGCGGATACGCGCGTGGTGGCCGTTGAGGATCCCGGTGGTGCGCCGCGCGCTGATGCCGGCGTTGCGCTGCTCGGCCTCGGCGAGCATGGACGCGGCGGCGTCGAGGTCGCCGACGTAGGCCGCGTCGAAGGCCAGGGCCACGCATTCGGCGACCGGTTTGCGGCGGGCTCCACCCGGTTCGTACACCACGTAGTTGCGTAGCGACTCGGCGCGTTCGGCGAGTTCGCGAGGGAGCCGGCGGGCGCACGCGTCGAACTCTCCTGGAGTCATCGCGGCATCACCGCCCCCTCCGCTCACGGAGAAGTAGCGCACGGGTTCACGTAATGAGGATGTATACGCCTTCGCGGCGCCGCCGACAAGACCGTGCATGCCCGAGTCGGGAGGGGGAAGCGAAAGAGGGCAGGTGAACGGGGACGGTGGATCTGGGGCGGGGAAGCCGGTGGCGCAGCGGCACGACGACGGGACGCCGGAGCGGGACGAGAGCCGGATCGGACGGCTCTTCGCGAGGTTCAGGCGGGCGCGGGGATACGGCGGACACGAACGCGAGACGGTCCTGATCGTGCTCAAGTGCGCCCTGGCCGCCTGCGTGGCCTGGGTGATCGCCGACACCGTGGTGAAGGCGGACTCCCCGGCGTTCGCGCCCTTCTCGGCCGTGCTCATGGTGCAGGTGACGGTCTACCAGTCGGTGGTGCAGTCGCTGCGCTACGTCCTGGCGGTCACGCTCGGGGTCGTCGTCCAGGCGGTGCTGGGATTTCTGCTCGGCACCCACCTGTGGACCTTCACCCTGGTCGCGCTCGTGGCGCTGACGATCAGCAGGTGGCGCCGCCTCGGCCCGCAGGGGCCCCAGGTGGCCACGGCGGCGTTCTTCGCCTACTCGTCGTTTGCGACCGTCACCACCACCTACGACCAGGTGACCCGGTTGACGGAGATCGTGGTGCTGGTGCTCGTCGGCTGCGGCCTGGGCGTCGCGGTGAACCTGCTGGTGCTCCCGCCCATGCGCTACCGCAGCGCCGAGTACGGGATCACCACCCTGGCCCGGGCAATGGACGACCTGCTCGGGGACATGGCGCCGGGGCTGCGCGAGGGGGTCCCCGGTGAGGACCGCACGGGCGACTGGTGGCGCCGGGCGCGGCGGATCGAGGGCCTGGTGCCGCAGGCGCTCGCGGCGGTGGAGGGGGCCCAGGAGAGTGTCCGGTTCAACCCGCGGCGGTTGTTGCAGCGCCACCGGGGCGCCTCCTTCCACGGTTACCGCGACGTCGTGGAGGCCCTGGGGCGGATCACCGAGCAGCTCACCTCACTGACGCGCGGACTGTACTACGCCACCGGCACCGCGGCCGAGGACCAGCCCTACCCGGACTTCCTGGCCGAGTACGGCGACTTCCTGGAGGGGATCGGCGGCGCGACGCAGGAGCTGACGGAGCTGACCGGGCAGCGCCTGGCCGAGCAGGTGGACCGGCTGCGCGAGCATCTCGACACCGCGGGGGAGGGCTATGACCGGCTCGCGGCCACGGTGCGGCGCACGTCCCTGGACCCGGCGGAGATCTCCCACGCCTACGGGATCCTGCTGGTGGACGCCGCGCGGCTGCTGGAGGAGCTCCGGTTCGTTCAGGAACGGCTGGCCCGCTCGATCGGTCTGGCCGCCGACCCCCCGACCGCGCAAGGGGAGGGGCGGTGATCCGTCGGCGCCCTCACCCCGCGCCGGCGGCCACGGTGCCGGTCACACCATCGCTTCGAGGTCCCGCCACGGTTCGGTGATCGTCGCACCGAGGTGGTCGAAGCACCGCTCAAAGATGCGGAGGAGGTCGGAGACGTCCCCGCATCCGGTCTCGCACCACATGCTGTGGGCCAGACGGGCCATGGAGGCGAACGCGGCGGCCACCAGCCGTGGACGCGGGTCGATCCGCGGGTCCACACCGGTGCGCCGGGCGATCGCCTCGGCGGCGCGATCCTGGTGTTCGTTGACCTGACGCAGGTGGGCGGCCAGGAGCTGGGGACAGGAGCCGATCAGCCGTCCGGCCACCGAGTGCCGGTGGAGGGCCGGCTCGTCCATCTCGCCCCAGGTCTCCAGGAACGCCCCGCGCAGGGCGGTGAAGGGGTGCTCTTCGGCGGGGCGCCCGGCGAGCTTGGCGTGCATGGTCTCGGCGGTCTCCGCGTCCACGGCGAGGACGACGTCCTCCTTACCGGCGAAGTAGCGGAAGAAGGTGCGTTGGGAGACGTTGACGGAGGCGGCGACCTCCTCGGTGGTGGTCGCGTCGAAGCCGCGCTCGGCGAACAGGCGCAGGGCCGCGTCGATCAGCGCGTCACGGGTCATGGCCTTCTTGCGCTCGCGTAGACCGGCACGGGCGGGAGGTTCCGTCAGGGTCGTCACCGCCGTCACCTCCCGTTCGCCTTCTTGGCGGCGAGAATACACCTGCGTCGACCAGCGGGGCATGGGCTGTCAATGGTCGGCCGCTGACAGTTCTGTCCCGTCTGTCCCGCCGTCGTGGTCCTGGTGGGGGCCGATGCCCGGCGGATCCAGCGGTCACCGGTACGGGGAGCGTGTTCCGCCGGGGCGCCGCCGCCACGGCGATCCGGCGGGGACCGCCTCGACCCACAGGGGGAGGCCACCGTCCCGAGAGCGCGGGCGGCGACGTCTGGCCGGCGAATGCCCGTTCGGGGGCGCGGTCCGCATCGGCCGTGGCCCGGGGCGTGGCCGCGCGGCGCGAACGGCGTGGCCGCACCCTGTCCGTGACCTGGGGAAAGTCAAGAAAAAACTACGGAAGCCGGTAACAGGAGGATGGTTCGCTTCGCGGTGAATCGGTCAGACGTAGCGGGCGGAACGACAACCCCACACCACGAGGTGGCACCATGCCCGACGCGCAGCGCAAGACCGATCCCGCACGCGACGAGAAGGACCAGCAGCTGGAGCGGTACCGCACCGACTCCAGCGGCCCTCTCACCACCGAGACCGGTGTCCGGGTGGAGGACACCGACAACTCGCTGAAGGCCGGGGAACGGGGACCGACCATCCTGGAGGACTTCCACCTCCGCGAGAAGATCACCCACTTCGACCACGAGCGCATCCCCGAGCGGGTCGTGCACGCCCGTGGTTCCGGAGCCTACGGCTACTTCCAGCCCTATGAGTCCATGTCCCGCTACACCTGCGCCGACTTCCTCAGCGACCCCTCGCAGCGCACACCGGTCTTCGTCCGCTTCTCCACGGTCGCCGGTTTCCGCGGCTCCGCCGACACCGTTCGCGATGTCCGGGGCTTCGCCACGAAGTTCTACACCCGGCACGGCAACTTCGACCTGGTGGGCAACAACATCCCGGTGTTCTTCATCCAGGACGGCATCAAGTTCCCCGACTTCGTGCACGCGGTCAAGCCGGAACCGCACAACGAGATCCCTCAGGCCCAGTCGGCCCACGACAACCTGTGGGACTTCGTGGGACTCCAACCCGAGACCACGCACATGATGATGTGGGTGATGTCGGACCGGGCGCTGCCGCGCAGCTACCGGATGATGCAGGGGTTCGGCGTCCACACCTTCCGCTTCGTCAACGCCGACGGTGTGGGCACCTTCGTGAAGTTCCACTGGAAGCCGAAGCTGGGCACGCACTCCCTGGTCTGGGACGAGACCCAGAAGATCGCGGGCAAGGACCCCGACTACAACCGCCGTGACCTGTGGGAGGCGATCGAGAAGGGCGACTACCCCGAGTTCGAGCTGGGCGTGCAGATCGTGCCTGAAAGCGACGAGTTCGCCTTTGACTTCGACCTGCTCGACGCCACGAAGATCATCCCCGAGGAGCGGGTTCCGGTCACGCCCATCGGCAAGATGGTGCTCAACCGTAACCCCGACAACTTCTTCGCCGAGACCGAGCAGGTCGCGTTCTGCACGGGCAACATCGTCCCCGGGATCGACTTCACCAACGACCCGCTGTTGCAGGCCCGCAACTTCTCCTACCTCGACACCCAGCTCATCCGCCTGGGCGGGCCGAACTTCCAGCAGATCCCGGTCAACCGTCCGCTCGCCGAGGTCTCCAACAACCAGCGTGACGGCTACAACCAGCGCCGCGTCCACCGCGGGCGCACCAACTACTTCCCCAACTCCCTGGGCGGCGGCTGCCCCTACATCTCCGATGACACCGAGGGGCTTTTCCGGCACTACCAGGAGCGGGTCGACGGGCACAAGATCCGCAAGCGCAGTGACAGCTTCCAGGACCACTACTCGCAGGCCACGCTGTTCTACAACAGCCTCGCCGACTGGGAACGGGAGCACATGATCGCCGCCTTCCAGTTCGAGCTGAACAAGTGCGACGAGAAGTCGGTCCGGGAGCGGGTCGTCGCCAACCTCAACAACGTCGACCACGAGATGGCCGTGCGCATCGCCAAGGGCATCGGTGTCACGCCGCCCGAGCGCGAGGTCAAACCCAACCACGGGGCCTCCTCGCCCGCGCTCAGCCAGGCCAACACGGCCATGGACACCATCAGCACCCGCAAGATCGCCCTCCTCGCGGCCGACGGTGTCGACGCCAAGGGCGTCACCGCCCTGCGCGAGGCGATGGCCGCCAAGGGCGCGACCGTCGAAGTGCTGGCACCCACCGAGGGCACGGTGACCACCAGCGACGGCGGGACGCTGGAGGTCGACCACGCCATCAACACCATGGCGTCGGTGCTCTACGACGCGGTCGTCGTGCCCGGGGGAGTGGAGGGCGCCGCGGCGCTGGCCGCCGACGGGCTGGCGAAGTTCTACGTGATCGAGGCGTTCAAGCACGCCAAACCGATCGCGGCGATGGGCGCGGGCGTGGACGTGATCGCCAGGCTGCCACTGCCGGAACTGCGGCTCGCCGGCGGAGGCGACGGCATCGTCACCGACCAGGGGGTCGTCACCCACCGCAACGGCGACGACAGGGAGTTCCACGAGACCTTCGCCTCCCTGCTGGCCCGCCACCGCGTGTGGGACCGCGACGTGGCGTCGGTTCCCGCCTGAGACGCGCCCGGGCCGGGACCCCGGCTCCCGGACCGGGCCGTTCGTCCCCTCCCCGGTCACCGAAGACCGGTTTTCCCCCGGATGCGCCGGGGATGATGGGGGCGCCCGCAGGCACGGCTGAGGAGGAGCGGCGTGGGACGGCGCAACCTGATCTTCGACGCGGACGGCACCCTGTGGCGGGAGGGGGAGACCTTCGCCCGGGGAATCGACCTCTTCGTCCGCCACCTCGTCCGGCCGGGGCTCTCTCCCGGGCAGGTGCGCGAGATCCTCGACGAGGCCCAGCGCCTCAACTCCGCCACGCACGGCTACCGCGCCGGGGTCTTCGAGCGTAGCCTCACCGACTGCCTGGCCCGTCTACGCCCGGACTCGGCGCCCACCGAGGCCGACCGCATCGCCCTGGAACGGACCTGCGCGCCCGTCCGCGACCGCGCGCTTCGCCTCGTCGCCGACGCCTCGCCGACGCTGACCGCGCTGGCCGCGGACAACCGGCTGTTCCTCCTGGCCCAGGGCGCCCCGGCCGAGCAGGGCGCGAAGATCGAGGCCTCGGGGCTCGCCCCGATGTTCGCCGGAATCGGCAACGTCCGCCAGAAGGACCCCGCCACCTACCTGGCCTTCGCGCAGGGCCACCACCTCGACCCCGCCGACACCTGGGTGGTCGGCGACACCGCGCAGACCGACGTCTGGCCCGCGCTGGCGGCCGGGATGGGGGCGGTCCTCGTGGCACCGGCCACCGGCGGACACGACGACCTGCCCGAGGAGGACGACCGCTTCCGACGGGTCACCGGACTCGCGGCCCTCGTCGACCTGTTCGGTTGAGGTGCCCGCCGACGGCCGGGTCAGCCGGCGGACGGGGACGGGTCGGCCCGGGTGATGCGGGCCGCGGTGCGTTCGCGATGCTCCAGCGCGTTGCTGGTCGTGCGGGTGTGGGCGCGCATCAGCCGGCGGGCGTCGTCGGCGGCCGCGCGCGCCACCTCGGGCCGGGCGGCCTGGCGCGTCCGCGGCTGGTCGTCGGGGAGGCCGAGGTCCTCCGGCAGCCCGACACGGCCCACGATCCGCAGCTGCGCGCTCTCCTGCGACACCGACGGCCGGATGTCTCCGGTCGGCGTCTTCCAGTTGCGCAACCGGTGCTCCAGCCACTCCTCGCCCTGGTAGCCCTCGCCGCGCGGCCAGGGCTGCCCGTCGGGGCGATGGCTGAGCGCGTGCAGCAGATCGGCGATCGTCCAGCCGGCCGAGAAGAAGCGGGCCGCCTCGGCGCGCATCCGGCCGAAGTCGACGCCCCGCAGCGAGGTGTCGCGTCGGCGCAGCAGCTCACAGGCGCGGTGCACGTCGCTGCGCGTGTGCACCGGGGTGTTCAGCGGGTCGGGTTCGGCCGTCTGGAGCAGCGCGTCGTCGACGGTCAGGACGACGCTGCCGTCGCGGTTGTCCCAGATGCCCACGCGGTCGCGGGGCCAGCCCTGCGACTCGGCCAACGCCGTCGCGAGCCTGCGCAGATCGAGACCGTCGTGCGACGAGATCCGCAACTCCGCCATGGCCCCTCCTCACCCTCGTGGCACCTTCGTCCCAGCCTAGGTCCTCCTCCGGGGCGTGGGAGGCGCGGCGTCGGCGACGCCGGCGGGCCGGAGGAGACCGGCGCGGGTTAGGGTGGTCGCTGCTGAGAAGCCGAACGATCGAGGTGGCCGTGCCCAGCACCACACCCGCGCCCGACATCGCGGCGTCCAACACGTCGCTGCGGGCCTATTTGCATGGACTCCCCGGGGTCGACGAGGTGGGCGCCCGCGAGCGCGCCGCCCAGCTCGCCACGCGGTCGGTCAAGACGACCGCCAAGGCCCAGGCCATCGACCTCGCCATCCGCATGGTCGACCTGACCACCCTGGAGGGCGCCGACACGCCCGGCAAGGTCCGCTCGCTGGCGGTCAAGGCCGCCCACCCCGACCCCGCGGACCGGTCGGTTCCCCCGGTCGCCGCCGTGTGCGTCTACCCCGACCTGGTCGCGGTCGCCGTCGAGGCGCTCGCCGACACCGGGGTCGCGGTGGCGTCGGTGGCCACCGCGTTCCCCTCCGGGCGCTCCCCCTTGGCGGCCAAACTGTCCGACACCCGCCGCGCGGTCGCCGACGGCGCCTCCGAGATCGACATGGTCATCGACCGCGGCGCCTTCCTCGCCGGCGACTACCGCGCCGTCTTCGACCAGATCGTCGCGGTCAAGGACGCCTGCGCCGGCGCCCACCTCAAGGTCATCCTGGAGACCGGGGAGCTCGTCACCTACGACAACGTGCGCCGCGCCTCCTGGCTGGCCATGCACGCGGGCGCCGACTTCATCAAGACCTCCACCGGCAAGGTCTCCCCGGCCGCCACCCCGCCGGTCACCCTGGTCATGCTGGAGGCCGTCCGCGACTTCCACGCGCTCACCGGCCGCAGGGTCGGGGTCAAACCGGCCGGGGGCATCCGCACCACCAAGGACGCCATCCGCTACCTGGTCCTGGTCAACGAGGTCGCGGGGGCCGCGTGGCTGGATCCGGCGCTGTTCCGGTTGGGCGCCTCCAGCCTCCTCAACGACCTGCTCATGCAGCGGGCCAAGCTGTCCACCGGCGTCTACGCCGGACCCGACTACTACACCCTGGACTAGGCGATGGCGGACGAGATCTTCGAGTACGCGCCCGCGCCGGAGTCACGCGCCGTCGTCTCCCTCAGGTCCTCCTACGACCTGTTCATCGACGGTGAGTTCACCCCGGCCTCCGGCGAGGAACGCATCACCACCCTCAACCCGGCCGACGAGGAGCCCCTGGCCGAGGTCGCGGTCGCCTCCGAGGCCGACATCGACCGCGCGGTCCGCGCCGCCCGTCGCGCCTTCGAGGAGGTGTGGGGCCCGATGCCGGGGGCCGAGCGGGGCAAATACCTGTTCCGCATCAGCCGCATCATCCAGGAGCGGGCCCGCGAGCTCGCCGTGCTGGAGACGTTGGACAACGGTAAACCCATCAAGGAGACGCGCGACGTCGACATCCCCCTGGCGGCGGCGCACTTCTTCTACCACGCCGGCTGGGCCGACAAGCTGGAGCACGCGGGGCTGGGGCCCGCGCCGCGGCCGTTGGGCGTGGCGGCCCAGGTCATCCCGTGGAACTTCCCGCTGCTCATGCTGGCCTGGAAGATCGCCCCGGCGCTGGCCACCGGCAACACCGTCGTCCTCAAACCCGCCGAGACCACCCCGCTGACCGCGCTGCTCTTCGCGGAGATCTGCCAGGAGGCGGGCCTGCCGCCCGGGGTCGTCAACATCGTGACCGGCGCGGCCTCGACCGGGCGCGCGCTCGTGGCCCACCCGGGCACCGACAAGGTCGCCTTCACCGGGTCCACCGCGGTCGGCCGTGAGATCGCCCGGACCGTCGCCGGAACGGACCGCCGGCTCACCCTGGAACTCGGCGGCAAGGGCGCCAACATCGTCTACGACGACGCGGCCATCGACCAGGCCGTCGAGGGCGTGGTCACCGGGATCTTCTTCAACCAGGGCCACGTCTGCTGCGCCGGATCGCGCCTGCTGGTGCAGGAGTCCGTCGCCGAGGAGTTCCTGCCCCGGCTGCGCGCCCGCATCGAGCGGTTGCGCGTGGGCGACCCGCTGGACAAGAACACCGACGTCGGCGCCATCAACTCCGCCGCGCAGCTGGCCCGCATCCGCGACCTCGCCGCCACCGGCGAGCAGGAGGGGGCCACCGCCTGGTCCCCTGCCTGCGACCTGCCCGAACGCGGCTACTGGTTCGCGCCGACCGTGTTCACCGGCGTCAGCCAGGCACACCGTGTCGCGCGCGAGGAGATCTTCGGTCCGGTCCTGTCCGTCCTGACCTTCCGCACCCCCGAGGAGGCGGTGCTCAAGGCCAACAACACGCCCTACGGCCTGTCGGCGGGGGTGTGGACGGAGAAGGGGTCCCGGATGCTGTGGACCGCGAACCGGCTGCGCGCCGGCGTGGTCTGGTCCAACACGTTCAACAAGTTCGACCCCGCGAGCCCCTTCGGCGGCTACAAGGAATCCGGCTACGGCCGTGAGGGCGGGCGACACGGGCTGGAGGCCTACCTCGATGGGTAAGGACGACAAGACGCGGGGACGGGCGCGGGCCGTTCGGGAGCCGGCCGCGCAACCGGCCCGCCTGGTGGTGCGCAAGACCTACAAGCTCTACGTCAAGGGCGCGTTCCCGCGCTCGGAATCGGGCAGGTCCTATCCCGTGACATCCCCTGACGGCCGTCACCTCGCCAACGCCGCGCTGGCCTCCCGCAAGGACGCCCGCGACGCGGTTGTCGCCGCGCGGGCGGCGTTCGCGGGCTGGGTCGGGCGTACCGCCTACAACCGGGGACAGATCCTCTACCGGGTCGCCGAGATGCTGGAGGGGCGCCGCGCCCAGTTCGTCGACGAGGTCGCGGCGGCCACCGGCGGCGACCGGCGCTCCGCCGAGACGGCGGTCGACGCCGCCGTGGACCGTTGGGTCCACTACGCCGGATGGAGCGACAAGATCGCCCAGGTGGCCGGGGCCGCCAACCCGGTCTCGGGCCCCTACTTCAACCTGTCCACGCCCGAGCCGAGCGGGGTGGTCGCGGTCCTCGCGCCCCAGGACGACCCGCTGCTGGGGTTCGTCTCGGTCGTCGCCCCGGTGATCGCCACCGGCAACACCGCGGTCGTCGTCGCCAGCGAGGAGCGGCCGCTCCCCGCCATCACCCTCGCCGAGGTGCTGGCGACCTCCGACCTGCCCGGCGGGGTCGTCAACATCCTCACCGGGCGCACCGCCGAGCTCGCCCCGACGCTGGCCGCACACGCCGACGTCAACGGACTCGACCTGACCGGGGCGGGCGGGCTCGCCGCGGAGCTGGAGCAAAGCGCGGCGGCGACGCTCAAACGGGTCATGCGTCCCCGGCCGGCACCCGACTGGGCCGCGAAACCCCCGATCGAGCGGATGACGCGCTTCCTGGAGACCAAGACCGTCTGGCACCCCATCGGCGTCTGACCAGGAGAGCCGTACGTCCCTTGTGTTTTCCATCGGCGTGGAATACACCGGTTCGTGGAGTCCCCGCGCCGGATCGGCGCGGGGAGCGGACGACGGCGAGGACGGACATGACCGACAGCAGGAGCATCGGTGCGCCGACCGTGACGGTCGGCCCCGCGGACGTGGAACTGGTACGCCTGGACGGCGACGACCCGCGTACCGGAAACCTGCGGGCGGCCGTGCTCAAACACCGGCTCGCCCCCGGACAGCACCGCTTCAGCGACCTCGCGGTCAACACCCTGCCCCGCGCCGACGCCGACTCCCAGCGGATCCCCTTCGCGGTGGTCGCCGAGGGGACCGCGGTCGGCTTCGGCATCATCGACCGCCGCGGCGCGCCCGCGGAGGTCGTCGCGGACCCCTCCCGCACCGTGTTGTTGCGGGCCTTCTACATCGACTCGCGCTGGCAGGGGCACGGGTTCGGGCGTGGGGCGTGTGCCGCGCTGGACCCGCTGGTGCGCGAGGTCGCCCCCGAGGCCGGCGAGGTGCTGCTCACCGTCAACGAGCACAACCACACGGCGATCCGCGCCTATCTCGCCGGAGGGTTCGGCCACACGGGCTACCGCTACCTGAGCGAGGACACGGGCCCCCAATTCGTGCTGCGTCGCGGGCTCAGGACGTGAAATCGGGGGCCGTGGCCGGGGCAGGAGGCGCCCGCCGGGCGGTTCGCCTTTGCCTCGACGGTCCTCAGCCGCCAGGATGCCACCAACGCGGGCGCGACGCCCCGCCGTGAACGAGGCGAAGGAGAGACGACTGTGAGCAGCAACCCCCATGAGGTGGCGCGCAAGGCCGCCGACGAACTCCGCTCCCGGGCCGGGGTCGACTCCTTCGACGTCGCGCTGGTCATGGGGTCGGGCTGGGTGTCGGCGGCCGACGAGCTGGGCGCGGCCGGCGAGGAGTTCCCGGTCCACGAACTGCCGGGCTTCCTGCCGCCCGCGGTCGAGGGACACGCGGGGTTGGTCCGGGCGGTCAAGGCGGGGGAACGCCGGCTGCTGGTATTCCTCGGGCGCACCCACCTGTACGAGGGGCACGGCACCGACGCGGTCGTGCACAACGTCCGCACCGCCACCGCGGCCGGCGCCTCGACGGTCATCCTCACCAACGCCGCCGGATCCCTGCGCCCGGAGCTGCGGGTGGGGCGTCCCGTCGTGATCGCCGACCACATCAACCTGACCGCCCGTTCCCCGTTGCGCGGAGCGTCCTTCGTCGATCTCACCGACACCTACTCGGCCGCGCTGCGCGCACTCGTCCGCGACATCGACCCCTCGCTCGCCGAGGGCGTCTACGCGGCGATGCCCGGCCCCCACTTCGAGACGCCCGCGGAGATCCGCATGCTGCGCGCCCTCGGCGCCGACCTGGTCGGGATGTCCACCGCGCTGGAGGCGATCGCCGCCAAGGAGCAGGGGGCCGACGTCCTCGGCCTCTCCCTGGTCACCAACGTCGCGGCCGGACTGTCCGATCGGCCGCTGGACCACGAGGAGGTCCTGGAGACCGGGCGCGACGCCGCCCCCGGGGTCGGAAGGCTGCTGGCCGCCATCGTCGAGCGGCTGTGACCCGGGCGGGCCGGTCCCGTCCCAACCGGACAAGGCGGAAAGGCGATCCACCCCCATGGGAGACGACCATCGCGAGCAGGCCCTGGCCTGGCTCGCCGACGACCCCGACCCGCGGACCCGGGCGGAGCTGCGCGCCCTGCTGGACGCCGGCGACGAGGCGGGGCTGGCCGACCGTTTCTCCGGCCGGCTGGAGTTCGGCACGGCCGGGTTGCGGGGCGCCCTGGGGGCCGGCCCCAACCGGATGAACCGGGTGACGGTCATGCGCGCCGCGGCCGGCCTCGCCGCCTGGCTCGGCCCCGGCCGCACCGTGGTCATCGGCTACGACGCCCGGCACGGTTCCGCCCGGTTCGCCCGTGACACCGCGGAGGTGCTCACGGGCGCGGGGTGCGTCGCGCTGACCCTGCCCCGCCCCTTGCCCACCCCGGTGCTGGCCCACACGGTGCGCGCCCTGGCCGCCGACGCCGGCGTCATGGTCACCGCCAGCCACAACCCGCCCGGGGACAACGGTTACAAGGTCTACGTCGGCGGCGCCGGTCCCCACGCCGGCAGCCAGATCGTCCCCCCGGCGGACAGCGAGATCTCCGCGCGGATCGACGAGGTCGGCGCGGTGCGCGCGCTCCCGCGCGGCGACGGCGGACGGGTTCTCGGCGAGGAGGCCGTCGAGCGCTACCTCGACGCGGTGACCGCGCTGCCCCTCGGCCCCGACCGCGGCATCGATCTCACCTACACCGCGCTGCACGGAGTCGGCACGGCGACCCTGCTCGCGGCGTTCGAACGGGCGGGCTTCCCGGCGCCCCGCGTGGTCCGCGAACAGGCCGAGCCCGATCCGGACTTTCCCACGGTGGCCTTCCCCAACCCGGAGGAACCCGGGGCCATGGACCTGGCCTTGGCCGCGGGCGAGCGCGACGGCAGCGACCTGGTCGTCGCCAACGACCCCGACGCCGACCGGCTCGCCGTCGCGGTTCCAGGCCACGGCCTGCTCACCGGCGACGAGATCGGAGGGCTGCTCGCCGAACACGTCCTGACCCACACCCGCGGCCCCGACCGGATCGTCGCCACCACGATCGTCTCGGCGGGCCTGCTGCGCAAGATCGCGGCGGCGCACCGGGTGCGCTACGCCGAGACGCTCACCGGTTTCAAGTGGCTGGTGCGCGCCGGGGACGCCACCGCCCGACCGGTCTTCGCCTACGAGGAGGCGCTGGGGTACTGCCTGGGAGGCGACGGGGGGCGCCCCGTCGCCGACAAGGACGGCATCGGCGCCGCGCTGGCCGTGGCTGCCCTCGCCGCGGGCGCGAAGCGGCGCGGCCGCACGCTCGTCGACCTGCTCGACGACCAGGCGCGCCGCTACGGCCTGCACCTGACCCGGCAGGTGTCGCTGCGCGCGGCGGGGATGGAGGGGGTGGGCGAACGGATGCGCCGGCTGCGCGCCGAACCCCCGGACGACATCGACGGCCTGCCGGTGGAGTCCGTCGAGGACTTCGCGCGGGGACGCGGCGGCCTGCCGGCCACCGACGCGCTGCGCTACCGGCTGGGCGGTGAGGTGGCCGCCCGGGTCACGTTGCGCCCCTCGGGCACCGAACCCAAGCTCAAGGCCTACCTGGAGGTGGCCCTGCCGGCGCCCGGCGACGTCGCGCGGGCGCGCGCCGAAGGGCGCGACCGCCTCGCCGGGATAGGCGAGGCGGTGTCCCGGCTGCTCGACGGGTGAGCCGCGAACGGCGCCGGGACGAGACGGCCCCGGCGCCGGGACTCACCCGTCGATCCGGTCGATGACCAGGGGCAGCGGGTCGTAGCCGCCGTCGATCTCATAGGCCCGCTCCAGCGCCTGGGCGGCGTGGTCGAAACGCCTCGGGTCGTCGGCGTGCAGGGTGAACAACGGTGCCCCGGCGCGGACCTCCTCGCCCGGTTTGACGTGCAGGGTGACGCCGGCACCGGGCACGACCGGGTCCTCCTTGCGGGCCCGTCCCGCCCCCAGCCTCCAGGCCGCCAGCCCCACGGCGCGCGCGTCCAGGCGGGTCAGCAGCCCCGACTCCGCGGCGATCACCCGGCGACGTTCGGCCGCCACCGGCAGGGGCGCGTCGGGATCTCCTCCCTGGGCGGCGACCATCCGCCGCCACACGTCCATCGCCGAGCCGTCGCGCAGCGCGTCGGCCGGGTCCTTGGCCCCCGGGAGGCCCGCAGCCGCCAGCATCTCGCGGGCCAGCGTCACGGTCAGCTCGACCACGTCCTCGGGGCCGCCGCCCGCCAGCACCTCGACCGCCTCGGCGACCTCCAGCGCGTTGCCCACGGCCCGCCCCAACGGGGCCTCCATCGCGGTCAGCAGCGCGACGGTGCCCACGCCGTGGTCGCGGCCGATCCCCACCATGGTGCGGGCGAGCTCCCGCGCCGACGCGGTGTCGCGCATGAACGCGCCGGAACCGACCTTGACGTCGAGCACGAGCGCGCCGGTCCCCTCGGCGAGCTTCTTCGACATGATCGAACTCGCGATGAGGGGGATCGACTCGACCGTCCCGGTGACGTCGCGCAGCGCGTACAGCCTGCGGTCGGCGGGCGCCAGCCCGGGGCCCGCCGCGCACACCACCGCGCCGACGTCGCGCAGCACGCCGCGCATCTCCCCGGGGGTCAGCGACGCCCGCCAGCCGGGGATCGACTCGAGCTTGTCCAGCGTCCCCCCGGTGTGGCCGAGCCCCCGCCCCGACAACTGGGGGACCGCGGCCCCGCAGGCGGCGACGGCCGGGGTGAGGGCGAGGGTGATCTTGTCGCCGACACCGCCGGTGGAGTGCTTGTCGGTGGTGGGCCGGCCCAGGTCGGAGAAGTCCAGGCGCTCGCCGGAACGCAGCATCGCCTCGGTCCACCGGCTGACCTCGGCCGCCGTCATGCCGCGCCACACGATCGCCATGCACAGGGCGGCCATCTGCTCGTCGGGGACCTCCCCGCGCGCGTAGGCGCCGACGACCCAGTCGATCTGGTCGGGAGCCAGCTCGGCGCCGTCGCGCTTGGCGACGATGATGTCGATGACGTCCATTCGCTCTCCTGTAACCCCCGGACGACCGCGGGCCGGCCCCGAGGGGCCGGCCCGGGCTCAACGGGACGGTGGTACCTGAAGGGGTCGGTCGAGGTCGCCGGGGCCGAACGCCTGCGGCAGCACCTCGCTCATCGGTACCACGCCCTTGGGCGTGTCGATCAACAGCAGCGCGCCGCCGTGCTCCCACAGCAACTGCCGGCACCGGCCGCACGGCATGAGCGTGTTGCCGGCGCCGTCCACGCACGTGAACGCCACGAGCCGGCCGCCGCCGCTGGCGTGCAGCTGCGACACCAGACCGCACTCGGCGCACAGGCCCACACCGTAGGAGGCGTTCTCCACGTTGCAGCCGGATACGAGCCGGCCATCGTCGACCAGGGCCGCGGCGCCCACGGGAAACCCCGAGTAGGGCGCGTAGGCGCGTCGCATGGCCGCGGTGGCCGCGGCGCGCAGCCGCGGCCAGTCCACCTCCGCCCCGCCGGTCACGATCCGCCTCCGCGCCGCCATGGCCGTCCGGCCGCGGCGGGTGGTCGGAGGCGTTGCGTGGCCAGCGCCATCACCAGCAGGGTCGCGATGTGCGGGCTGTAGGTGACCAGTTCGCGCGGCAGCGTGTCGGTGAGCAGGTACCAGGCTCCCAACACGACCGCGAACCCGAGCGAGACCCCGGCGACGATCCGCCGCCCGCGCAGCCACTGCCACACCGCCACCGCCACCAGGGCCAGCGCGATCAGCACCAGCAGCGCGTGCACCGCGCCACCGGAGCCGCGGACCTGGAGCGCGTCGGTGTAGCCGAACAGCCCCGCGCCCATCGCCAGACCGCCCGGCCGCCAGTTGCCGAAGATCATCGCGGCCAGGCCGATGTAGCCGCGGCCCCCGGTCTGTCCCTCCTGGTAGATGGAGGAGGCCACCATCGCCAGGAAGACCCCGCCCAGCCCGGCCAGGCCGCCGGACACCAGCACCGCGACGTACTTGTAGCCGTTGACGCGCACCCCCAGCGACTCCGCCGCGTCGGGGTTCTCCCCGCACGAGCGCAGCCGCAACCCGAACGGGGTCCGCCACAGCAGCCAGTAGCTCGCGGGGACCAGCAGGATCGCCAGCAGTGTCACCACCGACATGTCCGTGGTCAGGCCGATGACGAGCCCGGCCAGGTCGGAGACGAGGAACCACTGCCGCTCCTCGACCGGACCGAGCAGGCTATCGACGAAGGGCAGGCCGACCCGGGGGAAACCCGGCAACGGCGGCGACTGCGACGCGCCACCGCCCGGCGCGTCCTGGAAGTACAGGATCGACAGGTAGCGCATCGCGCCGACCGCCAGGATGTTGATCGCGACGCCGGAGACGATGTGGTCCACGCCGAACGTCACGGTCGCCACCGCGTGGATGAGCCCGCCGAACACGCCGCCCAGGACACCGGCGACCAGGCCGGCCCACGGGTTGCCGGTCGTGTAGGCGGCGAAGGCGCCGAACCAGGTGCCGAACACCATCATGCCCTCAAGGCCGATGTTCACGACACCGGCGCGCTCGGCCCACAGGCCGCCCAGGCCGGCCAGGCCGATCGGCACGGCGAAGGCGAGGGTGGCCTGGATCGTCCCGCTACCGGTCAGCACGGGCTGGCCGGTGAACATGCGCACCGCCGACAGCGCCACGAACGCGGCGAAGACGATGCTGAGGATGCGCCAGCGGTTGCGGGCGCGCGGCGGCGCGACCTGTGGGGTCGCCACCTCCAGGGTCTGGCTCATGACGTCGCCACCTTCACCCGGCCGAGTTCCTTACCGACTTGCTGCTGTTCGTAGCGCCGGCCCCAGCGGTGGACGATCTCGTAGACCACCACGACGGTCAGCACGATCGTGGCCTGGGTGACCACCGCGATCTCCTTGGGGATGCCATCGATGTCGAGGATCTGCGCCGAGTGGTTCAAGAATCCCCAGAACAGGGCGGCCAAGGCGATGCCCACCGGGTGGTTGCGGCCCAGCAGCGCGATCGCGATCCCGGTGAAGCCGAGGCCCGTGGGGAAGTCCAGCGCGTAGTAGTGGGAGTCCCCGAGCAGCTGCGGCATGCCGACCAGCCCGGCCACCATGCCGGAGATGACCATCGAGATCAGCACCATCTTCTTGACGTCGACGCCGCTGGCCTGGGCCGCGGTCGCCGACTGTCCGGTGGCGCGCAGGTCGAAACCGAACCTGGTGCGGTTGAGCAGCAGCCAGTAGCCGACCCCCACCGCGACCGCCAGCAGGCTCAGTCCGAAGATCTCGCGGTCGGCCCCCATGAAGCCGGCGGGGATCCCGGGGATCCAGCCGGACTCGGGGATGGGGGGCGTGCCGACGTTGTTCGTACCGATCTCGATGGCCAGCCGGTCGGTGCTGAGCAGGTAGGCGGTGATGCCGGTCGCGATCGAGTTGAGCATGATCGTGGAGATCACCTCGGAGACGCCGCGCGTCACCTTCAGGTATCCCGCGATCCCCGCCCAGAAACCGCCCACGGCGACCGCGACCAGGATGATGACGAACTGGTGCAGGCCGGGGGGCAGCACCCACGCGCCACCGACGGCCGCGGCGAGCAGCGCGGCCAGCCGGTACTGGCCGTCCACGCCGATGTTGAACAGCTTCATCTTGAAGCCGATCGCCACCGCGACCGCCGACAGGTAGTAGGTGGTGGCGGTGTTGATGATGGTGACGATGCTGTCGGGCTGGCTGCCGTAGGACAGCATCCGCCCGAAGGTGTAGACCGGGTCGACGCCGGTGACCAGCAGGACCAGCGCGGTCAGGGCGAAGGCGAGCACGCCGGCGATGGCGACGGCCGAGATGGCCAACGACAGCAGCGTGCCCAGCCGGCGGTGCAGCCAGAACCCGAGAAGGGAGCCGACCAGCGCGCCCAGCGGGTAGGCGACCGGCTCGATCAGCCACAGGTCGGCGATGACCGCGGTGAGCAGGCCCAGGAGGATCGCGAGGGCGCCGGCGACCAGGGGGACGAGCCGGCGGTGCAGCGGCGAGGCCGCCTCGCCGGAGCCCCGGGGCCCCAGCAGCGCCGCGCAGGCCGCGGCGACGGCCACACCGATCGCCAGGGCGACGGGCGCGATGAGCCCCAGGTCCAGCAGGGCCGTGACGGCGACGCCGACCACGCCGGTGACCGCGGCGGCGACGGCGGGAGTGGACGTGATCATGCCTCAGCCTCGTCTTCCCGAGGGCCCGGTTCCTCGTCGTCACTGCTCAGGCCGGCGCCGGTCATCGCCGAGCCGAGCTGTTCGGGGGTGACCGTGGCGGGGTCGGCCTCGGCGACCAGCCTGCCGCGCAGGATCACGTGCAAGGTGTCGGACATGCCGATGAGCTCGTCGAGGTCGGCGGAGATCAGCAGCACGGCCAGCCCCTTGGCGCGGGCGGCCCGCAGGTGGCCCCAGATGGCGGCCTGGGCGCCGACGTCGACGCCGCGCGTGGGGTGCGCGGCCACCAGGACCTTGGGGTCGTGGCTCATCTCCCGGCCGACGATCAGCTTCTGCTGGTTTCCGCCGCTCAGCGCGCCGGCGAGGACGTCGATCCCCGGCGTGCGCACGTCGTACTCGGCGACGATGCGCTCGGTGTCGGCGCGCGCGCCGGCCCGGTCGATGAGGAGGCCCTTGGAGTTGGGGGGCTGGGTCTGGTGGCCGAGGACGCGGTTCTCCCACAGCGGCGACTCCAGCAGGACACCGTGGCGGTGACGGTCCTCGGGGACGTAGCCGATGCCGGCCTCCCGGATCGCCCGGGTCGTCCACCCGGTGATGTCGGTGCCGCCGAGCTCGACGCGGCCGGAGACCGCGGGACGCATCCCCATGATCGTCTCGATCAGCTCCGACTGGCCGTTGCCCTCGACCCCGGCGATGCCGACGATCTCGCCGCGGCGGATCCGCAGTGACACGTCCTGGAGCACGGGTCGGCCGTCCGCGGCCTCGACCCGCAGGTCACGCAGGTCGAGCACGACCTCGTCGGTGACCGTGGACTCGCGCAGCCCGGGAACGGGCAGCTCCCCGCCGACCATGAGCGAGGCCAGGTCCCGGGCGGTGGTGCCCGAGGGGTCCACCGTGGCGACGGTGGTACCGCGCCGGATCACCGTGATCGTGTCGGCGACGGAGAGCACCTCGTCCAGCTTGTGCGAGATGAAGATGACGGTCAGGCCCTCGCGCTTGAGCTCGCGCAGGTTGTCGAAGAGCTCGTCGACCTCCTGCGGGACCAGGACCGCGGTGGGCTCGTCGAGGATGACGATGCGGGCGCCACGGTAGAGGACCTTGAGGATCTCCACGCGCTGACGGTCGCCGACGCCGAGTTCCTCCATGAGCCGGTCGGGGTCCACGCGCAGCCCGTACTGGGCCGACAGCTCCCGCACGCGTGCGCGCGCCCTGGCCCCGATGCCGTGCAGGCGCTCGGCGCCCAAGACGACGTTCTCCAGGACCGTGAGGTTGTCCGCGAGCATGAAGTGCTGGTGGACCATGCCGATGCCATGCGCGATGGCGTCGGAGGGCGAGTGCAGCCGTACGACCTGGCCGTCCACCGAGACGGTGCCCTCGTCGGGCTGGTGCATGCCGTACAGCGTCTTCATCAGTGTCGACTTGCCGGCGCCGTTCTCGCCCACGATCGCGTGGACGCTACCGGGGCGGACGGTGATGTTGATGTCGTGGTTGGCCACGACTCCGGGAAACCGCTTGGTGATCCCGCGCAGCTCGACGGCGGGAGGTGCCGCCCCGCCGCCGGATTGCGTGCTGCTCATCCGACTCCTAGATGTGGATTGAGGGCCGCCTCACGCCTCGTGGGCGCGGCGCGGCTGCGTCAACGACGGAACGCGACGCGATGAGGGCCGGGACGCCTCGGGGCACGCTCCCCGGACGGCCCGGCCGCGTGGACGACCGGCCGGGTCACGGCTCGGTCGGGACCTCGATCTCGCCGTCGATGATCTTCTGCTTGAGCTCGTCGAGCTCCTCCTGGATGTCGGCGATCTCCTCCTCGTTGGAGGTGCTGTAGTCGACGCCGCCGCCGGCCAGGTCGAAGCGCTGGATGCCGGACTGGGCGTTGCCCTCGGCCACCGACTTGACGAACTCGAACACCGCGACGTCGACGTCCTTGAGCGCGGAGGTCAGCACGTGCGGCTTCTGGTCGTCGGCGGCGTTCTGATACTGGTCGCTGTCGACGCCGATGAACAGCTTGTCGTTGGCGACCGCGGAGTTGAGCACGCCGTTGCCGGAGGCGCCGGCGGCGTGGTAGATGACGTCGGCGCCGGCGTCGTACTGGCCGTCGGCGGTGGACTCGCCGCGGGCCGGGTCCTGGAAGCCGTTCATGTCCGGCGGCTGGGTCAGGTAGGCCCGCTCGATCTCGATGTCGGGGGTGATCTCCTGGGCGCCGGCGACGAACCCGGCCTCGAACTTGCGGATCAGCGGGGTCTCGACACCGCCGATGAAGCCGATGTGGTCGGCCTCGCTCTTGAGGGCGGCCGCCGCGCCGGCGAGGAAGGAGGCCTCCTCCTCGGCGAAGACCAGGCTGGTGATGTTGTCGATGCCCTCGATCTCGGAGTCGACGATGGCGAAGTGGACGTCGGGGTACTCCGGGGCGACCTTCTTCATCGGCTCGGCGTAGGCGAAGCCGACGCCGATGACGACGTTGTAGCCCTCCTCCGCCATCAGCTTGAGCCGCTCCTCCTTGTCGGTGTCGGCCTCGCCCTCCGTCGGTTCGAGGTCGCGGACCTCGGTGACGTCGAGTTCCTCCTGGACCTGCTGGAGGCCGCGGTAGGCCGAGTCGTTGAACGACTTGTCCCCGCGCCCGCCGACGTCGTAGGCGAGACCAACCTTGAGGGCCTCGCCGCTCTGGTTCTCCTCGCCGCCGCCCTCGGCCTGGCCACCGGCGCTGCTGTCACAGGCGGTCATGGCCAGACACAGGGCGCCGGCCGCCGCGGCGGCGGCGGTCCTGGCGATCATGTTGCGCTTCACGCTTCCTCCATCCGAGCCCGCAGCGGCTCGCCGACGTGCGAACTCGCTGGGTTGTGCAGCCGGACACTATCCCGTCCGCTAAAAGTCACCAATCAGCGCATAAAGGTTGTTATGAAGGCGAGAGCGGAGCGAAACGGACGTTACAAAGGCCACTCTCCCCTGTTCCCATCGTCACCTTCCCGCAGGTGACGACATGAATGCGGAACGACAGGACCGGCCGGGGAGAGACGGCCGGTCCTGAGTGGGAAAGCGATATTCAGGATGTCCGGAAAGAGGGGCTCTCCGCGGAGAGGAAATCCCGGACCGCTCGTTTGAACGCCTGAGCCGACACCGCGGTCAGGTGGTCGCGCCGCGGTATCCGCACCACGGCGTCACCCCGGCCCGGCGCGGCCAGGGCCTCCATCCCCTCCGCCAGCGCGTCGCGCTCCCCGGCGACGAGGAGGAGGCGAACCCCCACGGGAGCGGGATCGGGGGAGAAGGGCCGGGACATCTGCCCGCGCACACAGGCGGTCAGGGCCACAGGGTCGGCGCCGGGCGCGGCCACGGCGGCGCGGAACACCCGGTCGAAGGGGGCCTCCCCCGAGCCGGGGGAGGCCGGGTCCACGTCGGCGAAGGGGTCCGACGGACCGAACCCGCCGAGCACCACCCGACGCGCCCGCCCGGGGAAACGCGCCGCGAACTCCCACCCCAGCCGGGCCCCCATCGAGTACCCGACCACGTCGGCCCGCCCCACCCCGAGCGCGTCGAGCAACCGCGCCACGTCGCCGGCCAGCACCTCCGGGAGATAGGCGTCGGGAGTGTGGGGCCGTGCGCTGCCGCCGTGCCCGCGCAGGTCCAGGCCGACCACCTCCCCGCCCGCCTCCTCCAACGCGCGGACCCACCCGGTCCGCACCCACCCGGACTCGAAGTCCGACCCGAAGCCGTGCAGCAGTACAACGGGGGGACGGGAGGCGTGGGAAGGACCGAGGCGCGCGTAACGCAGTGGGACGGGACCGGGCAGCGTCTGGTACATGTCGGCGCTCATCTCGTGGTGGCCTGGCAAAGCCCGCGTCGGGTCGGGGAGAGGGGGTTTCGGCCGCCCGGATCACGGCGGCCCCGGTTCACTCGGCCGGAGGGCGCAGGCGCACCCTGCGGGTCGGGCGTTCCCCGCCGGGCACCGTCCCCACGATCCCGGCGGCGGAGTCCACCTCGAAGGTCACCAGGGCCGCGCCGACCCGCAGGGTCTCCTCCTCGGAGGCGTGCAGCCGCACGACGGTGCCGCTGCACGGGGAGGGGATCTCCACCGCGGACTTCGTGGTCTCCAGCTCCACCAGCGGCTGGTTGCGCTCGACACGCTCGCCGGGGCGCACCAGCCACTCCAACACGGTCGCCTCGACCAGGCCCTCACCGAGATCGGGCAGGGCGAACGTCTGTTCGGCCACGGGTCACGCCTCCAGGGTGCGCTGGACCGCGAGCAGGACGCGGTCGAGGGTCGGCAGGTACTGCGGCTCCAGGGGGCCGGCCGGATAGGGCACGTCGAACCCGGTGACGCGCTGCACCGGCGCCAGGAGATCGCCGAACGTCCGTTCGGTGATGAGGGCGGCGACCTCCGCGCCCAGCCCGGCGGTCAACGGGGCCTCGTGCACCACGACGGCGCGCCGGGTCCGCGCCACCGAGGCGGCCAGCCCGTCGGCGTCGATCGGCTTGAGCCAGCGCAGGTCCACCACCTCCAGGTCCACGCCGTCCTCGGCGGCCAGGTCGGCGACCTGGAGACACCGGTGCACCATCGCCCCCCAGGCGACCAGCGTCGCGTGCCGTCCGGGACGGACCACCCGGCTGCTCCCGATGGGCTCGGTGGGCTCGGCGAGCTCGGCCGGGCCGCGGTCCCAGTAGCGCGCCTTGGGCTCCATGTAGATCACCGGGTCGTCGGCGCGCACGGACTGCAGCAGCAGACGGTAGGCGTCGGCGGGATCGGAGGGGGCGCACACCTTCAGGCCGGGGACGTGGGCGAACAGCGCCTCCAGGCTCTCGCCGTGGTGTTCGGGCGCCTGGATGCCCCCGAAACTGGGCAGCCGCAGGGTGATGGGCATCGGCGCGGTGCCGCGGCTGCGGTAGTGCATGCGGGCCATCTGGTTGACGATCTGGTCCAGCGCCGGATAGGCGAACCCGTCGAACTGCAGCTCGGGGATGGGCCGCCAGCCGTTCATCGCCAGCCCCACCGCCAGCCCGACGATGCCGGACTCGGCCAGGGGGGTGTCGAACACCCGCTCCGCGCCGAACCGGCGTTGCAGGCCGTCGGTGACCCGGAAGACGCCGCCCAGCCGGCCGACGTCCTCCCCGAACACCAGCGTGGTGGGGTCCTCCTCCAGGACCTTCTCCAGGGCGAGGTTGATGGCCTGTTGCATCGAGGGGCCCCGGGCCGGTGCGGGCACGGGTTCCTCCGCGATCGACAGTTCGGTCACAGCTCTGCCTCCTCACGCCAGGCGCGCTGCTGGGCGCGCAGTGCCTCGGTGGGTTCGCGGTAGACGTGGGTGAACATCTCCTCGCCACCGGGGGGCGGGGCGCTGCTGACGCCGTCGCGGATCCGGATGGCCTGTTCGCCCGCCTCGCGTTCGGCCTCCTCGAAGAAGGCGGTGTCGGCGTGGCCGTCGCGCTCAAGGACGGCGCGCAGGCGCGCGATCGGGTCGCGTCCGCGCCATCGCCGTTCCTCGTCGGGGTCGCGGTAGCGGCCGGGATCGTCGGAGGTGGAGTGCGGCCCCAGGCGGTAGGTGCGCGCCTCGATCACCGAGGGGCCGGCGCCGGAGCGGGCCCGTTCCAGTGCCTCGCGCACGGCCGCGTGCACGGCGACCACGTCGTTGCCGTCGACGGTGACACCGGGCATGCCGTAACCGGCGGCGCGCGCGGCGATCGACCCGCCGGCGACCTGCCGGTCGTTGGGTACCGAGAGCGCCCACTGGTTGTTCTGGCAGAAGAAGACGACGGGGGCGGCGAAGACGGCGGCGAAGTTCATGGCCTCGTGGACGTCCCCCTCGGAGCTGGCGCCGTCCCCGAAGTAGGCGATCGCGCAGCCGGGGTCGCCGCGCAGGCGTTCGCCCAGCGCCCAGCCCACCGCGTGCGGCACCGGGCCGCCCACGACGGCGTTGATCGGGGCGAAGCGCGAGCGCATCGGGTCATAAAGCCCGCCGTGCCACAGCGCGCGGTGGCTGGCCAGGTAACCGACCATGTCCACGTCCAGCGCCAGCGCGACGGCCATCTCCCGGTAGGTGGGGAAGGCGAAGTCGTGGTCGCGGTCCAGCGCCGCGGCGCTGCCGACCTGGGCGGCCTCCTGGCCGCGCAGCGAGACGTAGGCGGGGAAGACGCCCTGGCGTTGCAGGGCGACGGCCTCCTCGTCGAGCAGTCGGGCGGTGAGCATGGTGCGGTAGAAGTCCCGCAGGAGGGCGGGGGAGGCGGTGCCGGTCGTCTCAGGGTGTGGATCCGCTGGTTGGGGCGCGGACATGGGGGCGGCTCCCTCCGAACGGTGACAGGGGGGACGGATCTCATCGTCCAGCCCTGATTGTGGGCAGGAGGTGAACGCCCGCGCCAGATCATGGCGAAAAATAGCAACGAATGTAGATGAAACCCCTTTTTCGTGCGCTTCAGTCTAGAAACGAGGGGTGGAGGACGGGCCGAATAGGACACGATGCCAAACGCGGAGAATCACCCCCCGCATCTCCGCGGCGAACACCTGCCGGGGCGTGGCTCACAGCCCCCCGAAGGGGTCGGGAGGCAGCGCGTCCTGCCCGGTCACCTCGGCGTCGGCCGCGTTGACCACCGGGACGTACTCCTCGTCGATCTCGAACCGTTGACCGCCCAGCTCGAACGACGGGGGAGGGCCGGGGTCGATGGGGCCGATGCGCACGTTCCTGGGGAAGACGTGCCAGACCCCCTTGGGGTGGTTGCGGCTCCACAGCCTGTTGGCCAGCACCGTCACGCTGGAGTCGGTGACGATCACCACGAAGAATGTCGTGTCGTTGTGCGAGGCTGGGAAGATGTAGCGGATCTCGGCGCCTTCGGGCAGGAGGGCGCGTGCGCGCTCGCGCACCGTGGTGGAGACGGGCACGGTCGGCGCCCCCTTTCGCGCGGCGGCGGTTGCGGCCGTTGTCCTCATAGTACGGGGGCGGGCCCCGGTGGTCCTCTGGGCCGCTACTGAAAAACCCGGAAAAAACGACGTTTCGTCTCGATAATTGAGAATGGCATGGACGCTGTTGTCCTTTTGCTGGTATTTCGTACCTTGTTGTCTTGAGTGGGGAGCGGGCGCATGGTCGGTGGAGAACAGGGGCGGGCCGGGCGGCTCCCGGATGCCGTCGACCGTACGATCATCGGCGCGCTGGCCGATGACGCGCGGACCGGCATCACCGAGGTCGCCGCGCTGGCCAACGTCTCCCGGGCCACCGCCTACAACCGCATCAGGCGCCTCACCGACGACGGGGTCATCCGCGGCTACTCCGTCATCACCGATCACGCCAAGATGGGGCTGGGGGTCACCGCGCTGGTGCTGATCTCGGGCAGCCAGCCCGACTGGCGCGCCAACCGCGAGGTCCTGTCCTCCTACCCCGAGGTCGAGTACTGCTGGTACGTCGTCGGATCGGCGGACATCGTGCTGCTCGTCCGCGTCGCCGACACCAACCAGCTCCGCGACCTCATCCTGACCCGCCTGCAGGCGCT
Organism: Marinactinospora endophytica; assembly: GCF_054780875.1. Taxonomy (NCBI): domain Bacteria; kingdom Bacillati; phylum Actinomycetota; class Actinomycetes; order Streptosporangiales; family Nocardiopsidaceae; genus Marinactinospora; species Marinactinospora endophytica. The sequence goes on along the minus strand of NZ_BAAGVM010000006.1, from coordinate 26,638 downwards.
TCCCGGCGTGACCGCCACCCAGACCCTCACCGTCATCGACGAGGTCGTGCACCGGCCGGTCGTGCGCCCCGTGGGCTGACCACCTCCGCCCCTTCCCCGTCCCGGCGCCTGTCGTGGGCGGGGAGCGCGCGGCAAAAAACAATCACTCGCGCTTGTTTTTTCGTGTGACGGCTGACACCCTCTCTGCCATGAGCGTGAGACCACTACGGGTCGGCAACGCCTCCGGGTTCTACGGAGACCGGTTCGCCGCCATGCGGGAAATGCTGGACGGCGGCGAGCTGGACGTCCTCACCGGCGACTACCTCGCCGAACTGACCATGCTCATCCTGGGCAGGGACCGGCTCAAGGACCCCGCACGCGGCTACGCCCGCACCTTCCTGCGTCAGCTGGAGGAGTGCCTGGGCGGCGCGCTGGAACGCGGGGTCCGGATCGTGACCAACGCCGGCGGTCTCAACCCGGCCGGACTCGCCGAACGGGTCCGCGCGCTCGCGGCCGAACTGGGCGTGCCGGCGCGCGTCGCCCACGTCGAGGGTGACGACCTGGTGGCCCGCGCGGGCGAACTCGGCCTCGGCGCGCCCATCGCCGCCAACGCCTACCTCGGCGCGTGGGGGATCGCCGCGTGCCTGCGGGAGGGTGCCGACATCGTCGTCACCGGACGGGTCACCGACGCCTCCCTCGTCGTCGGACCGGCCGCCGCGCACTTCGGATGGGGACCGCAGGAACACGACGCGCTGGCCGGCGCCGTCGTCGCCGGACACGTCATCGAGTGCGGGACACAGGCCACCGGCGGCAACTACCCCTTCTTCGCCGACCTCCAACGGGACGGCCACGACCTCACCCGCCCCGGGTTCCCGATCGCGGAGATCCTGCCCGACGGCTCCTCGGTCATCACCAAACACCCCGGGACCGGCGGAGCCGTCACCGTCGGCACGGTCACCGCCCAACTGGTCTACGAGATCGCGGGCCCCCGGTACCCCGGCCCCGACGTCACCGCCCGCCTGGACACCGTCCGGCTGGAGCAACAGGGACCCGATCGGGTGCGGATCAGCGGGGTCCGCGGTGAGGCCCCGCCCCCCGGACTCAAGGTCGTGTGCAACGGCATGACGGGGTTCGCCAACGAGATGACCGTGGTCCTCACCGGCCTCGACGTCGAGGCCAAGGCCGCCCTCGTCGAGACGCAGCTGCGCTCGGCGCTGGCCGGGCGCGAACCGGCCCACCTGTCGTTCCGGCTCACCGGACACGGCGACCCCGACGCCGAGACCCAGCAGGGGGCCGGCCGCCACCTGCGGATCGTGGCCCGTGACACCGACCCGCGCAAGGTGGGGCGCGCCTTCAGCGCCACCGCCGTCGAGCTCGCCCTGGCCACCTGCCCGGGCTTCCACGCCACCTCGCCGCCGGGCGACGCCCGCCCCGACGGCCTGTCGATCCACGTGGCCTCCGTCCCCGCCGACCTGGTCCCGCACGTGGCGGTCCTCCCCGACGGAACGCGCCTCGACATCGCCCCCGCGTCCGTCACACGCCCCCTCGCCGAACTTCCCGCCCCCGCCCCGCCGCCCCCGCCACCCACGGGCCCCACGCGGAGCGTCCCGCTGGGGCTGCTGTTCGGCGCGCGCAGCGGCGACAAGGGGCACGACGCCAACGTCGGGGTGTGGGCCGCTGACGACGCGGCCTGGAGCTGGCTGGTGCACAGGCTCACCGTCCGGGAGTTCGGCCGGCTGCTCCCCGAGACCGCGCGCCTGCCGGTCACCCGTCACGTGCTGCCCAACCTGCGCGCGGTCAACTTCGTGGTCGAGGGCCTGCTCGCCCCCGGCGCGGGCGTCAACCCCCGCCCCGACCCCCAGGCCAAGGGGCTCGCCGAGTGGCTACGCGGCCGTCGCGTCGAGATCCCGGAGGTGATGGTGCCGTGACCCTCCTGCGCTCCACGCTGGAGACCTCCTCGGCGGAGTACGCCGCCAACCGCGACGCGATGCTCGCCAAGCTCGCCGAACTCGACGCCGAGCACGCCAAGGCGCTCGGCGGTGGCGGCCCGAAATACGTCGAACGTCACCGCCGGCGCGGCAAGCTGCTCGCCCGCGAACGTGTCGAGCTCCTGCTCGACGAGGACGCGCCGTTCCTGGAACTGTCCCCCCTGGCGGGATGGGGCAGCGAGTACACGGTGGGCGGCAGCGTCGTCACCGGCATCGGGGTCGTCGAGGGCGTCGAATGCATGATCGTCGCCAACGACCCGACCGTGCGCGGGGGCGCCAGCAACCCCTGGACCCTGAGGAAGACCTTCCGCGCCGCCGACATCGCCTGGGAGAACCGGCTCCCCCTGATCAACCTGGTCGAGTCCGGTGGCGCGGACCTGCCCAGCCAGAAGGAGATCTTCATCCCCGGAGGCCGTATCTTCCGCGACCTCACCCGCTTCTCCGCGGCCGGCATCCCCACGGTCGCGCTGGTCTTCGGCAACTCCACGGCCGGCGGAGCCTACGTGCCGGGCATGAGCGACCACGTCGTGATGATCCGGGAGCGCTCCAAGGTCTTCCTCGGCGGCCCGCCGCTGGTGCGGATGGCCACCGGTGAGGACAGTGACGACGAGTCGCTGGGCGGGGCCCGGATGCACGCCCACGTCTCCGGACTCGCCGACTACCTGGCCGACGACGAGGTCGACGCCATCAGGATCGGGCGGCGCGTCATCGCCCGCCTCAACCACCGCAAGGCCGGCCCCGCGCCCCTCGCCCCACCGGTGGAACCCCGCTACGACCCCGAAGAACTGCTCGGGATCGTCCCCACCGACCTGAAGGTGCCCTTCGACCCGCGCGAGGTGATCGCCCGGATCGTCGACGGGTCCGACTTCGACGAGTTCAAACCGGCCTACGGGCCCAGTCTCGTCACCGGATGGGCGCGGCTGCACGGCTATCCCGTCGGGATCCTCGCCAACGCCCAGGGGGTCCTGTTCAGCGCGGAGTCGCAGAAGGCCGCCCAGTTCATCCAGCTCGCCAACCGCTCCGCCACGCCCCTGGTGTTCCTGCACAACACGACCGGCTACATGGTCGGCCGCGAGTACGAGCAGGGCGGCATCATCAAACACGGCGCGATGATGATCAACGCCGTCGCCAACAGCACCGTCCCCCACCTGTCCGTGCTGATGGGGGCCTCCTACGGCGCCGGGCACTACGGGATGTGCGGGCGCGCCTACGATCCCCGTTTCCTCTTCGCCTGGCCCAGCGCCAAGTCCGCCGTGATGGGACCCCGTCAGCTCGCCGGCGTCCTGTCGATCGTCGCCCGGGCCTCGGCCCAGGCCAAGGGCCGACCCTACGACGAGGAGGGGGACGCGGCCATGCGCGCGCTGGTCGAGGAGCAGATCGAGGCGGAGTCGCTGCCGATCTTCCTGTCGGGCCGGCTCTACGACGACGGCGTCATCGACCCCCGCGACACCCGCACCGTCCTCGGCATGTGCCTGTCCGCCATCCACACCGCGCCGGTGCGCGGCGCGGAGGGCTTCGGCGTCTTCCGGATGTGAGGCCCCAGTGATCACCACCCTGCTCGTCGCCAACCGGGGCGAGATCGCCCGCCGGATCCTGCGCACCTGCCGCGACCTGGGCGTCGCCACCGTCGCGGTCCACTCCGACCCCGACGCCCACGCGCCCCACGTGCGCGAGGCCGACGCCGCCGTGCGCCTGCCCGGCGCCGCGCCCGCGGACACCTACCTGCGCGGCGACCTCCTCGTCGCCGCGGCGAAGACCGCCGGCGCCGACGCGGTCCACCCCGGTTACGGGTTCCTCTCGGAGAACGCCGGATTCGCGCGTGAGGTCATCGGGGCCGGTCTGACCTGGGTCGGGCCCCGACCGCGCGCCATCGAACTGATGGGCTCCAAGGTCGAGGCCAAACGGCTGATGGCCGAGGCCGGTGTCCCGGTCCTGGCCGAGCTGGACCCCGCGGCGGTCACAGAGGCCGATCTGCCCGTCCTGGTCAAGGCGTCGGCGGGGGGCGGTGGCCGCGGTATGCGGGTGGTGCGCTCCCTCGCCGACCTGCCCGCCGCGGTGGAGTCGGCGCGTTCGGAGGCTGCGGCGGCCTTCGGCGACCCGCTGGTGTTCTGCGAACGCTACGTCGAGTGGGGGCGCCACATCGAGGTCCAGGTCCTCGCCGACGCCCACGGCACGGTGTGGGCCCTGGGGGAACGGGACTGCTCGGTCCAGCGCCGGCACCAGAAGCTGGTGGAGGAGACCCCGGCCCCCGGGATCAGCGCGGCGCTCCGCCGCTCGCTGCACGAGGCCGCGATCCGCGCCGCCGAACGGATCGACTACGTCGGCGCGGGGACCGTGGAGTTCCTGGTCGCCCCCGACGGCGGTTTCGCGTTCCTGGAGATGAACACCCGGCTCCAGGTGGAACACCCGGTCACCGAGTGCGTCACCGGGCTGGACCTGGTGGAACGGCAGATCCGGATCGCCGAGGGACGGCCCCTGGAGGGGCGCCCCCCGGCCCCCGACGGGCACGCGGTCGAGGCCCGGCTCTACGCCGAGGATCCGGCCCGCGACTGGGCGCCGGGCACCGGTACGGTGCTGCGATTCGAGGTGCCCGGCACCGACGCGGTCTTCCGGGCGCCGGACCGGGCCGGCATCCGGGTGGACAGCGGGGTCGAGGACGGCTCGGAGATCGGCGCCCACTACGACGCGATGCTGGCCAAGGTCGTCGCGTGGGCGCCCGAACGCGAGGACGCCCTGCGCAGGCTCGCCGGCGCGCTCGCCCGTGCCCGCCTGCACGGACCGGTGACCAACCGTGACCTGCTCGTGCGGGTACTGCGCCATCCCGCCTTCCTCCAGGGGGAGGTGCACACCCGCTTCCTGGAGGAGCACGCGGCCGACGGGCTCACCGCGCCGCAGGCCGGTCCCGGGACCGTGCGCCTGGCGGCGCTGGCCGCCGCCCTGGCCGAGTCCGCCGCCCGACGCGCGCGGGCGGCGGTGCTCGGGGCGGTCCCCGCGGGCTGGCGCAACCTCCCCTCACAGCCGCGCCGCGCCCGCTACGCCACCCGTGGCGCGGAGGTGGAGGCCGTCTACCGGTCCACGCGCTCGGGGCCCTCCGCCGGCGGGGTCGTCGTCGTGGCGGTCGACCCCGACCGGGTCGTCCTGGAGGTCGACGGCCTGCGCCACCCCTTCACCGTCACCCGCCACCCCGGTCTGATCTGCGTCGACTCGGCCCTGGGCGCGGTCGAGCTGACGCCGCTGGACCGCTTCCCCGACCCGGCGGACGAGATCGACCCCGCGAACCTGGTCGCCCCGATGCCCGGCACCGTGCGCAGGGTCGAGGTGCGGGAGGGGGAACGTGTCGAGGCCGGCCGGGTGCTGCTGTGGTTGGAGGCCATGAAGATGGAGCACCGCGTCACCGCGCCCGCGGCCGGGACCGTCACCCGACTGCCCGTCGCGCCCGGCACCCAGGTCGACAAGGGCACCGTCCTGGCCGTCGTCTCCCCCGACGGGCCGGACGAGGCTCCCGAACCCACCGAGTGAATGGAGCGTTGCCGATGGACTTCACCGAATCCGAGGAGCGCCTGGCGTTGCGCTCGGCGGTCGCCGGACTCGTCGCCGGCTACGGTCCCACCTACTACCGGTCGAAGGCCCAGGCGGGAGAGTACCTGTCGGAACTGTGGACCAAGGCGGGCGAACTCGGCTACCTGGGCGTCAACCTGCCCGAGGAGCACGGCGGGGGCGGCGGGGGGATCGGCGACCTCGCCGCCGTGCTGGAGGAACTGAGCGCCGGAGGATGTCCGACCCTGATGATGGTGGTGTCCCCGGCCATCTGCGGCACCGTGATCGCCCGTTTCGGCACGCCCGAGCAGCAGCGGCGCTGGCTGCCGGGGATCGCCTCCGGCGAGAGCATCCTGGCCTTCGCCATCACCGAGCCCGACGCCGGGTCCAACTCCCACCGGATCACCACCACCGCCCGCCGCGACGGGTCGGACTGGCTGCTCGACGGACGCAAGACGTTCATCTCCGGCGTGGACGTCGCCGACGCGGTCCTCGTCGTCGGCCGTACCGAGGACGCGCGGACCGGCCGGCTCAAGCCGGCGCTGTTCCTCGTCCCCACCGACGCCCCCGGTTTCGAGGCGCGCCGGATCGAGATGGACCTGGTCAGCCCGGACCACCAGTTCGCGCTGTTCCTGGACGGGGTGCGGCTGCCCGGGGACGCGCTGGTCGGCGACCCCGACAGCGGCCTGCTCCAGTTGTTCGCCGGGCTCAACCCCGAACGCATCATGGCGGCGTCCCTGGCCGCGGGTTCGGCCCGGCACGCGCTCGAACGCGCGGTCGGCTACGCCCGCGAACGCCAGGTGTGGGGAACCCCCATCGGCGCCCACCAGGGGCTGGCGCATCCGCTCGCCCAGGTCAAGATCGAGCTGGAGCTGGCCCGGTTGATGACGCAGAAGGCGGCGGCCCTCTACGACGCGGGCGACGACGCGGCGGCGGGCGAGGCCGCCAACATGGCCAAGTACGCGGCGGGCGAGGTGTCGGCGCGCGCGGTCGACCAGGCCGTCCAGACGCTCGGCGGCAACGGCCTGGCCAGCGAGTACGGTCTGGGGGCGGCGATCGCGGCGTCCCGGCTGGGCCGGATCGCCCCGGTCAGCCGCGAGATGATCCTCAACTTCGTCGCCCAGCACTCCCTGGGACTGCCCAAGTCCTACTGACCCCTTCCCGCGCCGGGGAGCCGCGAGGTGGGCGGGAAGGGGGCGCGCGCCGGTAGCGTCATGGTGCGGGCGCCCCATCGGACGCCCACAGGACTGCGGGGAAGGACACGACGTGGACACGGCGACGGCGCGGGAACCGCGGCAGGAACGCAGCCGCGCGACGCGGCGACGGCTGCTGGCGGCGGCGGTGCGCTGCCTGGCCGAGGTCGGCTGGTCGGGCAGCACGGTCGCCGCGGTGGCCGAGCGCGCAGGGGTCTCCCGCGGGGCCGCGCAGCACCACTTCCCGACGCGCGAGGCCCTGTTCACCGCGGCCGTGCGCTACGTCAGCGAGGCCCGCAGCCTGGAACTGCGCCGCCGCGCCGCCGACCTGCCCCAGGGACCGGCCCGTACCGAGGCGGTCGTGGAACTGCTGGTGGACTCCTACGTTGGTCCGGAGTTCGCCGCCGCCCTCCAACTGTGGGCGGCGGCGGCCAACGACGCGCGGTTGCGCGCCGACGTCCTCCCCTTGGAGGAGCACGTCGGCCGCGAGTCCCACCGGCTCGCCCTGGACCTGCTCGGCGTGGACGAGTCGGCCTCCGGGGTGCGCGAGATCGTCCAGGCCACCCTCGACCTGGCGCGCGGCCTCGGCCTGGCCGGTCTCCTCGCCGACGACCGCGCCCGCCGCCGGCGCATCGTCCAGCGCTGGGCCCGCGCGCTGGAGCGGGAGCTGGCCGCGGTGCGCTGAGACGGTCGGCCCCGGCCCCGTTCCCGCGATCCCGCCGCACTAGGATCGACGGGGATTCACGAGAAGGGACGGCCAGGGTGGACGTTGCGGTCGTCGACGTGGGAACGGCTGCGGTCAAGGCCGCCCTGGTCGACTCCGCCGGGCGGGTGCGCGCCCGCGCCGTCGAGACCCACCCCACCGACCGTCCCCGGCCGGGGTGGGTCGAACAGGACCCGCGCCACTGGTGGGACGCCGTGGTCCGCGCGTTGCGCGCGACCGTCCCGCCGGCCCACGACCTCGGCGCCCTCGTGGTCACCGGCCAGATGCAGGATCTCGTCGCGGTGGACGACGACGGCCCGTTGCGTCCGGCGATCCTCTACACCGACCACCGCGCCGTCGCCGAACACGAGGAGCTGCGGGCGCGGCTCGGCGCCGACTGGGAGCGCGTCACCCGCAACGCCCAGGACAGCGCCAACCTCGCCGCCAAGCTGCGCTGGCTCCTCCTGAACGAGCCCGAGATCCACGAACGCGCCCGCCACGTCCTGCTCGGGGCGCACTCCTACGTCGTGTGGCGGGCGACGGGCCACGCCCTGTGCGATGCGACGACCGCGTCCACGACCGGCCTGTTCGACGCGCGGGCCCGCGGGTGGTGGGAGGAACCGCTGCGCGCCGCGGGCGTACGCGCCGACCTGCTGCCCGAGCTCATCGGCGGTCCGGGAACCGACCGCCCCCGGCCGTTGGCCCCGGGCCCGGCCCGGGAGCTGGGGCTGTCCGCGGGGCTGCCCGTCGTGCACGCGCCCGGCGACGCGCTGACCACCACCCTCGGCATCACCGGGGGACGGCCCGGTGCCGACTACGCCTACCTCGGCACCAGCGGCTGGCTCGCCGCGGTGGTGGGACGGGCCCCCAAGGTCCCCGGAACGGTCCGCCTCGCGGCCGAGGGCGAGACGGAACTGCTCATCGCCCCCACGCTCAACGCCGGATCCGCCGCCGACTGGGCGCGGCGCGCGCTGTTGGGCGATCCCGGCCACGCCGCCTTCGACGAGGCCCTGCGCGGTGTCGGGGCCGCGACCCACGGGCTGATCGCCCTGCCCTACCTCGACGGGGAGCGCGCCCCCCACGCCGACCCCTTCGCGCGCGGCGCGTTCGTCGGGATGACCGGTTCCACCACCGGCGCCCAGCTCGCCGTCGCCGTACTGGAGGGGGTGGCGTTCGTGTACCGGACGTTGCGGGAGGCCGTCGTGGGGACCGCCGCGACCGGGCCGTTGCCGGTGTGCGGCGGCGCGAGCCGGTCGGACGTCTGGTGCTCGCTGCTGGCCAACGCGCTGGGCGTTGAGGTGCAACGCGTCGAGGACGCCGACACCGGCCTGCGCGGCGCCCACCGGTATGCGTCGGGCGTCTTGGGAACGGACACACCCGAGCTCACCGAGGAGGAACCGCGGACCGTGTTCGCTCCCGATCCCGAAACGGCGGCGGACTACGAACGCGCCTACGCGCTCCACCGCGAGCTCTACCCCCGGCTGAGCCCGGTGATGACCGGCCTGGCCGCCCCGGCGGTCGCCGGCTGACCCCGCCCGAAGCCGCCCGCCACGCGCATAGGCCGGCCCCGCCGTGGTAGCGGAGCGGTGAACAGCCGCCCGGCCCTCCCGGCACCCCGCCCCTCAGGGGAGCCGGGGCGGGAACGCGGCCGGGCGCGCCCAGCCGCGAAAGGGGAGGCATGCCGGACCCGAGCACCCGATCCACCGAGATAGCGGGGACCCCGTTGGACCCCGGCGAGCTCCGCCAGGTCGACCTGTACTGGCGGGCCGCGAACTACCTCTCTGCGGGGCAGATCTACCTGCTCGACAACCCGTTGCTACGCGAACCGCTCGCGCCGGAGCACATCAAGCCGCGGCTGTTGGGTCACTGGGGGACCACCCCGGGACTCAACTTCGTCTACGCCCACCTGTCGCGCCAGGTCAGACGCCGGGGCACCGAGATGATGTGGATCGTCGGTCCCGGCCACGGCGGCCCCGCCGCGGTGGCCACGGCCTGGCTCGACGGCACCTACAGCGAGATCTACCCGCGGGTGTCCCGCGACGCCGAGGGCATGCGCCGGCTGTTCCGGCAGTTCTCCTTCCCGGGCGGGGTGCCCAGCCACGCCGCCCCCGAGACCCCCGGCTCGATCCACGAGGGGGGCGAACTCGGCTACGCGCTCTCCCACGCCTACGGCGCTGCCTTCGACAACCCGTCCCTGGTGGTCGCGGCGGTCGTCGGCGACGGGGAGGCCGAGACCGGCCCGCTCGCGGGGAGCTGGTCGTCGACCCGCTTCCTCGACCCGGTCCGCGACGGCGCGGTGCTGCCGATCCTGCACCTGAACGGGTACAAGATCGCCGGTCCCACCGTGCTCGCCCGTATCCCCGAGTCCGACCTGGTGGCGCTGCTGGAGGGACACGGACACCGTCCCTACCTCGTCTCCGGCGACGACCCCGAGACCATGCACCGGCAGATGGCGGCGACGTTGGACACCGCCTTGGACGAGATCGACGCGATCCGGACCCGTGCGCGAGAGGAGGGCGTCACCGGCCCCTTCCGGTGGCCGATGATCGTGCTGCGCTCGCCCAAGGGGTGGACCGGCCCGGCCGAGGTCGACGGCGAACCCGTGGCGGGAACGTGGCGCTCCCACCAGGTGCCGCTGCCGGGGGTGCGGGAGAACGCCGACCACCTGCGGCAGCTGGAGGAGTGGTTGCGCGGCTACCGTCCCGAGGAGCTGTTCGACGACGACGGCCGTCCGCGCCCCGAGGTCGTCGCCCAGGTGCCGCGGGGCGACCGGCGGATCAGCGCCAGTCCGCACGCCAACGGGGGGCGGTTGCTCACCGACCTCGCCCTCCCGGACTTCCGCGACTACGCGGTCGACGTGCCCGCGCCCGGCGCCGACACGGCCGAACCGACCCGGGTGCTCGGAGGGTTCCTCCGGGACGTGATCACGGCCAATCCGCGGACCTTCCGCGTCATGGGCCCCGACGAAACCGCCTCCAACCGGTTGGACGCGATGTTCGACGCGACCGGCCGCACCTGGGAGGCGGCGACCCTGCCCACCGACCGTGGGCTCGCCCCCGACGGGCGGGTCATGGAGGTTCTCAGCGAACACCTGTGCCAGGGATGGCTGGAGGGCTACCTGCTGACCGGCCGGCACGGGCTGCTCAACTCCTACGAGGCGTTCGTCCACATCGTCGACTCGATGTTCAACCAGCACGCCAAATGGCTGAAGGTGGCGCGGACGCTGCCTTGGCGCAAGCCGGTCGCGTCCCTGAACTACCTGCTCAGCTCGCACGTCTGGCGTCAGGACCACAACGGGTTCAGCCACCAGGACCCCGGCTTCCTCGACCACGTCGTCAACAAGAAGGCCGAGGTGGTCCGGGTGTACCTGCCGCCGGACGCCAACACGCTGCTGTCGATGGCCGACCACTGCCTGCGCTCCCGGGACTACGTGAACGTCATCGTCTCGGGCAAACAGCCCAGCCTCAACCTGCTGCCGATGGACGCGGCGATCGAGCACTGCGCACGCGGCCTGGGCGTCCTCGACTGGGCGAGCAGCGACGAGGGCGGGCACCCCGACGTCGTGCTGGCCTGCGCCGGGGACGTGCCGACCCTGGAGGCGCTGGCAGCCGCCGACCTGCTCCGCCGGCACCTGCCGGACCTGCGGGTCCGCCTGGTCAACGTGATCGACCTGATGCGCCTGCAACCGGACTCGGAGCACCCGCACGGCCTGTCCGACCGGGACTACGACGCCCTGTTCACCGTCGACCGGCCGGTCGTCTTCGCCTTCCACGGCTATCCCGCGCTGATCCACCGCCTGGCCTACCGCCGCGCCGGCCACGCCAACCTGCACGTGCGCGGTTACAAGGAGGAGGGGACCACGACCACGCCGTTCGACATGGTCATGATGAACGACCTCGACCGTTTCCACCTGGTCATGGACGTGATCGACCGGGTGCCGGGACTGGCGGACAGGGCCGCCGACCTGCGCCGGCACATGGAGGAGGAGAGGCGGCGCTGCCGGGCCCACACGCGGGAGCACGGCGAGGACGCCCCCGACATCCGGGACTGGACGTGGCCGCACCGGGGGTGAGGGGCGTGGCCGGGGCGGCGACCGCCCCGGCCACCCCTCTCAGCTCACGGCCGCCCCCACGGCCGTGCCCTCTCCGGGGCCGCCCGCGATGGGCGCGGCCAGCCACTCCTGTTCCAGACCGAACCCGTCGACCAGGGCGCGCGCGTGGGGACGCAACGACCCGCACAGCGCGTTCACCGCGGCGGTGACCGCCTTGGAGCGCGCCGGGGTCAGCCGGCCGTGCTCCAGGAACCAGGCGCGGTCGGCCTCGATCGTGGACAGCGCGTACAGGTCGCAGACACGTTCCAGCAGGTTCCGCACGTCCGGGTCGGCGCACCGGTCGACACCGGCGATGAACGCCTCCAGGACGGTCCGCTCCACGTGGACCCGGGCGGCCCGCAGCACGTGGTCCTGGGCGTTGTTGAACACCTCGAAGGCGTCCTCCCCCTCGCGTCCGGCTCGGCGCAGCCGCCGCGCCAGCCCTTCGAGCACGTGGCGCTCCCGGTCCTCCAACAGCCGGTACTGCCAGCCCCGGTCGTAGAGGTCGGCCTCCTCGTCCCGTCCCGGCGCGGCCTCCACCAGCCGGTCCACCAGGGTGCGGGCCGCGGTGCGTTCGATGACCGCCTCGAAGAAACGCCCGGTGAGCAGGCGCACGGTGCCCAGCGTGTCCAGGCTGCCGAACTCGTCGCGGTAGTGCGTGAGCAGGCCCTTCGCGACGAGCTGGAGCAGGACGGTGTTGGCCCCCTCGAACGTGGTGAAGACGTCGGTGTCCGCGCGCAGCTGCGCCAGCCGGTTCTCCGACAGGTAGCCGGCTCCGCCGCAGGCCTCCCGGCACGCCTGGATGGTCGCGCTGGCATGCCAGGTGGCGACGGCCTTGAGACCGGCGGCCTGCGACTCCAGTTCCCGGCGCTCCCGTTCACTGGTCGGTTCGCCGACGGAGGCGTCGTGCAACCTGCCGACGAGCTCCTCCTGGGCGAAGTGCAGGGCGTAGGTGGTGGCCAGCGCGGGCAGCAGGCGTCGCTGGTGGGCGAGGTAGTCCAGCAGCCGGACCTCCTCGGCGGAGCCGGGGCGGGTGAACTGCCGCCGCGACTCGGCGTGGCGCACGGCGATGGCCAGGGCGGCCTTGGCCGCCGACCCCGCACCGCCGGCGACGCTGACACGGCCGCGTACGAGCGTGCCGAGCATGGTGAAGAACCTGCGCCGGGGGTTGTCGATGGGGCTGGAGTAACCGCCGTCGGCGGCGACCCGGCCGTAGCGGTCGAGGAGGGCGGTACGCGGCACCCGCACCCGGTCGAACTCCAGCCTGCCGTTGTCGACCCCGTTGAGCCCGGCCTTGTGCCCGCAGTCCTCGATGCGCACGCCCGGCATCGGGCGGCCCTGCTCGTCGCGGATCGGCACCAGCAGCGCGTGCACCCCGTGCCGTTCTCCCGCGGTGACCAGCTGGGCGAACACCACCGCGACGCGCCCGTCGCGTGCGGCGTTGCCGATGTAGTCCTTGCGCGCCGTGGGGTCGGGGGTGTGGACGACGAACTCCTCCGTCGCCGGATCGTAGGTGGCGGTCGTGCGCAGCCGTTGCACGTCGGAGCCGTGCCCGGTCTCGGTCATGGCGAAGCAGCCGGGCAGCTCCAACGACATCACCGCCGGCAGGTAGGCGGCATGATGGCGTTCGGTCCCCAGCGCCTGGATCGCGCCGCCGAACAACCCCCACTGCACCCCCACCTTGACCATGAGCGACAGGTCGCACACGAGCATCTCGAAGGCGACGACGGAGCCGCCCACGTCTTCTGCGCCGCCGTGGGCGGTGGAGAACCCCAACCGGGGCACCTCGGTGGCCGCGATCTCCCGCAGTTGCCGGGCCACCCGTTCGCGGTGCTCCTCCACCGTCAGGCCGTGCACCGGCGCGAACAGCTCGCCTCGCAGGGACTGCCGGGCCATTTGTCGGATGTGTGCCCAGCGTCCGTCCAGAAGCGAACGCAACACGTCGGTGTCGATGTTCTCCGGAACGCTCGTCGTGGCCATGGGCCCTCCGGGGGTCGGGTCGGTGGGGTCGTCGCCCTACTCCTGCTCGTTCCCCGACGGCCCTAACCCGTCCGGGCCCTTCCTCGACCCTTCACCGTCCCCACGCCGCCGGGTCCGGCGGTCGTCATCTCGAAGCGCGCCAATACGTTACGACCCCGACCCCGACCGGAGCGGAACATGCGACGCCATCTCGCCATCGTCACCACCGCCACCCTCCTCCTCGGTCTCGCGGCACCGGCGGGGGCGGCCACCGGGCAGGACACCGCAGACGTCCTGCCCGCGACGCCCCTGCCGCTGGGCCCGGCCGGCCTCACCGAAACCCGCGAGACCACGGAGGTCGCGCCGGGGCTGACCCTGACGACGATCCGGCGCGGCGCGCCCTCGCCCGACGACGTCTGGACCGTCCACGTCAACCTGCCCGACACCGTGGGGGGCGACGCCGCCACGGCCACGGCCGCGCTGGGGACGCGGGAGATCGCCCTCGACGTCGCCGCGCGCCTGCGCCAGGAGGGGGAGACGCCCCGGGTGGAGGAGGTCACCGGGCCGGACTTCGCCGACGTCCCCGGCGGCACGGTCGGCCACGCCGTGCGGATCGGCCGCTACACGACGGAGGAGGACGCCGCGTCGGCGCTGCGCCGGGTCCGCGCCGCCGGGTTCGCCGCTACCACCCGCTACACGGCCCAGGACGGGGGGACGACGAGCGGCCCGTGGCGCGTCCACGTACTGACCATCGACTTCGACCGTTTCGACGGCCGCCTCGTCCCCTCCCACGGGCCGACCCTGGCCGGCACCGAGACGCTGTCGGAGCTGGTCGTCGAGCAGGACGCGCTGGCGGGCGTCAACGCCCAGTGGTTCTACGACGACGCGCCCGCCGGCCTGTACGCGGTGGACGGTGAACTGCTCGGAGCGGCCACCGACGGTCGCGCGGGGCTGCGCCTCACCGACGGTGGCCGCGCGGCGGAGATCGGCGCCTACCGGACGGAACTGTCCGTCCGCTCGCGCGGGGCGACCCGCGAGATCGACGGCGTGAACCGCCTCCCGGGCGTCATCCGCAACTGTGGCGGGGTCGGCGGCGACCTGCCCACCCAGCGTCCTCAGCACGATCGCACCTGCACCGACCCCGGGGAACTGGTCCGCTTCACCCCCGACTACGGGCCGGACAGCCCGGCCGGTGACGACGGGGTGGAGGCCGTGCTCGACGGGAAAGGGCGGGTCGTGACACTGGCCCCGGCGCGGGGCACGGCCATCCCCGAGGAGGGCTCCACCCTCCAGGGCATCGGCGACGGCGCCCAGTGGCTACGGGACAACGCGCGGCCGGGCAGCAGGCTGAAGATCACCGAGCGGGTCGAGGACAGGTCGGGCCGGCGCGTCCGGATCGGCCCGGACACCTCCGTCATCCAGGTCGGCCCGACCCTGGTGCGCGGCGGTGAACCGTGGGTGGACGCCTACGCCGACGGTCTGGTCCACGAGGGGACGGACGCCACCTTCTACTACAACTGGGTGCTGCGCCGTAACCCGCGCTCGATGGTCGGCGTCGACGGCGAGGGCAGGGTGCTGCTGGTCACGATCGACGGGCGTCAGGCCGGGTTCAGCGAGGGCGCCTCGATCGCCGAGGCCGCCGACGTCATGGCGGCGCTGGGCGCGCGGCGGGCGATGAACCTCGACGGCGGCGGATCGACCGCGATGGCGCTGCGGGGAGGCGCGCTCGTCAACTCGCCCTCCGACGCCGCCGGCCAGCGGTCCCTGGGCAACGCGTTGCTGGTCGTGCCCCGAAGCTGAGACACCGGGCGGCGAGAGCCCCGCCGCCCGGCCACAATCGGCCACCGCGCCCGAAGGGGCCGATGCGGCCCGGTCACGGGCCACGTTTGGCCCGGGGTTGGCCGTCTCACTGCCCGAAGAGGAGTTACGGAGAGCACCGCGACGGGCACGCAGGATGAGTACGTCCACACTCTGGAGTGACCGATGGGCCACATCACCGAGACCGACGTCCACGACTACATCAACGGCATCTGCTTCAAGACGGGCCCGCCCGGAAGGGTCGGTGTCGAAGCCGAATGGCTCGTCACCGACCCCGCCCGGCCACACGAACCCGTACCGATCGACCTCCTCTCCGCGCTCGTCACCGAGGCCGGCCCGCTGCCCGGGGGCAGCGCCGTCAGCTACGAACCCGGGGGCCAGCTCGAACTCAGCTCGCCCCCCTGCGTGGGGCCGGCCGCCACCTATGCCGCGCTGGCCCGCGATCTCGACCACGTCGCCGCCCATCTGGAAGCCGCCGGTCTGCGGCTTCGCGGCGCCGGACTGGACCCGGTGCGCGACCCCGTCCGCCAACTGAGCTCGCCCCGCTACAACGCCATGGCGCACTACTTCGCCGCGGGAAGCCCCACCGGCAGGACCATGATGTGCTCCACCGCCTCGCTCCAGGTCTGCCTCGACATCGGCGCGGATTCGGCCGACGCCGCGCGTCGTTGGCGACTGGCGCACCGGCTCGGCCCGGTGTTCGTCGCGGCCTTCGCCAACTCGCCGCTGTGGCGGGGCCGCCCCACCGGCTGGAAGTCCACCCGCTGGGCGGTGTGGACCGCCATCGACCCCTCGCGGACGGCGGCCCCCTGCGGCGCCGAACCGGCCACGGCCTGGGCCGGTTACGCGCTCGACGCGCGCGTGATGTCGATCCGCGAGGCCCATGGGGCGTGGACCTCGCCGCCGGGGCTCACCTTCCGGGCCTGGCTGGCCGGACGCCACTCGTCGCGCCCCACCCTGGACGATCTCGCCCACCACCTGAGCACGCTCTTCCCGCCGGTGCGGCCCCGTGGCTGGCTGGAACTGCGCATGATCGACGCCCTGCCGCGACGGTGGTGGCCGGTCCCGGCCGCGGTCGCCGCCGCGTTGCTGGACGATCCGCACGCCGCCGCGGTCGCCACCAAGGTCACCGCGGAACTGTGGGACGACACGCCCCCGTCACGGGCGGACTGGCTGGCCGCCGCGCGCGACGGGCTGGCCGCGCCCGCGCTGGCCGCCTGCGCCCGGGCCTGCTTCGCCGCGGCCGTCGAGGCGCTGCCGGCCCTGGGGGCCGGCGAGCTCGTCCCGATCGTGGACGCCTATCGCGACCGGTTCGTCGAACGTGACCGCTGCCCCGCCGACGACATGCTGATCGAGGAACGCGCATGAGCGAACAGACGACCCCCGAACGGCTCAAGGACCACATCGCCGCCCAGCTCCAGCAGGCGCGAGAACGCAGCGAGGGCCTCACCCTCGACATCCTCGACGACGACGAGCTGACCCGACAGCACTCGCCGCTGATGTCCCCCCTGGTGTGGGACCTGGCCCACGTGGGCAACTACGAGGAGCAGTGGCTGGTGCGCGCCGCCGCCGGCCAGCGGGCCCTGCGTCCCGACATCGACGTCATCTACGACGCCTTCGAGAACCCCCGGGCCGAGCGCGTCCACCTTCCCCTGCTCTCCCCCGGCGAGGCGCGCGCCTACAACGCCGCCGTGCGCGCCCGGGTGCTGGACTCGCTGGAGCGCGCCCGTTTCGAGGGAGGCCCGCCGCTGCTGAACGGGGGGTTCGTCTACGGCATGGTGATCCAGCACGAACACCAGCACGACGAGACGATGCTCGCCACCCACCAGCTGCGCCGCGGCGCCCCGGCCCTGCCCGATCCGCCGCCGCCCGCCCCCGCCTCCGCCGGCCGGCCGGCCGGCGAGGAGGTGCTGATCGAGGCGGGCCCCTTCACGATGGGCACCGACGATCCCTGGGCCTACGACAACGAGCGCCCCGCCCACACCGTCCACCTCCCCGCCTACCTGATCGACACCGTCCCGGTGAGCAACGCCCGCTACCTGGAGTTCATGGCCGACGGCGGCTACGACGAGCGGCGCTGGTGGAGCGACGCCGGCTGGGAGTGGCGCACCCGGTCGGGCAAGCGCGCACCGGCGTTTTGGCACCGTGACCCCGGGGGATGGCTGCGCCGCAGGTTCGGCCGGATCGAACCGGTACCGCCGGAGGAGCCCGTGCAGCACGTCTGCTTCCACGAGGCGCAGGCCTACGCCGCCTGGGCGGGCAAACGGCTGCCCACCGAGGCCGAGTGGGAGAAGGCGGCCCGCTACGACCCGGCCTCGGGTACGACGCGCAGGTTCCCGTGGGGGGAGGAGGAGCCCTCCCCCCGCCACGCCAACCTCGGCCAGCGGCTGCTGCGGCCCGCCCCCGCCAAAAGCCTGCCCGCGGGGGCCTCCCCGGCCGGGGTCCACCAGCTCGTCGGCGACGTCTGGGAGTGGACGTCGACACCCTTCCGGGCCTATCCCGGATTCCGGGTCTTCCCCTACTCCGAGTACTCCGAGGTGTTCTTCGGTTCCGAGTACCGGGTGCTGCGTGGCGGCTCCTGGGCCACCCACCCCGGGATGGCGCGGGCCACGTTCCGCAACTGGGACTTCCCGATCCGGCGGCAGATCTTCGCGGGCTTCCGCTGCGCGCGCGACGCGGAGCCCGTCTGATGGCCGCCACACGGGGGAGGGGCCGCTGATGTGCCGTCATCTCGCCTACCTCGGACCACCGGTCACGCTGTACGACCTGCTCTACACGCCACCCCACTCCCTGCACACGCAGTCCTACGCGCCGCGTGAGCAGGTGCACGGTTCGGTCAACGCCGACGGTTTCGGGGTCGGATGGTACGCGCCGGAACGCGCCGAACCGGTGCGCTACCGGCGCGCCATGCCGATCTGGGCCGACACCTCCTTCGCCGACGTCGCGCGGGTGGTCCGCTCCTCCTGCGTGGTCGCGGCGGTGCGCGACGCGACCGTCGGCTTTCCCGTCGACGAGTCGTGCGCGCAGCCCTTCCGCGGCGACGGGTGGCTGTTCAGCCACAACGGAGCGATCGCCGACTACGAGGCGGTGGCCGACGCGCTGGCGACGCCCGTGCCCAACGGCGTCTTGGACGCGCGCTCCCCGGTCGACTCGGCGCCGTTGTTCGCGCTGGCCGTCCGGCTGTGGCGGGACGGCGCGGAGCTGGGCGCCGCGCTGGCCCGGGTCACCGTCGCCGCCGCGGCACGCTCGCCGGGCCGCTACAACCTGCTGGCCTGTGACGGGACCGCCCTGGCCGCGACGGCCTGCGGCGACACCCTCTACGCGCGCCGCCGCCACGGCGCCGTCACGATCGCCTCCGAACCGGTCGACGACGCTCCGGGGTGGATGCGTGTCCCCGACGGTTCACTGGTCACCGCCAAGGCCGGTGACATCACCATCACTCCGATCCACTGACGGGGAAGCCGCGATGTTCACGATCGACCACCATCTCACCGTCGACGACCTCGCCAAGGCGCTACGTCACGACGTCCATGACGGGTTGACGGCGACACCGAAGACACTGCCCCCCAAATGGTTCTACGACGAGCGGGGCAGCGCCCTGTTCGAGGAGATCACCCGCCTTCCCGAGTACTACCCGACACGCGCCGAGCGTTCCATCCTGGAGGCCCGCGCCGCCGAGATCGCCGAGGCGACGGGGGCCGACCACCTCGTGGAACTCGGGTCCGGCTCGGGGGAGAAGACCAGGCTCCTCCTGGACGCCCTGCGTGCCGCCGGGACGCTGCGCGGGTTCGTGCCGGTCGACGTCAGCGGGGACTTCCTGGAGACGGCGGCCCGGCGCGTGGCCGAGGAGTACCCCTCCGTCACGGTGCACGCGGTCGTCGCCGACTTCGAACGTCACCTGAACCTGCTCCCCTCGGGAGGGCGCCGTCTCATCGCCATGCTCGGCTCCACCATCGGCAACCAGACACCGGGCCGGCGCCACGCCTTCCTCGCCGACCTGCGGCAGGCCGCGTCGGCCGGGGACGGCCTGCTGCTGGGCCTGGACCTGGTCAAGGACCCCGACCGGCTGGTCGCCGCCTACGACGACGCCGCTGGTGTGACCGCCGAGTTCAACCGCAACGTCCTGCGGGTGATCGACCGCGAACTCGACGCCGACGCCGACCCGGAGGCGTTCGCCCACGTCGCGTTGTGGAACCCCGAGGCCGAGTGGATCGAGATGCACCTGCGGGCCGGCAGGGCGATGCGGGTGCGCCTGCGCGCCCTGGACCTGGTCGTCCACTTCGAGCGGGGCGAGACCGTCCGCACCGAGATCTCCGCGAAGTTCCGTCCCGACGGGGCGCGCGCCGAACTCGCCGCCGCCGGGTTCGAGACGACCCACTGGTGGACCGATCCAGGTGGGGACTTCGCGTTGCTGCTGGCCCGTCCCGTCTGAGCGCCCGTCCCCGTCGCGTGGGGAGGGGGCCGCCGCACCGTCAGCTGTGAGTCATGACTTGTCCGCCCGATGGAACCCAAACTCCGAAATAGTCGTCTCAGCCCCGTATCCCCATGCAAAGGCGGCTCGGTAGGCTCGGCTCACCGGACCGCGTGAACGACGGAAACGGGTACATGACGTGGAACTTCTACTGCTGGTCCTGCTCGCCGTAGCGGTGGCCGCCATCGTCCTCCTGCTGTGGCGCAACAGGGCCAGGAGTGGGGCCAAGGCCGGGACGGTGGTCCCCGACGCCCCGCAGGACCCCTTCGCCGACGTGGCGGGGACGAACGGCGATCCGCGGTCGCTCAAGGCGGGGGACATGGTCGAGTTCGGTGCCGAGCGCACCTGGATCCGCGGCACGCTCCGCCTGTCCGAGGGCGGTGCGACGTGGGCCGAGCACTTCCTGGAGGTCGAAGGGGGCCGACGATGGTTGTCGGTCGAGGAGGATCCCGACGTCCAGATCGCCATGTGGACCGGTCGCCCCGACCTCGACCTCACCCCGCACTCCGAGGTGATCGAGTTGGAGGGGGTCCGCTACCGGCTCACCGAGCGGGGCAGCGCCTCCTACCGTTCGGAGGGCACCACCGGACTGCGCGCCCAGGGCGGCATGGACTACGCCGACTACGAGGGGCCGGACGGCCGTCTCCTGTCCTTCGAGCGCTTCGACCACGGAAGCTGGGAACCCAGTCTCGGCGAGACCGTCCACCCCGGGGCCTTCACGATCTATCCGGGGAGTTAGCGATGCGGGAGACGGTCGCGGTGCCGTTCGTCGACACCCGGGCCGCCGACCTCGTCTGGACCCTCGACCACCCGCCCGCCGACGCGCTCGCGGCGCGCGTGCTGTCCCACGGCGCAACGCGCCTGGAGCTCCGCGTTCTCGGCGCCTCCCACCAGGTGCTGGTGGAGACGGGCGGAACCCGGCTGGTCGAGACGGTGGCCTGCCTGCCCGGAACCCCGGGACGGATGCCGGCCCGGCAGGGGAGGACGGTGCCCGGAGCGGCCTCCTACACGTTCCGTTCCCGGGTGCGGCGGCTGGGACCGGCCAGGTTCGCCGGCCGGGTGGCCGCGCTCCGCCGACGACTGGACGCGCACCCCTGCTCGCTGTTCGCCGTCTTCCCCGGCCACCCCCTGGCGGTCACCGCGCTCAGCGCGCACGTCGGCGGCCGCATCCTGCGCTGGCGTACCTGGCACGCCTACCCCCAGGCCGGGGAGCTGGTGACCACCACCACGTCGGTACGGCTCTCCCCCGACACGGAGCAGAAAACGGAGGACGGCGATGACCGCCGGTGAGGGAACCAGAAACTGGGGGAGAATCATCGCGATCTCCTTTCTGGGCGTCGTGGTGCTCCTGGTACTGATCGCCGCCTGTTCGGCGAACGACTGCGGCGACTACGACCGCGAATCCGGAGGGTTCGAGTACGACGCGGTCACGGGCGAGTACGAGAGGAGACCCGACATCTACGTCTACGACCCCGACGACGGCGACTACGACAAGGTCGGCAACGACTACGTCTACGTCGGCTGCGGCGGCTCCTCGTCCTCCTCGACGACGGTGACATCCGGTTCCACGGGATCCGGTGGCGCCAGCGACAATCGTGGCGGCGGCCCCGGTTTCGGCAAGTGACCGGAGTCTCCCCACCTCCTCCCACCCCCTGACCCCGCTCCCCCACGAGAAGAGAGCCGCAATGGACCTGCTCTACAACATCGGTGCCTGCTTCGCCTACGGCGTCGTCGGCACGCTCCTCATGGCGGTGGGCTACGTGCTCGTCGACCTGCTCACCCCCGGCAAGCTGCACGAGCTGATCTGGGTGCAGCGCAATCGCAACGCCACCCTCATCGTCTCCGCCAACACGCTGGGAACCGCGATCGTGGTGGCGTCGGCGATCCTGGCCAGCGAGGTCGGTCTCGTCAACGGCCTGATCACCACCGCCGTGTACGGCCTGGTCGGCCTGGTGCTGATGCTCGCCTCGTTCCTCATCCTGGACGCGCTCACCCCGGGCAAGCTCGGCTCGATCGTCAACGAGACCGAACTGCACCCGGCCGCCTGGGTGAACGCCAGCGCCCACTTCGCCGTCGCGGTGGTGGTCGCGGCGGCCATCTCCTGATGTCCGAGGCGGCGGAGGCGACCACCACGGCGCGCCCCGGACCGGAGACGACCCCGTTGCCGGTCGGGCCGCGCCTCGCCAGGTTCCTGGTGTTGCTGGCGGTGTTCGTCTGCGCCGCCTGCGGGCTGGTCTACGAGCTCGCGCTCGTCGCGCTCGGCAGCTACCTGCTGGGCGACACGATCACCCAGGCGTCGATCGTGCTGTCGGTCATGGTGTTCGCCATGGGGATCGGCTCGCTCGCCTCCAAACGGCTGACCGCGCGCCCCGCGCTGTGGTTCGCGGTCGTCGAGGGGGTGCTCTCCCTGGTCGGCGGGCTGTCGGTGCTGATGCTCTACGCCGCCTTCGCCTGGTTCTCGCTGTACCAGCCGGCGCTCGTGCTGATCGCCTTCGTCATCGGCGCGCTCATCGGCGCCGAGATCCCGTTGCTGATGACCCTGATCCAGCGCATCCGCCGCCAAGACGCCGCGAGCGCCGTCGCCGACCTCTTCGCCGCCGACTACGTCGGGGGCCTGGTCGGCGGTCTGGCCTTCCCGTTCCTGCTCCTGCCGGTGTTCGGGCTGCTGGAGGGCGCGCTGGTGGTCGGCGCGGTCAACGCGGTGGTCGGGGTGGCGATCGTCCTGTGGCTGTTCCGCGGCGAACTCCCGTTGCGGGGACGCGCGCTGCTGGGGGGCGGACTGATCCTGGTGCTGGGCGCGCTCGCCACCGCCTTCCTCATGGCCGGGAAATTCGAGGTGGACGCGCGCCAGGCCCTGTACCGCGACCCGATCCGCTACGCGGAGCGCAGCGACTACCAGGAGATCGTGGTCACCCAGACCGGCGACGGTGCCGACACGCGGCTGTTCCTCAACGGAGACCTCCAGTTCAGCTCCCTGGACGAGTACCGCTACCACGAGTCACTGGTCCATCCGGCGATGGACGGCCCACGCTCCGACGTCCTCGTGCTGGGGGGAGGCGACGGCCTGGGACTGCGCGAGATCCTGCGCTATGACGACGTCCACAACGTCACGCTGGTGGACCTGGACCCGGCGGTCGTCGAGCTCGCGCGCACCGATCCGGGCATCCGCGCCCTGAACGAGAACGCGTTCGCCGACGAACGGGTCGAGGTGGTCGCCGCCGATGCGTTCAACTGGCTGCGTGACAACCGGGAACGCTATGACGTGATCGTGGTCGACATGCCCGACCCCGACGACGTGGGAACCGCGAAGCTGTACTCGGTGGAGTTCTACTCGCTGGTCCGTCAGGCGCTGGCCGAGCAGGGACGTGTCGTCGTCCAGGCCGGATCGCCGTTCTTCGCCTCCGACGCCTACTGGAGCGTGGGCGCGGGCATGGCCGAGGCCGGGCTGAACTCCACGCCCTATAACGTGGACGTGCCGAGTTTCGGCAACTGGGGGTTCTTCCTCGCGTCGGCCTCCTCATCCGCCCCGCCGCTGGGGCTGCCGGCGGAGCTCCCCCCGACCCGCTTCCTGGACGAGGCGGTGCTGCGCGCCGCGCAGGTCTTCCCCAAGGACCGGCGTCCCACGGAGGCGGCGGCCTCCACGTTGCTGGAGCCGCGCATCATCACCTACCACGAGCGCGCCTGGGTCGGCTACTGATAGGAGTAGGTGTTCCCCCGAGGGGCGCGTACGCGCCGTCCTCTCGGGGACCCTCCCACCCGTCGTGAACAGGGAAGGGGTGGGGAGAGCGGGGGCTATGTGTTTAGATCCCCCGGAAACGGGTGAATGAGGGATGTCCGTTCCCGAAGCAATTCGGCAGGTATCCCCATGGACTCCCTTGACGTCTGGAATGACCGCCCCTCCACCCCGTTGAGCGAATCCGAGATCCGCTCCTTCGACGCGATCGTGGCGAGGTCCACCGTCACCCGTCACCGCCGCGCCCTCTCCCGCTTCGTCGCCCACCTCACTCCCACGACGTGCCGCTGGCTCTGCGACCTCTCCGTTCCCCGGCAGATGTGGCGTTCCCCCTGCTGACCCGTCCCCGTTGCCCGGAGCCGGGGCGAGCGCCACGGCCTAGACGTGGATCGCCACCTTGAACTGGGCGTGGGTGAGCGCGAGCGAACCGGGGGCGTTGTGCTGGACCAGCAACGCCAGGGGGGTTCCCACGTGGCTGAACAGCCCCCAGTGCTTGGCCCGGTACTGCCCGCCCGGCGTACGCGCGTCGTCCTCGGTGCACGTGGAGTCGTAACCGGTGGACAGGTCGAGCGGATCGCGCACGAAGCGGCTGCGGACCTCGGTGTAGTCTCCGGACTCCCAGTACATGAGGCCGTAGAGGTCGGCCCACCCGTCCGCGGAGGGCCAGATGAGCCCGGAGCGGTCGTCCTTGCGCCAGTCGGTGATCTCGTATCCGTCGGGCTGTGCCACCTGGTGCATGCCGTGGGCGTCGTAGGACTCCGCCGTTCCGAACGGGAAGCGGACCACGTGGTAACCGCCCGAGGGGATGGCCTGCGGCTCGTTGCGGATCAGGCTACACACGTAGACGGGCATGGGGGCTCCTCACCGTTGGGTACGTGGACCGTTGTGGATCATCCTCGACAGACGGGGATAAGTCCAAACGACCTGGAGTACCGGCCTGCGCGGTGGGGGCGGGGGAGGGGCAGTGTCCCCTAACCACAGGCGACGACCTTGGCGGGGCGATGCCCGTCAAGGCCGTCGGGAGGGCGCTGCCACGTGTCGCGCGGCGGTCGTGGCCGGTCTAGAAACGGGGTCGAGGTCCCGCCACGGCGTTGAGCTCGGCGTTGTAGGCCCCGTCGGGGCCTGCGTAGGAGAAGCCCTGGCTGTAGAGGCTGCCGCCCACTCCGCCGATCCCACCGGAGGCGGCGATGAGGTAGGCGCTGTAGGCTCCCTTCGGTCCGGCGAAGGCGAACGAGGTGTGGTAGAGACTGCCGCCCCCGCCGATACCCGCGCTGGCCGCGCCGACCGCGCCCACCGCCATCGGTGCCGCGAGCAGGCCGATGACCGCGGCGCGTTGGATGATCCGCATCTCGTGTCTCCTTGACTGCGATGGTGGACATCTCGGGCCCGGTTCCCGCCGCTCCGCGGCCGGAGACCGATCCCTCTCGTTCGGGTCATACGACCCATCAGGCGCGCTACCGATACATAACGTGACCATTCAACGATTCGTTGTGATGTATCTCGTAGCAATGGCGGACAACCCGGAAGGGCGCGCGGCGGTCTCGTGTGCGATATCCGCTGAGGACGTGCCACCGCGAGCGCGAAAGCCGGCCGGGCGGGGCGGTCCAGGGGCCTGACGCGGGCCGACGCGAACAGCGGCGGGCCGCGTCCGGGGATGGAGTCCGGCGCGGTCCTGGCCGGAAGCGGCCTCGGCGACGTGTCGGTCTAGCGCCGTGCGCCGAAGGGGAGGAAGCGGCGGCGCCGCGCGGTCCCCCGCAGGAGTTCCCAGCCGGGAAAGGCCCCGCTCTCCTCCATCACGTGTCGCAGGGCGTGGAAGAGCCCTTCCTGGGCGAAGTCGGGATCCGGGGCGAGGCAGCCGATGCCCAGTCGAACACCGTCGACGTCGGCTCGGACCCGGTGGGAGAGGCCGAGGATCGCGCCGCCCCCGGGGCCGGTCACGTAGCGGACCTCCCTGGCCCCCCGACCGAGGATCCGGACCAGCGGGGGGCCGGTGACCTCGTCGAGACGGGGGGCGCCGGCGGGGAGGCGGGCGAACCATTCGGTGTGGACGAGAGGCACTTTCGGTCCTTTCGAGCCGGGCGGCGGGCGTCACGGATGGGACGGGAACGCTGGAACGTGTGGGAACGGTGTGGTCCCTGGGGCGGATCAGCCCCAGGGACCACGCGAAGGAGAGGAGTGGCGGTGCCGCTACCGGGCTCTCACCATTCAGAAGGGGCCGAAACCGCCCTCGACGGTCGCGTCGCCCCAGCTCCCCCAGTGGTCGGAGCCCTCATGCACCTCGACCTCGTATCCCTCTTCTTCCTCCCACTCGCCGTGACCCCAGCCGCCATGGCCCCAGCCCCAGCCGCCGTGCCCCCAGCCGGGGAAGCCCCAGCCGCCGTGGCCGGCGCCCCAGCCACCGTGGCCCCAGCCGGGGAAGCCCCAGCCGCCGTGCCCCCGGCCAGGGAGGCCCCAGGCCCCGGGATGACTTTCGGCGGCGGCGGTGCCGGTGATTCCCAGCGCCACGGGCGCCGAAATCAGACCGATGATCACCGCGCGTTTGATGCTTCGCATGTCGTGCTCCTCGTGTGAGGCGTTGGGCACTCGGAGAGGGGCCTTCGTTGTGTCGGGTCGAAGAGGACCGACCTCGTCCGAGTCGGGTTCCCATGTGGATCCCACGAGGTGCGCTACCACGACAAAAGGCGTCCATTCGACCATGACCCATGTCCGATCTCATAAACGCTCGTGCCATCCGAAACGAAGGCGGAAAAGGAGGGAACGCGGTATCTCGTCATGAAACGGAGCTGCGAAAAGGAGGGGGAGGGGAAAGGTGTACGTGCGTATTGGGGGTTTTCCCCTTATATATGTGTGAACCCTGGCGAGCGGGTGCTCGCCAGGGTCTTCCCTGGGAAGGAAGTCGTGGGCGGTGTGGTGGCCGCCGGTTGGTGTGGGTTAGTGGAAGAGGCCGTCGTTGGTGGAGGCGGTGACGTTGACTTCACCGGCGCCCTTGGGGCCGGCGAAGGAGGCGTTCTCCTCGTAGAAGGAGCCGCCGCCGCCCCAGCCGCCCCAGCCGCCGCCCCAGCCGCCGCCGAAGCCCCAGCCGTCGCCGCCGGCGAAGCTGGTGACGTCCCATTCGGCCGCGCCGTAGGGGCCGGCGAAGGAGGCGCTCTCGTTGAACAGGGAGCCTC
>NZ_BAAGVM010000005.1:0-437781 GCF_054780875.1 Marinactinospora endophytica | reverse complement strand
GTCGAGTTCGGTGTGTTGGTGTGCGGGGGTGACTTGGATGCGGGGGGTGAGGCCGCGTTGGGTGTAGAAGGTTTCGATGGCGTCGATGTGGTGGTGGGGGTGGTGCTGGGGGTGTGGTGGGAGGGCGGAGTTGGAGCGGTTGCGGGTGACGCCGGGGGTGTGGCGTAGGAGCCAGCCGTGGTGGTGGCGGGTGGTGGTGGCGGGCCAGGCGCGGTTGGCGTGGAGGTCGATGAGGTGGGGGGTGGTGGGCATGGTGTGCCTTTCTGGGGGGTGAGTGGTGTCCAGGATGGCGGGTGGTGGTCTGTTCGGGCTGTGCGGGGTGGTGGTTCGGGGAGGGGGTGGCTGTTGTGGGTGGTGGGAGTGACCTTCACCCATTTGTTTAGTTAGCCTAGCTAAGTTATAGTCGGGGCGTGCGATCCGATCCCCGTGAACTGGCCGAGGGGTTCTCCCTCGTCCTTCGCGATCTCGTCCTCCTTCTTCGTCAGGTGACGGCGGAACAGCCGGTCTCCGCCCAGCAGCTGGGAATCCTGGGGTCGTTGGAGGCCGGCCCGCGCAGGGTGACCGAACTGGCCCGCGAGCACGGTGTGCGCGCGCCCACGATGACCGCGCACGTGTCGCGGTTGGAGGAGGTCGAGGCGGTCTGTCGTGGGGTCGACACCGATGACGCCCGGGTGGTGACGGTGGGGTTGACCTCGCGCGGTCGTGACCTGCTGGCCGCGGGCAGGGCCGCGCGGACCGCCTTCCTGGCGGAGCGGCTGGAGGCGTTGGGGGAGTCGGAGCGTGCCGCGCTGGCGGCGGCGCTGCCGGTGCTGTCCAGGATCTGCGCCGGCGGTTGAGGCCGGCGGCCGGTCTCGTCTCGTTCGAAGAGGTAGTGCGAAGGTCATGTCCACCCGTGCCGACACCGAGTTATCCGGTTCCCCGTCCCCAGGGTCGTTTCGGGCGAGTCCGTGGCGTCAGCCCCGCGCGGTGTGGGCGACAGCGTTCGCGGCGGTAGTCGCCTTTATGGGGATCGGCCTGGTTGATCCGATCCTGCCCTCGATCGCCCAGGGGCTGGCGGCCTCGCCCAGTCAGGTCTCGTTGCTGTTCACCAGTTACTTCCTGGTCACGGCGGTGGCGATGCTGGTCACCGGATTCGTCTCCAGCCGTATCGGCGGTAAGGCGACCCTGCTGGTGGGGCTGGCCATCGTGGTGGTGTTCGCGGCGCTGTCGGGCTCCTCGCAGTCGGTGGGGGAGCTGATCGGGTTTCGCGCGGGCTGGGGGCTGGGCAACGCCCTGTTCGTGGCGACGGCGCTGGCGGTCATCGTGGGCGCCTCCAGCGGTGGGGCCTCCGCGGCGATCGTGCTGTATGAGGCCGCGTTGGGGGTCGGGATCGCCTCGGGGCCGCTGTTGGGGGCGCTGTTGGGCGGATGGCATTGGCGGATGCCGTTCTTTGGGACGGCGGCGCTCATGGCGGCGGGTTTCGTGTCGATCCTGGTCCTGCTGACGGCGCCGCCGCGGCCGGCGACGCGGACGCGGTTGTCGGATCCGTTGCGGGCGTTGGCGCACGGAGGGTTGGCGACGACCTCGGTGACGGCCTTGTTCTACAACTTCGCGTTCTTCACCGTGTTGGCGTTCACGCCGTTCGTGTTGGGCATGTCGCCCTATGGGATCGGCGCGGTGTTCTTCGCCTGGGGCGTGCTGGTGGCGGTGTCGTCGGTGGTGGTGGCTCCGCGCGTGCAGCGGCGTATCGGCACGGTGGCGACGTTGCACCTGGCGTTGGGGTTGTTGCTGGTGTTGCAGGTGGCGATCGCGTTGGGCGGCCGGGTGGAGGTCGTGGTGTTCGTGGTCTTGACCGGTGTGCCGATCGGGTTGAACAACACGGTGTTCACCGAGGCGGCGATGGAGGTGTCGCAGGCGCCGCGGCCGGTGGCCTCGGCCGGGTACAACTTCGTGCGTTGGATGGGGGGCGCGTTGGCGCCGTTCGTGGCCACGGAGCTGGGGGAGAAGGTGCATCCGTCGCTGCCCTACCTGGTGGGGGCGTTGTGCTGTCTGGCGGGGATGCTGGTTCTGGTGGCGCGCCGTGGGCATCTGCGGCGGCTGGACGCGGTGCGGTGAGCGGCCTGCGCCCCCGGGGCGCAGGCCGGTTTTCGGATCAGCGCAGGGCGCGCGTTGCCGTGCGCGCGGCGTCGGCCCAGAGGGCGGATCCCGCCGTGAGGGCGACGCGCCTGGCCTGACGGTAGTGGGCCGCGGCGTCGTCCGGGCGTCCCTGGGCGGCGGCCAGGTCGCCGAGGTGGTGGGCGACGGGTCCCATGGTCAGCAGGCCGCTGCCCGCGCCGGCCAGCTCCGGCGCCGCGGGCAGGAGGCGCCGGTAGGCGCGGTCCATGGCGGCGTGGTCGTTCGCGGTGATCGCGGCTTGGGCGGCCAGGCAGGTGAGTGCTTCGTCGAGGTGGCCGCGGGGCGGCGGGGGCGGGGTGGGAGCCTGCGGGGTGGTCAGCGCGAGGAGCCATGGCGCGTAGGGAGAGTCGTGTGGCGTGGTGGTGGGGGCGGGGCCGGGCAGGTGCAGGCTGGCCAGGGCCAGGGAAAGCAGGCCGTGGCGCATGCCGGGCATGCCGGATGTGGCGAGCAGGGCGTCGGTGGCGTGGTAGGCGGATGCGGCCTCGTCCCGGTTGCCCGCGATGGCCAGCCGTAGCGCCGTGTAGCCCTGGGTGAACACGCCGATGAGCGGGATCTCGTGGCGGTCGCCCAGCCTGTCCAGGGCCGTGGTGTGGGTGTCGGCGGAGGCGAGGTCGGCGCGGGCGCTGTGGGCCTGCAGGAGGATGAGGTGGCCCAGGATCTCGAAGGTCACCAGGTCGTGTCGGGTGGCCAGGTCGAGTAGTTCGGTGCCGATCTCGGCGCGTTGCGGGGCGAGCCCGGTGCGGTCGAAGGACTGGAGGAAGCGGGCGTTGAGGGCCAGGGCGAGCAGGCCGGGGTCGTCGAGGCCGCGGGCGATGGTCTCGGCCTGGAGGGCGGCGCGGCGGCCGTGGGGGGTGGCGCGCAGCTCCAGGGCGATGGTGCTCAGCAGGCGGGCGCGCTGGTGTGCGTCGTTGCGGGGGAGGGCGTCCAGGGTGGTGCGGGCGGTGTCGGCGATGCGTTGGGCCAGTTCGGGGTCGTCGCCGCGGGTCCAGACGGCGGGGACGTCGAAGGTGGTGAGGACCTGCGCGGTGAGGTGGGGGTCGCCGAGCTGCGCGGCTGTGGTGAGGGCGTGTGAGCGTTGCCGGCGGGCCTCGTCCAGGCGGCCGGTCACCGCCAGTGCCCGCGCCATGCCCATGGTCGCCTCCAGTCGGCCGCGCAGGTCGGTGGTTGCCGAGCGGTCGTGGGCGGTGGCGGCGGCCCGCCACAGTCGGGCGGCCTCGTAGGGGGCGAAGTGGCGTTGGGCGTGGAGCGCCGCGAGGCGGGCGTGGTGTGCGGCGCGTCGGGCGGCGGCGGGGGTGCCGGCGCGGCCGTAGTGGTGGGCGAGGGCGGCGTTGTCGCCGGGGCGCAGGGTCTCCAGGGCCGCGGCGACGGCGGCGTGCCGGCGTGTCCGGCGGGCGTGTGACATCGCGTCGTAGATGGCGTCGCGTACCAGGAGGTGGGTGAAGCGCAGTCCGGTGGCGCCCTCTTCGGTGAGGAAGCCGGCGAGCAGGACGGTGTCCAGGGTGTCGAGGAGTTCCTCCTCGTCGTCGGCGAGGGCGGCCAGGATGGCGGGGTCGACGTCGCGGCCGATCACGGCGGCCTGGTCCAGGAGTCGCCGGGCGGGGCGGGGCAGTGTGGCGAGGCGGTGGTGGATGATATCGCCCACTCCGGCGGGGATCGCGTCTAGGGCGTCGGCTCCTCGGCTGCGTAGGAGGCGGGCGAGTTCGCGGGCGAAGAAGGGGTTGCCGTCGCTGCGCCGGTGGATCAGCGCGAGGTGGTGCGGGGTGACGTCGTGGCCGGTGATGGCGCGTACGAGGTCGTCGGTGGCCGGTCGGGTCAGGCCCCGCAGGTGGATGCGGTCTGGTTCGTGGGGGGCGAGGCGGGCGAGGGCGGCGGTCAGCGGGGGCCGGTTCGTGCCGGGGTGGTGGGTGCCGACCAGGAGGAGGGGGCCGGGTGGGGTGTGGGCGGCCAGGGTGGTGAACAGTTCGAGGGTCTCCTCGCCCGCCTGGTGCAGGTCGTCGAAGACGAGGAGGAGGGGGCCGCGCCGGGTGGTGTGGGCGATGAGGTCGGTGGCGGCGCGCAGGGCGTGGAAGCGGGTTGTCACGGGGTCGGGTTCGGGGGGTGGGGTGGTGGGGGCGGTTGCGGTCAGTGTGGTGGCGATCTGTGTCCAGGGCCAGGTGCCGGGCGCTCCGTCGTGTTCGGGTGCGCGGCCCCAGGCGGTGGTCCATCCCCGTGTCGCCATTCGGTGGGTGAACGCTTCGGCCAGGGCGGTCTTGCCGGTCCCGGGGTCGCCGCTGATCAGGACCGTTGTGGGCGTTGTGGTGCGCGTGGCGGTGGCGGCGGCCTGTTCCAGGCAGCGCAGTTCGCGGTCTCGGCCGAGGAGGAGGTGGGAGGGGGGTGCGGGCGGGCGGGGTGGGGCGAGGTGGGGGGCGTGGGCGAGGATGTCGTCGTGGACGCGGCGCAGCCGGGGACCGGGGTCCACGCCGAGTTCGTCGGCGAGGATGTCGCGGGCGCGGCGTAGCGCGGTGAGGGCTTGGGCCTGTTGGCCGCTGCGGTACAGGGCCAGGGCGAGCTGTCGCCAGGCGTCCTCGCGTAGCGGGTGGGCGAGGGTGTGGGTGTGGAGGAGGGGGACGGCTTCGTTGTGGCGGCCGAGGTTCAGCAGCGCCTCGGCGCGTCGTTCCACGGCCACCAGGCGTGTCTCCTCCAGCCGTTCGGCGATGCCGCGGGCCCATGGCCGGTCGGCGAACTCGGCGTAGGCGGGGCCCCTCCACAGGGCGAGGGCCTCCTCCAGGGTGGACAGCGCGCGGGCGGGGTCTGCTTCTTCGAGGAGGGTGCCGCTGTCCGCGGTGGCGGTTTCGAAGCGTTGGGCGTCGACGGTGTGGGGGGTGGTCCGCAGGGCGTAGCCGGGTGGGGCGGTCACCAGGAGGCGGGCGGGCCGGCGTGGGGGGCGGTGGGGTTCCAGGGTGCGGCGCAGGGCGGAGACGAAGGTGCGTATCGCGGCCGTCGCGCCGGGTGGGGGGACGTCCCACAGGTCGTCGATGAGCTGGTCGAGGGGGACGACGCGGCCTTCGGCGGCGATGAGTCGGGCCAGGACCTCGCGGTGGCGTGGTCCTTTGAGGGCGAGTGGCCCGTTGCCGTCGTGGACTTCCAGTGGGCCTAGCACGGCGAAGGAGAGGTGTGTGCCCGTTCCTTCCCCTCCCATGTCGCCAATCTATCGGCTCGCGGGTGTGGTGCGACCCTCGTGGCCTGGGCACTCATCGGTTGCTCATTGGTGGCTGAGGTGGGTGCGGCAGGGTTTCGGGTGGACCTTCGATTCGGAAAGGCATCACCGTGGAACCGATCATTGATGGATTTGACTATCGGCGTGTTCAGGTCGCGCCGGGGGTGGAGCTCAACGTCGCTGTTGGCGGCGCGGGGGAGCCGGTCGTGCTCTTGCACGGGTTTCCCCAGACCCATCTGATGTGGCGGCATGTGGCGGCCGACCTGGCCGGCG
Organism: Marinactinospora endophytica; assembly: GCF_054780875.1. Lineage (NCBI taxonomy): Bacteria > Bacillati > Actinomycetota > Actinomycetes > Streptosporangiales > Nocardiopsidaceae > Marinactinospora > Marinactinospora endophytica. Next base: position 432,158 of record NZ_BAAGVM010000005.1, on the reverse strand, counting down.
AGTACCGGGTCATCTGCCCGGACCTGCGCGGGTATGGCGACAGTGACAAGCCGGCCGACGTCGATGGGCGGGTCTATTCCAAGCGGAACATGGCGGCTGACGTTGTGGCGTTGGCGCGCGCCTTGGGCCATGAGCGTTTCGCGTTGGCCGGCCATGACCGGGGTGCCCTGGTCGCCTTCCGGGCGGGCCTGGACCATCCCGACGCCATTACCCGTCTCGCCCTGCTCGACGTGGTGCCGACCGTGGACACGTGGGAGGTGATGAGCGGGGTGTCGGCGGCGGTGGGCTTCCACCTGTATTTGATGGCCCAGCCGCCGGGGCTGCCCGAGCGGTTGATCGGGGCCGAGCCCGACGTGTTCTTCGGGCATTTCCTCGACCTGTGGGCGCGTGACCCGCGGGCGATCCCCGCCGAGGTGCGCGCCGCCTATCTGAGGGCGTCGCGTGGCGCCGTCGACTCCATCGTCGCCGACTACCGGGCCTCGGCCGGTGTCGATGTGGAGGACGACCAGGCCGACCGGGCTGCGGGGAACCGGCTGGGCATGCCGGTGCTGGTGCTCCAGCAGGATTGGGGGGCGGCGTTGGGCTATGACGCTGCCGGGGTGTGGCGGGCCTGGGCGCCGGATCTGCGCCATGTCACGGTGGAGTGTGGCCATTTCATGGCCGAGGAGGACCCGGCCGCGGTGGCCAAGGCGCTGCGGGAGTTGCTGGCCGGGTAGGCGGGGCGTGGTCGCCGTGGCTCGGTGAAGCGGACGTCCCCCGCACCACGCGGGGGACGTCCGCTGTTTTCGTCGCGTCGTGGCGGGGTCAGGCGGTGGCGCGCGCCTTGCGGCGGCCCAGCAGGGCCGAGGCGACGAAGACCGCGAGCGCGAGCAGGCCGGTGCCGGCCATGACGGCGCTCATGCTCGCCAGTGACGCCTCGCCGGTGGAGGTCAGCCCGGCCAGTGAGGACAGGCCGCCGCCCAGTGCGAACTGCAGCGATCCCACCAGGGCCGAGGCGCTGCCGGCCACGGCGGCCGGCTGGCTGGAGATCGCCAGCGTGGTCGCGTTGGGGAAGACCAGTCCCACGCCGAACATCATCACGAACAACGCGGCGGTCAACGTCACGGGGGAGGCCAGTCCCGTGGCGGTCAACGCGCCCACCACCGCGACCGCGCCCAGGGCGCCCACCAGGCCGAACAGGAGCAGCCGCGAGGTGGTGACCTTGCCGATGAGGGCGGCGTTGACCTGGGTTCCGGCGATCAGGCCGATCGTGTTGACCGCGAACATGAGGCTGTAGCCCTGGGCGCTGACGCCCAGCTCGTTTTGCGACACGAAGGAGAACGCGGAGATGTAGGTGAACATCATCGCGAAGCTCAGCGACAGGGTCAGGGTCGGGCCGATGAACCGGACGTCGCGGAGCAGGCCGGCCAGGGTGCCCAGGAGCGCCTTGGGGCCTTGGCGGCGCCGTTGGTGGGCGGGCAGGCTCTCGGGCAGGCCGAAGAAGACCACGGCCATGCTCAGCGCGCTGACGGCGCCCAGCACGACGAACAGCATCTGCCAGGGGCCCACCAGCAGCAGCTGGCCGCCCAGGACGGGGCCGAGCATCGGCGCCAGGCCGCTGACGAGCATGAGCCGGGAGAAGAAGCGGGCGGCGGTGTCGCCGTCGAACATGTCGCGCACGATCGCCCGGGAGATGACCGCGCCGGCCGCGCCTGCGACGCCTTGGAGGAACCGGATGGCGATGAACGCCTCGGCGGAGGTCACCAGCGCGCAGGCGAAGGAGGTGAGCGTGAACACCGCCACGCCGACCAGCAGGGGGATGCGCCGGCCCCAGGCGTCGCTCATCGGGCCGATGGCGAGCTGGCCCAGTGCCATGCCGACCATGATCGCGGTCAACGTCAACTGGATCCGCGACTCCGGAGCACCCAGATCCGCGGCGATCTGCGGAAACGCCGGCAGATACAAGTCCGTGGCCAACGGCCCGGTCGCGGTGAGGGTTCCCAGGACCAGCACGAGTAGCGCCACCGAGCGGCGCGGGCGTGGCTGTGGCGCCTGTGGGGAGGCCAGGTCCGTGGCGGGCGGGGATGACGCGGGTGACGTCACAAAGGCTCCTCGGGAACGAGATGGGGGCAGGATGGGCCGTCCGGCGGCCCGGGCCGGCACCATCGCCAACACGTCCTATGTCCCCGGCAATCCGTATTGGCCGGACTTAGTCGCGTGATGTGGATTACTCGCCCGCGGGCGGGTGGGGGTGGCCGTGGCGGGGGCTGTGGTGGGGGAGCGCCTGGCCTGCCGGGGTGCGGCGGGCCGGTCCCCGCGGGCGCGGCGCGCGAGGGGGTGGTGGTGTCCGGGGCGTCGCATGGGTTCTTCGCGCGGGGTGGGAATGTCTTCGGTCCGTCGCACGCTATCGCTGTGTCCGGGGCGTCGCATGGTGAAGGCGTTCACCGTCGCTTACGCGCGCGTGACCGTCAAGAGGTGTGCGGCGTAGCGCAGATCACCCCGGTTTGGCGTGCAAACCCGGACTACTTCGCGGGTAGCGTCGTGTTGCACGCGACGTGTCCTGCTCTAGGACGCGGTGTCTTGGTCTAAGACACGTAAAAAGCCCTGGTCAGGGCGTGCCTTTCCGGTCACGGAAGTGCGCGGCGGATATCTTCGGCCCATAGCGCAGATCACGTGGATCCGGCGGGAAGCGCAGGACTACACATCCCGTGAAGCCGTGGTGCACACGGCGGATCCCGTTTCGGGGAGAGTGCGGACGCGCCCATTCGAGGCGTGGACTATCACGCGGTCGGGTCCGATTCCTCTCCCTTTTCTTCCTAATTACTTCACCCCTGCTTCGTTGTGGAGATTCAATGACGCATGTCCTCACACGTCCACGTCTGCGTCCACGTCACGATGGCGTGGTCCCGGGTGGGCCGCGCCCGCGCCGTTCGGTGGCGCTGTTGGTGTTCGTCCTGGGAGTTCTGGCGGCGACCGGGCCGTTGGCCACGGACTTGTATCTGCCGGCGTTTCCGCAGATCGCCGCGGATCTGGGTGCGCCGGAGTCGCGGATCCAGTTGACGTTGACCGCGATCATGGTCGGCATGGCACTGGGCCAGCTGGTGATCGGGCCGCTCAGTGACGTGTGGGGGCGGCGGGTTCCGCTGCTGGTCGGCGTGGCGGTGTTCACGCTCACCTCCTTCGCCTGCGCGCTGGTGCCCTCGGCCGAGGCGTTCATCGTCATCCGGTTCGTGCAGGGGCTGGCCGGTGCCGCCGGCGCGGTCATCTCCCGGGCGATCGTGCGCGACATGTTCGACGGTGACGCCGCGGCGCGTTTCTTCTCCAAGCTGGCGTTGGTGACGGGTCTGGCGCCGATGCTCGGCCCTGTCCTGGGCGGCCAGCTGCTGCTGGTGGGTCCCTGGCAGATGATATTCGTGGCGCTGGGCCTGTCGGGTCTGGTCAGCTTCGTCTTGGTGCTGGCCGCGCTGCCCGAGAGCCTGCCCGCGGGAGAGCGGCGCGCGTTGGACGTCTCCTCGATGGTGCGCACCTTCGGCCGGCAGTTGCGTGACCCGCGTTTCATCGCGCCCACGTTGACGCTGTCGCTGAGCTTTGGGATGACGTTCACCTACATCTCCGCGTTCTCCTTCGTGTCGCAAAACGAGCTGGGGGCCACCGCGCAGCAGTTCAGCCTGATCTTCGGGGTGAACACCCTGGGCATGATCATCGGGAACCAGGTCAACGTCGCCCTCATCGGCAAGGTGCACACCTCGCGTCGGCTGCTGGGCGGTCTGGTCGGCAGCCTCGCCGCGATCGTGGCGCTGGTCGCGCTGGGGATGAGCGGGCACGCCGGGTTGTTGTCGGTCACCGCGATCCTGTTCGTGATGATGTTCTTCACCGGGTTCATTTCGCCCAACGCCACCAGCATGGCGATCTCCAGCCAGTCGGCGGCCGACGGCGGGTCGGCCTCGGCCCTGCTGGGCACGTTGCAGTTCGCCATCGGTGGCGGGCTGGCCGCCACCGCGGGGCTGACCCCCACGGGGGAGGCGTCGCTGGTGAGCATGTCGCTGGTCATGTTGTTGACGGCGGTGGCCTCGTTGGCGCTGTTCGCGCGCGCGATGGTGCGGGGCCAGGCGCGCGCGGTGTGACCTGGGCCCGAAGGGTCTCGTCGCAGGGGGACGAGGCGCGGTAGGCACCAGTGAAGGCGCGGGTGGGAGCAACGGCGCTTCCTCCCGCGCCTTCGTCGTGTCCAAGGGCGTGTGGGAGCCCGGGGCCGCGGTCGTGTCTTGGGGAGCGCCGGTGGGGGCGTGGGCTTGTTCGCCGTGGGGCGCGCCGGGGCCGTCACCTGTGGTGAGTGTTTCCGGACAGCCCAGAAGAGCAGAGCACCTTGTCTGGTTTTCTCCATTTATGTATGGACGTGCACTGATCGCGGCGGTCTCTATACAATCCGCCTTGCTGGAACGTGACGGGGGGCGCGCACGGCGGGTCACCTCCAGGCGATGACGCGTATTCGACGGGCCGCTCACCCCGGTGACCCACCGTGTGTGAGGAGTGGCAGGGATGGGGCAGGCACGGGCGGAGCGTAACGACCCATCGGTCACCCCCAGTGGGCTGGCCGACCTGGTCTACCGCAACGCGCACGAGGCGCCGCGCGCGCCGGCGTTCACCCACCGCGTCCATGAGCAGTGGGTCGACGTCACCACCACCGGGTTCCTGCGTGACGTCACCGCCGTGGCCAAAGGGCTCATCGCCGCCGGCGTCGGCTCGGGGGACCGGGTCGTGGTGGTGGGCGTCGGCGGTTACGCCTGGCCGCTCCTGGCGTTCGCGCTGTGGGCGGTGCGCGCGGTGGTGGTCCCGGTGCACCCGGCCTGCCCCGCCACGCGCCTGGCCCACCTCGTGCGCGACTGCCGCCCCGCGGCGGTGGTGCTGCCCGATGGCCGCCACGCCGGTGAGGTGGCCGCCCTCCAACGCGAACTGCACGACCTGGGCCGCATCTGGCGGCTGGACCGTGAAGGAATCGAGGCGATCACCCGCCCCGGCGCCTACATCGACCCCTCCGCGGTGCGGTTCCGCCGGGAGGAGACCAGGAGAGCCGACCCCGCGGCGATCGTCTATCCGGCGAGCACCCGGCCGCGGGTGCGCGGCGTGGTCGTGACCCACGGCAACCTGCTGGCCGCCGCGCAGGGCGTCGTGGAGGTGGTGGGCCCCCTGCGCGGCGGAGACGGCCAGGCCGGCGCGCTGGTGCACCTGCCGCCCGCCGCCCCGCTGTGGCTGGTCGCGATCACGGGATGCGTCCTGGCGCGGGCGCGCGCGGTGCTGGCCGGACCGGGCCGGAGCGTGGAACGCGACGCCCGCGAGACGTCTCCCGAGGTGGTCCTCACCCACCCGCGCGTCCTGGAGCGGATCGGCGGGGGCGAGCCGGTCGGTCCCGGCCGGGAGACCCCGGCCGCGGGGGAGAGGCGACGCGGCGCCTGGCGGCTGGTGGCCCGCTCACGCCAGGAGCGGCCCCACACGCGGCTACGCGAGGCGCTGGGCGGGCGCGCCACCGTGGTGGTGTGTGCGGGGGAAAGGCCGCCGGAGCCGGTGGCGCGCCGCTACGCCGAGGCGGGGATCGCGGTGGTGCACGGGTTCGGGCTGGCCACCACCAGCGGCCCCTTCCTCCTGGACACCGCCGTGGACGGCGCGGGAACGGGAGGCCGCGCGCTGCCCGGCGCGCAGGTGCGGGTGTCGGCCGAGGGGGAGGTGCTGGTGCGCGGCCCGCTGGTCTCCCCCGGCTGGTGGGGCGAGTCCGGGGACGACGGCCGCGAGGAGGGCTGGCTGGCCACGGGGGTCCGCGGCGAGGTCGACGGCGAGGGACGGCTGAGCGTGCGGGGAGCGCTCTCCCCAACCCGGGGCGGGCCACAAGCCGAGGATGGGGTGGCCCTCCGCCTGGAGGCGGCGCTGCTGGAGCATCCCCTGATCGGACAGGCGATGGTGATGGACCGGGGTTTCGCGCACACCGGCGCGCTGCTCACCTTGGACCGCGACCAGCTGGAGTACTGGCGGCTGGTCAACGGGCGGTCGCTGTCGGCGACACCGGCCGAGCTGGCCGCCGACCCGCTGCTGCGCGAGGAGATCGACCAGGCGGTGCGCGCCGCCAACGCCGAGGTGGACCCGCGTTCGGCGATCCGCTCCTTCCACGTGCTGCCCGAACCCTTCAGCCTCCACAGCGGCCTGGTGCTGGCCTCGGGACGGTTGCGGCGCGACGCGGTCCTGCGGGCCTTCGCCGAGGAGATCGCGGCGATGTACCAGGTGGAGACGGTGCGGGAGGAACAGTGAGGAGGCCGCTTGGGCGTCGGGGAGTTAACCGCGTCGCGGGCGGGGTAGCGGAGGCGGCGAAAGGGTCCGCCGTCTGAGCAAACCCGTCGAGCCGGCCACAGCGCGCCGGCGGCGACGCGGCGGACACGAGCAGCCGAGACAGGGAAGAGAGATCGTGTCCGAGGTCATCGAAACCGTTGAGGTCGACGTACCCGTACGAGTCGCCTATGACCAGTGGACCCAGTTCGAGTCGTTCCCGCAGTTCATGGAGGGCGTGTCACAGGTCCGCCAGCAGGACGACACGCACACCCACTGGGTCATCGACATCGGCGGCCAGCGGCGCGAGTTCGACGCCGTCATCACCGAGCAGATTTCCGACGAGCGCATCGCCTGGCGCAGCACCGACGGTGCCACCCACGCCGGCGTGGTGACCTTCCACCGGCTCGACGACACCCGCAGCCGGGTGACGCTGCAGCTGGAGACGGTCCCCGAGGGGATCGTCGAAAAGCTCGGGGACAAGCTCGGCATCGTCAAGACGCGCACCAAGGGCGACATGAAGAAGTTCAAGGAGTTCATCGAGTCGCGTGGGGTCGCCACCGGCGCCTACCGCGGTTCGGTCCCCCAGGGGCAGGACACCGGACGTCCTGGCGCGGTCCCGCCGGGTGAACCCGGCCGGCCGTCGCCGGGTGGGACGGGCCGGCCCGGCCCGGTGCCCCCGGGCGGGGCGTTTCCCCCCGGGCGTTCGTCGTAGCAGACCTCACCTCCACGGAGCCGGCGCGGACCGTCCCCGCGCCGGCTCCGGCGTGTTCTCACCCGTTGAGGTAGGTCAAGACGGCCAGGACGCGGCGGCTGTCATCGGGGGAGGGAGGAAGGTCGAGTTTGGCGAAGATGTTGTTGATGTGCTTGCTGACGGCCTTGTCGGTGATGAACAGGCGGGCGGCGATCGCGGAGTTGGACCGTCCCTCGGCCATCTCCCCCAACACCTCGCGTTCGCGGGAGGTGAGGGTGGCCAACGGGCCGGAGGGGGCCTGTTTGGCCAGGAGCTGGGAGATGACCTCGGGGTCCATGGCGGTGCCGCCGGCGGCGACACGGCGTACCGCGTCGACGAACTGGCCCACGTCGAAGACCCGGTCTTTGAGCAGGTAGCCCACGCCGCCCTGGCCGCCGGACAGCAGCTCGCGGGCGTAGAGCTGTTCGACGTGCTGGGAGAGCACCAGTACGGGAAGCCCGGGCACCCGGCGGCGGGCGGTGATCGCGGCCTGGAGTCCCTCGTCGGTGAAGGTGGGGGGCAGGCGGACGTCGACCACGGCGACGTCGGGACGTTGCTCCAGCAGCGCGGCCAGCAGGTCGGGGCCGTTGTCCACGGCCGAGACGACCTCGCAGTCATGGGCCTGTAGGAGGCGGATCAGGCCGTCGCGTAGTAGGGCGAGGTCCTCGGCGATGACGACGCGCACGCGTGACTCCGTTCAGGGGGCGCGACCGGCCGGCTGCCGGTTCGAGCGGAAACGCACCGGGACCATGCTAGGGGGCGGTGATCGGGCCGATGCGGGCCGTCGCGTCTGCTCGGAGGATCGCTCAGGCGCCGCCCGCCGGGGTGGGGGGCAGCGGCAGGGTGACGGTGACGATGGTGGGGCCGCCCTGCGGGCTGAGCAGATGCATGCTGCCGTCGAACGCCGACAGGCGGCGTCGGATTCCGGCCAGGCCGCCGCCGGCGGTCGCCTGCGCCCCGCCCTTGCCGTCATCGCCGACCACCATCACCAGCCGGCCGTTGCCGTGGTTGACGCGCACCCAGGCCCGCTGTGCCCCGGAGTGCTTGGCGGTGTTGGCGAGGAACTCGGCCACCGCGAAGTAGGCGGCCGATTCCAGCGGATCGGGAAGCCGGCCCGGCAGGTGGATGTCGACGTCGATCGGTAGGTGCTGGGTGATGGCCAGGGCCTGCACCGCGCCTTCCAGGCCACGCTCCACGAGCACCGGCGGGTGGATGCCGCGGACGAGGTCGCGTAGCTCGGTGAGCGCCATCCGGGTGGATTCGCGCGCCTCGGCGAGCATGCGCCGGGCTTGGACGGGGTCGCGTGTGAGCGCCTCCTCGGCCATGCCCAGGCTCATGCCCAGCGCGACCAGGCGGGCCTGCGCGCCGTCGTGCAGGTCGCGTTCGATCCGGCGTATCTCTGAGGCCTGGGCGTCGACGGTGTCGGCGCGGGAGGCCGACAGGTGGGCGACGCGCGCGGCCAGGCGGGCCTTCTCGGCGGGGGTCAGCAGCCAGCGGGCCAGGTGGGCGTGGGCGCGGATGAGGTGGGGAGTCCCCACCCAGAACGCCGCCAGTAGGAGGAATCCCTGGAGGGCGGCGGCCACAGCCGTGGTGGGGGTGGAGACCGGGACCAGTCCCACGTGCAGTGTGGCGTCGTCGGGCAGGAACGGCAGTTGCAGGGGCATGGCGAGGGTGAAGAGGCCGCCGAGGAACAGAGCGGCCGGCAGCAGTGCCAGTAGAAGGCCGAAGACGCCGTTGAGCCACAGCCAGGCGAAGTCGCGCCAGGTGGCGGGATCGCGGAGTACGACCGCGACCCGTCTGGTGATGCCGCTGACGCCTTGGGAGGCGGGGGTGGGCAGGTAGGGGCGCGGGATCGGCTCGCCCAACAGCTGTCCGGCGATGGTGCGGTGGACGTCGGCCAGACCCCGCGTCAGGGTGAGGCTTACCAGCAGCAGCGGCAGGCCGATCCACACCACCATCGAAAGGACCGAGACGAGGACCAGCACGGCCAGGATCAGGCCGGTGACGGCCAGGGGGACGAGGTTGAGTCCCAGGCCGGTCAGGCGTACGCGGTCGGCCCGATCGTCCTTGGCGGCCATGGGGATCCTCTCGCTGAAACGGTCAGCCCAAACGGTGGGGTGGGGATTCCATTGTGCTGGACCGTCGCGGTGGGACGCAGTGGTGCCAGTCCCACTCATATGGTGAGGAAGGGGCGTCGCCGGCCTGGGGGTGGGAGAAGAGCACCGCCGCGTCCCCGGCGTTCACCGCGTCCGACATGTGTTCTGCGGGAAAGGTGCCTGAGATCATGGGGTTCGGCCTGGTAGGAGCCTCATGGTGAGGACGGCCGTCGGTATAGCGTCATGGCATGACCAGGCTCCGCAACGCCAAGGACCCCGCCCCCAGCGTCACCATCCTCCCCGTCGCCTGGGACGACCCCGAGGCGGGCGCGTTGCGCCAAGCCCAGCAGCGCGAGATCTCCGCCCGCTACGGGGTGGCCGACAGCGAACCGGGCCCCAAACCCAGCGCGGCCGATGTCACCGTGATGCTGGTGGCCCGCGCCGGTGACGGCACGGCCGTGGCCTGTGGCGCGCTGCGCCACCTGGGCGGCGCCGTCGGCGAGGTCAAACGCATGTACGTGCGCCCCAACCGGCGGGGGCGCGGCCTGTCGCGGCTGGTCCTGTCCGCCCTGGAGGAACGGGCGCGCGGGCTGGGCTGGGAGGTGTTGCGGCTGGAGACCGGTGACGCCCAGCACGAGGCGATCGGTCTTTACACCGCTTCGGGCTACCACCCCATCCCCTGTTACGGGCCCTACGCCGACGCGCCGCGTTCCCTGTGTTTTGAGCGGAGGCTGTGAACAGCCTCCTCCTGCCACGGCGCCGCGCTTTGGCCGCGTCCCCGGCTTTGCGCGCGCCACCCGGGAAATGACGCGTCCGGCGCGCGGCCGCCGGGGTACCGTCCGGGTGGCGGGTGCCCGCCACCCGGACACGGGGTCAGGACGCGTCGTCTCCACCCAAGACGTCCAGCACCCAGGTGACGCCGAACCGGTCCGTCAGCATCCCGTACCGGCTCGCCCACTGCGCGGGCCCCATCGGCACCACGACGGTCGAGCCCTCGGTCAGCTTCTCCCAGTAGGCGTTGATCTCCTCGGCCCGCTCACCGCGGACCGAGACGAAGAACGCGTTCTCGCCCTGGTTCCACGGCATCTGCCCGGGCACGTCGTAGGCCATCACCTGGAACCCGTTGTCCGCGCTCACCTGGCCCCACATCACCTGGTCCGCCTGGGAGGGGTCCTGGACGTTCCCGGCGTCCTTGTAGGTGACCACGGCCATCTCCCCGCCGAACACCGACTGGTAGAAGGTGAGCGCCGCGCGGGCCTCGCCCCGGAAGTTCAGGTGGGTCACAACGTTGATGGACATGCTCGGCTCCTCGGCCTTCGGGGTCATCGTTCCTGTTCACTTCCGCGGGGCCGGGCCGTGGGGCGCCAAGGCGCCCGTGGGCGACGACGATCGTGTCGATCGGTTCGCCGGCCCCGCTCGGTGACCACCGTGACAGTGGAAGAGGTCAGGTTGTGTCCGCTACTTGGGGCATCGTGGAACCGTGCAGAAGACCTCGACACGACTGCTGCTGTTGCTCTCGCTGTTGCAGGCGCGCCAGGACTGGCCCGGGGCGCTGCTGGCCGAGCGGTTGGAGGTCAGCCAGCGCACCCTGCGCCGCGATGTCGACCGCCTGCGTGAACTCGGCTACCCCATTACGGCCTTCAAGGGACCCCACGGCGGCTACCGGCTCGACGCCGGTGCGCGACTGCCTCCGCTGCTGTTCGACGACGAGCAGGCCGTCGCCCTGGCCATCGCGCTACAGATCGCCGCCACCACGACCGGTGCCGGTATCCAGGAGGCCGCGGCACGCGCCCTGGACACCGTCCGGCAGGTCATGCCCGCACGGCTACGCCACCGGATCGACACCCTCCAGGTCACCGCGGTCCAACAACCCACGGCCCGGCCTGTCTCGCAGGCCGGCGGCGACGTGCTCGCGACGATCGGCGCCGCCGTCCACGCTCGCGAGGTGCTCCGCTTCGACTACACGAGCCCGCGGGGCGCCGCCGGCGAGACCCGCGCCGACCCCCCGCCGCGGAGGGTGGAGCCGCACCACCTCGTCGCCTGGGGCGGGCGGTGGTACCTCGTCGCCTGGGACCTCGACCGCGCGGACTGGCGCGTCTTTCGCGCCGACCGTGTCGTCACGCGCGCCCCCACCGGGCCCCGCTTCACCCCGCGTGAGCTGCCCGCGGCGGATGTGGCCGCCTTCGTGGCCGGCAGGTTCCAAGGTTTCGACGGCACCGGCGGGTGGCCCTGCCGGGGCGAGGTGATCCTCGACCTGCCCGCCGCCGAAGTGTCCCCCTATGTCTTCGACGGAACCGTCGAGGAGGCCGGTCCCGGCCGCTGCCGGCTCGTCCTGGGCTCGTGGTCGTGGACCGCGCTGGCCGCCACCATCGGCAGGTTCGACGCCGACATCGAGGTCGTCGGCCCGGTGGAGCTGGAACGGGCCTTCGCGCGTCTGGCCCGCCGCTACGCCGCGGCCGCCGCGCCACCCCCGCCCCAGTGAAGCCGGACGGGAACCGGCCGCGAAGGCCGGGAGTGAGCGGCATGCGACGGCGCGGGAGATCCACCCGGGGTCCACGCTTGCCGGCCAGGGCGGGAGGGCGCGCTGGCCGCCGGCCACGTCTTGTGGGGCCGATCCCGGTGGCGGCGCCGTCGCCTGTGGGAGCCCGGGCGGCGCGCCGTGGCCGACGGAACCGGCAGAAGGGGCACCGCGCGGTGGGCGAGCCGTCCCCGCGTAGTCTTCGACCTCCCGGTCCGGCTCCGCGCGTTCCCGATGCCGTGCGCGCCAGCGTGGACAGGGCGCGCGCCGGGCGGTGTTCCATGCCTGGGAAGGGCATCTCCACCGAATCCGGCCTGCCGCGCGTGGGCGGCGGGGCACCGTCGGCCCCGGCCGCTCCGAGCGCGCCGGCGCTGTCGAGCACGCCTGTGCGGTCCGCTCGCCACCGTCCCAAGACGCCCTCCGTCCACCTGGTGCGCTCGCCGACCTGGAACCAGGGCTTCGGGACGACCGTCCACGGCTCCCCGTCCTCGCGAGAACACCGGCGTCCTGCCACGCCGGTGCCTTCCCAAGGGCGCCGGCCGCACGGCCCAGGCCCGCACCGCCTCTCGGTGTCGTGGCCGCCGACCTCGACAGCCCTCCACAACACATTGGGCCGGGGTGGAGCCGGCCGACCTCGCCCGACTCTTGGCCGCGGTCGACCTATGCGGGTTGCGCCCCCTGGGATCCACAGGGGACTTCGTTGTGGTCGGCCTGGTCACAAAGGGCCGGGCCGGAGACGGGATGCGGCCGGTCGGGCCCGCGCGGAACGGGTTCATCGATCTGCCGGCCGGCGTCGGCGCGCGGCGCAGCGGGCCGCCTCCGCCCGGGCCGGCCCCTCTAAAATGAGGGAGTGGACCCGGCCGTGACCGCTCTGGTCGTCATCGACATGCAGAACGGCTTCGTGACGAGCGCGAGCCGCCATGTCGTGCCGGTGGTCGCCGACCTGGTCGGCCGTTGGCGCAGGGCCGGCGGCGCCACCGTGTTCGTGCGCTACAGCAACCCCGAGGGCAGCCCCCATGAGCGCCTGCTGAACTGGTCGCGGCTGCGGCGGGCGCCCGAAACCGACATCGTCGACGAGCTCGTGCCCTACCTGGACGAGGCGTGCGCGGTCATCGACAAGACCGTCTACAGCGCCTTTGCCGACGGCGGTGCGAGGATCTTCGCCCGAGGAGGGTGGAGCGACCTGGTGTTCTGCGGTATCGCCACCGAGAACTGCGTGCTGAAGTCGGCGGTGGACGCCTTCGAGCACGGTTACGGCCCCTGGATCGTGCGCGACGCCACCGCGAGTCACCGTGGGGCCGAGGCGCACCGGGCCGGGCTGCTCGTCGCCTCGATGTTCATCGGCGCGCACCGGCTGGTCGACGCCGTGGACCTTCCGGTCTAACCGGCGCGGGTGCGGACGTCGAAACGTCCACACCCGCGTGGTGCCTCAGGGCCAGCGCATGTCCGTGGAGTAGGGCAGCTCGGCCACCTTGGTGTCGGAGTGGGAGTTGAGCTCCTCATAGAGCTGGGTCCAGGCGGCCTGTGGGGTGTTGTTCGTGGTGGAACAGCCGCCTCGCTGTTCGCAGGCCTTGCGCTGGGACATCGCGCCGACGAAGCGGACGTTGCCCTTGCCGGACCTGGCCCCCCAGGCGCTGATCGCCGCCCACTGGCGGGCCTGGATGCCGTCGGTCCGGTAGATCTGGGGGATCGCGCGGATCGAGGGGGCGGCGCCGGTGGCGACGTAGTGGAGGTCGGCCAGGCTCCAGCCGTTGCTGCACGAGGTCGACGACGAGCCGTAGCCGGGGCAGCCGTCGGCGGAGTTGGCCGCGTACAGGCTGCGCGAGGTGGCGCCGGTGAAGGCGTCGACCCAGCCGCGGGCCCAGGCCCGGTCCGACCAGACGGGTTCGGCGTCGAAGGCCGCGGCGATGGAGACCGGTCCCGCCGGGACCGTCTTGGCGGCGTCCTCCACCACGCGGGCCCAGGCGCGGCCCGCATCGGCACCCCCCACGCCTCCGTCGGACTTGTTGTTGACCCCCAGGGCGAGGATGGCCTGTGCCGTGCCGGTCCGGCAGGAGGTGAACCCTTCGGCCCACTGGGCGGCGAAGGCGGCGGCCTGCGCGGCGGGGACGCGGGGTGTGGAGCTGTCGGCGCGTGTGCCGGGGTGGCGCAGCACGTTGTTCTTCTCCTGGGTGCCGAAGAACAGGATGCGCACTCCGCCGCGTCCGGTCTTGCCCTCTTCGCATCCGGCGTTGCGTGCGGCTGTGGCGTCGGCGGAGGTGCCGGCGAGGGGGACGTAGCGGCTCACGGTCGCCGCCGGGGCGCTGGCGGCGGTGGCCGGGAGGGCGGTGAGTGAGAGTGCGGCCAGTGGGATGGTGGCGAGCAGTGCCGCGCGGCGACGGTTGAAACGCATGTGGATTCCTCCGGTTCGGCTGCGGACGAGGGCGTACGCCCGGTTTCTCATTCAGCCGTGTGGAGTGAGGGAAGAGGTGAACCACATCGACCGCGGGAGTTTCCCGGGCAAGACGGACAGTTCGGGGGTGGGAGGGGCCACGGGTACAGGGGTTCCTTCCCCACCTGGAACACGGTTCCTGCTACCGGGCGGATAGCTTTCCCTACGTGCTGCTTTCTCGATCCCCGTCGCAAGGGGCCATGTCGGTGGTGCGGTGGGTGGGTGACCTCGTGCTGGTGGTCTTCTTGGCCTCGCCGTGCCTGGTCGGGCCGCACCCCGGTATCACTCCCGTTCTCCCGCCGCTGGCCGTGGTCGCGGTGGCGATGACGTTTCCGCCGTTGCTGCTGCGCCGGCGCCACCCGGTCACCGCGGCCCTGGTGGTGACCGGGGGGGTACTGCTGTCGTTGGGGGTGTTGTCCCTTCCACGGCTCCCCTTCCTGCTGGCCCAGGGGGTGGTGGTGTTCACGGCCGGTCTTCGGTGCGCGCGCGGCCCCGGGCTGGCCGTCGGGTGCGTCGCCGCGGCCGGGGCGCTGCTCGGCCAGGCCCTGTGGAGCCCGGGACCGCTGTGGGGGCCGGAGAGGCTGGTCTGGCTGGTGTGGCTGGGGATGGCGTTGGCGCTGGGGGACGCCACCCGGAGCAGGCGCGCCTATGTCGCCGAGATGGTCGAGCGGGCGCGCCGGGCCGAGCAGACGCGGGAGGAGGAGGCGCGGCGCCGGGTGGCCGAGGAACGGTTGCGCATCGCCCGGGAGCTGCACGACGTCATCGCCCACCACATCGCGTTGGTCAACGTGCAGTCGGGGGTGGCCGCGCATCTGTTGCGTAGCGATCCCGCGGCGGCCGAGCAGGCGCTGGCGCACGTCCGCCATTCGGGCCGGGAGGTGCTGGAAGAGCTGGGGGTGCTGTTGGGGGTGTTGCGTCAATCCGGCGAGCCGGACGCGCCTACCGAGCCGGCGCCCGGCCTGTCCCAGTTCGCCGCGCTACTGGAGACGTTCGCCTCAACGGGGCTGCGGGTCGACTGCGAGGTGCGCGGTGAGCCACGGGCGGTGTCCCTGGGGGTGGACCTCGTCGCCTACCGTGTCCTCCAGGAGTCGTTGACCAACGTCCACAAGCACGGTGGTGGATCGCCCGCACGGCTCCTGTTGGACTACACCGGTGACACCCTGACCGTGGAGGTGCGCAACGACCACGCCGGGGCGGCCGGTCGAGGGGAGGAGGCGCGTGGCACGGGGCTGGGGCTGGTGGGGATGCGCGAGCGGGTGACGGCCGTGGGCGGGACGCTGCACGCCGGGCCGCTGGAGACGGGCGGGTTCTTGGTCCGCGCGGTGCTCCCGGCGGCGGAGACGGGGGCGCGGACGTGACGATACGGGTCCTGCTGGTCGACGACCAGACGCTGATCCGCGCCGGGTTTCGGGTACTCATCGACTCCGCGCCCGACATGGAGGTCGTCGGCGAGGCCGCCAGTGGCGGTGAGGCGATCGACCTGGCCCGCCGCTGCCGGTGCGACGTGATCCTCATGGACATCCGCATGCCGGGGATCGACGGCCTGGCCGCGACCCGGGCCATCACCGCAGATGAGAGCCTGGCAGGGGTACGCATACTCATCCTCACCACCTTCGAGATCGACGAGTACGTGTTCCAGGCGCTACGGGCGGGGGCCAGTGGCTTTCTCGGCAAGAGCGTGGAACCGGCCGAGCTGCTGGCGGCCATCCGCCAGGTCGAGCGGGGGGATGCGCTGCTGTCCCCCAAGGCCACCCGGAGCCTCATCGAGCACTTCCTGGACCAGCCCGAACCGGGCCCGGGCATCGCCCCCGAGCGCGTATCGGCGCTGACCGCGCGAGAACGCGAGGTGGTCGGGCTCGTCGCCGAAGGGCTGTCCAACGACGAGATCGCCGAGCGGCTTGTCGTCGCCCCGCTCACGGTCAAGACCCACGCCAACCGGGCCATGGTCAAACTCGGGGCGCGTGACCGCGCCCAACTGGTGGTCATGGCCTACCAGACCGGACTGGCCCGGCCGCGGGTTCCCCCTTTGAGGGCGGGCCCCGTCGCTGAAGGCCGTTAGCGTGCCGGCAGGTGGCCTTCAGCGACGGGACGTCAGGGAGGGGGCCGGGGCGGCGGGCTCGGGGGTGGACAGCAGCACGATTCCGCGCACCGCCACGATCCCGGCGAGCAGGCTCACCCCGGCGCCCCAGACGCCGGCCAGGTAGGTCTCGTCCATGAACACCACTCCCACGACGACCGCGGTGGCCGGGTTGGCCAGCGTCATCGTGGCCAGGGGAGCGCCCACGCCCATGTCCCGGTAGGCGGCCTGGGACAGCAGCAGGCCCGCGCAGGCCAGCAGCGCGAGCCCGACGGGGGACCAGTCCACCAGGCCCATGGGGCCGGAGAGGGAGAACTGGGTCAGCACCGTCTTGGTCAGCGCCGAGGCGACCCCGAAGGCCACGCCCGAGGCGGCCGCGAACAGCAGGCTGCGCCGGACGGGGTGGGCGGTGCGTGAGGCGGCCAGGCCCATGACCGCCAGGACGGCGAGCGTGAGGAGCAGGACCAGGGGAACGGAGTCGTCCCGCAGCGGGTGTCCGGAGCTGTCCTGGGAGGTGGTGGCGAGCATGACGGCCAGGGCGAGCACGGTCAGAACCGCGCCATGCCACTCGCGGGGGCCGACCCTGCGGCCGGCCAGCCAGGCCGACCAGGGCAGCGCGAACACCAGGGTCAAGGTGCCCAGGGGCTGCACCACGATCAGCGCTCCGTAGACGAGCGCGACCGCGTGGAGGAGCGCGCCGAGGGCGTTCAACGCCACCGACAGCCACCACAGACGTTGCTCCAACAGCGCGCGCAGGGCCGAGCGGGTGCGGGAGCGCCCGTTGAGCAGGGAGGCCAGACGCCGTTGTGCCACGGCGCCACCGCCGTAGCACAGCGCGGAGACGACCGAAAGGGCGACGGCGATCCAAAAGTCGTTCATGCCGCCAGGAACCTCTCCCGCGGGTGCCGGGCGCGGGGAGGGGGAGTCGGGCGAAGGCGTGCGGTGGGCATGGAAGAACTCTGCCCGGTCGTGGGACGGGTTGTCGTCATCTCAAACGAGGCTTTCTCTCTACTGCGTTCGCAGTACGGGGGGTCGACCGGTGACGTACGGCGCTGTCCCGTCCCACCGACGTCGTTTTCCGTAAAGGGCGCGGGAAGGGATGGTCCTTTCCGGTTGAGGGGCGGGGCGGAATTTCGTCATCGCCGGTCGGGAAGGCCGCCGTCGCAAGGGGGAGCGCGGGGCGGCGGCGGTCGAGGGGGAGGGTCCTGAGACGGGTGGGGAAGAGGTGACTGTCACGGAAATCTGGAAACGGTCGTCCGCATTCCCCAGGTGATACCCGCCCTGCGGGGAAGTGCCCGATCCGGACACGGGCATTTTCAGGCTTTTCCTCATTTGAGGATGTCTCCGGCAACGCCTCGGGGGACAGTATGTCTGCTGAGCCGAGTTCTTCGCCGAGCCCGGTCTCCGGCTTCAGGCAGGATTTCGCGGAGGTGGTAGCCCGCGGGATCCTGCCTTTCTCCGTTTCCGGGTATGGATGGAATTCCAGGTGACTGGACCATCCGGATCATGCCTTTTAATCTTTCCTCAACTTGTCACACGGAACGGCGGCCCCATCTACCAGGGCCAATCGCCTTCCGCGGGGACAGGATGGCCAATCGTGGGCTCGGCGGAGAAAACGGAGAACCCTATGGAACATGTTCCCATCGTCATAGCGGGGGTCGTCTCCCTCGCGGTAATCTTCCTTGTCGGCTTCATCGTCGCCCGGCTCAGCCGGAAACCCGCCACCGTCCGTTCGATCGCGTCGATCATCACCGCAGTCGCCATACTGTGCGGCGCGATTCCGGCTATTGTCTCGGCTTTCTATGGTTGAGCATCTCACCGCGGTGCAGCCGGGCCCGGGAAATCCGCCGCCACAGCGGTTCCTGGGCCAGCTGCGCCGTGAAACCCGCCGTCGGATTCTCGGCCTGGGCCGGTTGCGCACCTACGGCCCAGGCGACCCCATCGCCCGACAGGGGGAGGTCGGCGACATCGTCTACCTGCTTCTGCGCGGCCACGCCAAAATCAGCGCCGCCACCGAGGAGGGCCGTTCGGTCCTCCTCGCGATCCGTGGTTCCGGAGACCTTCTGGGCGTGCTGGAACTGCTCCGTCCACACACCTGGCAGCACAACGTCGTCTCCGTCGACGCGGTGCAGGCCGTGGCGATCGGCGCGGAGCGGCTCCGCCGTTTCGTCGAACGCGACTCCGAGACCGCCCTGGCCGTCAGCGGCTACCTCGCCCGGCTCCTACGCGAGTCCGAGCAGCGTTTCATCGAGGCGGCCACCCATTCCGCCCGGCAGCGTCTGAGCCGTGTGCTGTCGGACCTGGCCGACCAGTACGGCCGGGTCGAAGGCGGACGGGTGCGCATCGACGTCGACCTGACCCAGGGCGAACTCGCCTCGCTCATCGCCGCGTCGGAACCGACGGTCCACCGCGAGCTGGGTTTCCTGCGCCGCCGCGGCATCGTCGAGCCGGGATACCGCAGGATCGTCGTCCTCGACCTGCCCGCCCTGCGCCGCGTGGCGGTTCCCGGAACGCCGGCGGTGGCACCGGTTCAGCCCGCTGTCACCACACGCCGGGCCGCCTCCCGGGCCGTGCCCGCGGGATCGGCGACGGTACCGGCCGAAGCGGCGACGATCGCACCATCGACCAGGAACAGGAGATGAGCCGCGGCCGACTCCGGATCGGCCGCGCCATCACGCCGCGCCAGCGCGACCAGCCGGGTCCGCAGGCGCTCCTTGTGCGACCGCAGGGCCTGGACGGCCAGCGGCGAGACCGCGCCGAGCTCGCCGAAGGCGTTGACGAAGGCGCACCCCCGAAAGCCGGGGCTGGCGAACCAGGCGGCGAGGAAGTCGAACACCGCGCAAACGCGGGGAGTGGTCGCGGGGGTGTTCTCCACGAAGTCGGTCAGGGCCGTGATCCAGCGTTCGTCGCGGCGTCGCAGATAGGCGGCGACGAGCGCTTCCTTGGCGGGAAAGCACTGGTAGAGCCGTTTGAGGGAGACCTCGGCCCGTGCCCGGATGGCGTCCATGCCCACGGCCTGGATGCCCTGCTGGTAGAAGAGGGCGTCGGCGGCATCGAGCACACGTTCGCGGATCGGGTCGGCGTCCACCGGGCCTCTGCTTCCTTGCCGGGGAGAACGAGCGTTCTCTAGACTACCGGACGGGTGCGAGAACGTCCGTTCTCCATTCTTCGGGAGGAAACATGACAGCACGTCCGCCGCTTCCGCCCTTTGACGAGGCCGGCGCCCTCCGCAAGGTGCAGGCGGCCGAGGACGCCTGGAACACCCGTGATCCCGAACGTGTGGCGCTCGCCTACACCGAGGACTCCCTCTGGCGCAATCGAGGGGAGTTCATCCAGGGGCGCGCCGAGATCCTGGACTTTTTGACCCGCAAGTGGAAGCGAGAGCTCGACTACGCGCTCCGCAAGGAGCTGTGGAGCTTCCGCGGCAACCGCATCGCCGTGCGCTTCCAGTACGAGTGGCACGACGAGTCGGGACAGGCCTGGCGCAGCTACGGCAACGAGCTGTGGGAGTTCAACGACCACGGCCTGATGCGCCGACGCGAGGCGAGCATCAACGACGTGCCCATCCGGCCGGAGCAGCGGCGCATCCACGGGCCCCGTCCCGACTCCGAGCGCGGACTGGCCCTGCCGCTTCGCTGAGAAGACGCGGGCGGGGAGGGGGCGGGCCATCGGTCCGTCCCCTCCCCGCGCCCCGGCTCTAACGGAACCAACCGTTGCCCTCGGCGGAGCAGCGGAGCAGGTAGTCGCGGAGCGAGACGGCGACCAGGCGTCGCTGATCGGTCTCGTGGTCCCACACGATGACGGCCGGACCGTAATCGGTGTAGGCGTAGGCGAACTGGGGTCCCATGTCGCTGTCGCCGAAGAACATCAGCGTGTCGAAGGGGGCGTACAGCTCCTGGTAGTCCGGCTCGGCGCGCATGGCGAGGTTGTCCTCGACGATGCGCGCCGCCGGCCACACCACCGCGTCGCCGTAGCCGTTGACCACCCCGTCGACCTCTCCCAACAGCCCACGTAGTTCCGAGGGGACGGGCAGGCCGAGCGCCTCCTCGATCCGGTCGAGCACCGCCGCGTCGGCGGGCTCGGGCAGATCCGTTTCGGGATACAGTTCACCGATCAGTTCACGCCACACATGGTGAATCATCACAGCTCGTCCAAGGCACGGGAAATCGGCGGGCTCACGCCCCCGGCGGTGGGCACTGCGGCCGTGAGCCGGAAACACCGCCGTGGTCTGCGGCTTTCGCCCTCCGCCACCCCTGGGGAGGGGAAGCGGCGAGGTGCTTCGAGAGGTGAGCGCGGCCGGGGCCGCGCGCTCTCGCCGCCCCCTCGGTCGTCCCGGCCCGGCGCAGGGCCGTGCGCGGGCGTCAACAAGGGTCAGCGCCCTCGCGGCCATCACCGGGGCACGGGCCGCCCGGCGCCAACGGCCGTCCCGGTGCGTCGGGCGACGCCGATCGCAATCGGACGCGGACTCGCGCAGCCCGCGCGTCCGGCCCGGCGCCTGCGGAGGAGAGCGCGGTTTCCGGCGGTGGCGACAGCCCCCGCCCCAGGGGCTCGCCGTGATCAGCGCCGGGGGCCGGCCTGGGACTCCGCCGACGACGCGCGGAAGCGGTCTTGGCGTCTGATTATCGAGTCGTGCAGGGCGGCAGGGACGAGGGCGGCTTTAGGAGCGCCGGGCCGTATCAGGTCGCCGAAGTCGCGTCGCCGCGGTCGGGGAGCGGGTCTTCGCGGCGACGTCGACCGGGTTCACCGGCCGGCGGCTCTCCCGTGGTCCGGCCAGATGACCACCGAGGGCCGGGGGAACATGGCCAAGGTGTTCGAGGCCGGCCTGGACGCCGACCCCCGGTTCTGGAGGCCGGCGGTCGATGAGCCGCCCGCGTGGCGCCGCGCGCTCCGTCCGTCCCCGGGAAGTGCGCGGGCCTTCCGCCACCTCGGCGCTGATCCGCTCCAGGGGAACGGCCACACCAAGAACGGTCCAACCCCCGTCCGCTTCCAGGCGAGGGGAACACCGCGGTGCGCGTCCAGGGCGACGAGGCGGATCCGCCCGGCAGACCACGCAAGGTCACCGGCGCACTGGTTCCTCGGGGGAAGCGGCGGCGGTGGGGAGGCGAGCCGGTCGGCACCAAAGGCCGTGCTCTAGTGGAGGCGGGCCAGCACGTGGGCGTCGAGGAAGCCCCGCTCGGAGGCCGGATCGTGGAGCAGCCGGGCGAAGGTGACCAGCCCGGCCCCGGCCAGCAATTCGACGAACCGGTCCACCGGCCAGCTGTAGGCGGGCGTCACCTTGTGGTCGAAGCGGACCGGCCCCGGCCCGTCGGTCGCGAAGAACGAGGCCAGGAGCAGGCCGCCCGGCGCCAGGACACGCGCCTGCTCGGCGAGCAGCGCGGGCAGTTCCTCCGGTGGGGTGTGGATCATCGAGTAGTGGGCCAGCACGCCGCCGAGCGCGTTGTCGTGGATGGGCAGGGCCTCCATCCGCGCCTCGTCGAACCGCAGCGCCGGATGGGCCCGCCGGGCGTGGTCGACCATGGCCGGGGAGAGGTCGAGCCCGAAGGCGTCCAGCCCCAGGTCGCGCAGCATGGCCGTCAGGTGCCCGGGGCCACAGCCGACGTCGGCCGTCCGTAGATTGCCTGTCCCGCGCACCAGCTCGGCGAAGATGCCGATCATGTTCCGCGAGAACGGCTGCGTCTCCAGCCGGTCGGCGAACAACGACGCATACAGTTCGACGACCCCGTCGTAGGCCGCCCGGGTCTCGTCCTGGTACTCCGCCACGGGAAAGGAAACTAGCACCCGCGCACCTCCCCTGTTTCCGCGGCCCCGCGCCGACCCCGCCCCGGCCGCCGTGGACCGGCTTGGCCGCGCGCCGAGACCGGTGGTGGCGGGAGCCGATAGGCCGCCGTGAGCACGGCCGGCCACCGGCCGGCCGATTCCTGGAGGAACCGGCGATGACCGACCAGAGGATCGACACCGGCGCGGGCCGCGCACCGGGCTCAGGCACCCGCGAAGGCGTCCGCGTGCTCCCGGGTCCACTTCTCGAACGAGGTGACGTCGAGCCCCAGGGCCCGGGCGTGTTCGGGGCGTCCCACCTGGGGGACCGCGTTCATCCAGTCGTGGCCGACGCCCGCCGGGTGCAGGCCTGCGGCGTGGGCCTCCTCCAAGGTCATGTCCGGCACCTCCAGGCGCAGGCCCAGCACCTCCGACAAGGTCCGGGTGATCTCGGCCATCGACAGGTGGTCGCCGGCCAGTTCCAGCTCCAGGCGATGGAACCGCTCGGGGTCGGCGATGGCGGCTGCCGCGGTCGCGCCGATGTCGGCCACCGCCACGAGCGCCAGGCGCGTCGCGGGCTTGATGACGGTGACGAGTCCCCCCTCGATCCCCCGGGGGAACAGGAACCTGTTGGCGGGCAGGAAGTTCTCCATGAAGGTCCCGGGGCAGATGATCGTCCACCGGGGGAAGCCCGCCTCACGCACCCGTGCCTGGATCGCCGCCTTGGCGGTGAGCACCGGTCCCACCGTCGCGTCCCACCGCCCCTCGGCCCACCCCGGGGCCAGGGTGCGGGCGTCGGCGCCGGAGATGGAGGTGTGCACGAACTGCGGGACCCCGGCGGTCCGCGCCGCCGCGATCAGGTTCGTGCCCTGCACCACCTCCCCCTCGACCCCTCCGGACGCCGGGTCGGGCCGCTGCACCGAGAACACCGCCCGGGCGCCCCGGGCGGCCCGGACCAGGGAGTCGCGGTCATCAAGGTCTCCGACCACCGTTTCGGCGCCCAGTGCCGCGATCGCCCTGGCCGGGGCGGATCCGGGATCACGGACCAGGGCCCGAACGGGCACCCCGGCCGCGAGCAGGGCGCGGGCGGCGGCGCCGCCCTGCTGTCCGGTCGCCCCGGTGACCAGGACCGGCCGGTCATCGGTGCTGAGCGGGCGGGGTCCGGGGATCTCCGGCATCGTGCCTCCAGAACAGGAACCTATAAACGGCGGGGCCCGCCGTTTTGTGCCGCTAACATAACGGCGGGGCCCGCCGTTTTGTGCCGCTAACATAACGGCGGGGTCCGCCGTTTGGCAACGGGTCCGGATCGCACCGGGCCGGCGGGCGGCACGAAAGGAGTCGACATGGCGGTGACCAAACGGGCCGACGCCCGGCGCAACCACGCGCGCATCCTCGAAGTCGCCGAGGCGGAGGTCGCCGAGCACGGGGCGAACGCCTCGCTGGAACAGATCGCCCGGGTGGCCGGCGTGGGATCGGCCACCGTGCGCAGGCACTTCCCCGGCCGCCGCGAACTGCTCCAGGCGGTCTTCGCGCGGCGGATCGAGGCGCTGGCGGCCCTGGCCGCGGAACTCGCCGACACCGCCGACGCGCGCGCGGCCCTGACGCGGTGGCTGGAGGCGTTCACCGACTACGCGTCCTCGGCGCGGGGGATGGCCGAGGCCCTGGTGGCGGAGGGGCTCGTGGACACCGACGACACGGAGGCCTGTTCGGCCAGGCTCACGGCCGCCGTCGCCCCGCTGCTGCACCGCGCCGCACGGGACGGTGCGGCGGCCCCGGAAGCGACCCCGGCGGACCTGGTGACCCTGGTGACCGGGATAGCCCTGGCGACCGAGGGCCGTGCGGACGCCGCCGGGGAGGCGCGGCGGCTGCTGCGGCTGACCCTGGCGGGGATCCAGACCCCGGCCTGACCGGATTGCGGCTCCCCGGAGTCCGTCCGTTCCCGGACCTCGGGCATACCTTGGGGTCGTTGAGCAGGAGTCGGACGCCCTCACGCCCGTGGCCACCCCGGCCCCTGGTCGGGCCCGGGTGCTCACATCTCGTCGTCGGCCGCTGCCCCGATCCCGGGGACGGCGAGCCGCGCGGGAGGCCGATGCGAAGACGGCGCGAGAGGAAATGAGGTCAGGCGGCGGGTCCGGGCGAGGTGTCGGAGTGGCGGCGGGCGGTGTCGCCGGAGGACAGCAGTGGAAAGATCCGGGTGATCGCGGCCACCGGGGCGGCACCCTCGGGGCGGGCCGAGGGACGCCATTCGCGATCCTGGTAGCGGGCCAGCAGCGCGCGCACCGCGGTGGCGACCTCGCCCATCTCCTCAGGGGTCAGGTAGACCACGGCACTGAAGGCCTCCTCGCCCCACCCATGGGGGGCCTGGTCGCGGTGGGCCAGCCAATGGCGCCAACTGGCGTCCTCCAGCCCGCGTTCCAGCGACCCGAACTCCTCGCCGGGGGCGGGGGTGGTGTGCCGCCCGGCGCGGAGCCGCCACGGCCGGGAGCGCCCCGGCGCGTTGGGCACCTCCTCGACCACGCCGTGCTCGGCCAGCCTGCGGAGGTGGAACGAGCACAGTCCCGAACTGGCCCCGATGCGCCGGGCCGCCTCGGTGGCCGTGACGGTCCCCGCCTCCTCCAGCAGTTCCAGCAGGGCGGCGCGCACCGGGTGCCGGGCCAGCCCGGCACGGGCGCGGGAGGTCTTTTCATCCTCGCTCACTTTGCAAAGGGTGATACCTTCCAAAGGTCGTGTCAAGCGGGGCCGCGTCCGCGGCGGCCGAGATTCTTCGAAAGACGAGCGAAGCGATGTCCGAGCAGCACGTGTCCGACCAGCCGGCCGAGCCCCAGGTCCGGGTGCAGGGCGAACCCGTGGACTCCTACCCCGAGATGGCGCCGGAAGCCGCGCGCGGCGAGGTCCGCCGGGTCACCGTGGTGGGGGAGGAGGTGCTGCACCGGCGCAACGCCGACGTCACCGAGTTCGGGACGCCCGAGCTGTCCAAGCTGATCGACGACATGTTCCTGACGATGTATGTGGCCGAGGGCGTGGGGCTGGCCGCCAACCAGGTCGGTGTGGACCTGCGGGTGTTCGTCTACGACTGCCCCGACGACGAGGGAGTCCGCCACGTCGGGCACGTCGTCAACCCGGTCCTGGACGAGCGTGACCCCGACGAGGGCGGACTGGAGGTAGAGAACGAGGGGTGCCTCTCGGTCCCGGGACCGCACGCCGAGCTGGCCCGCGCCGGGCGGGCCGTGGTCCGCGGCTTCGACAAGGACGGAACGCCCATCGTGGTGGAGGGAACCGGGTACTTCGCGCGCTGCCTTCAGCACGAGACCGACCACACCCTCGGCCGCCTCTACATCGACCGGCTGCCCAAGCGCGAGCGCAAGAAGGTGCTCAAGCAGATGAACGAGATGAAGAA
Organism: Marinactinospora endophytica; assembly: GCF_054780875.1. NCBI lineage: Bacteria > Bacillati > Actinomycetota > Actinomycetes > Streptosporangiales > Nocardiopsidaceae > Marinactinospora > Marinactinospora endophytica. Next base: position 406,864 of record NZ_BAAGVM010000005.1, on the reverse strand, counting down.
CGACGTCTTCGCGCGCCGCGAGGCCAACGCGCAGGCCCTGGCCTCGGGGGAGACCAATCCGAGCTAGCCGCCGCGGGCGAGACGCCCGCGGACCGGCACCGGCTCGGGACGGGGCGACACAGCGCCGCGCTGTGTGGAGCTGCACCAGGCGTCCAGGGCACGGCCGGCCGGGGCCGCTGGGAGGGAGAGGGCGGTCGGCCCGCTTCCCGGCACATCGAGGGCTTTCCGCGTCGAAGCGACGCGCCGCGACCGCTCGAAGCCGGTGACGGGCTCGACCGGTCCGGCCGGCACGGCCCCTCCGCCTTCCCGGACCCCCGGGGCATCACGGCGCCGCGCGCCTCGATGCCGCGCCGGGCGGGTGAGATCGGCGGTCCACCATGGTTCACCTCCATGCGAAGGGGTAGAAGGCCTCCTTGCACTTACGTCTCTTCTTCGGAGGACGTCATGGCGGATCGCATCGGAACGGGTAGGGGAAGCGGAATCGGTCGGACGCGCCGAAGTCTCGCTCAGACCTTCGCCGCGATCGTGGGAGCGGTGTTCCTTCTCGTGGGGATCCTCGGCTTCATCCCAGGAATCACCACGAACTACGACATGATGGAGATAGCCGGTCACCACTCCGAGGCCAAGCTGCTCGGTCTGTTCCAGGTGTCGGTGTTGCACAACATCGTCCACCTGCTGTTCGGCATCGTGGGCCTGGCCACCGCCGCGGTCGGCGCCGCCGCCGCGCGGATGTACCTGCTCATCGGCGGCATCATCTACCTGCTGCTGTGGCTGTACGGGCTGGCCATCGACCACGAGAGCGCGGCCAACTTCGTCCCGCTCAACAACGCCGACAACTGGCTGCACCTCATCCTGGGCCTGGGCATGATCGCCCTGTGGTATCTCGCGCGGCCCGCTCGCGACGTGCGCGCCTGAGACCTGTGGGCGGCGGGTTACCGCCGCCCACCACACCCGTTCAGGCCGACACCCGATCATCGCCCCCCACCGCGCTCAGGCCGCCGACGGTCACCCGCGCGAGTTCCTGCACCACGTCTTGGAGGCGGCCCCGACGGGCGAACGCGGCGCGCTGGCGCCGGGCGGCGCCACCGGTGCGGCGTAGCGTCGCCAAGACGTCCTCGGCGAAGTCCAGGTCACCGGCCGCGACCAGGGCGGGGCGGGTGGTGTTGACCAGGGTGCGCAGCGCGGTGTGCACCGGTGTGAGCTCGCCGGTGGCCGGGTTCACGCAGTCGCCTTCCAGGCCGTCACGGGCGGCCCGCCACAGTTGCGCGCGCAACACCGCCGAGCTCAGGTCGGGGGCGGGGCGGCCGGCGGCGGCCGCGTCGAGGAAGGTCGTGACCAGTCCGCGGATCAGCACCGCGACGAGCGTGGCCTCCTCCGCGGTGGCCGACACGTCGCAGATACGCACTTCCAGCGTGGGATGGCGATCCGACAGCCGCGCGTCCCAGTGGACCATGTTGCGGTCCAGGGCCGCCCCGGTGCTCAGCAGCGCGTCGACGCTCTCCTCGTAGTGCTGCACCGAGTGGAAGAACGGCGGTGGCGCGGCCGAGGGCAGAGTCGACCAGCGCACGTGGCGCCAGCTGGCGTAGGTGGTGTCGGCGCCGTCCCCGAAGGGGGAGTTGGCGGTCAGGGCCAGCAGAACCGGCAGCCAGGGCCGCAGGTGGTTGAGCACCTGGACGCCGGTCTCACGGTCGGGGATCGCGACGTGGACGTGGCAGCCACAGGTGTAGCCCGCGGTGAGCAGCGGCCCCAGGTTGTCGCGCATCCGCTCGTAGCGGGGACCAACGCTGACCAGGTCGCGGTCGTTCTCCCCTCGAAGGGGCGCCCCCACGGCGGCGAGCCGCAGGCCGCGTCCCCGCGCGGAGGCGGCCAGCCGCCGGCGCAGTCCTCGCAGCTCCCCCAGCAGTTCGTCGGCGTCGTGGCTCACCGGTGAGGCGCTCTCCACCTGGCAGCGCCCCAGTTCCTGCTGGACCTCGCCACTGCCCTCGGTCGCCTGGGTCAGCACCTCCGGACCGAGCTCGGCGAGGTCTCCGTTGTCGTCGAGGAGGAGGAACTCCTCCTCGACCCCCATCGTCGGCACGTCCGTGCGGCCGTCCTCGCCCATCTGTTCCGTCCCGTCCTCGGGGCCCCGTCGCCACGGGGCCGAATTCGCCGGTGACGCAGTGTGGGGGCTGCGCCCCGTTGGTCGTCGGTCCCCAGGTACCCGGGGGATCAGGGGGGAAACGAGCGGCGGATGTGACGAACGGCGGGCCGCCGGCCGCGCGGAACACATCCGGTTTCCGGCACCGGCCCCCGGGTAGCGGCCGGGCAGCCGAGGACGAAGGAGGCGGTCCCGTGGCGGAGGAGACCCACGCGAGGGCGGCGAGGGCGCCGTCGCGTCCGCGTGGCCCGGCCCTGCTCGCCGGCGTGCTGTTGGGTGTGGGCGCGGTGGCGTTCGTCGACGAGGCGGTCTTCCACCAGATCTTGCACTGGCACCATTTCTACGATCGGGCGAGCACCGCCGCGGGGCTGGTCTCCGACGGCCTGTTCCACGCCTTCAGCTGGTTCGCCACGGTCGCCGGACTGTACCTCATGGCGCGCACGTGGCGGGAGCGGGCCTTCGACGCCCGGCGTTTCTGGGCGGGCCTGCTCGTGGGGGTGGGGGGCTTCCAGCTCTACGACGGCATCGTCAACCACAAGATCCTGCGGCTGCACCAGATCCGCTACGGCGTCGACATCCTGCCCTATGACCTGGTGTGGAACGTCGTCGCGGTGCTGGTGCTGGCGGCGGGGATCGCCCTGTGGGCGGTGGGGCGGCGCCGCCCGCGCCGGACCGGCGCGGGCTGAGGCGGCCATGCATCATCCGCCGACCGGGCCCGGATGGGCCGACGTGGTGATCACGCTCCTGCTGGCCGTCGCGCTGGCGGGCTACACGGTGGGACTGCTACGGCTGTGGCGGCGTGGTGTGTCCTGGCCCGTCGGCCGGTTCCTGTCATGGGTGATGGGGGTGGCCGCCGTCGGGGCGGCCCTGGTGGGGCCGGTGGCCGAGGCGGCCCATCACGACTTCGCCGCCCACATGGCCGCTCACGTCCTGTTGGGGATGCTCGGCCCGCTCCTGCTGGTGCTGGCCGCGCCGGCGACGTTGGCGTTGCGCGTGCTGCCCACCCGCGCGGCCCGCCCCCTGGGACGGTTGCTGGGGTCGGCCCCCGTGGGAGTGCTCGCGCATCCGGTCACCGCGGCGGTGCTCAACGTCGGCGGGCTGTGGCTGCTCTACCGTAGCGACCTGTACGCCCTCACCCTCGTCCACCCGGGCGCGCACCTGCTCGTCCACTTCCACGTGCTCGCGGCCGGCTACCTCTTCTCCTACGCGATCGTCGGGCCCGATCCGGCGCCGCACCGCCCCGGCCCGCCGACGCGGGCCGGGGTGCTCGTCTTGGCGGTGGCCGCGCACAACGTCTTGGCCAAGACCGTCTACGCCTTCCCGCCCACCGGGGTCCCCGTGGACCAGGCGCGTGAGGGGGGCCTGGTGATGTACTACGCCGGCGCGCCCGTGGAGATCGCGCTCATCGTGGTGCTGTGCCACCGTTGGCTGGGCCCGGCGGCCCGATCGCGGGCCGCCGGGCGGGTCATGGCGCGCGGCTGACCCGCCGCGCCACCGGGTTTCGAGGCTGTCCGCCGTGGCGGTGCCGGCGTCCCCCGGACCCGGCCGGATCGCGGGAACGCCCCATCCCCCGTGGGAGGAGGGATGGGGCCGTGGACACCGTGGCGGCGCCGGTCACGGGGCCGGCCGTGGCGGTCTCCGCGGTTTCGAAACGGCGGCGGCCCCGTCCGCTCGCGCGCCGCAGGGAAGCCGGTGCGCGAGCGGACGCCTCACCCGTCCAAGGAACGCGAGACCCGGGCCGTGGTGTCGGCCGCGCCGCCCCGGCCGACGGGGTTGGTGCGGCGCTGCGCGGTGGCCTTCAGCCGCGCGTCCAGTTTGCGGACCTCCCGAGGCCCCATCACCCCGATCACCGAGGGCAGGGCGCCGCGGACGAACTGCATCGCGCGCAGCCACCGCTGCCCGTAGACGTGCGGGGAGCGCCGCAGGACCCCCTCGACCAGCGCGTCCACGGCGGGCTCCAGGGGGTTGGTGCGGTTCAGCGGCCACGGCAGCCGGGAACGCAGCTCACGCAGCTCGTCGTCCTCGTCCGCGCCCCGCACCATGTCGGTGTCGGTCCAGCTCAGGTAGCCCACTCCCACACCGACCCCGTGGTGGGCCACCTCGGAGCGCAGGACGTGCGCGAACGCCTCCACCCCGGACTTGCTGGTGCAGTAGGCCGCCATCAGCGGGGCTGGGGTGATCGCCGCCAGGGAGGCGACCTGGAGCAGGTAGCCCTTGGTGCGCAGCAGCGCCGGCAGGAAGGCGCGCGCCGTGGCGATACTGCCGAGCAGGTTGACCTCGATCACCCGGTTGAAGGCGACCGGATCGGAGTCGACGAAGGGGCCCCCGATCGCGATCCCGGCGTTGGCGACGACGATGTCGACGCGCCCGTGGCGCTCCTCCACCGCGCGGGCCACCTCGGCCAGGCCCACCCGGTCGGTGACGTCGGCCTCCCAGGAGGAGGCATCGGCCCCGCAGGCGGCGGCGTTCTTCTCCAGTTCCTCGGGTTCGAGACCGACCAGGGCGACCTGCGCGCCCCGTTCCGCCAGTCCGCGCGCCATCAACGCGCCCACGCCGCGGGCCGCACCGGTGACGACCGCGACCCGCCCTTCCAGACTCCGGCGACGACCGCTCATGACCTGCTGCCCCTCTCCTCGTGTACTGGTGACGCGATGGCCTCCGGCGCGGTGCCGGACGCCGTCGCCGTGGGTCGCGCGCCGTCGCGCGGCGGGTTCTGCGCGACCGGCCTCACGCCGCGTTCTCCGTCCGCTGGGCGCCGAGGTCGGGGTCGTGGGGATCCTCGTCCCGCAGGTGGTGGGTGACCAGGTCGGCGATGATCCCGGCCACGCGGTCGGGGGCCTCCAGCGGCGTCATGTGCCCGATGCCGGGGAGCGCGATCGGTTCGCCGCCCCGGGGCAGCAGTTCGGCCAGCCGTCGGGAGTGCACGGGAGGGGTGAGCCGGTCGGCGGTTCCCACCAGGACCACGGTGGGCAGATCGAGCTGGCGGGCGGTCCGTTCGACGTCGAGCGTGCCCAGCACGTGAGCCCAACGCGATCGCACCCGTGGGGGACAGGCCTGGACGATGCGGGCGCACAGGTCGGCGGCCTCGGGGGAGCACCCGCGCCCCATCGTTCCGTAACGCAGCAGGGCCCTGCTCAAAGGGGTGACCGGCCCCAGCGGCAGGGGGGCCGACAGCAGCACGCGGTGGCCGAACTCGCGTAGCCGGGCCGCCCTGCCCGCGCCGGGCAGCACCAGCAGTTCGGGCATGAGCCGGGAGGCTCCGGTGCTGGCCAACAGCGCCGCGGCGGCGCGTTCGCGCACCACGGGGCGGTCCGCGGCGGCCATGATGGTCATCCCGCCCATGCTGTGTCCGGCCAGGACGGCCCGGCTTCCGGCCGGCACGCACGCCTCCAGCACCGCGCACAGGTCGTCGGCGAGCGCCGTCGTGCTGTAGCCCATGGGGCCGGTGACCGAGCTGCGGCCGTGGCCCCGCTGGTCGTAGGTGACGACGCGAAGGCCGGGGGGAAGCTCGCGCAGCACCGGCTCCCAGAAGCGGGTCGAGCAGGTCCAGCCGTGGCTGAGAACGACGGTGGGTCCGTCGTCGGGACCGTGGACCTCGACGTGCAGCAGGGCGCCGCCGCTGGAGCGGACACGCTTTTCTCGGAGGGGGGAGCTCATCGTGACACCTCCACGGTGGGGGTGGGAACGGCCGGGGGGAGGGCGGCCGGCTCGGGCCGCGGTCGGGAGGGGAGCAGGTGGTATTCCGCCGGATCCAGGCGGCGGGTCTCGGCGCGAAAGCGCAGGGTGGAGGCGGGCCACAGCGTCGTGTTACGCCCCTTGGGGTCGAGGTACCAGCTGGCGCATCCACCCAGCGACCACACGGTGCGTCCCATACGCCGCTGGAGCGTCTCGTTCCAGGCCCGCTGGGCGTCGGGACGGGGATCCAGTGCCGCCACCCCGGGGGAGGAGAGGTGCTCCAGGGCGCTCATGACGTAGTTGAGCTGTGATTCGATCATGAAGATCATCGACGAGTGGCCCAGTCCCGTGTTGGGGCCGACGATCAAGAACAGGTTGGGGAAGCCGGCCACCGTCGTGCCGCGCAGCGCCCGCATGCCCGCCTCGCGCCACTCCTCGGCGAGGGTGGTGCCGCGGGAGCCGTGGAGACGGGTGGCGATCGGCATGTCGGTGGTGTGGAAGCCGGTACCGAAGATGATGGCGTCGACCTCGCGCTCGGTCCCGTCGGCGGCGATGACGGTGTTCGCGCGCACCTCCGCCAGCCCCGAGGCGATGACCTCCGCGTTGGGGCGGGCGAGCGCCGGATAGTAGTCGTTGGACAGCAGGATCCGCTTGCAGCCCATGACGTAGTCAGGTGTCAGCTTCGCGCGTAGTCGGGGGTCCTCGATGGCGCGTCGCAGGTGGGTCCGGGCCGCCACCGAGGCCAGGCGCAGGAGGGCGGGGTGGCGCACGAACGCTCCCACCATGGCCTCGCGGGTCAGGTAGATCCCGGCTCGGGCAGCCCTGCGGGTCAGCGGAAGGTTGCGGTACAGCCATCTCTCCGTGGCGCTGATCGCGCGGTCGGCGCGCGGTATCACCCAGGCGGGCGTGCGCTGGAACAGCGTCAGGCGTTCCACCTCGGGTTGGATGCTGGGGACGATCTGGATGGCCGAGGCCCCGGTGCCGACCATCGCGACGCGCTTGCCGGCCAGGTCGTAGTCGTGGTCCCAACGGGCGGAGTGGAACACCCGGCCGGTGAAGGAGTCCAGGCCCGGGATGTCGGGGATCGAGGGGTCGGCCAGCGCGCCCGCGGCGCTGACGAGCACGTCGCAGGTCAGTTCGGTCCTGCTGGTGCGTACCAGCCAGCGGGCGTGCTGCGCCTGCCATCTGGCCTCCAGCACCTCGTTGCCGGTCTCGACATGGGGGCGGACCCCGAACCGGTCGGTGACCTCCTCCAGGTAGGCGCGGATGTGCGGCTGTCCGGAGAAGCTGCGCGGCCAGTCGGCCTTGGGGGCGAAGGAGAAGGAGTACAGGTGGGAGGGGACGTCGCAGGCGCACCCGGGGTAGGTGTTGTCGCGCCAGGTGCCGCCGACGTCCTCGGCGCGTTCGAGGATGACGAAGTCGGTCTCACCGGCCTGGCGCAGCCGGATGCCCAGGCCGATCCCGCCGAATCCGGCGCCGATGATCGCGATGCGGACGTGCCGTCGTGTGCCCTCGTCGGGTTCGGGGTTTGGGGGAGGCGCCGGTGTGTCGGCACGCGGGGGAGTGAGGGGGTCCTGTCCCGGGCTCATGGCACCGCCTCTCATCACGGAACATTGAGCCAGTGTTCACTGGCGTAATGAGAGAGTAAACCATGACAATGCTCATTGGAAGAGATAGGTCACATTGCGGACGGTGATCAGGCCGTGGCGAAGCGGTGTTTCGGGCGTCCTTCCCGGATACCGCCCCCGGTCACACCGGGGGAGGCCGGCGTCCAGCCGGGACGGGGAGCCGCGGCCACAACGTGCGCGGTCGGGCAGCGCAGGCGCCCACGACCTAAGCTGAGCGGCGTGGTCGACGACGACGCGCCCCAGCCGCACCGTGAATACCGTATCGACGAGCTGGCCGAAGCGGCCGGACTGCCCAACCGGACCGTCCGCTACTACCGGGAACGCCGCCTGCTCCCGCCACCACGGCGCGAGGGCAGGATCGGCTGGTACTCCGACGCCCACCTGGCCCGGCTGCGCGTCATCACCCGCCTGCTGGAGCGCGGCCACACCCTGGAGGGTGTGGCCGAACTCCTCGCGGCCTGGGAGAGGGGACGCGACGTCGCCGACCTGCTCGGACTGGAATCCGCCCTCGCCGCCCCATGGTCGGACCCCACCCCGGTCACCATGACCTGGGCCGAGCTCGCCCGGACCTACGCCGGCCAGGTCGACGCCGACACCGTGCGCAGCGCGCAGGAGCTCGGATACCTCGAGGACGGCGAGGACGGCACCGTCCACGTCGACCGCGCCATCCTGCACTCCTCGTCCGGACTGGTGCGCGAGGGGATCCCCCTGGAGGCGGTCCTGGCGGCCAGCCCGGAGGTGCAGCGTCACGCCGACGACCTCGCCGGGCTGTTCGTCGACCTGGTACGGCGCCACCTGACGCCCAGGCCGGGGGAGGGGCTCAAGGACCTCGCCCGGCGGGTGGAACGGCTGCGTCCTCTGGCCCAGGCCACCGTCCTGGCCGAATTCGCCCGCGCCATGGACCGCCGCGTCGGCGCGGAGCTCGGCTCGCTCCTGGCCGAACTGCGCGAACGCGCGGCCGGCGACCAGGAGGACGACCCGCACACGCGATGATCCCGGCCCCGGCATGCGCTAGCGTCACCAGGAGAAAGCCCTGATAGACCTCGAAGGCGGGGAGCCCGACGTGGACGACGGTACGACGGAGCCGAGAGGGGACGGCGACTTCGCGCGGCCCACCGACCTGCTCACGGCGATCCCCGCCTACGGTCCGGCCCGCGAGGAGGCCAAGGGGCGCATCACCGCCACCACGGTCCGCCCGGGAGAGGACCGGCCGGTCAAGATCGTCGTGGAGTTCGAGGGCGCCGCCGGCGGTCACCTCGAGATCGCCACCCGACGTTGGGAGGACGGCCCCAGCGCGGGCGAACAGTCCGTCCGGGCCTTCTGCGTCGAACGCGACTACATGCAGCGCCGGATGAACGGCGACCCCGGCGCCCTTCCCCTCCCGCTGCCCGAGGGCTCCGCCTGGTCCCGCCAGGAGATCCAGGTCGACGGGACGGCCCGCGTCTTCACCGTGCTGACCACCCCCTTCTCCTGGGTGGCCGGCACGGAACTGCCCGGACCGTTCCTGCTGCGCGTCTTCGCCACCGCGCCCCGGCCGGATCTCGTCTCCCTGAGCCGCATCACCACCGAGGCCCGGCTGGAGCCGATGCGCGGACGGCCCTGAAGCCGCGCCTCACTCCTCCACGGACTCGGCGGCCCCTCCCTCGGGCATGGGGGAGACCAGCAGGCGGCGAGGACCGGGCCCCTCCGAGCCGAGGACGTCATAGGGGTTGGACAGCACGCAGTGCTCCAACGACAGGCAGCCGCAGCCGATGCAGTCGGTGAGGTCGTCGCGGAGCCGCTGCAACTGCAGGATGCGCGCGTCCAGGTCCCCGCGCCAGGCCCGCGACAGCCGCGCCCAGTCCTCCCGCGTGGGGGTACGGCCCTCGGGCAGCGTGGCGAGCGCCGCGCGGATCCGGCTCAAGGGGATGCCCACCCGCTGGGAGACGCGGATGAAGGCCAGCCTGCGCAGCACGTCACGGTGGTAGCGGCGCTGGTTTCCGGCCGTGCGACGGCTGGAGATCAGTCCCTGCCGCTCGTAGAAGTGCAGCGCGGAGACCGCGACGCCGCTGCGTTCGGCGACCTGACCGACCGAGAGCTCCTTGGACTTCCATGAGATCGAGGCCACCCGGCGATCCTAGCCCCGTCCTCCCGGATGTCAGGCGGCCGAAGACGCGCCCGCCGGGACCACGACGACGGCGCCGGGAAGGCGCCGTTGCCGCCCCTCCCCGGGTGTCAAGACGGGCTCGTGGCCGGGGCGGGCCGGTGACGCGCCGACTGGTAGGCCGCCTCCCCGTACGCCTCGGGGACGGCGCCGGGCCGGCCGCCCACGCGGCTTCCCGGCTCGGCACGGCGCGGCGCCGCCCCTCAGGCCGGCCGCTCGCGATCACCCCGAGCGCGCCCGCGTAGGTGGACGCGCTCGCCGTGGCTGCCGAAGAGGCTCAGGATCTCCACCGCGCCCTCGCCGGTGCTGCCGAACCAGTGCGGCAGCCGGGTGTCGAACTCCGCCGCCTCGCCGGGGTTCATGACCACGTCCTGCTCGGCCAGCAGCAGGCGCAGCCGGCCCGACAGGACATACAGCCACTCGTGCCCCTCGTGGGCGCTCGGCTCCGGAACGAACCGGGAGGAGGGGATCACCATCCGGTAGGCATGCTGACGGTCCGGCCGGCGGGACAGGGGGAGCACGGTCATCCCGTTCACACTGCGGGGGGAGACCCTGACCCGGGGATCCTCGGTCTCGGCGGCGCCGACCAGCTCGTCCAGGGGGATCTGGTGGGCGCGGGCGATGGGCAGGAGCAGTTCCAGGCTGGGCCGGCGTCGCCCGGACTCCAGGCGGGACAGGGTGCTGGTCGAGATCCCGGTGGCCTGCGACAACGACGCCAGGGTGACGTCCCGCCGGACGCGGACGCGCCTGAGGCGCGGACCGATCTCGGCGAGGAGACGGTCGGTGGCTGCTGAATGCTCCATGCCCCCCATTGCAGAAACAGCGTGGGGGGATGTCAACCGTGGTGTCGCGCGGAGCAGGCCCTGTGGGGCCGTGTGCCTGACGGCGCACATTGTCGCGCCCTCGGACCTCCGCGGTGTCGCGGCCCGCGGGGCGCGACAGGGGGCGCGAGGCGTCGGGTGACGCGGCCCCGGTGCCGGTCCTGCGGGCGGCACCGGACCCGGGGCCGGCCGGAGCTGCCGAACGGGCTGGACGACCTTTCGCGCAACCGTGGTCAGCGGCCCCGCGCCGCTGCCGTCTCTCCTCGCGTGGGCGCCTGTTCGCGCGCGGACGAGCGGGGCCGGGCGACACCTGTTCGGCGTCGCCCGGCCCCGCCGGCGCGAAGGTCCTACCGTTCCTCGCCCGTCGCGTCGCCCTCGACGCGGCCGATCGTGTTGAGAACCCAGCCTCGCGCCTGTCCACTGGCCAGCGCGAACTTGGCCTGGGACAGCGGGCGGGTCAGCGGACGGTCGCGGTAGCCCAGCGCGGCCCTCTCCGCCCTGCGCACCGCGTGGAAGGCCATCGCCAGCCGTTCGCGGACGTCATCGGGTGCCCCTTCGGCCTCCAGCTCCGCCGCGCACCGGGGGAGCGTGGCGGCGATGCGGCCCAGTTCGTCCACGCGCCGGATGCTGTCCGGGTGATCGAAGAGGGCGAGGTCGTCGTGCAGTTGACGGAGTCCGGCCAGCGCCCCGCTGGTCATGCGGCGTTCACATCCCCACGTGTTCGGTCGATCGCGATATGACTCCTCACCCTAATGAGGGGATCGGGGCCACGGTAGGGCGTCGGGTCATCCTCTGACGTGGTGTTTCCCATGGAACCGGTTCCGGCTTCCGACCGTCCCCGTCCAGGACCCCTCGAACCGCCATGGCTCTCCAGTGGCCGGAACCACCGTGTGGCGGGAGACTGGTGGGAGGAGGAGGGCCGGCCCGGCCGGTGGACGCGCGGGGCAAGCCCGTCACGGGAACCAGGTGGAGGGAGCGAGCGGTGATCACACCGGATCACGCGGGGCTCACCGGAGTCGTGCACGGACTCACCCGGATCGGCGCCGCGACGCCACCCCGCCTGTGCTGCGTGCGGCAGAACGCCTCGGGGGCCTCCGCCACGACACCGGTGGAACTCCCCGATCCGGGGTGGGGCGCGTGGTCCACCGAGGAGATCGCCCTCGCCATCCAGGGGTTCGCCGAACACCTGGTCCGCCCCTCGGCGGCGACACGGGCGTTGCTGGCCGAGGCCGGGGGCGATCGGATCACCGCCGTCGGGTTGAGTTACCCGGCCGCCGTGCTGACCGTGGACGACCCGGCCTTCGCCGAGCGCGAGCGGCGCAGGGCGGTGGGCGGCAGTGTCGCTCCCATCCAGGAGCTGGAACGGCACCGTTCGGCCCGGGCCGGACTCGTCGCGGCGATCGACGGCCGCGTGCACATGGCGCTGTGCTTCGAGAACGGCCCCGTCGCCGATCTCGACCCCTCTCGGGAGGAGGCCGTGGCCCCCCGACTGGTCCGCGCGTTGGTGGCGGTGGCGGTCGGGGTCGCGACCGTCACGCGGGGCGAGGGCTACGCCCATCACCTGCCCGATCCGCGCCTGTGACGCGCGTTCGCGGACGGGGCCGCAACCGCTGTCTCCCCTCTCCCGCAGCATGGGCCCTCCTGGCAGGCACGGGGTGGATGTGACTCAGTACGGCTCGGGCGGACCGGTGATGGCCGACCGGTCGGTGATGACCTCGGCCGGCGCTCAGAGAGGCCGATCGGGTGGAACCGGGTGGTGCGGCGGGCCGAGGTGCCCCTGCCCGCCGCACCACCCGGGCCGTGGGGTCACCCCGTGGCGCGGCGCATGGCACGGGTGCCGATGAACAGGCCCACCGCCGCCACCGCGACGGCCGCCACCACCCCCGCGGCGACCTCTGGTGCCAACAGCCGGCCGTCGAACAGCGCCCGTTCCGCCTCGACGACGTGGGTCAGCGGATTGAACCGGGACAGCACGCGCAGCCATTCGGGGCCGTTGTCGACCGGCAGCAGCATCCCGGCCAGCAGCAGAAGCGGGAACAGCAGGGTCTGCTGCACCCCCCAGAACACCCACTCCTGGTTCCGTGACGCCAGCGCCAGGGTGTAGGAAAGCGCGCCGAGCCCGACACAGAACACGCACAGGAGCAGCAGACCGAGGATCGCGCCCACGGGGTCGGGCCGGAACCCGAACGGGATGGTGACCGCGATGAGCAGCGCCGCCTGGGCGAACGTCGGCACGATCTCTTTTAGCGCCCGGCCGATGATCAGCGCCGGACGGCGCAACGGGGAGACGAGCATCCGCTCGTGCGCCCCGGTCTGCATCTCGAATTGCAGGTTGGACCCGGTGCTCGACGTCGCGAACAGGCACGACATCACGATCAGGCCGGGGACGAACCATTGCAGGGTCTCAGCGGTCCCTCCGGCCGCGGGGATCAGCGGCGCGAACAGGGCGAGGAAGAACAGCGGTTGCGCCAGGGAGAAGACCACCGAGAACGGGTCGCGCAGCACGGGCCGCAGTTCGCGGCCGAAGACGATGAGGGTATCGCCGATGAGGGTGGTGTTCACGCCACTTCGTCCTTTCCGCCGGTGGTGCCGGGCAGGTCCGCGCCGTCCTCGCGCAGGCTGCGCCCGGTCAGGTTGAGGAACACGTCGTCGAGGGTCGGGCGGACGACCTCGACCGAGACCACCGCGCTGTTCTCCTTCTCCAGGATCCGCAGCAGTTCGGGGACGAGCCGGGCGCCGCCGGTGGCCTCGATGACGACCCGGGTGCCGTCGTGTTCGATGCGGGCTCCCTCGATAAGGCCCGGGGGGTGGGCGGCGACGCGGCGGGCCTCCTCCGCGTGGTCGAAGGTCAGGGTGATGCGGTCGCCGGCGTGCTCGGATCTGAGACGTTCCGGGGAGGCGTCGGCGATGATCCGCCCGTGGTCGATGACGACCACCCGCTCGGCGAGGTGGTCGGCCTCGTCGAGGTAGTGGGTGGTCAGCACGATCGTGGTGCCGTGTTCGGCCCGTAGCCGGCGGATGTGCTCCTGGAGGTTGGCCCTGTTCTGCGGATCCAGTCCGGTGGAGGGCTCGTCCAGGAAGAGCAGGCCGGGCGCGTGGATCAGCCCCATCGCGATGTCCAGCCGCCGCCGCTGGCCTCCCGACAGTGAGGACACGATCCGGTCGGCGACCTCCGTCAGGCCGAGGGAGGCGATGAGCTCGCCGGCCCGCTCACGCGCCGCGGCGGCGCTCAGCCCGTAGGCGCGGCCCTGGGTGATCAGCTCGTCGCGGCCCCGCTGGCTGTGCCCGGCCCCGTTGCCCTGTCCGATGTAGCCGATCCGCCGGCGCACCTCGCGGTCCTGGGTCGTCACGTCGAATCCGGCGACCCGCGCGGTGCCCGAGGTCGGGGGGAGGAGGGTGGTGAGCATGCGCAGGGTGGTGGATTTCCCGGCGCCGTTAGGACCCAATAATGCGACCATCTCGCCGGCCTCGACCCGCAGGTCGATTCCGCGGACCGCCTCCACTGTCTTCTTATTGACCGTGAAATGCCTGGTCAGGTTCTGTGTTTCGATCATTGTGGTGCTCACCGGCGAAACGCTAGGGCGCTTTCAGGTCAGTTCCCGTCCGCAATGTCGGGGATGCCGTCACCACGGCGAACACGAGTGCGCGGATACGGAGGTCGAGGAGGATCGCCAAAGGATTCGGCGGTGGTTCCTCGCCGGTCGGTGGTGATCCTGGCCGTTGTGGCGGCCTTGTCGGCGTGGCCGCGCGCGGGGTCGGCGTCGAAGGTGTGCGAAGCACGTGCGGACCGGACGCCTCGCCGTCGCTGGCCGGGCCGACCCCGCCGTGGTGCCGAGGGCGGAGACGGCGGTGTCGGCGGCCCGGGCGGACAGCCGCCCGCCGTCGTGGGTGCGGATCAGCGGCGCCGAGCCGGGTCGGCCGGGCTCGCCCAGGAATTCCTCAAGGGCGTGCGGGGCCGGAGTGCTCAGGCCGGCGGGTGAGCCGCCGGCGCGGACGCCGCGTTGGCCGACTGGGCCTGCCCGCCACAGAAGACCTCCGTGACGAGCCGCTGCTTCGCCTTCTCGAACGCCTGGGCCGCGGCGGCGAAGTCGAGCTCGGCGTCCCCGACGGTCAGCGACGCGGTGAGGGTCGTGCCGCCGTCGGGCGTGCTGTACATCAGCGCCGCCCAGCCGGGGAAGCCGCCGTTGTGGTGGAAGACCGTGCCACCGCAGGCGGTGTCCTCAACAAACAGCCCCAGGCCGTAGCGGAAGTCGCGGCTCTTGGGGTGGGGCGTGCGCATTTCGGCCAGCAGTGGGGCCGGCAGGAGCCGGCCGCCCATGAGCGCGGAGATGAACGTGTGGAGGTCCTTGGTGGTCGAGATCATGTCACCGGCGCTGGAGACCCAGGAGGGGTTCATGCGGGTCACGTCGGCCACCTTCGGTCGGCCAGCGTCCTCGTAGCGGTAATAACCGTGGGCGTGCGGTTCGGGGATCTCCGATGAGGCCTCCGGCAGCACGGTGTTCGACAGCCCCAGCGGTTGCAGGATCAGTCGCCGCATCTCGGCGGCCAGCGATCGGCCGGTGACCTGCTCGATCAGTAGCCTGGCCAGCACGTAGTTGGTGTTGGAGTAGCTCCAGTCCGTTCCGGGCTCGAATCGGGCCGGCTTGGACAACGCCAGCCGGACCAGCTCCTGCGGCTGGTAGGTGCGGGACAGGCCGTCCACGTACTCCTGGCCCTGCACCGGGATCCCCGGCAGGAGGGTCCCATCGGGGTCGAACTCGCCGGTGAAGTTGAACACCCCGCTGGTGTGCTGCAACAGCATGCGCACCGTGATCCGCCCGTCCAGCCCGAATCCGGGCAGGGAGTCGGCCACCGGGTCGTCCAGTCCGATCCTGCCCTCGGCCACCAGTCGCAGGACCACGGTCGCGACCAGGGTCTTGGTCGTGCTGCCGATCCGGAAATGCCCATTGGTCGGTGGTTTGGCGGTCTCGCCCAGCTTGCGCACCCCGGCGCTGCCGACCCACTCGCGCCCCTGTTCGTTCACCCGCAGCTGCATCCCGGCAAATCCGGAATCGACGATCTCCTGGATGGCCGTCTGCAATTCCGGACGATCCTGCCCGCTGGCGGCGGAATTGTTCTGGTTGACGCTGTTCGTTCTGCTCATGGCCTGAGCGTTCACCCTGACCTCGGGGCAAGGTCAAATCGCGATCTTCGCATCACCTCGGCGGCTCATGAGCGAAGAGCGACGCGGTGGGGCGCGGGTCCGTGCGCGCCCTTCGCTCCGCAGTCGCGCAGGTTGACCCTGCCCTAAGGGCAGGGTGCACAATCACCATGTGGTCACGGCAAACCCGGTCCATCCGGAGAGATCTTCCGATTCAACCTGGAGCATGGCGCTGAATAACGACACGCCGGCCGAGGCCATAGGCGAACCGGCCGATTGCGATAACACGCTCGGGCCGAGCCGATGACAGGGAGCCGGGCCGGCGGCCTCACGATCGGGCAGGCGGCGGCATTCGCAGATGTCACGGTCAAGACCGTGCGGCACTACCACCGGCGCGGCCTTCTCGCCGAACCGCGGCGTGACAGCTCCGGCTACCGCCGGTACGGATCGGCCGACCTGTTGCGGCTGGTCCAGGTCCGGACGCTGGCCACCGCAGGCGTACCGCTGTCGGAGATCGCGCCCCTGCTCGACGCCGGCCCCGAGCAGTTCGCTGCCGCCCTCACCGACGTCGAACGGCGTCTGACCGATCAGATCACGGATCTGATCGCCCGGCGGGACAGACTGCATCGGGTCGCCGACGACCGGGCCCTACTGCCCGACCGCGCCCTCGCGGTCCTGGACCGGATGACCGGCCTCGGTTTCAGTCCCGACTATGTGGCCACCCAACGTGAGGCCCTGGTGCTGTTCCGAGCGCTGACGCCGGAGGGGTTGGACCATTTCCTGACCAACCTCGAACACCGGTTGGCCGACCCCGAGTACGTCGACCTGATCAAGCGCAGCGTGGCGGCAGCGTCCTGGGAACCCGACGACCCCCGGATCGAGGAACTCGCCACAGCCTTTGCCGCCAACCTGCTGACCCATCGCGAGCTGCTGGTAGTACCGGCAGGCATCAGGATCGGGCCCGACGTCGCCACCCGGTACGGGCTGATCGACCACCACCGCGAAGATCAATCGCCGGCCTGGGCCCGGCTCAACGCGCTGGTCGAAACCAAACTCCGATCCGCGGGTGTCCCCATCCCGCACCATTGACGGTCGGCTGAAGGCGACACGGCGACCTACAGAGGCGGGGGCCGAGCGTCCACGTGGCCATCGACGCCGCCAAGACCGAGGCCGACGCGAACACGTTGCGCATACGCGCTCGACCAGTTCACCGATCGGGGTGGACGGTCAGGTGTTCTCGCGCAGGAAGCCGGCGCGCTCCTTGAGGAAAACATGGCCGCCCCCTGCGGCGACGTCCGGCGTCAGCAGCCGGCCGTCGAACGTGTCTGTTCCGCCTCGACGACGTGGGTCAGCGGATTGAACCGGGACAGCGCGCGCAGCCGTTCGGGGTCGTCGCGCGCTGGGCGTCGGGAACTCTTTCCGGGCTCTGTCCCGACTTTCCCCGAAACCTTGGCGCGCATACGCGGGCCTGGCCGCCAGGGTTGTGCCCCGTCCCGGATATACCGAAGCCCCGGCCGATGGACCAGTGAGGGGCCGGGGCTTCTTCGAAGCGATCCGGGGCTACAGGCGGTCGGCCTTGACGTCCTCCACGAACGCCGCGAACGCGGCCGGGGTGAACCCGAGGGCGCCCAGGTCACGGTTCTGCGTGTCGCGCACGTAGACCGTCTTCGGCGTCTCGGCCACCTCGACACACTGGCCTCCCTGGTTGCCACTGTAGGTGGACTTGTGCCAGCGCAAGCCGAGCGGTGGGGTGTTCATAGGACTCCTATCGTGGTGACGATGAGGTCGGCGGACTCTTCCGGCGACAGTGCCAGACCAATCAGCGCACTCATCCGTTGGTCGCATTTTGCCACTTCATCTCCATCGGCGGTGACATGGCCGCTTCCGGGACGCTCTGTGTAAAGCACCTTTTCACGGGTGCTCAGTTCAAGGACGGTGAAGCCCCCGTCCATGGCCGCGTGCGCCCCCTTACTGAACGGGAGGACTTGTAGGCGAACACGGGGGCGCTCCGCCATCTTGATGAGGTGCCTGAGCTGGTCGACCATCACGTCCCTGCCGCCGACCGGGCGACGGATGACCGATTCCTCCAGAACAACCCACAGCAGGGGCGGCTGTGGGCGGTCCATGATCTTCTGTCGCTCCAACCGGGCCGACAGTTGCCGCTCTACCTCGTCAGGGTCCGGCGGAGGCCAGTTGGCTCCGAGAACGGCGCGCGCGTAGTCTTCGGTCTGGAATAAGCCGGGGACCGACTGAACCTCGAATTCCCGAATGCTGACCGCGTCGCCCTCCAACTCCACGAATGGCCGGAACCAATCCGGATAGCTCTCCCGGTTGATGAGAGGCCACAGGTCCATGAGCGCGCCAGCGGCATCCAGGTGCTCCTCGCACGCCATGATGAACTTCTTGGAGGGAATTCGTCGGGCATTCTCGACATACCCGACCATCGCGCCTGTATAGCCGATCTTGGCACCGAGCTGGTCTTGGGTGAGGTCCTTTTCGTTGCGGAACCTCTTCAATTGGGACCCGAAGTAGGCGACGACCGGAGAAGAGGGCGGGGGTAGGCCGCTCATAGCGGGAGCTCCGATGTTCTCAACTGGGCCAACGAGAAACGTGGCGCCTCATAACCAGGGATAAGCAGCCCCCAACAGAACGGGGCTTTGACTAGCAACGATACGGCCAGACCTCGACGCTGTAAGTATGATCACAGAAATCGAGGACTGCGAGAACGGTCTGACTCCCGCCCTATGGCGACTCGTTCAGCGGAGCCGTGCCGAGGCACCCCGTCGATTCGTCCTGTGGGGCGTCTCCGAGAACGGCGACTTCACCGATCCCCTCTATTGGGGCTTGGAGTTTCCCGGGGGCGGCGCCATCTGCGCCAACGCCGGGGGCGCCTACGCCCGCTGCGCAAGCGCGGAGCGGACGCTCAACATGTTGAGCCTCGCTCGCCCTCTCACCCTGGTTTGGATTGACCGCGCTGTCTCAACCCCTTCTGGAGAATGAGCATGGACACCACGATCCCGCGGAACACGGCCGGCACGGCCGTCGCCAACGACAACGCCGCGTCCGACAGGGAGCCGTCCAGGCGGAAGCAGGCCGCCGCGAACCTGGTCAAAGCGATCACCGCGAAGGGAATGAGGGCGACCGCGGACGGCAAGCGGCTGTCTGTGACGGCTCACCTCAACGGAGCGTCGCAAGCCGTGGTGCTCCGCGGTGAGTCGGGCGACGTCCGGTGGTGCATGGTGTGGGAGCCCTTCCGCGCCGAGGAGGCTCCCGAGATCGAGCCGGTCCTTCCCATCGGCCAGGAGCAGGTGCTAGCCGGTCGGCTCCTGAAGGTCTTGGAGCTGGCGCAGATCCAGGTGTGACCGGGGTGCGGTACTGGACGTGCTTCCGCTGCTCCGCACGTTCACTGCGAAGGACGCGCACCGGGTTCACCAGCGCCCCAAGGAGGGCGCAGCGCAGCCGTAGCCGGCCTCTGAGCCGCCACGAGCGACACCGGAGACCAACCAGGAAAGGGGCGCGCTGTAAGAGGGGACGGCACGGCTCCACCGAGCCCCGACCGCCATCCGGCGTCGGGGCTCTTCCCTGTCCAGGTACCAGACAGGTACTAGACCGATGCAACTAGGGTGCCTTCAGGTCAATTTCCGTCCGCAATGTCGGGGATGCTGTCGTCATGGCGAACACGAGTGCGCGGATGCTGCGGTTGCTCTCCCTGCTCCAGACCCACCGGTACTGGCCCGGCACCGAACTGGCCGGGCGTCTGGGGGTGAGCCAGCGGACACTGCGCCGTGACGTCGATCGGCTGCGCGAACTGGGGTACCCGGTCGACGCCAACCGTGGTGTGGCCGGTGGCTACCAGCTGCGGCCGGGCACGGCGATGCCGCCGCTGCTGCTCGACGACGACGAGGCGGTCGCGATCGCCGTCGGCCTGCGCGCGGCGGCCGGTGGCGCGGTGGGCGGGATCGGGGAGAGCGCGGTGCGGGCGCTGGCCAAGGTCGTCCAGGTCATGCCGGCGCGACTGCGGCGCCGTGTCGACGCGCTGCGCTCCTTCACCGTGCCCGACCCGGGGAACGAGGGGCCGGCGGTCGACGCGGAGGCCCTGACCAGGATCGCCCAGGCCTGCCGGGACGGGGAGCGGCTGAGGTTCACCTACACCGCCCGCGGCGGTGAGCGCAGTTCGCGCCTTGTCGAACCGCACTGGCTGGTCGCGCGAGGACGGCACTGGTACCTGCTCGCCTGGGACGTCGAGCGCGACGACTGGCGCACCTTCCGGACGGACCGTCTCTCGGAGCCGCGCGCGACCGGCGTGCGCTTCCCCGCGCGCGAGGTTCCCGGGGGCGACGCCGCCGCCTTCCTGCGACAAAGGATCGCGGCGATCCCCACACGTCACCGCGTCGTGGTGGAGGTGCAGGCGCCCGCCGAGGAGGTGAAGCGGGTCGTGGCGGAATGGGGCGAGGTCGAGGCGACCGGCGAGCAGAGCTGCCGGCTGCGGATGAGCGTCGACGAACTGCACTGGCCGATACTGATCCTGGCCGCCCTGGAGGCGGAGTTCTCCGTGGTCGAGCCTTGCGAGCTGCGCGACCGGCTGCGCGACACGGGAAGACTGTTCCTGCGTTCCGTCGAGTCGACGGAAACCCCCTCTTCCGCGATAACGGACGGAAAGTGACCGCTTTATCGGCCACGGTTCTGCCATGACACAGCTCAACGAACAGACCGCGACGCTGCACGCCTACTTCGGCTACCGTGACGCGCCCGCCGCCCTGCGCTGGCTCGAAAAGGCCTTCGGGTTCGTCACGACCCTGGAGTTCCCCGACGACAACGGTGGCGTCATGCACGCCGAGCTGCGGCGTGGC
The DNA here is from genome assembly GCF_054780875.1 of Marinactinospora endophytica. Taxonomy (NCBI): domain Bacteria; kingdom Bacillati; phylum Actinomycetota; class Actinomycetes; order Streptosporangiales; family Nocardiopsidaceae; genus Marinactinospora; species Marinactinospora endophytica. The sequence goes on along the minus strand of NZ_BAAGVM010000005.1, from coordinate 386,470 downwards.
GACGCGGCGATCATGGTGTTCTCCGACGACGAGGGCTATGAACGCGCTCCTCGCAAGGGGCCCACCTGCGGGCAGGGCACCTATCTCGTTCTCGCGAGCCCGGCCGAGGTGGACGAGGTGTTCGCCGCGGCGGTGGCGGCCGGCGCCGAGGTGATCTGGGAGCCCGCCGACACCGAGTGGGGCAACTACCGTTGCCGGGTGGCCGACATCGAGGGGTACGAGTGGACCTTCGGTGTCCACCGGCCCGGCGAGCCGGTCTCGGGGGAGTGGGATCAGGACTGATCTTCGCTGGGCGTGGTCGAGGAGAACCCCGAGGCCACGCCCACCGGGCGGGCGTCGTCGCTCTCCGGCGTGCTCCGTGGTCTTCCCCGGGGGACGGTCACGCTTCCGGTGAAGCCGCCGACCTCCCTCCCCGCACTGGACGCTGCGCGGTGGAGGTCGCACGGCCGTTGTCTCCGCCCGCAGGTTCCGGCCGGCCGTGGCCGGCGGCCCCGTTATACCCGGCCACCGGCCGGCTCGGCCGGAACCATAGCCCTTGGGAAGACGGGGCACCGACGGTCACCACGTCGCGCAGACGGTCTCCAACGGCATCGCCGCCGCGCACGGGGGAGCGGATGACGTCGACCACCCGGGCGAGGACGGCATCGGACGCGGTGGTGTGCCCAAGGGGACGGAGCGAGCGGTCCTCGCCCGGCCAACGGGGAGGGGTCGGCCCGGAGGCGCTGGTGGAGCGTACCGGCGCAGGACACGGAAAACGCCCCACCGCGTCGCGGGGGGCGTTCGACGTCATCGTCGGAGGCGAACTCCCCGAGCGTCCCCTCCCCGGGGCTAGCAGGGAGGGAGCCTTCGGTGAAGTCACGCCTCGTGGACGGCGGGCCGTCTCACAGGTCGATGCCGAAGGTCATCTCCAGGGCCTCTTCGACCATTTCCTCGGCGTCGCCTTCGACGACGGCTTCGGCGAACTCGCCCAGGTCCTCGAAATCAGGGTCCATTTCGTCCTCCTATGGGGGGTCAGCGGTACAGGTATAGCCCCTCGCGGGCCCTTGCGCCAGCCCGGTACCGGGGAGCCGCGGGATAGGTCCGGTCCGCAATGGAGGAAGCAGGGCGCGGGGAGAAACGCGCCTTCCCCAGCGCCCTTCACGGCCGCCCCCTTCCCGCCCGTAAACGGTGCCCGGCCGGGCCGCCCCACGGCGGGGCCTGCCCCGAAGACGCCGCCCCGTCGCGCGGTCCGCGCCGACGCCGGAATCATCCTTGACCGGCGGGCACGTGGCGCCGGCTGCGGCGGGAGTTCAGGCCAGCATGTCCTCGATGAGGTCGGCGGCGCGCCGCGTGCCGCCCTCGGCCCGCGCGTCGGCACGCAACCGTGCCGAACGGTGGGCGACCTCCGCGTCGGTGACCAGGTCGTTCAGGGCCGCCCGGAGGGCCTCGGGCGTGGCCTGCGCGGTGTCGATGCGGCGGGCCACGCCCAGGTGCACGAGCCGGTCGGCGTTCGTGAACTGTTCGGCGGCCTGCGGTACGGCGATCATCGGGACGCCGGCCAGCAGGCCCTCGCCGCAACCGCCCATACCGGCATGGGTGACGAAGGCGTCGGCCTGCTCCAGGATCGCCCGTTGCGGCACCCAGGAGTGCACCTCGAAGTTGGCCGGGATGTCGCCGAGCGGGGTTGCTCGACACCCCCCTACAAAAACGCCCTTGGGATGGTGCTGCAACACCATCCCAAGGGCTGAGCCACCACCTGTCCACACCAGGGAGTGACCTGTGGAGATCCTAGCCGCACTCGTCCCCGACCTCACCCGCGACGGAACGGCCTACACCGTCGCCGCCGTCACCACCGCCCTGTGGTGGCTGGCCGGCTGGCTCCGCTCCCGACGGGACTCCGACTCCGTGTGATGCCCGTGGCGCCGCCGTGCGCGACGCTGCGGGGACCGCACGGAGTCCACCCCCTACGCGAAGGAGCAGATGATGAGCAGCCAGCTGGAGACCCGCCGGGCGAACGCGGCCGGCTACGCGCTCGACCAGGCGCTCGCCGCCCGCCACGCCGGGCGGGCCGCCGACGCCGACTGGTACCTGAAGATGCACGCCGCGATCATGGCGAGCCCCGCGGCCGTGTTCGACGGCCAGGCGCCGCTGATCGAGGCCGCCCCAACGGGCGGCTACCGGCTCAACAGGGAGATGAAGGTCTACACCTCCTCCCAGGTGGAGGAGGTGCTGTGCCTGCGGCATGGCTGCACCCGTGCCGAGGCAGAGCGGGCCATGGCCGCGGCGGTGGCCGCGTGATGGCCGAGATCGTCACGTTCGGCTACGGGCACGGCGTGCCGCCCGCAGCGCACATCACCGTGGACCTACGGGTCCACTTCCGCGACCCGCACGTGTCCCCCGAGCTGCGGTATCTGACCGCCCGGGATCAGGTCGTGCGCGACGCGGTGCTGGCCACCCCCGGCATCCGCCAGGTCGTGGACGCGCTCCGGGCGGCGGTGCTCGCCTATCTGGCCGGGCCGAGCGGCGGCGACGTGACGGTCGCCGTCGGATGCGCGGGCGGTAGGCATCGTGCCGCGACCGTCGGGATGGAGCTCGCGGCCCTGCTGCTGCGAGACGGTGTCGCGGTGACGGTGGTCCACCGCGACCTGGAGCGGGAGGTGATCGAGCGATGAACGACTGCCCGTTCTGCGACATCATCCACGGCCGTGCTCCGGCACAGGTCGTCCGCGAATGGGACGACGCGATCGCGATCGTTCCGCTGCGCCCCGTCACCTACGGGCATCTGCTGGTCATCCCGACCATGCACGTGCCCGACGCGCTCGCCGACCCCGCGGTCACCGGGATGGTGATGCGCCGCGCGGTCGAGCTGGCACGCGAGCGGCGCCTCGCCGCGCTGAACATCATCACCTCGGTGGGCGCAGCCGCGACCCAAACCGTGCCCCACCTGCACATTCACATCGTCCTCCGCGTCGAGGGGGACGACTTGAAGCTTCCCTGGACCTGACCCCTGCTGAACCGAGAAGAAGGACGGCTTATGGGCTGGATGAGCCGGAAGAAGGACGACGACGAGACTCGACGTCGACAGCAGGACTCCCTGCGGGCGTCCAAGGAGATGAGGGCGCTTCGTCTCGCCGAAGCCGAGCGGATGCTCAAGGCGGATCCGACGAGCGAGATCGCGAAGGCCGCCGTGGAGGCGGCGAAGAAGCGCCTGTGACGTGACGCGGCCCGCCCATGGCTACCGACCTGCGGGCGGGCCGCTCTCCCAGTAAAGGAGTGCCACCATCATGACGCACGAGACCCCCCAGATGGAAGAGCCTGGGGAGCCGACGAAGGTCCGCGGGCTGCGGGAGACGCTCGCCGAGGAGCGTGCCCTCGCCGCGGTGGAGCGCGAGGACGTGCGTGCTCGCCGTGAGAGCGTCGCCGAGCACCGGCTCGCCCTCGCTCGGCTGCGGGAGCGCCTGCGGTCGGCGCGGCGGCAGCGTCGGGAGCGCGCCCTCGACGAGCGGGAGAGCATGGCGCTGGCCGGGCTGTACCGGCAGGCGTCGGTGTCGGGGGCGCGGGCTCGGGTGGCCGCGCAGATCCAGCAGTCGAGGGAGGCTCGCGCGCTGCGGGCGACGCGGGTCCGCTCGCTGTCGCTGGTCGTCGGCGTGCCCGTTCTGGTCGCGTTCGGCGCGTGGTCGACGGCGGGTGTGCACGCCGGCGTGACCGCCCTGCTGCACCTGCCGGCGGGGAGCGTCGGATGGTGGGCGGCGTGGATGGTGGAGCCTGCTCTGATGGCGGTGGTGTGTCTGATCATCATCGGTCGGGCGTGGCTGGCGTCGGCGGCGGATGGTGTCGCCGAGGGGGCGGGGTTGGATTCGCGGGCGACGGTCGCCGAGTGGGGGGCGCTGCTCGCGAGCATCACGCTGAACGTGGCGGGGGCGTGGCCGAGCGCGTTGACGTTGGAGGCGTTGGCGGCGATGGTGGCGCACTCGGTGGGGCCGGTCGGCGCCGCGGGGACCGCGTGGCTGCTGGGCGTGTTCACGGATTCGGCGACGCGGACGGCGCGCGCGGTGTGGGCGGCTCAGGGGGTGCAGTCTCTGGAGGAGATGGACTTGGGGCGGCGGGGTGCGGCGATGGTGGGGGTCGAGGAGGCGGAGGTCGCCGGCCGGGAGCTGGCGGCGGCGGACCGCGCCGAACCGGTCGCGAACCCGCGCCGGATCGAACCGGAGACCGAACTGCGAACCGAACCGGATCACGGGTCGGATCGGTCCGAGCAGGGCGGATCGCGAACCGAACCGGACCGCGAACCGGCTGTGGGTCCGGGGAGGGACCGGTCGAACGTTACTCCGATCCGTCGTCAGCGCGTCACCGACGAGGAGCTGCTCGCCCGTGCGCGCGAGGTGTATCAGCCGGGGATGACCGTGGGGCAGTTCCGGGCGCTCCTGGGGGTGGGGATGAAGAAGGCTCACCCGCTGCACCAGAAGCTGCGCGAAGAGGCGGTGTGACGTGGCCGGTAACGGAATACTCGAAGGTGAGACGGCTGGTAACGACCTCTCCGAAGGTAAGGGCGCGCCCGGTAATGAGGACGTCGTTACCCCTACCGGTAAGACCTCGAGGCCAGAGCCGGCCCCGGTGGGGTTGTTGCCGGTGGCCGGTATGGCGACGGGTGCGGTCGGGTCGGCGGCGAGCGCGCTGTACTCGGCGGCCGGCCCGTGGGGGTTGGCTGCGGGTGCCGCTGTGGCCGTGGGGGCCGGTGTCGCGGTCGCGCGCAAGCGCAAGGGCGGCGCGGAGGCGGCTGCCCGCAGGGCGATGCGGATGGGGCGTTCGCCTCGACTGCCGCGGTCGGGTCGTGGGGGCGTGGCGCGGTCGGGTGGCGTGGGCGGCTCAGGGAGGGGGCGTTCCGGGGGGGCGCCGCTGTTTGGCTCGTCGCGGCCCGGTGGTGTGGCTGGTGGACGCCGGCGTGGGCCTGGGGTTGCCGCCGGGGATGCGATCCGTGGGCGGCGTGCGGCTTCGGGGAGTCTGGGTCGCGGGAGTAGTGGTGGCGGTATCGGCGGGTCGGGTAAGCGCGGCGGTGCCGCTACCGGTAAACCGCTCTCCAGCATGTTCGGTAAGGGGAGTGGCGGTAAGCGTCGCGGCGGTCCGGCATCGGCTACCGGTCGGGGTGGTTTGCACCGCACCGGTAAGCGCGGCGGTACCGGTACCGGTAAGCGCGGGCCTCGCGTCGGGCGGGACGGTCTCACCGGTAAGGAGCGGGAACGGGTCCGTCGCGCTCATCGCTCCACTCGGGAGCCTCGGACCCGGGCGGGGCGGTTGCTGCGGCGGGCGCGCGGCCGGGTGAGTATGCGCCCGGCCGGCCGGGGTCTCGTGCGCGCTGGCCGGGCCGGTTACCGGTTGGGGCGGCGCGTTGGCCGGCTTACCCGCGTGGGGGCGCTGTGGCTGTGGGCGAAGGTTTCGCCGACCGCGGCGTGGGTGTGGGGCTGGTTTGTGCTGCGGGTGCGTGCGGCGTGGGCGGAGATGGCGATCTGGCGGTCTCTCGCCGACGCCGACGATGGCCTGCTCGACAGGTTCGACCCGATGCTGCGCGAGTCCGCGGAGGAGTGGGCGCGCAATGGTGGCGGCCGTGGGGCCGCTGGAGATGGAGTGATCGTGAATCTACAGGCGCAGAGGCGGATTCGGGCGGCGGCTCATGAGCTGGCCAGCGCGATCGCGGCCTATAACAGCGAGGGGATGTTGGAGTTCGTGGAGGGATTGGATGAGATCCCTGCGGCGCTGGCGACGGTGGCTGACGGGGTGCGCCGGTTGGCGGTCCAGTCGCTGGAGGAGCAGCCTCTCAACCCGGGGGTGATCGAGGCGATCGATCAGATCGCGACCGGCCAGTCGAACTTGGCGAACACCTCCATGCTGCTGGGGCCGCTGGCGCGGCACCTGCACCAGGAGGACATCGCCCGGCTGTACAACCAGCGCGTCAATGAGCACAAGTGGGATCAGGCTTACAACCAGCGGTAACGCGACCCTGGGAGGTGACGGTAATGGGGAGCAGGAAGCGGAAACGGGTAACGCTGGGCGAGTTCGGCCCGGTGTCGGGGCCGGTAACGGCGGCGGGTATGAGCCTGGCCGCAGCCGGGTGGGGGGGCGAGTTCGGCCTGTCGCCCTGGTATGCGGTGGCGACAGCGGGGGCGTGCGCGGCGGTGACGCTCGCCAACGCGGCCCGGGCGAGGCTGCCGGTGTTCGCGCGGCTGCACCATGTGGGCTGCTGGGTGGCCTATGGGGGGTGGACGTGGTCGGCGCTGGCGGGGACTCCGTGGGATGCGCAGTCGCTTGGCGCGCTGGCGGGGATCGCTGTGGTTACCGGTATCAGCGCGAAGGGTGCGGCGATCCACGTCGAGACGGTGGCTGACCACAGGAAGCTGGTGGAGGAGGCGACGCGCCGGCGTGGGCTGGCGGGTGAGTGGGAGCGGCGGCTCGCGACGGTGTGCCACATCAAGGGGGCACGTGTTACCGGGCTGTCGGAGTGGAAACGGCCCGTGCCCGGTAAGCCCGGTGAGACGCGCGTTACCGGTTACACCGTACTGGTAACGCTGCCGGACGGTGGTTACCGGTGGACCGACATCAACGCGAAGCGGCTGGAGCTTGCTTCCTCGGCGAACCTGCCCTCGGGGTGCGGGATCGAGGTGATGCAGGGCGAGGCTGCCCGCGAGGTGGTCATCGACGTGTCCACCGTCAACGTGTTGGCTGAGGATCTGCCGCTCGGGGAGATCGTCCAGCGCAGCATCTACGATCCGATCCCGGTCGGGATCCGCCGCGATGGCAGCATCATGCAGGTGAACTTGAAGTGGGCGTGGGCTTTGCTGATCGGCCAGACCGGCTCGGGCAAGTCCAACCAGCTCACGGCGCTGCTGGCCTACCTGCTGATGTGCGACGACGTCGTCGTCGTGGGGATCGACTTCAACGGGGGCAAGCTGTTCAAGCCCTATCTGCGGCCGTGGTTGAGGGGTGAGACGCGCAGGCCGGCGATCGCCGCGGTCGCGACGGATGAGACCGAGGCGGTGGGCCTGCTGAACTTCTTGATCAAGGGCATTTCGGCGCGGGCGACGGCCTACTCCGACCTCATGGAGCAGGTCGACGACGACAAGGTTCCGGCGTCGCCGCAGGTGCCGCACATCGTGGTGGTCTCCGACGAGTCCAACGACTTGCCGGCGTCGGTGAAGGCGAAGCTGGTCGAGCTGTCCAACCGTAGCCGCGGGGTGTCGATCCGCGGGGTGACGAGCGCGCTGCGGGCGGTGGATTTGGGCGGCAAGGGGCTGCCGATCGACCTGAACAAGCAGTCATCGGTGAAAATCAGCATGCAGGTCGACGACGATAACGAGCTGGGGTACCTGTTCTCCTGGGGGCGTCCGCCCCGACGGGAGGAGATTCCCGGCGTCGGGTTCGGGGTCGCTGCGGAAGAGGGGCGCAAGCCGGCCCTGTTTAAGGGGCCGCGGACCCGGCCGTCGACTGCGGCCGAGGTGGCGGTGGCCGCGGATGCGTGGCGGCCGGATCTGGACGAGGCCACGGTACTCGCGGACCCGGACTGGTGGCATGGGAGGTGGGAGAGGGCGAAGCAGACGTGGCTGGCGCCGAAGAAATCGTCCTCGCCGGCGCCTCAACCCGCGCCGAGCACGCCGGGCTCGCCGGCCGGGTCTACGCCGTCTGCGGCTGAGACGTCCACGCAGGTCCATGAAGGGGTGACTGCGATTTTCGAGCGGCTGGGTATCGAGGTGCCCGACGTGGGCCACGCCCAGCCGAAGGGCGCCGCGGTGGATCCGAGTTTCGAGGAGATCGTCGAGCAGGACCTCGGGGATGTGGGGATGCCGTCGCTGGTGTCGGAGGCGATCGAGTTGTGCGGCGACGAGGATCTGGTGCACATGGCCACGCTCGCCGACCGGTTCGGGGTGTCCTCTCGGCGGGTCGGGGAGCTGCTGCGCAAGGTGGGTGTGGAGCCGCGCAGGTCGCCGTGGCGCGGCGGCAAGGCGGTCGAGCGCGATGTTCTCGTGGCGGCCCGGGATCGGATCCGACGGGGCCTTCAGGTGGTGCCTGATGAGGTGTGGACGGTGTCTCCGGGTGGGGGGTGAGGCGCTACTCAGGCCGGTAGCGGCCCGGGTAGCGATACCGGAACCCTGGTAGCGCTACCCGGCCACAGTAGCCTTTTGACCTGCGAGAACGCTCTCGGTAGCGATACCGGGGGCACCTTTCATCCCCTCCCCCCGGGGGTGATGGAGATGCTTCGTGGGGGGTGTTCGGTAGCTATCGAAGGAGAGTCATGGCTGATATGGAGCGGCTGGCTCCCGAGCAGTGCGACGGGTTGGAGGCGGCGATCGCTGCGGCCCGGCGGATGGTCGAGGAAGCGGAGGAGCGCAAGCGGCGAGAGCGGGAGGCCGAGAAGAGGAAGAAGGGGGAGAATGGCTGACCGGGGTCGACCGGCCCCTATCTACCCCCCGAGGAGAATCCTGTGAGCATCACCAAGATCACCGTTGTCTGCAACAAGGATCGGGGCGCGTCGTGGCCCGCGTGCGCGGAGGCGTGGCAGCAGGGCCTCAAGGAGCGCGGCCTGCACGCTGAGATCGTCGGCGCCTCCGACGACGGCGCGCCGCTCGTCTCCCACCAGGGCGAGGTGTACGTGCTCGCCCGCGTGGAGGCCGAGGACGGCCTGCTCGTCAGCGCCGCCCCCTACCGGAAGTGACCATCCGAGGCGCCCGGCCCGTCCGCCGGGCGCCTCATGTTGACCCCCTGGAGTACACGTGGACGGCACCCCCGAGATCCTGCCGCAGCACATCCTCGCCCTGATGCACGCGCCGCCGAGCGCGGTGATCGTGGTGACCGGTGATGGGTGGGTTCGCGTGGCCGCGGCGGCGGGGCCGGGGGAGGTGGTCGTCTACTCCCAGGCCCGGCTTCTCGCCGAAGGGGTCGTGTTCACCCCGGACGGCCTGGAGGAGTTGGCGGGCCGGCTCACCGACGCGGTGGAGCGGCGGGAGCGGCTGGTCCTGGTGGCGTGACCCTGACATGCGAGAGGCCCTGCCTCTACCCTGACAGTGCGACCCGACAGGAAGGCAGGACCTATGTCTGATGGTACGACGTCGGAGAGTGTGGGGCGGCGGCTCGCCCGTGCCCGCAAGCGCCGCTCGCTCACCCAGGAGGGGCTCGCCCAGCGGTCCCGCTACTCGCGATCCCACATCGCCCAGGTTGAGCGCGGCCATAAGGTGGCGACGCCGGCGTTCGTGGCGGCGGCCGCTGCGGCGCTCGGCGTGAGCCCGGCCGAGCTGTACGGGCAGCCGTACCGGGGTTCCTCCGCCGAGTCTGATCGGGTGCACGCGGCGATCCCGGAGATCCGCCGGGCGCTCGCCTACGTCGGTGTCGGCCCCGACCTGGACGGCCCGGCCCGGCCGCTGTCTGAGCTGCGCGACGAGGTCGCGGCGGTGCGTCGGCTGCTGCTGGACACCCGCCTGGTGCAGGTGGGGGCTCGGCTGCCGGCGCTGCTGGAGGAGCTGGCCTGGCACGCCCACGAGACGGACGCGCCCGAGGCGTGGGCTCTGCTGAACCGCGCGTTGGCTTCGGCGGTGTCGTTGACGCGCCGGCTCGGCTACGCCGACTTGGCCGTGGCGCTGCTCGACCGCGGGGAGGACGCGGCTCGGCGCTCTCAGGACCCGCACCTGCCGTTGCTCGTCGCGCTGCCGCGGGCGCTGCTGCTGGCGGAGATGGCGCAGTGGCGGCCCGCGATGACGCTGCTGGACCGGGCGATCGCCCGGGTGGATCACGACCTTGCGGACGCCCGGGAGGTGTTCGGGTCGTTGCAGTTGCGGGCAGCGGTGACGGCGGCGCGGGCCGGGGATGCGGCGGCGGCGTGGGAGCGTTACGGGATCGCGGTGGAGACGGTGGAGCGCGGCCCGGTGGTGGACGTGCACGCCACCCAGTGGAGTGCCGGCAACGTCGCGTTGCACGGCGCGGCGGTGGCGACGGAGCTGCGGGACATGGACGAGGCGGTGCGCCGCGACCGGGTGATCGCGAGGGGGCGGGTGCTGGCGGGGTTGGCGGTGGAGCGGCGCACCCATCATGAGATCGACATGGCGCGGGTGCATGCCGAGGTGGGCGAGTACGACCGTGCGCTGGAGCGGCTGGCGGCGGCGGAACGGGTGGCGCCGGAGATGACGCGCCACCATCCGACGGCGCGCACGGTGGTGCGCTACCTGGTGGACGTGCGCCGCGCGCTCCCTGAGCCGTTGCGGGCGCTGCACTCGCGCATGGGGGCGTAGCCGGCCAACGTGTTGGCCGGGGGCCGGATGTTCCAATATGGAACATCCGGCGTTCGCGTTTTCGCCATGCTGTGATCATGGCTACCGACGATGAGATCGAGCGGCTCCGCGACCGTTTCGGCGGCGACTGGGACATCCGACGCTCCCCTGAGGGGATCACCGCGACGCACCGCCGCGAACAGCCCGACGCGAAGCGGGAGATGAGCGGGTTCCGCACCCGCGTGTCCGCGCTGGAGGGGAAAACGCTGGAGGCGCGGCTGGAGGTGCAGGAGGCGCTGCGCCGGGAGATCGGCTACCCCTACGTGCCGCCGCCGCGGTGGGAGCGCGGCGCGACGTAGGTGCCCCGGTGGGGGACGACGATGAGCACGCCGTCCTCGACGAGCAGGCGGATGGCGCGGCGCACGGTGGTGCGGGCGAGCCCGTACTCCTGGACGAGCTGGCTCTCCGAGGCGATCGCCCGGGCCGGACGCCAGTCTCCTCGGTGGATACGCGCTGTGAGGATGGCGGCGAGCTGGCGGTAGGGCGGGAGAGGGTGGCCGTGGTCGATGTGGCTGTCGGGTCCCAGGTCGCCGCCGAAGTCGATCATGGAGACGACGCTAGACCCGGGGACATATCGGACAGCGAGCAGCTACGTGTAGACACGTAGTGCGACGTGTCGATACAAGTGGGAGGGATATGGCAACCCCGCCGCCTCCTTCCGCGTCGAACATAAAGACGAGGAGGGAGGTAGTGAGACTCGCGTCAGACCCCCTGGGAGGAACCCCCGTGTACGTGACCCGCCCCCCGCAGTGCCGCCACCTCCTCCACCGGGCCGAATGGGAGGCCCTGCTCGCCGCGGTGCGCGGCCGTGGGTGCCGTCCCGAACTCGCCGAACGGGTCAGCGAGCAGACGCTGACGTTCCTGCGGGTGGACCGTGGCCGGCGGGGGCTGGTCGCCTCCCCGCTCGTGGATCTGGGGTGGCACGCCCTGATCTCGACGGGGCAGCCGTACCGCCGGCTCTGCGCGATCGTGGCACGCAAGGTGATCGCGCACCGGCCACGACCGGCGGCGGTGGGGGAGGAGTACGACGCGGCGATCATCCGCACGACGAACGCGATCCGCGACGCGGGCTACGACTGGGACCCGCTGGTATGGGGAGCGGGCGGCCCCGCCTGCGTCGAGTGCGGACAGGGGGTAGGAGCGTAACATTTCGATAGGGGACCCGCGCGCCGTGTGCGTCAGAACGTCTACGCGGGTCCCGTGAGCCGCCCATCTCGTGCGAGGAGATGGGCGGTTTCCTTTGCCTTGGCTGCGGATCGCAACCCTATACGTGAATACGGATCGCAACAAGGTTGCGATAGGGAAGCCTCCTAGGTCGAGGGTCGGGCGCGCTACCACTGATCTTGCGAGAGTGCCCCGGCCTTCAGGCCGGGGGTGAATCGCATCTCAAGAATGCTCTGGCCTCGGCTCAGTCCGGGCGTTTCTGTTGCGCGATGTAGTCCTTGACGACCTGGAGCGGGGCGCCGCCGCACGAGCCCGCGAAGTACGAGGGCGACCAGAACCGGCCGTGCATGATCGCCCGGTTGATCTGGCCGGTGAACTCCGCGCGCAGTCGGCGTGATGAGACGCCCTTGAGGCTGTTGACCAAGCTGGCGAGCGCGACCTTCGGCGGGTAGTGCACGAGGAGGTGGACGTGGTCGGCTTCGCCGTTGAACTCCTTCAGTTCCGCGCCGAAGTCCTCGCAGACCTTGCGCATGACCTCTTCGCAGCGCGTCAGCATCTCGTCGTTCATTACTCCGCGCCGGTACTTTGTGACGAACACCAAGTGCGCGTGCAGGTTGTAGACGACGGTTCTTCCCCTGCGGATATCGGGGTCCGGTTCCCATCTAGGTGACATAGACCAATGGTATAGAGTGGTCGCTATGCAGCTCCGGTACAGCTTCCGCGTGTACCCGAGCGCCGGTCAGCGCGCAGCGCTGGCAAAGGCATTCGGGTGCGCACGGGTCGTCTTCAACGACGCGCTGCGCGTCCGTGAGGAGGCCCGCGCGGCGGGGCTGCCCTACGTCACCTCGGCGGAGCTGTCCAAGCGCCTCACGGCCGCCAAGAAGACCCCGGAGCGGGCCTGGCTCAGCGAGGTCTCGGCGGTGATCCTCCAGCAGTCCCTGCGGGACCTGGACACCGCATACAGGAACTTCTTCGACGGGCTGAAGGGCAAACGCCCACGCATAGGAGCCCCGCGCTTCAAGTCGAAGCGGGACAGCCGGCAGTCGATCCGCTTCACCGCGAACGCGGCCTGGCGGATCACGCCCGGCGGGAAGCTGCGCCTGCCGAAGATCGGCGACCTCAAGGTCAAATGGTCCCGCACCCTGCCGTCCACCCCGACCACCGTGACCGTGGTCAAGGACGCGGCCGGCCGGTACTTCGCGAGCTTCGTCGTCGAGACGGACCCAGAAGTCCTTCCGCAGACCACGCATGAAGTGGGCATCGACCTCGGACTCGGGCACTTCGCGGTCCTCTCCGACGGGACGAAGGTCGACAGCCCGCGCTTCCTGCGCCGGGCTGAGAAGCGCCTGAAGAAAGCCCAGCGCGCCCTGTCCCGCAAGCAGAAGGGCTCCAGGAACCGGGACAAGGCCCGGCTAAGGGTCGCCCGCGCTCACGCGCGGGTGGCCGACGCGCGCCGCGAGTTCCACCACCAGCTCTCCACCAAACTGATTCGCGAGAACCAAGCGATCGCCGTGGAAGACCTGTCGGTGAAGGGCCTCGCCCGCACACGCCTGGCCAAGTCCGTCCACGACGCCGGATGGTCGGCGTTCGTGAGCATGCTGGAATACAAGGCCGCCCGCTACGGGCGGACCTTCGTGAAGATCGGCCGCTTCGAGCCGACCTCCCAGGTGTGCTCGCAGTGCGGCGTCAAGGACGGCCCCAAACCTCTGAGCGTCCGCGAGTGGACGTGCCCGGCCTGCGGAGCCGTCCTGGACCGGGACATCAACGCGGCGGTCAACGTCGCCAAGGCCGCCGGACTGGCGGTGTCAGCCTGTGGAGCGCAGGTAAGACCGGGACTGGTCCCGGCACCGCGCCGTGAAGCAGGAACCCACCCGAAGCGACCCACACACCCCGTGTGGGAGCAGGCGGGAATCCCGGGCCTTTAGGCCCGGGAGGATGTCAAGGTGTGCCCATTCGCCGCCCCCGACGGTCAGGGGCGGACACCCTGCCCTGGAGTGCTATGGAGTACGAGCTCGCCGTCGCCCTGGACGGCATCACCCTCGACGACGACGCGGCGGCCCTGCTCGCTGACGCGTTGGACGCTGTGCTGTCCGAGCGGCGCGGTGTCTGCTGGATGCACGCGGCCGGCGTGGGCGCGACGCCGGAGGAAGCCGTCGCGGAGTTGGAGGCCCGGGCGCGGACGGTAGCGCCGGGGCTGCGGGTCGTGGGCGTGGAGGTGGTCGGCGGGCTGTGAGGTCCGGCTGTCGCCCGTTCCCGCGTCGGGGGCGGGCGGTTTTGTGTTTCTTCTCTTCAGAGGCTTTTATTCAGAGGGGCTAGACAAGGGCGTACAGAGGGGCTATATTTATGAGTGTCAGCAGGAGAGAGGAACCCCCCGATGACGCTCACCACCACCGCCGCCGCCCAGATCGCCCGCGTCACCCGCGCGACCGTCACCACCTGGTGCCGCCTCGGAGCCGTCGCCGCGCGCAAGGTCGCCGGCCGGTGGGTCATCGAGGCCACCTCCCTCGCCCGCCGCATCGCCCTGGGAATCCGCCGCACCAAGAAGGAGACCATCGTGCAACACCTCACCCGCGCCGAGTACGAGGCCGCCGCCCGCCAGGCCGGACGCAAGCCTGCGCCCGACAACTACCTCCACGGGCGTCTTCAGCTGGGCGACTACGACGGGGAGCTGACCGGCCTCAAGCGCGCCGAGTACCAGCGCGCACTCGCCGTCGTCGCGGAGAAGGAGGCGGGCACCTGGTCCGCCCCCGCCAAGAAGAGCAGCAGCAGCTGCTACTACTGCGGCGTCCCCATCACCCGCCACGACGGCGAATGTGAGGACTGCGGCTCCCAGACCGCCGTGGCGAAGTGGCTCGCCTGACGCGCGCCCCGTCGCCCCGTAGGAGGTCCCCATATGTACTACCGCATCGACTGGGAGGCCCTGAACAGCCTCCCCCCGGCGGAGCAGATGACGGCCCTGGCCGACATCATCTCCAGCGTCCAGCGCGCGTGCAGCGCTGAGCGCGACCGGATCGTCCACCGCACCATCGAGGCCCTCGGCACCCAGAGGGCCGCCGCCGAAGCACTGGGCATGAAGCCCGCCCGCACTAACCAGATCGCGAAGGAGACTCCCGTGACCGTGCAGATCATCACCTGCGGCGGCCCCGCCGAGCTGTACCACCGCTACCCGGGCCAGCACGAGGCCCAACCGGTCCACGTCGAGATAGACCTGCGGCGCCGGACCGTCTCGGCCGACTATGACCCCGAGTCCGGGCCCGAGAGGGCCCTGGAGACGGCCGTCCACGACGGGTTCAAGCGCCGCTACCCGATCCCCGCGCTGACCTCTGCAGCAGCCAACGAGCTGCTGGAGCGCATCCGTCCCCTGGCGGAGCGGATGTGCTCAGACTGGGAGGAGCACTGGGACGGGAACAACCACGTCGCGGTGCTGGGCGGCGACGCCCTCGCCGCGGAGGCGGAGGTCGAGGCCCTGGTGGGCGACCCGCAGGATTGGGGAGACCACTGGGACGCCTCCGAGCGCGTCACGGTGTGGGACGTCGACGGCGCCATCAGCGGCGACGAGGTGGAGGAGTACGGCATCACCGCCGCCACCACCGACGCCGAGCTGGAGGGGATCGAGGAGCAGATCCTCGACGCCCTCACCGAGGTGTCGCCGTCCGGCGAGGCGGTCCTGGAGGGGGTGGATGAGTACCTGCGCTCCGAGCGCGACCGTCTCGTCGAGGAGGCGCGGGAGACCCTGTACTGGTCCCTGGTGGAGGGGGCCACTCCCGCTGGCCGTGCGGTCGACCCCGAGCCCGCTGGCCTCACCGTCCCCGACGAGGTCCTGTCCTGGGCCGAGGGGCACGGCTTCAGCACCGAGCGGCCCGACATCTATCTCCTGGTGGCCACCGAGGAGGACGCCGAAGATCTCGACGGCGAGATCGACTGGATGAGGACGCAGGCGCACCCGGATGAGGCCGGCAAGATCCGCACCGCCCTCGCCCAGCGTGACGCCTGAGACCGAGACGGCCCCGCCCAGGAAGTTCCCGGCCTGGTGATCGTCTCGCCCGACGATCGCATCTGAACACCACACCGAAGGAGAAGGAGAAGACCATGAAGGAAACCGCCACCCCCCTCGCCCCCGACACCTACGACGTCCTCGTCCGGCTGGACGAGATCATGGAGGTGTTCACCATGGTGGAGACCTACGGCCGGCGGGAGGTGGACGGCCCCGAGGTCGAGGCCGCGCTGGACGCCCTCCTCGCCCTGGACGGGCAGGGCGGCCTGCGGGTGAGCCGCACCCAAAACGGCCACCCGTCCTGGACGGAGACGGTCACCGTCACCGGACCCGAGGACACTTGGGTCACCGTCTCCCGGTGCTATAACTGGTACCAGGGCCACCTGAGCGGGTGGACCTTCGGCGGGTCGTGGCCCGGGTACCGCTTCCGCCGCGTGGTGCGGGAGGTGTACCGCATCGTGGAGAACAGGGAGAACCCGCAGGAGGGCGCGACCTGGGAGGCCGCGGTGGAGAGGCTCATCGAGATGGGCCTGTACGGGTGGGGCCGCCCCCAGCGGTCGGCGTGGGAGGAGGAGCTCCTCTCCGAGAGCGAGGCCCCCGCCTCGTTCCCCGAACGGGCGGACGTCAAAGCCTGGATCGGCGTCATCGGCGGCGTCGCCGAGCAGGTCGCGGCGCTGCCCGCCGAGTTCCACGCCTGGCCGTGGGGAGAACGGGTGGAGGACCTGTACCGGGCGGCGCACCAGGTGCTGGACCCCGCGCACCCCGCGCCGTCACGGCACGCCCGCTAACCGAGGAGTAGCGACGGCCCCGCCCAGGGCACGTGGGCGGGGCCACCCCCAGACGACCGTACCGAACCCCCTGAAAGCGGCCGTAATCCGTCAGCACCGGCGAGATCAGCGGAGTGGGTAGCGCGGCCGGGCGCCAGCGCGCTATGTTAGCTGCCAGATGCTCCCCGCGCATGCGGGGATGGACCGGATGTGTTGGTACACCCAACCAAACCTGTCTGGTAAGCCCCGCGCACGCGGGGATGGCCTCTTTTGAGGAAACTGCTGTATCGGATGGCCCCGAGCGGGGAACTGAAGGTTCCTCACTCGGGGCCGTTCGCGTTGGTCGTGAACTGGTTTCCCAGCCGCAGCAGCTACCATGAGGCCCATGAAGAAAAAGTTGCTGCTGCTTTCAGGCACGGCGCTGCCGTTGCCTGCGGCCATCCTGAGTGTGTCGCACCTGATGGCCGGCACGCCCCTCACGGAGTGGTCCGCCGTGCTGGGCGCCCTGGCGGCGGCTGGCATCATGCTGATGCTGTGGGGAGTGCTCACCCCCCCGCCTGCGGCCGGTGCCGCTTCGCGGTCTTAAAGCGCGAAAACGCCCCGCCCTCCGCGAAGGAGGGCGGGGCGTTGCGGGTCAGGAGCGGAACTTTGCGGAGGTGCGCAAAGTTTCCGTCCGGGCACGGACGGCAGCGAACTCTCAACCTAAGGTTGAGAGTTCGCCGACGAGCGCCCGCATCGCGGTCGGGTCCCGCCGCGCGGCGCGGTACCGGCCGGCGAGCTCCCGCGCCTCCGGGCTGCCCCAGCGGCGTGACATGCGCTGCTGGGGCGGGTGGTAGAGGTGCCACAGCGGGGCGCGGCCACGCCATCCCGGGCCGGCCAGAACGTTCAGGGCGAGCGCCCACGACTCGTCCTCCTGCCCCCAGCCGACGAACCGGGGGTCGAGCGGCACCGCGGCGTAGGTGTCCCGGCGCAGCACGACGATGCCGCCGCCCGGCCACCCCACGTAGGGCTGCTGGGTGAGGGGCATGCGCATGTGCGGCTCTGCGCCGGCGAGCACGTCGACGGTCGACCGCTCGCTCAGCCGGTGGACGCGGCCGTGCGGCATCGCCCACGCCGCGCCGGCCCGGACCGCGTCGATCGCGGCGTCGAGGCCGGGGGTCCAGCAGTCGGCGTCGGCGATGACGAGCACGTCTTCCTCGGCTGCGGGGAGCGCGTTGGCGACGGCGGTGGCCTTGCGCCAGGGGCCGCTGGCCTGTCCGATGAGGACTTGGTGGCCGGCGCGGCGCCAGCGGGTGACGGTCCAGTCGAGGGCGGCGCGGCGGTGGGGGCAGGGGTTGTCGGAGGCCCAGGGGAGGATCACAGTGACTCGATCGCGCGCACCCACGCCGCCAGCTCCTCCCTCGGGTCGAGCTCGACAGACCGGGCGAGCGCGCACTTCGACGCCGCCTCCCACCCGTTGCCGAGGAGATCGCGCAACGCCGCCTCCCATCCGTCCACGTCGTCGACGGCGATGAAGGTCCCGGCGTCGCCGAGAGCCTCACGCAGCCCGTCGGTGGGGGCGGCGATCGTGGGGATCCCCGAGGCGGCGGCCTCGACGGCGCACATCCCGTAGGACTCCTCCTCGCTCGGCATGAGCAGCACGCGGGTGCGCGCCCACACGTCCTCGCGCATCCGGTCGGTGTGTGGCTGCCAGGTGACGTTCGCCGCGACGCGGCGGTCCTGCCGGTCCTGCTGGTACCCGCCCTCCACCACCAAGAACTGCTGGTCGGGCATGCGCCGCGCGAGCTCGTAGAACACATCAGATCCCTTGGCGGGGATGGGGTTGACCAGCGTCACCATGTCCCCCGGGGTGGTGCGGTGCCGGTCGGGCCACACCGGCGGGTGCACCACCAGGTGCCGGCCGCGCATCCACCGGCGCAACGCCGCAGCGACATGCTGGCTGTTGGCGACGTACAGGTGCGCGCCCTGTTGGACGTCCCGGGCGATCCACGGCGCCGCCGAGTGCAGCACCTGCACCAGCCGGGCCCGGGCCGCCCGGGCGAGACGACGCGCCGCGGGAACCGACTTCAGATGGGAGACGACCACGTCGACGTCGAGCCGGTCCGGCGTTCCGGCGCGCACCGCGATCCCGTCCACCTCGGCGTCGGCCTGCTCGTCGGTGGCCCACACCTCGACCTGATGGCCGCGCTCGGCGAGCGCCCGCAGGAGCTCGTGCAGCATGATCTCCGCGCCCGCCCGGTGCGCCGGCAGGTAGTAGTGGGCCAGCGCCGCGATGCGCAACGTCCGCTCCTGCGGTATGCCGACGAGGCGCCGCATCGCCTCTACGGAGCGGCGCGCCCGCAGATACGCCTGATAGCGGGCCCGGTTCGCCCGGTACTGCGGCGAGCGCGTGGACGCCGCGGGCGCGTGGTAGAGGTGGGTGATGACGCCTTCGTGCCGCACCGGCTCACCCAGCAGCGTGGTGGCCGCCGTCCAAAACGCGTCGTCCTCGAACCCCCACCCGCGGAACCGCTCGTCCATTCCGCCGGCGCGCCACCAGGCGTCGGCACGGATCACCCACACCCCGCCGATCGGCCGCCGCGACTCCTCCACGACAGGCGCGTGCAACGGATCCACGCCGCGCGCGTACACCGCCAACGTCCCCTCCGGGGACAGGGCGCGATACCGGGTGTAGGGCAGGTGCAGCACGCCGTCTTCGCCGGCACCCGCGATGGCCGCGCGCAACGGGCCGGGCTCGGGGAGCGTGTCGGCGTCGCACAGCACCACCACCCCCTCGCCGGCCCGACGTACCGCTTCGTTGCGCACCCGGGCGCGGGAGAACTCGCCGTCGACGTCGACCACCATGTGCTGCGCGTCGGGGAGCATCTCCCGTAGCCGGGCCGCCACGTACTCGGCGTGGATCTCCCGATCCAGCTCGCCGCCGCGGAACGGTACACAGACGGTGACCTTCACCTGCGCCCCCTCGCCGCCGTCGCCGCGCTCCACAGGTAGTAGCCGAGCACGTCGCCCTCGTGCGCCTCGACGAGGCCCGGCCCGAGCTCGCGGCGCATCTGCGCGCCGCTCCAGTGTTCGCGGTGGATCTCGAACCAGTTCCCGCCCTCGGCGCCCTGGTCGTGGTGGGCGAGCGGCACCGACACGAGCACGTGGTGCGCCCAGTCCCGCATCCTCGCCAGCACCCCGCGCGCCTCCAGCTGTGTCATGTGCTCCAGCACGTCGGCGAGGATCACCAAGTCCGGCTGGCGGACGACGGTGTAGGGGTCGAGGTGGCGGATGTCGGAAACGATCACCCAGTCGTAGAGATTGAACAGGCCGAACGTGGTGATGTAGGGCGCCCACGCCTCCACACCGATCCACCGGCAACCGGGAGTCACCTCCCGCGCCAGCCGCACATAGGTACCCTCACCAGGGCCGACGTCGACCACCGTCGCCGGCGCGAGACGCTCGATCACGCCCCGCGCCCACTCTTTGCCCTCAGCGTCAGAGGTCGGCATCAGGACCCGCTACGGCCCTCAAGCCTGCGCTGCACGTAGGCGGCCACCGCGGTCAGCGCGGCCGTTCCTGCGGCGGCGGCGAGGGCCGGCCAGTCGATCACCTGGCCGACGACGACCTGGTCCGTGATGACGCCGGCGACGGCGACGAGGACGACCGAGATGAGGCCCTGGACGACGGTGCGCACCGCGCGGGAACGGGCGTCGGCGCGGGCCTCGGCCGAAGTGCCGGGCACCGGATTCGGGGAGCTGTGGGACATCGGATTCCTCCAGTAGAGAAGCCCCGGCCACTTCGGCCGGGGCGGGGTCAGATGAGGGCAGCGAGCGGGCCAGTCGTCACAGGTGAGCCTTGATGAACTGCGACAGGATCTGCTTCGCGGCGGCTCCGGTGATCTCATCGCCGAAGTGCTGCTTGGAGCCCTCTGCGCGTCGGGCCGCGAGCACCGCCTTGGAGGTCGCGGGGCCGTAGTGCCCGTCGATGCCGGCGGGGCCGAGATCGTGGCCCCCCGCGCGCAGAAGCTCCTGGAGGAGCTTCACACGCTCACCCTTGTCGCCTTCCTTCAGCCCAACCATGTCTGCTCCTGTCATGTCAAGGTGATCGACGGGCATGCCGTCGCGTACCCAGGCGTACAGCTCGTCGCCGGGGCACGAGGTGGAGTTGATGTCGCGGTGCCCCCGGATCGCGAGAGTGCGTCCCGCCTTCCGGTTCGCCTCGTCGTACAGCGCCCGGATCGCGTTGCGGGCCGCGGGGGTGGCGTCGCCGTTGCCGCCGATGAAGCACACGCCGATCCCCTGAGTGTTACGGGGCGCGGCGTGCGCGCCGACGACGAGCCAGCCACGGCCCTCGTAGACCTTGCCGTCGGTGTCGACGAGGAAGTTGTAGCCCACGTCGGACCAGCCGTTGGAGTCCATGTGGAACGCCTGGATCTGCCGCGGCGTCTGCGAGGGCGGCCCGGCGGAGTAGTGGACGACGAACTCGGTACGCGCCGACCAGGAGACGGTCTGGCGGGACCGGGGAGCACGCGCTCCCCACTGTGAGCGGGAGATGATGTCGACCATGCGGTCCTCTCTGGGGTCATGGAGTGGGCGTTGGGGCAGGCCCTGCGGGGCCTGGAGGGCCGGACGGCCCTGGGGGTCCCGGGGGGCCGGCCGGGCCGGGAGGTCCCGGGGGGCCGGGCTCACCCGCAGGGCCTGGGGGTCCTTGCTCTCCTTGCGGGCCGGCAGGGCCGGGTGGACCTGAGGGGCCGACGATCCCGACGCCGGGCTCACCGGCGGGACCCGGAGAACCGTCGCGGCCGGGGAACCCGCGAGGCCCCGGTGCCCCCGGAGGGCCGGACGGACCCGGAGGACCTTGAAGCGGCGGCGGCGCGGGCGTCGCGACCGGGGTGCCGCCGAGTTGTTCGACCTGGCGGGCAAGGGCCTCAGAGTCCTGGCGGAGCTGGGTGAGCTGGGCTGCGTTGACCTGCACCGCGACCGCCACTGCGCCGAACGCGACCGCCAGCGCCGCCGCGAAACCCAGCTCACGCAGCGTCCGCCACGACGGGCGGCGTGATAGCCAGCGCCTCATGACCCGACCCCGAGCATCGGTGCGACCCACTGCGCCAGCAGCAGCACGATCGGGACCACGATCGCCGACATCACCCATTTACGGTCAGCGGCGCGCTGCCGCTCGTCGGCCCGATGCTCCTCCCGGTGCGCCTTCCGCTCCTCAGTGACCTCGGTTTGCAGGGTCGCCAAGTCCTTCTCCACCTCGGCGAAACGTTGAGCCACCTGCACCTGGTAGGCGCTGAAGAGGTCGCTGGACACGACCCTGTCCAGGCGGGCGTTGACTTGCGCGAATCCTTCGCGCAGGTCAGTTCGCATGTCCGCGAGCGACCGCTGGAGTTCCCAGGCGCTCGGCTCATCAGACACTGAGCGCCTCCTTCCTGTGTTACTCCCCGCTCCCCGGTTCGAGGCCGGTGCCGGGCGGGGTGGTGTCGATTCCGCCGTCCTCGACCGGGGCGTCAAGCGGCGGCCCGACGACCACGTCGGACTCGGGCAGTTGCGGCTCGGGGCGCGGCAGCGGAGGCGGCAGCGGGATGATCGGCTCGTTGATCTCGGTCATCTCTCTCATCCGGGATAGAGGGGGGCGTAGGCGGGGTCGGCGACCGGGTCGGGGTTCAGGCCGGCGTCCACGGGCCGGGCGGGCCGGTACATCGGCCGGACCTGCACCGTCATGGTCACCGCCGGGCCGCTGCCGCGCACGGTGTAGCCCATGATCCGGTGCGGGCCATCGGCCATCGTCCCGGTGCTGTCGACGATGTGCACCACGTCCCCGAGCTGTAGACGCGGGTCGGGCAGGATCTCCACGCTGGAGGTCAGCGGGATCGGCCACGCGGTCCACGCCAGCACCTGACCGGCGATGGCGTCGGCGGTGTCGGCGAACTGCACCCACGGCGATGTGGGGAGCGTGAGCGCCTGCTCGCCGTAGCGGGCGATGGAGGCGGTGTCGGTGTAGCGGCGCGGCGGTCGGGCCGTGGAGGTGACCGTCTCGGCGGCCAGCACCAGCGACGGCGCGCCGCCGGCGGCGACGCGGACCTGGGCCGGGGTCGTGCCGCGGTTGTACATGACCACGACGGGCTGTGGCTGGTCGGGCAGCAGCTCCACCTCCACGGGCAGGTAGGAGCCGGTGTCGGAGATGAACTTCACCCGGGATCGGCCCGGGGTGCCTGATCCGGCGACCGCATACGGCATCGGGCAGGCCGTCTCCCAGGGGCGCTGGGTCATCTCCAGCGTCACGGTCAGCGTGCTTGAGGCCGGCACCGTGACCGCCGGCCCGGTGACCCTGTCCGCGCTGCCCGAGCTGTCCCACGTCCAGCCGGTGAAGCTGGCCGTGATGGCGTTGGCGACGCCATCGATCTCCTCACGTACCACCATCTGCCCCAGTTCGCGGGCCGCGGTGATCGTGGCGTCGGGCTCGACCTGCGCGCCCGGATCCGTCCAGTCTCGTGGGTGGAACCAGAACACGCCGGACTCGTCGAACGCGAAATGGCACATGTGGGCGTCGGCCACCTGTTTCAGCAGGTCCCACCAGGTGCCTGACACCTGGGGGGTGGCCATCAGCCGGTAGTCGGTGGCCGGGATGCCGGGGAGGACGTAGGCGGTGCGCCGCCAGGACTCCAGCACCGAGACGCTGCCCACGGCGCGGGCCACGCCCAGACACTCCACGGGGGCGCGACCGGTCAGGGTGATGTCGTACAGCCATCCGAAAATCGGGGCGGCGCCGGTGTAGGTGGGGGTGGCCCACTGCCCGTAGGGGCTGGACAGCCACCCGCGCGCGGTGACCCCTGCTGACAGGCTGGTGAACCCGATTTGAAACGTGATTTTGTTGGGGCGGCCGAGGGCGCCATACCCCGACGGCACTGACCATGTCAGCCCGGATCCGTTAACGCGGACGCCCATCCTCCAGCCGGTACCGAACGGGTCGACGGTCAGCTCCACCACGGTTTCCCCATCGGAAGCGTTCTCCGACCTGCGGAACCGCAGGGTGACCGTGGACGCCGTGGCGGTGGCGGCGCTGGTCGGCGCGATCCACCAGTCCACCATGAGGGTGGTCTGCTGGGTGATGGTGCGCCGCTGCGGCGCCCAGGTGATCGTGTAGCCACCGGAGGTGGAGTAGGGCCCATACGACCACGGAGCGTCACTGTCACGGAAGCCGCTCAGGCCAGTCCAGCTCAAGGCCGTACCCATGTTCGCGGCAACGCCCCTGTTCAGCGACGCAAAAAAGATCGCATCGCGCCGTGCGGGCGGAGAGTTGTACACCCCCGAGCAGCGCAGAGCGTGATCGACCACCCACGGCACCGACACCGCCGTCATCGAGGACGACATCACCGACGGCAGCCACGCCGCGCCGCGCAGCTGCTCGGCGCCATCCAGCGCCGCCACCTGCGCCGTGCCCGCGCGCGCGTCAGCGGTCGTCGACCGGACCCGGCCGCGCAACGCGGCTAGCCGTTGTTCGGCCAGCCCCCACTCCACCACCGCGGACTGCCCGGCCCGCGCGATGTCAGCCGTGGCCCGGGGCGCCCACGGGCTGTAGCGCTGCGCGGCAGTGCGTCCCGCGTCGCCAGACAGGGTGAGCGCGGCCTGCGCCGACTCGGCTCCCGAGCTGAGCGCGACCTGGGCGGGCAGCCCAGTGCTGTAAGCGCGATCGACCGACCACGACGTGACCTCGTCGGTGACGTCGACGCCGCCCAGACGAACGCGCGCGTCATAGGTTCGATCGCCGCGCTGTAGGGCGTCGGCCAGTTCGGGGCTACCGGTACGCACCCGATCTCACCTCCACCAGGTCCAGCGTCACGCTGTGGTAGGGCAGCTGCGGGGAATCGGCCATGTTCGCGATCGTGTAGGTGGGGCAGCCGTCCCCGATCGGCACGTCGCCCTCGGTCGGGATGGGGGCGTAGGCCAGGTGGGCGGCGCCGATGATGGTCAGACCGCTGCGCGCGGCCAGCACCGCCTGGGGGACCACGGTGACCGCGCCGTCGGGGGCATCGGCCGAGACGTAGGCCGACCCCGCGCCGCCCACCGCATAGCCGACCTCGCCGCCGTTGGAGTCGTAGAACATCAGCCTCGGCTGGGCGGTGGCGGCGATGGCGCTGGTCCCGGTGGTGGCCAGCCGCCAGTGCACGCCCATGCCCGGCATGACCGGCCAGCCGCGCGGCCCGTAGTAGGGGCCCAGCCACGTCAGCACCGCGCCGTCGGCCGGGTCGCGCACGCACGCCCACCGGTCGGCGCCGGTCAGCCCGACCATCAGGTCGCCTCCTCCGGAGATGGTCCAGTCCGCCACCGCCTCGGCGGTGGTGCCCGTGGCCAGCGGGCGCCCCCGCGACTGGTCGGCGGACAAAAGGTTGCGCGCGGCCGGGTCGATGACCTCTACCACCGCGCTGCCGGTGCGGGAGGTGTAGGTGACCTCGACGAGGTGGTCGTAGTCGACGGGGCGCAGCCGGTCCCACGCCCAAGCGGTTCGGCGGGGCGTCCGCCGTCCGCGTGACGCGGTGACTCTGCCGTCCAACGCCCGGAACTCCGCTGTCGCCAGGTCGCGAGGTCGGGTCCACGTGGTGGAGCGTTCCTCGACGGGGCGCATCCATCCGAGCGGCCCGATCCACAGGTCGCGCACCGCGGGCGCCGTGGCGGGCGGCAGCTGGGGTGGGGGCGGCGCGGGCTCGGTCCAGGCCAGCGGCACCGTCCAGGTGTGCGGCCCGTCGGCCTCGTACCAGTCCACGGTGAGCTGCCCCGACTTCGCCCCGCCCGACCCGGTGGGCGTGCGCCGGATCCAAAACGCCCTCGTGTCAGGGTCGGGGTCGGGGATCGCCAGCTGTCCGGTGACCCAGGTCAGGGTGCCTCCGGTGGGCGGGCTGGTGGGGGAGGAGGCCACCAGCGCCTGGGGGAACGACGAGTCCCAGGTCTGGGACTCGGTGGGGTCCAGGGCCAGCTCCAGGCCGGGCCCGGACAGGGTGACGGTGATCGACACGGCGCCCTCGGCGTCGATGCACACACACCGGTAGTCGACCTGCTGCTCGAATACGTCGGCAAGCAGGTCAGGGCCTGCCTGCGTCGAGGACACATAGCCGCCCAGTGACTGCAGCGGCACGGAGGGTTCCTCCCAGCCCATCGTCTGATCAGGGTTGGTCAGTCCGACGTGCACGCGCTCACCTCCTGCTCGCCAGGCGGTCGCCTTCTCGGGCGGCCCGCGCGATCTCCTGGGAATCGACCTGCAACACGATGTCGCCTCCGGTGGTGGCGACCTCGGCGAGGAGGGCCTCCAGCAGGCGGATCATGTCGCCCTGGGTCGTGGCGACCGTAGTGTCGGGCAGGTCGCCGAGGGTTGGCTGGATCACGGACGCGGCGAGGTCGTGGGAGGCCGCCGTGACGAGGGACTCGCCGCGGCGCATCCCCTCGGCGAGCATCCGCGCGAGGTTCTCGCCGGCCTGGTCCATCGGATGGGACCGCAGCGGTCCCACCCGGGCCGGGGAGAAAGGCCAGTAGTCGCGCACCCCCTGGGCGATTCCGGCCATCCGGTCCCACAGCAGCGCGGCCGCATCCTGGATCCCTTCGATGAGGCCGTAGATCACGTTCTTTCCGGCGTTGACCAGCCAGTCCCGCGCGCCGCCGAAAAACTCGCGGATCCGCCGGGGCAGCGAGGCCACGGCGTCGACGGCGCGGCCCACCCCGTCACGCAGGCCACGCACCAGGCCGCCGATCATCTCCACGGCGCCGTCGCGGGCGTCGCGCACCCCGCCCACCACCAGGTCGATCAGCGCGTCGATGCTGTCGTTGATCCGGTCGACCATGTCGGACACGGCGTCAGCCGCGCCATCCCGCATGTCGCCGAACCAATCGGCGACCGCGTCGGCCATGTCGCCGACCCACTCGGAGATCGCGGCGGCGGCGCCCTCGACGTCGCCCGCCATCTCCCAAAACGAGGTGGCCAGATCCACCAGCCAGATGATCAGGTCGGCGGCGGCGGCGACGATGTTGCCGATGCCCTCCACCAGCCACTCGATCGCGGGCATCAGCTGGTCGATCATCGACGCCCACGCCGACGTCTGCTCGGCGATCATCACCAGCAGCTCAGGCAGCAGCTCGATCACCGGCAGCAGGGCCTCGACCAGCGCCGGGATCAGCGGGGCCAGCGCCTCCACCAGCGCGGTCAGTGCCTCTGACAGCTCGGGCAGCACCGGGGCCAGCGCGTCCACCAGCGCCGTGGTGAGCGTCTCCAGGCCCGGCGCGAGCGCGGTCAACACGTCGGCGAGCAGCACCAGCACCGTGCCGGCCAGCTCGCCCAGCAGCGGCAGCAGCGGGGCCAGCGCGATCAGGATGTCGGACAGGGCGGTGCCGATCGCCTCCAGCCCGCCGGTGGCGATCAGCGCGTCGATGCCCTGGCCGAGCGCGTCGATGACCGCGGTGATACCGGGCTCCAGGGCGGCCAGCGCCGGCACCAGACCGTCGATCGCGCTGGTCAGGACCGGGCCGAACGCCTCGGCGATGCGGCCGACGGCGGGGGCGAGCGCGCCGATCCCCGAGACCAGGGCGGTGATGACCGGGGCGAGCGCCGACCCGACGTCGGACAGGCCCGCGAACACGCCCTCCAACGCCTCGACGCCCTCAGCCGAGGCGAGGAAGTCGTCCAAAGCGCCGGTCAGGGCCTCGATCGTGTCGAGGATCCCGCCGTCCCCGGCGGCCGAGAGCACGCTGCCGAGGATCCCGCCGACGTTGCCCGCGATGTCGCCGAGCTGGGAGAACGTGGCGATCGCGCCGTCGATCCACTCGGTGACCCGACCGCCCTCGGCCGCGGCGATGGCCCAGTCCTGGAAATCCTGGGTCGCGTCCGTCAGCGCGGCGCCGAGCCGCTCGACGTAGGGCAGCCCCTCGATGCCGATCGCGGTCAGCCCCGACAGCAGGTTGGGCACCGCCATCGCGGCGTTGTCGATCGCGGCCGCGGTCGAAGAGAACGCAGCGTCGAGGAACTCGACCGTGCGGGGCGCGGTGGCCAGCGATGTCAGGCCGCGCCCCATGTCGCCGAGCGATCCGGCGACCTCCACCATGCCCTCGCGCAGGGTCGGCAGCAGCACCTCGGCCACCCGGGTGAGCTCACCCTCAAGCGGGGCGAACAGGCCCTGCTGGACGGCGCGCTGCATGCTCTCCAGTGCTGGGGTGAGCTCGGACAGCTCAACCACTGCCGACCGTGCGGCCGGAGCCAGGCCCTCCACCGCGCCGGCCAGCGCCTCGGCGTCACCCTCCAGCGCGGCCTCAACCGCGTCCCCCACGCCGATCAGGCCGACCTGGAGCGTGGCCAGCGCCGCGCCGGCCGAGGCCGCGACGGCCGGAAGCGCCGCGGTGGCGCCGGCCAGCGGGGCCAGCGCCGCACCGAGCTGCACCACCTGGGCGGCGGCCACGGCCGCGCCCGCGCCCAGCGACGCGATCCCCCCGGCGGCCGCGCCGATCCCGGCCACCCCGCCCAGGGCCCGGCCGAGCCCGCCCAGGGCGTCTCGTAGCCGGTCCAGGCCCGACTCGCGCACCCGCACGGTGGCGGTGCGGTCCCGCGCCGCGGCGTCCAGCGCGCGCACGGTCCGGGCCAGATCACCCTGGTCCGGGTCCAGGCCGATCTCGGTGGTGATCCCCGACAGCTGCCGCTCGATCGTGCGTTTGGCGGCGATCGCGTCGCGGGTGATCGTGCGCGTGTCGATCCGGGTCGGGATGTTGACGGCGAGGGCGCGCTCCAGCCGCTCCAGCGACCGGCCCAGCTCCTCACGGAACCGGCTCGTGTCCGGGGCGACGCGAATGTTGACGCGGCCGACAGTAGGCCCACCGGGACCAGCCAAGGGGCGCACCCCCTCGACGTCAGGTCACGGCGCTTCGCGCCCTCGGTTGATCTCGGCCACGGTCAACAGGCGCGGCTTCCGCGTCGATCCCGGCCTTGGATGCGGCTTGAACCGGTACCGCTTGCCGACGTGCGCCTTCGTCTGCTCGCGGGTGAAATCGATCTGCTCCGCGGCCAGCAGCGCCGTATGAACTCGAGACTGCCACCGCCGCCACTCGCGCGGATCCGACCCCGTCGACTCGGCCGCCGCGGCCGCCGCGAACGCCGAGTCCGAGGTCAGGTGTTCGATCAGCTCCAGCACCAGCGACGGCGGTGGCCCCTCGCCGCGGCACACCGCCCGAAGGTCGACGCGGTACTCGCGCAGCAGGTCCGCGTACAGCGGCCCTCCGAAGTCGCGGATCAACTTTCGGAGGGCGACGGCCCCCCCAGGTCCTGGTCCTGGATGTAGCCCATGAGCACCTGGAACCGGGCCATCAGCGGCAGTCGGTCCAGGCGGCGCGCGGCGTGCTTGTCGGGGGCGGCGGCGGCCAAAAGCTTGACGGCCAGCGGCATGACGCCGCCCAACGCCTCGATGGGCGCGCTGCCGTCCTTGTCGGCGCGCAGGGCGCCGAGCTGGGTGATCACGTCTATGAGCAGCTGGTCGTGTTCGGACCCCAGCTGCATCAGGGGGCGCAGCGCGATCTCGTCGCCCTCGGGCATGGTGACGACGGTGGCGCTGCCCTTGGCCTGGAATGCGGTCAGGTCGATGGTGGACATGGGCGGACCTCCATGTGGGTCGATGGCGGGTGCGGACCAGGGGAGAGGCCCGGCGCGTGGGGGTCCGCGTCCCACACGCCGGGGGTATCAGGAGCCGCCAGCGGCGCGCTTCGTCCCCACCTGGAACAGGTAGTCCAGGTCGCTGCTGCCGAGCACGGTGGCCTGCACCGGGAAGCCCGACAGCGCTTCAGGGTCGAGTTCGACGTTGTCGGCGCGCAGGATGGACACCCGGGGCAGCCAGAAATCCGCGAACTGATTCCCGTCGTCCACGCGGATGTACATAGCTCCCTCGGTGGGCTGCGGCGTGCCCTTCAGCACGCTGTAGTAGTCGCCATCCATGACGCCGCCGGCGCCGTAGTACAACTGGTAGGCGAGCTCATCCCACTGCAACAGGGCGAACTGGAACATCTGCGTGACCGGCGAGATCGACTCGCGCAGCGCGGCGTTCTGCCAGGACCCGTGCACGGTCCTCTCCCCGCCCTCCTGGGCGATGGTCAGCGGGGACTCGCGTGAGGTGTGCCCCACCTCCTCCAACCCGACCGGGTTGAAAGGGTCGGTCGGCCGCGTCGCGGTGCCGGTGATGTCGAAGTACAGGTGCCCCTCGCCGGGGATGACGACAGCGGAGTCGTCGAGCATGCGTGGCCTCCTCGGGCACAGATGCGGACAGGAATCAGGTGCGGACCTGTGCGCCGAGAGGCGCATGTGTAGCTCAGCCCTGGTCGGGGCGCGCGTTGATCACGTAGGTGGCCTGGTAGCGGTACACGTCGTGGTCTTCAGAGTCCGAGGGCAGCAGCGTGGGCGCCGATGTCTCGGAGAACCATGCGATCGACCCGACGCCCTTCAGGGCGAACTGGGGATACCGGGATGCTCGATACAGAGCGTCGCGGACGGCCTGGGCGAGATCCTCGGCCGCGCTATCCGTGCCGGCCCACACCTGGGCATCCACCACGGCCTGGTCCAGGAACTCCGGGTGGATGCTGGAACCTCCGGCGCGGCGGACCATGATGAACGGCACCGGCATCCGGTCAGGAATGCGGGACCCCACCGTCACATCGGACGGGACGGCGGCCCGCACTGCGGCCACCAGCAGCGCGTCGGTGCGCGGGAGCCTAGCCATCGCGGGCTCCCATCGCCGCATGCAGCGCGTACACCCCCTGGGACGTGCCACGGTCCCGGGTGCCGACCCGGCCGAACTCGATCGCGAGCGCGTTGCCGTCCGGGTCGACGAGCTCGACGAACGCGTCACTCCGGCGCCCCGCAGCGACCTCGATCCGAGCGCGGCCGGTGGCCCGGTGCTGCGCCAGCCGCTGCCGCGCCACCCCGGCCAACCGGCCGGCCTGGGCGATCGTCGCCTCGTGCGCCTCATGCGCCGCGACCCGCTCAACCGAGCGATACACCTGCGCCATCGCCACCTCCCAACGGGATCGGCTCTTCGCCGGGGACGGGCCGGTCTTTGCGTTCGCGCAGAAGCGCGTCGATGTGCGCGGTGCGCGGGGACATGCCGTACCGGCGCGGCCGGCCGATCACGTCCCACCACGTGCCCCCCGCAGACACCCACCGCACCCGCGCCCACGCGCCCAACGGCGCACTCCGGCAGATCACCCGGTAGGTGGTGACCAGATCCTGGCCGACCGCCGACAGCTCGTCGGAAGTGACGGGCTGCACGGATGCGCGGATCCGCACCGGCTCGGACGCGGGGCCGACGACGACGTTGCCCAAGTCATCGAGGGTCTCCACCTCGGGGTAGACGTCGAGGGTCTCCTCGCCGCGGTCGAGCAGGCTCACGGCCAGCACCTCCCCGGCTCCCACGGGTCCGGGTGGCGACGGCGGGATCGCACCACCGGAGTGATGGTCCACGCCCCGCGGGACACGCCGAGCAGCGCCCATTCCGAGTCGAGGACGAGCAGGTACCCGGCGGCCGCCGCGGTGTTCAGCGAGTAGGAGTAGTTTCCCTCGCTCTCCTGCCGGTAGCCGTCCGGGTTTTTCAGGACCCGGGTGACCGCATTCGACTCGACCATCACCACCAGGGAGCGGTAGTTCGGGTCGGCCGCCCGCCCGTCCAGGTCCGCGATGCGAGCCCGCAGCATCGCCTCCACGTCATCGAGCAGCGTGGCGGCAAGCTGACGCTCCTCTGCGGTGAGGGGGCGCCCCATCCGCGCCTGTACGTCATCGACGGTCGCATACGCCACGGTCCGCCCCCTCCCCTGTCAGGAGCCGGAAGCGCCGGTCAGGCGCACGAAACGCGCGTCGTCGCGCACCGCGAAACCGATCTCCACCTCGGCGCGGATCGCGAACATGTTGCGCTGCCACAGGTTGAGGACGGTGCCGTCGGAGTCGGTCAGGGTGGCCTGGTCGGACTCGGAGATGGAGATGCCGGTGACCATGCCGTACATGGCGCTGGACCAGTCGCCGCCGAACCCGACCGTCGCCCCGCCGTCGTTGACGTGCTTGGACTTGTAGGCGGGGCGGCCCAGCAGGGTGCCGATCGAGCGGCCCTCCGTCTGGAGGTTGTTGATGAACAGCGGCCGGCCGTTGCCGTCCACCGCCTGCAACGCCAGTCCCTCGCCGGAGCCGTTGAACACCCAGGCGTCCAGGTCGCCGGACGCGTCGGACACCTCGACAATGGCCTGCACCAGGCCGTCGTAGAACCCGGCGGACAGGTCCACGGTGTCCACGGCCGCCAGCGTGTCGAAGCCGGTGCCTGGGGCCGGGCCGAAAAGGACCGTCTCGTCGAACGTGCGGGCGATGGCCCCCGCCAGCCGGCTGCGCAGCGCCGCGTACAGCGTCGGCAGGTCCCGGCGGAACTCCATGGAGAACGGTTCAATGACCGCCAGCTTGTACGGGGTGAGCGTGCGGTTGCCGAGGGTCCCCCGGGATACCGGCTTCTCCTCGGTCTCCGCGACCCACTGCGCCTCAGGGTCCCCGGTGATGATCGGGATGGTCACGCCCCGGCCCGGGATGTTGATCTGCCGGGCCAGCTGCATGACGATGGACTGCTCCTGGGCGTCCTGCCAGATCTCCTCGGACACGGCCGGGGGCAGGACCACGCCAGCGGTGGTGCGGTTGATGTCGATGCCCGCCATGCGGGCCTCCTCTCTACGCCCCGGTCACAGGGGCACGCGCCCCACGTGGGGCTACTGGTTGAAAATGGCTGCGAACTGCTCGGCAGGCGTGCCGCCGCCGGACGGCGCATGGCCGCGGGTCGGGTCGGGGGCCGGCCCCGGCTTGGGCTTGGCCGCCTCGACGCGGGTGGCGAGCTTGGCGGCGAGCACCTTGGCGCGCTCCTCCAGCTCCTCCTCCGACTCGCCGGTCAAAAACTCGATGAGCTCGTCGTCGAGGCCGTGGCGGCGGGCGGCCCGCTCACGCCAAAGTTCGTGCTGGGCGCGCGTGGCCGCGCCGAGCGCGTCCTCGTACTGGCCCTGGAGGCGTTCCAGCTGCGTTTTTTGGGCGTCCTCCAGCTCCCGCAGCCGCTCGGCCGCGGGCAGGAGTTCCTTCGCCCTGGTCTCGTGCTTGCGCGCGAGCGTCTTCCACTTGGCGGCCTCGGCCTCCCAGTCCTTCTCCACGCGCGGCCGGTCGGCGGGCTCCGTGTCGGCGGCCTGCTCGACGATGGGGTCGGCGCCGGTAGGGGCGTCCTGCTCAGACATGCGGTGCTCCCGTGTCGGGTCGGTTGATGCAGCCCCCTGTCGGGGCATGCGAAAACCCCGGCAGCCGTCCGGCTCCGGGGTGGTCTATGAGGGGTCAGGCTGCGGCGGCCTCGCGGCCGGTCTCCTGCTGTTCTCGGGCGCGCCGGTCGAGGTAGCGGCGCCAGTCCTTGAGGCTGGAGTTGGCGTGTTCGTCCCACAACCGCGACAGCTCCAGGTACTGGTCACGCCCCTCCCAGTCGTCGCGGTCGAAGACCGGCACGACCTCGCAGTCGCAGTTGTCGTGGAACGGCTCACCGGTGGGGCGGGCGTTACGCCCGCGGCCCTCGTGGCGGATCAGCGCCGCATCAGCCGACCGATACACCGGGCCCCTGCTCGCGAGCATCGTGCAGAACGCGCAGCTGTAGTCGCCCGTCAGACGACGCGCATACCCCAGCGCCCGCGGATCGTGACGCGCCGCGTCCACCATGGCCTGGCGGCCGGCGTCACGGGCGTGCCGCTCGGCGACCGTGACGGCCTCCTCGACGATCACCGCCGGCACCGGATCCTCCGGCGCGAACGCGTCCAAGCGCGCCTTGACCATCTCCCGCAACCCCCGGTCCAACGCCTCCGGCGCATAGTTGCGACGCGGGAACACCACCGGGCCGGCGCCGGCAGGCCCCAGGACGCGCTCACGCTCCTCCCGGTACGCCCGCTCCGCCAGCCGCCAAAAATCCAGCCGGCCGCGATACACCACCGGGTAGAGGGCTTGCACCAGCGCATCCCACTCGCCGCGCGACATTTGCGGACGCAGGCCCGCGCGCAACATCGGCACCAAGAACTCCCGCAGCGCCCGCAGGAACGCGTTCCACTGCCGCTGCCGCTCCAGAGGGGTCACGCCTCCACCTCGGCCGGCTCCCGCTGGGCGTCGAGCTCAAGGAACCGCACCGCCGGGTCCGAGTCCGACAACGCCCGCAGGCGACGCCGATACTCGGGGGAGAAACCCATCTGCTCCCACGCCGCCTCCTGCGGCAAAAGCCCCACCTGGTACAACTTCGTGACCGCGTCGGCCTTGGCCGCGTAGGTCGGCGTCGACGGATCCCGCCACACCGTCTCCAGACGGCGCGCCGCAGTGTCGTCATCGCCGACCACCCGCAGCGCGAGCCGCATCACCCGCTCCCAGCCTTCGCCGAACGCGCGCGCCCGCCGCTCGGCGCGCTTGACCAGCCGGGCCTCGCTGGACCGGATCGCGTCCGCGGAGGCGGGGTTGTCCGAGGAGAACCCGAGGAAGTGCGGCGGCAGGCCCGTCACCGACGCGACGAGACGCGCGTAATGATTGATGACCTCCGTGAAATTCCGCAGGTCAGCGCCCTGCAACTGGCCGATCTTCGCGTCGGCGTTACCCAACGCCAAAAACCGGCCGATGTAGGCCTCCCACACCGGGACCGGCTCGCCCCGCTGATCCTGGAAGTCCTCCTGGGACGCGCCGAGCACGTAACGCTGCGGGACCGCCAGCATCTCCTGCGCCGCCTGCAAGTTGGTCAGCGACCGACACGCGGCATCAGTCAGCCCGATCACGTCACGCATCTCCGTGACACCATCCCGCTGGCCCAGCCGCGCGCGGTTCGGCAGGCACACCACCGCGACCTCGTCCAACGCGAACGTGTCGGTCTCGACGGCACGCCACGACGCCCCCGACCGCTCGTAGCGGACGTTGCGGCCGGGCTCCGACCACACCACCCCCGACGGCTGGCCCGTGTCGTCCCGCGCGAAAACGCGGACGGCGGCCCGAATGCGCCGCGTCGCCGGATCGATGTCCACCGCCATCGTCCGCGCCGACTCCACCGTGATCACCGGCGGATCATCGGCCGACTCGCCCATGGACACCGTCACATACGACCGGCCGTACACGAGCGCGTCCAAGTGCGCGAGAGAGGACTCCTCGTCGAGCTCGTTGGCCTGCCACCAGTCCCACAGCCGCTCATCCGCCGACGCCTCGCCGCCCAGCCGGAACCCCTCGACGTCGAGGCGCTCCTCCAGGGAATCGACAGCCAACGCCGGCCAGTTGATGACCGTCTGGAGACGGTCCATCTCCGGCGGCAGAGCCAGCCCCACCGCCTCCAGGCGCTGCCCACCCTCGTAGTAACGGTCCAACCGCTGCAACCTTGGCGCCTGGGCGTCGACTTTGCCCAACAGCGCCTGCATCGCCTCCACGCTCACCGGAACACCACCACCCTCCGGTCAACAGGGCCGCCACGGCGGCGAGACTCAGGCAGCGCGAGATAGTCAGTGCGGGCAATGGTCGCGATCACCGCAGTCACCGCCGCGTCGACTTTCTCCATCGAATGCCGACTGCTCTTACCAATGCCAATGCCGTAAGGGTTCTCCCGCTCGCGGGCGTTGACGACGTGGCGGTGCAACACCGGGTCCCCGTCATGCGACGCCCGCCCGTCCTCGATCGCGGCCCGCAGCGACTCCGCGCCCTGCGTGAACCGCTTGAGCACCGCCGGGTTCGCCTTACCGCCCTGAGTGGACCGCATGTCGAACCGGACCGGGTTCTTCGGATGCGCGCGGACGCACACCCGGTCCCCGTACTCCTCGCCCCACTTGTCCACATACGACAGCAGCGGGCCCGGCTCAGCGTAGAACGCCACCACATCGAACCGCTCGAACACCTCGGCGATCGTCGCGTCAACCTGGAGACGGGGGACCTCCCAGTCTCGGGCCTCATCCGGGTCGGTGGGCGGCTCCCACACACGCCAGGTGAACAGGTGCCCGTCCGAGATGCGGCACAGGATGACCGCGGTCGCATCCCCTCGCTTCGACAGGTCCGCCGCCATCGCGACCTGATCCCCATCAGCGAGAACCTTTGTCGGGTCGGCGCACTTCTCCCAATCCGCACCCCGCACCCACGCATCACGCGCCTCGGTCGGCCGGTTCAAGTACTTCCGCTCCGAGTCGTCCGGACTGCTAGTGCCCTGCCAGATTCGGTTCATGATGAAGCTGCGGTCGACCCACCAGCAGTCGTCATAGACGAAATCCAGCGCCCGCCGCAGCGACCTCTCATCACCCATGTCCGTATCCGGCGGGGCCACCCGGGCGTCGTACAGGATCTTCATCGC
This sequence comes from Marinactinospora endophytica, assembly GCF_054780875.1. Classification (NCBI taxonomy): domain Bacteria; kingdom Bacillati; phylum Actinomycetota; class Actinomycetes; order Streptosporangiales; family Nocardiopsidaceae; genus Marinactinospora; species Marinactinospora endophytica. The sequence goes on along the minus strand of NZ_BAAGVM010000005.1, from coordinate 350,917 downwards.
CGCCCGGTTGCGGCCCTCCTCCTGGGCCACCCACGCCTGGTACGTCGCCTCCGCAACCGACCCGCGCTCGGGCCGCCATGCGTTCGACGTCTCCAGCATCCGGGAACCGGACTTCGCCAAGTTGTCCGCGAGCGTCGAGAAGAACTCGGGGCCGCCGTTCCCCGGCAACCAGTGCTCGGTCTCATCGCCGACGATGAACGTCGCCTCGCCGCCCTCCGCCGCCGCGGACGATGACGTCATGACGGCCAGCTTGCCCTCAGGCTGCCGGAAATACTGGGTCCTGCCAGGATCAAGCTGGAAGTCGGCAACAAGCCGCGACCCCTTCGGCGCGAGCGCCCGAACCATCCGCATCGTGTTCTCAGTCTGCGACTCCGCCGTGGCCGCGATCTGAACCAGCGGCATCCCCACCGGCCGGCCAACCACACCGCCGGGACGGTCCCGATCGAAGTCATCCAGGCGCACCGGCGCGACCAGCTCGGCGAGGGCCAGGAGCGCCGCGAACGGGCTCTTGCCCGACCCCTTCGCGAGCCGGCGCACACCGTGCGAGTACAGCCACCGGCCGGACTCATCGACCGCGTACCACCACAGCAGGAACCGCACCTGGCTAGGGACGAACTCCCACCGATGGCCAGCGTTCGGGCCGTTCGGATGGCGCAGGTACTTCGTTGCCCACCGGACAACCTCCCACCCCAACGTGTACTCGGGGACCCCATCGGGCATCGTGACCAGGCGGCCGCCCGGGTTACTGGGCGAACTTGGACTGCCACTCATCGATCGCCACCACCGCCGCATCCTCGTCGTCGTCCACCGCGGTACCGCGTTGCAGCTCAACCCGAGCGCGCCGGCGATCCCCTTCGGTCACGAGCAGGCTGCTCATGCCCTTCAGATACGCGGACAGGCTGGCCCCTTTGAGCGGGATCGTGTCCCGCAGGATCTCCCCGGACTCCGTCGTCCCCACCACCTGCGGGGAAAGGTCCCGGCTGATCGACTCGGCGAGCAGTGCCGCCGTCGCCCAATCGGAAGCCTCGTAGAACACCGCCTGCCCCGACGCGGCCAGGGAGTCGTACCAGGCGCGGGCGATCGGGTGCCACGACTCATTCGCCGGCGGAGCCGGGACGGGAGTCGGACTTCCAGCGGGGGCGCGGGTGATCTCCACTGGGGTCCCGTCGTCCTGCGCCTTGTTCATCCGGCGTCGCTGGTCCGAGCGTTTCGGCACGGGGCCGCGGGTTCCTGCCACCACGCCCACCCCCTTCCGCATGGAGGTTACGCACGGTCACAGAACTTCGAGGGTCCGAACTTGAAAACCCGTAGTGCCTGGCAGCGGCTATGACGCAGCGGTCAGGAGCACCTCCGGGGGGAGGGCATCCCCCCACCCTGTTTACGCTGCGTGATCGTCATCGGTTTGGGCTTGGTTCGATCGCACCTGGATGTGGACGTTCTTTCCGTTTTCGTTTCGCGCGTGCTGCTGCTCGCGCTTTTCCGCCTTCGCTGCTGCTCTTGGTCCGATGGTGACGGCGGCACAGCGACCGGAGGTTCTCATCGGAGTGGTCGTCGCCCGGGGTGATGTGGTCGACATCGGTCGCCGGCCGGTCACATCGCTCGCCATGCTCGGTCCACGTGCACTGGCGGCCGTCGCGGTCGAGGATCCGTGCGCGGATGGCCGCCCAGTCGGAGGGGAGCCGCTGTCGCCGCGTTGAGGATGCCCAGCCGGGCATTAGCGGTTCCTCCGGTCACCCGGCCAGAACCCATTCTCGTCGTAGTGCCACTGAGCGCAGATGCGCCTGGCCCGGTCGCCGCCGACGTGCTTGTCGAGCTGGCGGACACACCTGGTGAAGTCTCCAGGGGTCCCCCATCGGATGCGCAGGGCGCCGGCTCCGTTCTTCCAGTACCGTTCGAGGTCGTTTGCGGCCATGCTCACCTCCGACGCGCGAGACCGGTCTCGGTTGCCTTTGTGGCCGGGCGTGGCCACGAGGGACACGCGGGGGCGCTCCTGGCGCGGCGCCGCAATACGGTGTTCGCGGCAACCCCCCGCTATGCAGGAGACGTGCGATGCATCAGGGACCCCATGACCCCCACGGGCAGTGGCAGCATCAGCCGCCGTACCCGCCCGCGCACTACCAGCCGCGTGTCAGGAAGAGCGTGGAGAAGCAACGCGGCCTAGGGGGGTGTTCCCACACGGTGCATTTGGCCTTGACCATCTGCACCTGTGGCGTCTGGGGGATCGTGTGGTTCGTGTGGTGGCTGATCCGCATCGCCATCCCCAAGCGGAAAGTCACCAAGCACTATTACTGAGGAGGCAGCATGCCCAAGTTCAGGATCCACTACTACACCTCCCGTGAAGCGAGGGAGTGCGCGATCCAGAACGCGAGCTGAACGCGCTCGGCGCCCAGGGATGGGAGCTGGTCGCCATCGACTCGGCTCCGACGGGCACGGTCGCCGCGTCGAGATATGTGCTGAAGCGACCGGCGTTCTAACGACCACCGCCACCATGATGTCACTGCGCGGTTACATGCGATTACGAGATCATGAAGCGCCTCTAGATGAAGGAGAGTCCATGGCCATCACACCGCCCCCGAATGTGAACGCCGAGGCGTGGGAGGGGGCATCGAACGCGGTTGCGGTATGCAAGGCGGGCAACGTCACGGCCGGCCAGGTCCTGGCAACGGCCGCCCTCGCCAAGGCCATCGCCGAACTGACCAAGGCGATAGAGCAGCACATGGCGATAGAGCGGCAGAGGTTGAGGGCCAGGTAGCCCCTCCGGCCCGGACACCCCCAAGTCCGGGCCGGAAGGCTCTTCGGGAAGGACTGCGGGCGGGCACGAAAAAGGCCCGACCTGTGAGGGCCGGGCCTGGTGCTCATCGGGACTCTTCAGTCCATTTGATCACACAATAGCGTTGCAGCGGCTCACGCGCAACTCACGCACCTTCCGGTGCCCCGCATGCCCATTTCCACCCCACCACGACCCGCCCCGGCGCCGACAAGTACTTCAGAGAGTCGTCGTCTCGCAGTCCCAATTTCGCCGCCTGCCTCGGGGTCACCGAGATGACGACCGTGGCCGGCCGGGCCTCGAAGAACTCCCTCGCGGCACGCTCCTCCTTCTTGCCGGTCACCAGCAGGCTGTCCCAGCCGCGCGGCCGCGCACCGTCCGGCAGGAGGGGGGCTACGTGCTGGAGCCACCAGTCGAAGCGGGCGCGCCTCTGCTGGAGGCGGCGCCGTTCCACCTCTCCGCCCTCGAAGGTCGCGACCGCAGCGTTGATGTCGTCAGGGGTCATGACACCAGTCTCCTCTCCCGTGACGCCCGCCACACGCGCTTGACGTCCTCCAGCCGGTACACCGGACGGCCCCGGCCGTCCGTCCCGCACGCCTCGATCAGCGCGGGCCGCTCACCCCGCGGCCGCGCCCACCCCCGGATCGTCGAGTCCGCGCAGGCCATGCCGAGCGCGGCCATGTGGGAGGCGAGCACGGTCGCCGTCGCCGCGACCCCTTCGGCTTCCGCCGCCAACGCCGCGCGCAACTCGTCCACGTCGTGGACGAGCGGCTCCTCGTGGGAGTAGCACACCGCCCGCACGGCGCCCGGCCGAACGTAGAGCACGGCCCCGCACGCGCACCGCCCGGCGAGGATCCGCGGCGCCGGACGGTCCACGGCGCGCCGCACCTCACCGACAGCGTGCACGATCTCGTCGACGGCCTCATCTGCCCACTCGGCGGCGGCGATGCGGGAGGCGTGGGCGTGCAGCCAGCGGGCCATGCCGGCCAGCGTGTCCTCCGGCAACGGGCCGGCCATCTCGCCGGCCAGGACCCGCACCCACGTGGACAGGGTGCTGCGTAGGACGGCGGCGGCTTCGGAGGCGCGCACGTCGATCGGCAGCGGCACCGCGCCCGTTCCCCGGCCTCTGGTCGCGCCGAGGGCGGTTTGGCGGGCGAGCGCGATGTCCAGGTCGACGTCGAGGCCGTGCAGGCCGTCGTCGCCGTGGACGGCGGCGAGGGCGGCGCGCATCCGGCCGACGCAGGCGGCGCAGACGACGCCGGTGGCGGGCTGGGCGCAGAGCCGGCACGCAATCCCCATGGTGACCCCTCACGTGTTCTTGTCCCCGTATGCTGTGGCCTGTCCCTGGTCGGACAGGTGGGCGCGGGGCTCGCGGTGGCGCGCGAGCCCCTTCGCGCGTCTCAGGGGGTTTCCTCCTGGAGGGCCTGGGTCCATTCGTGGATCTCGCCGAGGACGGCGCGGAGCCGGTCGTTCTCGGATCTCAGCCTGTCCCGGGAGTGCCGGCCCAGGTCTCTCAGCAGGTCCAGGTAGCGGATCCGACGGCGGGCCGCCTCCAGGTCTGCGCGGAGCCGGTCGAGCTCGGCCTCCAGGGTGGGGGACTGCGCGGCGCCGTCGAGCTCGTGGAGCCGGTCGGCGGCGCGCTGCTGGGCGTCGAGGGCCGCCCCTTCGTCTGCCATCTTTACTCCCGGTTTGCGTCTGTATGGGCCTGTAGTGACTTGTGGGGCTCTTGTGGCCCGTGGGGGTAGTCGGGGGCGAGAAGCCCGCCCCCGACGCGACTGTGGGGATTCCAGGGCCTAGAAGGGCGGTTCGTCGCCCCGGCCGGCGCCGAACCCGCCGCCCGACGCCCACGAGTCACTGGACGGCGCCCCCGACCGAGCCGGACGCTGACCGCCGAACCCGCCCTCGCCGGCCCCCTGACGCTGCGTCTTCGTCACCTTGGCGGTGGCGCTGCGCAGCGCGGGACCGACCTCTTCAACCTCGACCTCGAAGACGGTGCGCTTCTCGCCTTCCTTCGTCTCATACGACCGCTGCTTCAACCGGCCCTGCACGATGACGCGCATACCACGCTGAAGGCTCTCGACCACGTTCTCGGCGTAGGCCCGCCACACCGAGCAGGTGAGGAACAAGGACTCGCCGTCCCGCCACTCACCGCTCTGCCGGTCGAACGTGCGCGGCGTCGAGGCCACACGGAAGTTCGCCACCGCGGCGCCGTTGGAAGTGAAGCGCAGCTCGGGGTCGTCGACGAGGTTGCCGACGAGCGTGATCTGGGTTTCGCCTGCCATGTCAGGACTCCTGTCCATCGAGTTCGTCGAGGAAGGCGAGGGTCGCCTTCCTCACTTCATCCGTCAGTACTCCGGACTGCGCGATGGCCTTCCGCGCGCCGGACATGGTCCGCGTCGTCGCGATCACGACCGCCGCACACCCCGCCGCCCTCCGGTCGAGCGACCCGGCCGGCGACGCCGCAGCCGCCGCCCGGGCGCGAGCCACCAGCTCGCCCCTGGTCACTTCCGGCCCCGCATCTCACCCACCGCCCGCGGGTCGTCGAAGTCGACCATGCGGGCGTAGTGGAATTGGGCTTGCACCGTCTCCACCCCGATCGCGCCGTTGCGGTTCTTGGCGACGTTCAGGTCCAGCTCGCCCGCGCGGTCGGTGTCAGGGTCGTAGGCTTCCGGCCGGTGCAGCATGATCGCGATGTTCGCGTCCTGCTCCACCGCCCCCGACTCGCGGAAGTCCGCGAGTCCGGGCATCTTGTCCTGCCGCGACTCCACCCCTCGGTTCAGCTGCGCTAGCACGACGACAGGGATGTCGAACTCCTTGGCCAGGATCTTCAACCCGCGTGTGGTCTCAGCGATCGCCTGCTGCCGGGTCTCCGCGCCCGGCATCGTCATCAGCTGGAGGTAGTCGACGATCGCGATCCGCGCCGGACTGCGCCGAGCCATCGCCCGCAGCCGGGATCGCACCGTCGCCAGCGAACACAGCGACGAGTCGTCGATGATCATCGGAGCTTCGGCGACCCGGGCCGCCGCAGGGGCCAGTCGCGACCATTCGATCTCGCTGAACTGGGCACTGCCGAACCGGGCGAGATTGACGTCGGCCTCGGCCGCGCACGCCCGGTCCATCACCTCGTCGGCAGTCATCTCCAGTGAGAACAGGACCGCGGGCATGCCGCACTCCACGGCCGCCTTGCGGAGGATGTCGACGGCCATCACCGACTTGCCGGAGCCGGGCCGGGCGCCGATGACGACCAGCTGGCCCGGCGCGAACCCGGGGACGAGCCGGCGCAGCGTGTTGTAGGGCGGGGGGACGAGGTTGTCGACGGTGCGGCCGGCTTCGAGACGGTCGATGTATCCGGGCATACGTTCTCCTGTCGAGAGTCCTACGAGGGAGTTGGCGGTCGCGGGCTCCGTGGCCCGGTCGGCCTCGACGCGGGCGCGTTCGAGAAGGTCGTCGACATCGCCGCGGCCGGAGTACCCGATCTGGGCGATGCGGGTCCCGGCCTCGACGAGGCGGCGCAGGGCGGCTTTGTCGGCGACGATGCGGGCGTAGTAGCCGGCGTTGGCGGTGGCGGGCACCCGGTCGTAGCACTCGGCGAGGTAGGGGGCGCCGCCGGTGGCCAGAGCCTGCCCGCGCTTACGAAGTTCGTCGTGGACGGCGACGGCGGAAAGTTCCTTGCCGTCGTCGGCCATGTCGCGCACTGCTTCGTAGATGGCTTGGTGGGCGGGCCGGTAGAAGGCCAGCGGGTCGGGCAGGATGTCGGCGACCTGGTCGAGGGCGCGCCGGTTGTCGATGATCGATCCGATGACGACCTGTTCGGCGTCGATGTCGTGGGGCGGCTCCTGGGGGGTGTCGCTGACAGGGGCGAGGTGCCGGGGCTGGGTCATGACGCGGCTTTCTGTCGTTCGTACTTGCAGAAGGGGCAGTGGTCGACGCGACGGGTGTGGGCCTCACATAGTTCGGTGGCGCGGGGCCTGCGGCGTGCACGCAGGCCGTCGACGGCCGCTTGGAGGTCGCCCTTGCGCGCCATGGTGGTGAGGAGGCCGTGCAGGGACGTGATCTTCTGTTCGGCTTGGAGCTGGGCGATGACGGCGGCGGCTTCGGTCTCGGTGGCGCCGGTGGCGTCCATGACGATCTCGACCGGGTTTTTCTCTTCTCTCGTCTTCCTCCTCCGTCGGTCACCAGAGGAGGCGTAGGGGGCCTCCTGGCGCGTTCCGGGATGAGGGGACTGAGGGGATTGAGGGGAAGGGGTCCCGGAATCCGGGACCCTGAATCCCGAAAACCGGGACCCTGAATCCCGAAAACCGGGACCCTGAGCGTCGCCGTTCCGACTTTCAGCGTCCTGGTTTCCGGGACCCTGAACGTGGCCCTCCAGCCCATCAGCGTCCCGGATTCCGGGACCCTGAAAGGGGGGGAGCGCCGCCCCCTCCGGGGCCATGGGGGCGATCCGGTAGCCGGCCCGCACCCCCTTCTGGCCGCGGCGCACGTTCTCCAGGACCCCCTTCTCGACGAGGGCCTTGAGTACCGCGTAGCGCTGGCTGCGGCTCTTGAGGCGACTGCGGTGAATGAACCGCTCGTCGTCCTCGACGCCGGGCCAGCACACCCGCGTGTGGTCGCGGGCGCCCTCGGCCAGCACGATGAGCACGTAGCGCTCGCGTGGCGTCAGGCTCGCGGGCGCGTAGTCGAGCACCTCGACGATCAGCCGCACACCCATGTGGTTTCCCTGCTCGGTAGTGGCGGATGGGGTCAGAACTGGGGGGCGAACCCCGCCGCGTCGACGAAGACGAGCTCGTCGTCGCCGGAGCGGTAGAGGTGTCCGCCGCGCAGTGGGCGACGGCAGGCGCGGCAGGTGGGCGGCGTCCGCCGAGCGACCCATCCGCGGACGTCACAGGCCGGACAGGCGGTGAAGTAGGCGCGCCCCCTACCGCCTCCCGCGAGAGTCCACGCGGGGTGCCCTCGGTGGCGGGTTCGCCGCCGCCACCCGTTCGCGTCCCAGGACGGCGCCGCGGCCTCGGCGGGGTGGCCGATGAGGACGAGTTCACCCCCCGGCCACGCACACCCGCACCTGCCTTCACAGGCGCACGCGCGGGCTTCAGCGAGGGCGTGGGCCTTCTCGACGCGGGGGACGCCCGGCCCCTTCACCTCGATCCAGATGCCCACCTGGGGCAGCCAGAAGTCGGGGACGTAGACCGTCCCTGAGGGGAGCGTGATCGTCTCCGGCTCGTAGGCCCATTCAACGCCGAGGGTGTCGAGGGTCGCGGCCCAGGACGCCTCCAACGCGGATCGGAACGTCACGCCTCCGTACCAGGTGGGCCGCGCCGCGATCGTCATGTCGCCGTCCAGCTCCTCGGTGGGGGCGTGGGCGGCACGGACGAGCATCTGCTCGATGTGGACGCGGGCAAGCTCGCCTATGTGGATCATCGTGGGGATGTTCTGGGGATTCACAAGTCTCCTCGTGTCGTTGGGGAATGGTGTGGTGCCCGCCCCGGGCGTTGCGCCCGGGGTGCCGGCTGGGTCCGGACGGGCGGTCAGGCGGCGCGGGGTCTGGGCGCCGCAGGGGTGGTCAGGCGTCAACGGGGTGGAGGGTGACGCGCCCGGGCGGGAACGGCGGCAGGTCGACGTCCTCATGGAGCGCCTCTTCGTAGGGCAGCTCCCACAGGGACCCGTCCGCGATGTCGCGGACGACGAGGCGGCGACGTTCGTATGAGCCATGTCGGCTCACCGCCTCGTCAGCGACGAACGTGTAGCCGTGGGCCACCTCTCCGTCGTCGGCCCACCGGAGCTCGTGGATGTCCCCGGCGACGGCGAGGGGGACGGTGCGGGTCGCCATGGCGTTCTCTCCTGTTCGGTTAGGCCGCTCGGGTGGCGGTGTCGACCCGGATCGGCATGATCAGGTGGCGGCGGTGGTCGTCGCCGGCCGGGCGGAGCAGGGCGGGCTGGCGTCCGTCGCGGAGGGTGATGCGCGTCTGGGGGGCGCCGACGTGGGTGAGCGCGTCGGCGAGGTAGCGGGGCGCGAACGCGATGTCGACCTGCTCGCCCTCCCAGGCGGCGTCGAGGACGTCCTCGCCGTCGGTCGCGCCGGCGACGGTGACGGCGATCCGGCCGGGGGTGACGTGGAGGTGGACGGGCAGGCCCCGTTCGGCGACGGCGGCCACGCGCAGGACCGCCTGGCGTAGGCGGTCGGTGTCGACGATGCAGTCGGCGCCGGCGAGAGCGGCGTCGAGGAGTTTGGCGATGGGTGGCGCGGCGGCGTCGATGAGCCGCGTGGTCATGGTGCGGCCGCCGGCGGACAGGCCGAGGATGGCGTCGTCGCGGTGGAGGGTGACCTGGTCGCCGTCGAGGGTTTTGACGGCGTGGGCGAGGGCGGCCGCGGGGACGAGCAGGTCGCCCTCGACGGCTTCGAGGGTGGGCGCCCAGCCGATGGTGTGCTGGGCGGCCCGGTACCGGTCGGTGGCGGTCAGCGTGATGCCCCCGGCGGCGAAGGCCAGGCGGATGCCGGTCAGTGTCGGCAGGGTGATGTCGGTCGCCGCGGCGGCGTGGGTGTGGGCGACGGCTGCGGCGAGGTCGCCGGCGGGGACGGTCCCGATCTGTTCGGGCATGGCGGGCAGGGTCGGGTAGTCCTCGACCGGCAGGGTGGGCAGGGTGAACTTCGCGGGGCCGCAGCGCAGCGAGATGCGCGCGCCGTCTCCGGTGAGGGTGAGGTCGCCGTCGTCGAGGCGGCTGATGGCCTCGGCGAGGGTCCGGCCGGGGAGGACGGTCACGCCGGGCTCGGCGACGTCGGCGGGGAGTACCGTCGTGCCCGAGGTCTCGTAGTCGAACACGGAGGCGACGGCCTCTTCGTCGCGGGCTGCTATGCGGATGCCGGCCAGTACCGGCACGGTGGGCCGGGCGGGGAGGAGGCGGGCGAGCCGGCCGATCTCCGCGGCGAACCGGGTGGCGTTGACGGTGAGTTTCACATCTGCTCCATTCCGGGGATGACGAGCTGGGCGGGGTCGAATGCCCGTTCGGCGATGTGACGGGAGAGCCGGGTGGCTGCCTTGGCGCGAATCGCGGCGTCGAGGTCGATCCCGGCGCGGCCCGCCATGGCGTAGGTGACGATGGCGACGTCGGCCAGCTCCTCGGCCAGGTTGGCGACGTCGCCGCGGCGTACAGCCTTGGCGACCTCTCCGCTTTCCTCGAGGAGGAAGCGCAGCGAGCCCTCCAGGGTTTGGTCTGCGATCCCCATCCGGCGGAGCAGGTCGGCGACGATCTGGGAGTTTTGAGCGCTGCTCATCGACGGCTCCTCGCGGTCTTGCGTCGGGCGTTGCGGGCGTCGCGGATGCCGTGCGGCTCATCAGGGCGCCCGGTTGGCAGTGATGCCACTCTATGCCACATAGATGTGGCATGCAAGATGTGGCCAGAAGAAGATTGCCATGGTTGAATGGCCGCATGGATGATGCCAAAAAGAGTAGGCCATTGAGGCTGTGCCACAATGTGGCTATGAGCGCCGACCGCACTCCCCGCACTCCCGAGCTGGAGACCGTCATCGAGCAGCACGCCGCGCTCAAGCGGCTCGAAGAGGCGACTCGGCAGGCCCGCCTCGACCTCGGCGCCGCACTCGCGGCCGCCCGCGCGGCCGGCGTGCCCCAAAAGCGCATCGCCGAGGAAACCGGCGAGAACCGGGAGACGCTGCGACGCTGGGAACGCGCCTTCGACGACCACCGCGCCGCCTCCTGACCCCACGCCTGCGACCGGCCCGATGCCGGGCCGGTCTTCGGCGTGCACGGGGACGCTCACGCGGCCCCTTGCGCCTCGGGGATGACCGCGCGCTGGGCACGCCGGCGCAGCGACACGCGCTCTTCCGGCGTCATGCCGCCCCACACGCCGTCGCGCTCCGGCGTGACCACGGCCCACAGGAGGCAGGCGACCCGCACCCCGAACGGGCAGCCCTCGCACACCTCACGGGCGACGGCGACGCTTTCTCCCCGGTCGGGGAAGAAGATGCCGACGTCCATGCCCTCGCACGCGCCGGCGACCGGGGCCTCCACCTCCTCCCGGCGGGCGATCGCCTCGGCCGCGAGCGGCAGTACCGTCGCGACCAGCCGGTCGGCGTCCCGCAAGGGACGGATCACGGGCTCGGCGGGGCGAGGCCGCGGGCTACGGCGGACCTGCGGCGGCGGCCCCGACTCGGGCCTGCCTGCCACGTCCCAACGGTTGTAGCAGACGCTGCACCACTGTCGAGCGTGGTGCGGCCGCTCCCGCCCGCACGCCGCGCAGATGATCACGCGGCGCACCTTCTTGCGCGCCATCACGCCACCGCCACTTCGGGCCAGGTGACCTTGTCGAGGCGGGCGATCTGGGCGGCGGGCAGTTCCACGGCCGGGTGGCCGAGGTGCTGGAGGCCGGCGGCGCGCAGCCACCAGGCGTCGCACTGGTTGTCGTCGGCGACCTCGATCCCGGCGCGCTTGTACAGGGCGAGCGTCATTGCGGTCTTGTCGGCGTTGCCCTTGCCCGCGGCGTAGGCCTTGAGCGTGGCGGGGCTGACCAGCGCGTAGGGGATCTGGCGCTCTACGAGCAGGGATCGGACGGCGCCGTGCACCATCCCGGTGATCCCGGCCGCCCGGGCGTGGGTGGGCAGGTCCTCGATGACGACGAGGTCAACGCGACGGTCGGACGCGGCGCGGTCGACGCGGTCGCGGATCTCGACGAGGCGCGCGTCGCCGGTCGATCTCGGGTGAAGGGTCTCGGTGGTGCCGTCCGGGTAGGCGATTCCGGTGGCGGTCATGGACAGGTCGAGGCCGATGACGCTGGGCGGGGTCACTGTTCCTCCTGAGCGGTCTGGCGGGCGGTCTCGGCCGCGACGGCACGCGGCCCGTGAGTCTTGATGAGGCGCCGGATCTCGGCGGCAAGCTCCGGATCGGCGGGCGGCGCGAGGCAGACTTCGACGGCCTCGTCAAGCGGGGAGGGGGTCCGGCGGTTCACTCGCCCTCCTCGTCGACGTCGTCGAGGACGTCGGCCCAGTCGGGGGTCGGGAACGGGTCGAGCAGCCGGGGGTCGCCCACCCCGTAGGGGGCGGGGGTCCAGTAGTCCATGCGTGTCTCCTCGGGAGGCCCGGGACCCTGCCCCTGCGAGGGTCCCGGGCGGGTTGGTGCCGTGCCGGCCCGGGCACGTCACGGGCCGGCACAGCGGTCTAAGGGGTGAGCCGGGCCAGAAGCGGCCACAAGCTGGCGAGCGCGGCGAGGACTGCGACGGTCCACAGGAGGCTCACCGGGCACCGCCCGGTTCGGCCGGCGTCGGCCAGTCCACGACCTCGGCGTCCACAACCTCGCCCGTGTCCGCATCCACCCCGGCCGGAGGTCCCCCGACAGGCGGCTGCGGCGCGGCCTGGTGGCGCTGTTCTGCGGCCACCTCCTGGGCCGCCCGCAGCTGCTCGCGCCGATACTCCGCCGAGGTCGGCACCCACTTCGCCAACCGGTGCGCGGCCGTCTTCAACCACATCGCCTCCTCGTGCCGCTGCCACGGGGAGTACGGAGAATCGGCGCCCTGCGACAGGGCCTTCGCCTCCTCGACCTGCTTCCGGTTCAGCACCACGACCTTCGACGTCGCCCCGTCGCGCATCACCGCGTAGGCGTAGACCAGCCGCAGCCGCCCGCGATCCTCCAGGTCCCAGTCGATCTCGTGCTCGGGACGCTCGTCGCGACCCGGCCGGTAAGCGAACCGGTCGGCCTCCCGGACGACCTCCACGATCACGGAGGAGACCGCGCCGGCCCGGTAGATCAGCTCGATCTCCCCCTGGTAGCCGCGGATCCCCTGCACCTCCAAGCGGCCCTTGACCTTGCGCGGAACCAAGTAGAACTGCTCGCTGCCCGGAGTGAGGCCGAGCTGCGCGGCGTCCATGAGCGCCCCCATGAGCGCCCCCGGGTTGTTCGCCGCGGCCTCGGCCAGCTTCGGGTCGCGGCGCAGCGCACCCACGGCCAGCCGGACGAACATTTCCGGCTTGACATGGGATGGCATGACCTGGGCGAGGTCGGCCTGGTACTGCTCGACCAGGGCGCCGGGGCCGCTGGCGCGGGTGGCGATGGCGTTGGTGATGGACTGGCCCATGTCAGATGTCCTTCTTCCGTGCGGGCATGAGCGACTTGGTGGTGCCGTCGGGGTTGACGACACGGGTGGCGATGCGTTCACCAGCGACGGTTGCGCGCCGCCGATCCCCGATCAGGTCGAGCACCTGACTGCACAACCGCCGCTTGACGGCCTCAGCGGCCCGGTGGGCGTCGACCGCGGCCAGGTAGTCCTCGGCCAGCTCCGGCGGGATCTCCACGTCCTCGTCGACCACCGCGTCGGGCAGCCGCCGGATGACCTGGTAGGTGGCGGTGGAGGAGTCGATGCCGGGGCGCACACCATCGCGCACCGACCGCATGAACAGGTCGGCCTCGGTACGCAGCGTGGCCAACTCGACCTGCTGGTCGGGGTCGGCCGGGTCGAGATCGATCACGTACTCGCGGTAGTCGGACCCGGCGATCAGCACCGCGACGTGGGCGCGGGACAGGCCGAGCGTGTCCAGGTACCACAGCACCTGGCACCGGTAGTAGATGGGGATCTCATCGGTCCCCGGCTCGCCCCACCCGCCGTCCTCCCGAGCGGTCTTCACCTCCAGCAGCTCGACGGGGCCGCCGTCGCGCGGCACGAGGAGCCGGTCGGGGTTGGCGAGCTGGTAGGGGCGGGCGGTGGACACGTAGGTGCCCGCGCCGACCACCTCGAACTCGGGGTGGAAGTCGGCGAAGGCCTCGGCGATCGGGGCTTCCAGCCGCTTCCCCCACGACATCCGCGCGTTCTCGGCCTGCGGCTCGGCGGTGCCGCGCTTGCGGTGCCACAGGGAGAACCGGGACTCCCAGGGGGACAGGCCGAGGATCGCGGCGATCTCGGATCCGCCCAGCCGGGTCGCGCGGGCGGCGTGCCATTCGGGGGAGCCGGGCTCCCAGTCGCCGACCTGCTCGGCGGTGGGGGTGGCGGTCTTCGGCTCGGTCATCAGAACGGGACCTCCGGGCTCTCCTCCGCCGTGTCGTTCTCATCGGCGTCGACCTTGCAGGTCGGCATCTGGCGGGGGTACACGTGCACGGCGCGCGCGATCTGACACCCGGCGCACTGGCATTCGGGCCCTCGGCCGAAGGTTCGAACGGCGTGGCCGGCGAGAGCCACGTCGACGGCCTGCCTCAGCGTGGACCAGGCGGCGGCACACTCGGACCGCTCCTCAGCGACCGCGGCCTCTCGGCAGTCGCAGGCTGGATGGTGGTTGACGCACTCCCCGTATCGGGGGTCGAGCGTGTCAGCGGGCGGGGTGTAGTCGACGGAGGTCCCGTCGCGGAAGTGGATACTCATCGGGGATCCTCCGTGCTAGGCAGCGCGTCGATGGCGGCGAGGGTCGCGTCCAGCGCGGCGGCGCGCCGCTGGATCGCGTTGACGGCGTGGCCGGCCCGGGCGATCCGGGCGGTCGCGCCGGCGAGCAGTAGGTGCGCCTCCTGTCCGACCTCGCCAGCGAACATCAAGTCGGGCCAGATCTGGAGCGCGTTGCGCGCTGCGACGAGGGCTTCGATCGCGGCGTCGATGTGGCCGACGCCGTCCTCAACGGTCGGCCCGCGCCCGTTCCGGTCACCCACGGCGGTGCCTCCCCTCGCGGCGCACGCCCGCAGCGAGCCGATCGGCCGACTCGGGGTCGAGTTCGATCAGCCGATCCAGGAGCGCCCGGTTCGTCCGTTCGACGGCGGCGAGCCGCGTGTCACGGCGCACCGCCATGACCCCCCACGTGACGATCGCGGCCAAGGCCGCGACGGCGCCGTGGGTGAGCAGGGTGAGGAAGAGGCTCATTGGAGCACCCCCGGTCCCCATTCGCTGGCGATCTGCTTCATCTCGTCGGCGATCTGTCGCGCCTCAGGGCTCGTCCGCCCCTGGTCGGCGGCGACCTCGCCGAACCTCTCACTCAGACGCCACAGCTGCTGCGCGGCGTCGAAGCGGGCCTCCAGCCACTCGGCGGGGGTCACCGGGCACCTCCCTCGTGCCGGCCGGGGATGCGCCGCATCTCCTCGGTGCGGCGCCGTCGGACGATCGCTTCAGGCAGGGCCGGAGCCCCGTCGGACAGCACGCGGATGCGCAGGATGAGGCGGGCGAGCGTGTCAGCGGAAGGGGCGCCACCCATGTCGGCCACCCATTCCAGGAGCCGACGCTCGTCGGGGGTGAGGCCGATGCCGCGCAGTGCGGCGAGGAGCCGTTCGGCGGGGTCGCCGGCCGGGATGCGGGGCCGGGCGTGCAGCGCGCTCACCGGGCACCTCCGGCGCGCACCTCACGGTCGGCGTGGATCTCGGCGAGCTGGCGGAACGCGCCGGCGACGGCGGCCGCCATGTCGCGCTGGTCGGCGGGGTCGCCGGCGCCGATGGCGAGCCGGGCGACGGGTGCGTCGCCGTCGGGCAGGTAGACGCACACCTGGGGGTCGCCTTCGGCGGTGTGCTCGACTTCGACGAGGCCGAGCGCGTCCAGCACCACCGTGGTGGCCGGGCGGTGGGTCATAATGGTCATGCCCTTGTCCTTTCTTCTTGCGGGGAGGATTGGGGCTTCGAGCCCTCGTCGGGTACCGCCGGCGGGGGCTCTTTACATGTCAGGCCGCGCGGGCCGCTCGGGCGCCGTCACGGATGATCCGCTGCGTCTCGAGGGGCAGCGGTCCCGCCGCGAGGCTGGTCAGCGTGTAGTAGCGGTGGTCGGCCTCGGACACTCCGGGGCGAGGCGGGGCGTCCACCCAGCGGATGTAGGCGTCGACCGACCGGCCGGTCCGTTCGGCGAGCGAGTGGATCCGGTCTCGCACCCAGGGGTCGTCGCTGAGGCGTTCCATCACGCCACCTGCTCGTCGTTGAGGGTGGTGAGCAGGTGGGAGCAGTCGAGTGCGGCGTATTCGACGCCGAGGGCTCGGGCGATGCGTTCGAGCCGGTGCCGGGCGGGCCGGTGATGTTCGAGCTCCCAGTTGTTGAGGGTGGAGCGGTCCACGCCGACTCGCTCGGCGAGCTGTTCCAGGGTGAGGCCCCGGATCTCACGTACCGCGCGGATGGTGGCCCCGTTGACGGGGACGCCGCTTCGTTGTGCCATGACGCAAACATTAACGAACATCAGAGCCATGCACAACCATCAACAGACATCAAATCGCGCCGCACGTGCAAACACCAGCGAACATACACGCGCGCTATAGCCGGGAGGTGACCCTTTACTAGCGGCGGATATGCCGGTGGCTACAATCGCTAGGTGTTTGCTGATGTTTCCCGCATCATGCAACGGGGGCACCAGTCGCCAGCAGCTACGACCAGACACACAGAGAGTGAGTCATGAGCTCCATGACCAAGAGCCAGACCTGGGTGGAGGTAGGACGCGCCCTCCAGCGCCGACGAGCGCAGATGGGCTACCCCACCCGGAAGGGGTGGAGTACGCGCGTCGCCCGCCCTGGACTATCGGAACGGACCATCGCCGATCTCGAAAACGGGGTCCGCGACAATTACGACGAGGTCACCATCGCCCTCGCGGAAGAGGCGTACCGCCTCGCGGGAAACTCGCTGCGCCGGTCACTGGAGACCGGCGTTTTGCGTCCGAAAGCGGCCAATGCGCCGATATCCGAAGCGGCCGCTCAGCCTGAGGAAAACGGCTCGGGGGAGGCTGAGGGGTTCCCGGAGATCACGTGGACGGAAGAGGGGGCGTCCCGGTTCTACACCCTCACTCGCCACGTCCCAGGGCACCGCATGCCCCAAACCGTAGGGCATTCGATGCCGAAGGACTGGCCGCTGGCCCGAGTGAAGGCCGAGCTGGAGCAACTCGCGGACTACGCCCTTTTCCTGCAACAGCGACCGAAAAGGTGAAACCGGACAGCGTACACCATAAGCCCTATTGGGTATACGGTCTGCGCTTTTCCGGGATTACGGGGGTAGAACTCGTTTCACGTTCGGACTAATGTGATCACCCTGACGCACGCGGCATCCTCATCAATCAAGCGGCGCGAAGGGGCGTCTGGTGAAGCTGATGTACGCGATGGAAACTGTCCCCCCACTGGTCAGCGTGAAGGTGACCGTCCGCGATCTCCCCTCCCCCGAGGGGGTGATCGCCATCGGCCGCCTGAACGGCGAAACGCTGATCATGATCCAAGCCGGGGCCACCGCCGAGGCCATCTTCGCCGCGATCGAGACCAGCCAGCTCACCGCGGAGGAGCGACGACTCTACTGGCTGGGACTCGGAGTCCCCCCCGGGGACCCGCACCACCACTATCCGCGCGGTCGGCGAGCTCGCCAGGAGGACGTGCCACCTCCTCTCGCCGCATGACGCAAACGCCCCGAGCCCGCCAGGACCGGGGCGTTCGCCATGCCCGCCTCACTGGCCCTTGAAACGAATCTTGATCGTCTCCTCGGCCGACAGCTTCCGCCGCCCGATCTTGCCGGTCTTCAGGACCCGCAGCTCCTCCAGGACGCTACGCAGCGCGGCGCGCTGACGCTCCAAACCCCACGTTCTCCACGTCGCCTCCACCGCCTCCGGGGTGTCCGCGGCAAGCGCGACCGCGTGCAGATTCGCCGGCTGCGGCCGCACATCCCGCAAACCCTCCAGCTCGGTCCGCAGCCGAGCCTCATACGCCTCCGCCAACTCCAAGTTGATGTCCCCCCGGGCGACCCTGTCGAGGAGCTGCTGACGCTCCGCCTCCAACGCGGCCACACGGGCCTGCCGGGCCGCACTCTGCCCGTCCCCCCCTTCGTCGCCGAGGAACGGCGCCAGCGCGTCCGGCCTGCTGAAATGCCGGAAAAGCGCCTCCAGGACGTAGCCCTCCACCGCGTCCACATTGCGGGTGACATGGCCGGCCGGCGGAAGGTTGCCTATCCCGCTGCAGCGGTACACCCGCATCCCGGCACGACCTTTTCGCCGGTGCAAAGCAACGTACATCGGACCACCGCACACGTCGCACCGGGCAATCCCGCTCAGCAGCCAGCGGGACCGAGCGTCACCCCCGTGCGTCTCCCCGGCCAGATCGAGCTTGGCCTGGATCCGCCACCAGTCCTCCTCCGAGACGATCGGCTCCCACCCCCCGCGGGGCATGATCTCCCCGCGCCAGGCGCGCTTGCCCATGATCTCGGGGCGGCGTAGGAGCCGCACTACCGTGGCACCGACCCAGCCGTGATTGATGGACCCGTCCGGCTTCACCTCGCCTCGACGGTAGCCAGCGGGGCTCGGCACGCCCTCCTGGTTGAGGAGGATCGCGATCGCGAGCGCCGACATTCCTGCCCGCTCGCCGGTGCCGAGGTAGAGGTGCGCGATCCTGCGGACGATGGGGGCCTCGACCGGGTCGGGAATTTTCGCGGCGAGCTCCCCGGTGTCCGGGTCGTAGACGTGCCGGTAGCCGTACCCGGGGCCGGTCCCCGGGCGGCCGGCCTCGGCGAGGGCGCGCTGGTCGCGCAGGATCCGTTTGCGCGTGTCCCCGACTTCCTTGACCGCCGTGGCCATCTGCAAGTCCAAAAAAAACATGTCGCCGGGGTCGTTGGTGTCGTAGAGACGACCATTGAGCCACAGGAACATGTGCTGCTGCTGGCAGACGCGAATCAGTTTGCCCCACACCTCCCGGTCGCGGGTGAGGCGCGCGATCTCCCACCCCCACAGCCGGTCGCCGGGGCGGGCGTTGCGCTCTAGGTCGACGATGAGCCGCTCCCAGTCTTCGCGTTCTTTGGTGGCGTACTGGGAGGCTGACCGGTCGTTGTCCGTGTACTCGCCGACGATCTCCACCCCCTCTCGGTCGCATTCGCGGCGGCCGATGTCGATTTGCTGGGAGACGGAGCGCCCGTCGCGCTGGTCTTTCGAGACGCGGGCGTACAGCCACGCCCGAGGGGGGAGGGGGAATTTCTCGAGAGTTGGCGGCATGTGCTGCATCGTAACCGAAAGTAGGTTACTATCACACTTGAGCGAGTTCCCGCGGGTCGGTGTACTTACCGATCTGGAGCACGACGTGCCAGCCGGGCAGGTCGCCGTAGGCCGCCAGGCAGCGGCGGTAGAACTCCGGCTGGCGGGTGTAGGCCGAGCCCAGGGAGATCAGCAGCACGTTCTCCGCGTCCGCCGGGCGGACCCACCCGTCCGCGTTCGCCTCCGCGTCCAGACAAGGACCCACGAAGGTGACCGCGTCGGTGTCGACGCGGTCGGCGTGCGGCTGCATCGCTCGGGGGATGAGCGCCAGGGCCCGCGCGGGAGGACCGGAGAAGGCGTCCACGTCGGTGGTGGACGCCCCGCAGTCGGCGAGCCACCGCGCGAACTTCGCCCGGTAGGCGTCGGCGCCCGGTAGCCGGCGCAGGTGTGCCGCGACGTCCTGGTCGTAGCCGTCCCAGGCCACGAACGTCGGCGAGAGCTGGAGGAGGGGGCGGCCCTGTGACTCGGCGAGGGCGCGTGCGGCATAAGCCCCGATGTCGTACAGGTACACATCCGCCGGGTCGTGGTCGTAGGCCGCGCGCAGCCGGGGGAGCGCCTGGATGGCGTCGTCGAGGAAGAGCTCCATCGCGGCGATGGGGTCGTCGGGCCAGTCGTTGTCGGCGACCGGTAGTTGGGAGGGGCAGGGGAGCAGATCGGCGCCGGTGGCCGTGACCAGGTCGGCCACCGCCGGATCGTTGGCGTAGGTCACCCGGTGACCGCGGGCCACCAGCTCGCGGATGATCGCGATGCTGGGCAGGACGTGGCTGACGGCGGGGATGCCGACCATTGCGATGTGGGCGCGGCGACGGGCCATGGGAGTTCGCTCGTTTCGGGAGAGGGGAGGGGACATATGGCGGGCCGGTTGGCCCCTTCGGGGAGGCTGTGACGCGCGTGGCGGGCCGGGCACCGCGTCTCGCCTCGAGCGCCAAGGCGGCGCCGCGGACGGACGGGTGCCCGGCCGGGGTGTCAGGTGCGCGGGCCGTCCGGGGCGGCGGCCTCCAGGTCGGCGATGCTGCCCGACATGATCGTCCGCACGTGTTCGGTGATGTGCTCCGCGGGCCAGTCCCACCAGGCCACGGCCAACAGCCGGGCGATGTCCCGGTCGTTGTAGCGGGTGCGGATGAGGCGGGCCGGATTGCCCCCGACGATGCCGTAGTCGGGTACGTCGCGGGTCACCACGGAGCCGGCGCCGATGATCGCGCCGTGTCCGATCCGCACACCGGGCAGGATCGTCGCGCCGTAGCCGAACCAGACGTCGTTGCCGACGACGGTGTCGCCTCGGTTGGGCAGGCCGGTGAGCAGGTCGAAGTGTTCGGCCCAGGAGCCTCCCATGCTGGGGAAGGGGAAGGTCGAGGGGCCGTCCATGCGGTGGTTGGCGCCGTTCATGATGAACCGCACCCCCGTGCCCAGCGCTCAGAACCTGCCGATGACCAGCTTCTCCGGTCCGTAGTGGTAGAGCACGTTGCGGGTCTCGAACGCGGTCGCGTCGTCCGGGTCGTCGTAGTAGGAGTACTCCCCGACCTCGATCAGTGGGGACCGCACCAGGGGTTTGAGGAGCACCACCCGGGGCTGTCCGGGCATCGGGTGGAGGATGGTCGGGTCGGCGGGTAGGGGCATGGGGCGAGGATTCCTTGTCGCTGGCGGGTCGCTGTCCGGTCCATGATCGCGACTCGAAGCGTTTCAGGACACTCGTTTATCACCTGCGCGAACGCGGTCGGCCGAGACATCGGCGCGGGCCAGGGGCGTAGGTGGCCGCGCGCGGGGCGGTGACGGATCCCGTCACCACCGTCGAGGTCCGTCTCCCGCTTCTCCTCGGTACGACCCCCTCCCACCGCGGGATCGACTCCCGGCCCGGTGCCCCGCCGAGAAGACGGGATCCGGGCAAATGAGGGCGGAAAATGCTTTGCTGCGGTGAAGAACCGGCCGCTAAGGTCATTCCGTGACTGCCGGGTCGGCCATGGGCCAGAAACGAGTGAGGCGCCCGGCCACGCCGTGAGCGACCGGCGGGCCAGAGGTCCGCCCTCTCTTCTCCGCGTGTCCCATCGCGATATCTCCACCGACGGCGTTGAACGCCGTGCGCCATGACGCGCCCTTTCCCCATGCCGCTCACCGCGCCCGTGGCCGAACCCTTCCCAGGTCTCCGGCCCCCGCCCGCCTCCGGGACGGTCCGCGCGAGCACGACCACGCAGAAGAGAGACCGACACATGCCCACCCCCTTCAACCAGCAGGTCATCGAGGAGTTCCGAGCCAACAACGGCCGGGTCGGAGGTCCCTTCGAAGGAGCCCGCCTGCTCCTGTTGACCACCACCGGCGCCCGCTCCGGCTCCCCGCACACCACCCCTCTCGGATACCTCCACGACGAGGGAGACCGCGTCCTGGTCATCGCCTCGGCCGGTGGCGCGCCCAGGCATCCGGCCTGGTACCACAATCTGGTCGCCAACCCCCGTGTCACCGTCGAGGACGGCGTCTTCACCTACGAGGCCAAGGCCATCGTCCTGGAGGGGAGGGAACGCGACGACGCCTTCGCCCGCGCGGTCGAGGCCGATCCGGGTTGGGCCGAGTACCAGGCCAAGGCCGGGCGCCTCATCCCCGTGGTCGCCCTCCAGCAGGTCGCCGGCGGACCTCCCCAGGCGTCGTCGTGGGGAGCCGCCCTCAAGATGATCCACGGTGTCTTCCGGCGTGAACTCGCCCTCATCCGCGCCGAGGCGGCCACAGCGGGGCCCCGGCTCGGCGCCCAGCTCAAAATCAACTGCCTGACCGTCTGCCGGGGACTGCACTACCACCACACCAGCGAGGACACCGGGATGTTCCCCGCCCTCGCCGAACAGCACCCCCACCTCGCGCCGGTCCTGGAACGGCTGGACCGGGAGCACCAGAGCATCGCGGTGCTCCTGGAGGAGCTCCAGAAGGTCGTCTCCGCCGAGGGCGCCGACCCGGACGACGTGCTCGCCGAGGTCGAACGGCTCACCGAGCAGCTCGAACGCCACCTGGACTACGAGGAGGAACAGCTGATCCCGATCCTCGACGCCACCGCCTGAACCGCGTGCCCCCGCTAGGCCGCCGTTCGCGCACCGCGCGGGCGGCGGCCCGGCGAAGGGTCCTCACTCCTCGATGGCCCCGCCCACGGCCCGCAGGTGGTCGCGGAAGGACAGGGAGGGCGTCTCCCGCCGCTGCTCCAGGTAGTCGGCGAAGCGCACCTGGGAGCGGAGGGAGACCCCGGCGCGGATCAGCTCGGCCTGGCGGCGTTCGGTGTCGCGGATCGTCTCGGCGAGGCCGAACAGCTCTTCGGCGTGGGCGGCCGGCAGCAGGAGGACGCCGTCGTCGTCGCCCGCGATCAGGTCGTCGCGTCCGGTCACCCACTCGCCCAGGGCGGCGCGCTCCAGCGCGTCCCCGGGGCGAGGGTCCAGTCGTTGCGGACCGGTGGGAAGCGACCCCAGGCTGAAGACCGGAAGTCCGATCTCGCGTATGTCGGCCGTGTCGCGGTGCAGTCCCCAGATCACCACGCCCGCCATCCCCGCGGCCTGGGCCTCCAGCACCACCAGGTCGCCCACGCAGCTCTCGTCACGGCGTCCGCCGTTGTCGACCACCAGGACGTCACCGGGGCCGGCCGTCTCGAACGCCTCAAGGAAGACGTCGACGCTGCCGGCGTGACGGGCCGGGCACACCCGCCCGACCAGCCGGCCTCCCGAGACCACGGCGTTCGTGCCCGCGGGGGCGCAGCGCACCGGAACCCCCGCGCGGATGCAGGCGTCGGCCAGATGCGCGGTGGTCAGTGTCGAGAAGCGGGCCACGAGTTCCTGCTGGTCCACCTTCTGCCTCCTTACCGGCCGCGGGGCCGGGCGTCGTTCGAGCGAGGGGCCGGGCCGCGCGGCGCAAGAGCCCTGGTCCTCGGGGTGCCCTGGACGGCCCGGTCTTCGACCCTAACCGCGTGGCCCCCTGGGCGCGAGGTCCTTCGACGTGGAAGGCGCCTCCTCGTCGCGGGAGCGTCCCACGCCCAGGCAACCGCGGGAGCAGCGCGGCGGGGCGCCGCGCTTTTCGGCGCCGGGGTGATCGCCCAGCCGGGGCTTCGCTCGCCCCGTCCCGTAGGGAGGGAGCGGGGCGGGAGGGCGTCAGGAGGAACCCGCCAGGACGCGCTCGACCACTTCGGCGACGAGGGAGTCGAACTGCTCCTCGGGGAAGACGTCGGGCAGGGTGAGCCGTTCCAGGATCAGCCAGTTCAGGGCCAGGTAGAGCACGACCACACTGGTCGCGTCACCCGGCAGGCCCGAGCGCGTGTGGTGGGAGATGTTGAAGTCGACGTCGGCGCGGATGCGTTCGGTGAGCAGGCGTCGCAGCTCCGGGCGGCGGGTGGCCTCCAGACGCAGCTCCAGCAACGCCAGGTACCCGGACCGGAACCGGGTCACCCGGCCCACCACCTCGCGCATCAGTTCGGTGACCCTGTCGCGGTCGCGAGGGCCGTCCAACGAGGCGGCGATCACGGCGGGGTCGGGTTCCAGCCGTTCGTAGAAGCGGTGCCCGACCTGGGTGAACAGGTCGTCACGGTTGTTGAAGTAGTTGGAGGCCGTGCCCGTGGGGACCCCCGCCTCGGTGTCCACCGCGCGGAAGGTCAGCCCGCGCGCCCCGTCGCGCGCGAGGACCTCGATGGCGGCGTCGAGCAGGGCCGCCCGCCGCTCGGGATTTCGCCGCATCCGTCCCCCTCTCCTGGCCTCACCTCTTTCCACGTTACCCGTAGTACTACGTTTCCCGTGGTCGGGGAGGAGCGGGTGGCCGGAGCGGAGGAACCTCCCTCTCCCATGGGAGGTGAGGGAGGAGGGGCACCTTGGTCGGGCGGAGAGTGGGCGAGCGGAAAACCGCTCGACACGGACCCTGCGGCGCGCTGTGATGGGAGCGATCCCAGTCAGGGCGGGTCGAATACGAGGAGACGGTGGTGTCTGACGAGGAGAACACGAGTGGACGCCCCGACGTCTCCACCACGCTGGCCAGGAGGCTCATCGAGTCCCAGTTTCCGCAGTGGGCGGGACTGCCCCTGGAGCCGGTCCTGCCCGGAGGGTCGGACCACGCGATCTTCCGGCTCGGACGCGACCTGTCCGTCCGGCTTCCCCGCCACGCGGGAGCCATCAGTCAGGCCGAGAAGGAGTACCGGTGGTTGCCCCGACTCGCCCCCCACCTGCCGCTGGCCGTGCCGGAGCCGGTGGGCGTGGGCAGACCGGACTTCGGTTACCCATGGCCCTGGGCGGTGTCCCGCTGGCTTGACGGCGCGACCGCGACCGTCGAGGGGCTGTCGGAGTGCGCCGACACCGCGATCCGGCTGGCCGGGTTCCTGTCCGCCCTGCAACGGTCCCTCCCCGAGGAGATGAGGAGGGCGGAGGCCCATGACGGCCTGGACGCCCCCTCCCTGTCCCAACGAGACCGGTCGACGCGGGCCGACATCGCGCTGACCGGCGACGTGTTCGACGCCGGGGCCATGACCGAACTGTGGGAGGCGGCGCTGGAGGCTCCCGCATGGGACCGGGAGCCGGTCTGGTTCCACGGCGACTTCCACACCGGCAACCTCCTGACCGTGGGGGGACGCCTCAGCGCGGTCATCGACTTCGGTGGGCTCGGCATCGGCGACCCCGCGTGTGATCTCATCGTCGCCTTCACCCTGATGTCGGCCGAGAGCCGGGCCGTCTTCCGCTCCGAGCTCGGTGTGGACGAGGCCACCTGGCTACGGGGGCGTGGCTGGGCGCTGAGCACGGGCCTCAACGCCTACACCTCCTACGCCGCCACCCACCCCCGGGTCGCCGCGCAGACCACCCGACAGATCGTCCAGGCCCTCGCCGGCTAGGCCGCCGGGCCTTCCCGATGGACGGGGAGGCCCGGACCGCTGGTGCGCCATCCGCGTCTTCGGCCGGTTCCTCTCGCGGCTCCGACCTCCCGGTCCTCTCCTGACTCCGGCCCCGACAGGAGGGAAACGGTTTCGCCTGCCTGTCGATGGCCGGGGAGACGCCCTGGAGCCTCGCGCGTCACTCGGCGCGCGGAAGCCGCGTGGAGGGTTCCGTCGGCGCCGGCGAAACGGGGTGCCGCGCGTCTTCGCGCCGCTGGACGGGCAAGGCCCGGCCGACACTTCGGCCACCGCCGTACGATACGTGCCCCATCCTGGAGGAATGCACGTTCCCGAAGCGACACGCCTGGCCACCCTGGCCTCACTGCTGGCCGACCCCACCCGGGCCGGGATGTGCCTGGCCCTCTTGGACGGGCGTGCCTGGACCGCCGGCGAACTCGCCCGGCACACCGGGGTGGGCGCCCCCACCGTCAGTGAGCACCTGACCCGCCTGGTCGAAGGGGGACTGCTCGCCCAGGAACGGCAGGGACGCCACCGCTACGTCCGCCTGGCCGACGAGACGGCGGCGCAGCTGGTGGAGTCCCTGGCCGCACACGCCGCCCCCGTCCCGGACGGCGAACGTCCCCGCACCCTGCGCGCCGTGCGCGCCGGACAGGCCCTGGCCCGGGCCCGCACCTGTTACGACCACCTGGCCGGACGGCTCGGCTGTGCCGTCACCGAGGCCATGATCCGGCGGGGACTGCTCACGCGGGAGACCGGGTTCGCGCTCACCGATGCGGGCCTGGCCTGGTTCGCCGAACACGGGGTGGGACTGGAACAGCGGGGCAGACGCCCGCTGGTGCGGGCCTGTCTGGACTGGACCGAGCGCCGGGAGCATCTGGCCGGGGTGGCCGGTGCCGCCCTGTGCCGCCACGCGCTCGCCGCGGGATGGTGCGTGCGGTCGGGGTCGGGCCGGGCACTGCGCGTCACCGAGCAGGGGGAGACGGCCTGGCGGGAGCTGTTGGGAATCGACGCCGAGGCGCTTGGGTGACCGCCCTCTCTCCCACCACTCGGCCTCGGGACGATGGGTGCGGAGAGGCCCCGTCGTCCGAGTCGAAGGCGGTTCCACCCCGCTCCTCCCGCGCCTGGTGCGGTGGTCATCGAGGGGCCTCGCCCCGGAGCGCGGTGCGCGCTTTCCAGGCCGAGCGCGGGTTTCCCCAGCCAGGAGCAGCGCCACACACTGGCGCGGATACTGGTGGGCGGCCACGGGATCGACGCGGGCATCGGCGTGGCGGGCGCGGGCAAGTCCACGATCATGGCGGCTGAGCCCACGCCGGTCCCTGAGCACGCCAGCACCCACCGGGCCCCGGCTCCGGAGCCGGGGCCCGTGACGGCGCTCAGTGAGAAGCAGGCCCGCGCCGGACACGGACCGGCGGCCGCCGCGGTGGAGAAGGTCGAGCAGTACCGGTTCTGGGCGCGAGGCCACCCAGCGCGTGCAGGAGCTACGCCAGGAGCTGGAGGCGCTGGGCGGGAGCGGAAGGAATCTCGGTGAGTGTTGCTGCGCCAGGGCACCAGCCGTTGGGAGGCCGAGCAGCAGTGGGTCTGCGCCAGCGCGGAGCTGGTCGACGCCCTCACCTGGCAGGAGCGGGCCGAGTCGGTGGCGCGCGCGTGTACCAAGAGGCGGTCGAGGCCGACGTGGCTCAGGCCTGCGCCGAACAGGTGGGTGCCCGGCGGGCCGCACACGAACAACGCGCGCTACGGGCTGCGGTGGAGCTGGGGGATCTCGCGTGAGGACGCCGAGCGGCTTCCCGAGTAGACGCTGGACCTGGGAGCGCGGCAGGCGATGCGCAGGTCCGAAATGGGGCGCGGGGGCAGACGTCGGGGACCAGGAGGCCGACGTGGTCGCCAGGATCGAATGTCTCGCCGGAACCGGAACGGCGATCGCATAAGGAACTACTAGATCGAATGTGTGCGGAGGCGTACTCTTTTATGTGTACGGAGGCGCACACATCCGGGAGGGGTCATGGAACCGGATACCAACATCCGGTACCTGGCCTCAGAACAGGTCCGGGATGCGCTCGGCGCACATGTCACCTGGGTATCCAGTACCGCTGGAGTGGTGGCCATCACCGATGACGGCGCCCCGGACGGCGCGCTCGTGCACCCCGATCTGATCACCCGGGCCGGGCTGGAGGTAGTCGCAGTCCACGGCGTGCGCGACGCACGCGCCCTGTGGGGCACGGTGCGCACCAGTGCCGCGACCGACGGCCCGCAGGGCATGACCTACCACGGCGCCCTGACCGCGGTCCTGGTCGATCACCCCACCCTGACCGCGCTCATGCGGGGCCTGCCCGTGCTGGCGTTCGAGGAACTCGAGCTGACCAGCACCGGCTTCGCTCTGGCCGACGGTGTACCGGTGCCGCCCGGGGACTACGCGGTGCATGACGGGCGGGTCCTGCGTATCCACGCCCCCCAACAACCGGAGGAGACGGCAGTGAACGAAACCACCCTGTTCGACCCGGAGACCCCCGATGAGGTCATCCGCGAGACGCTGACCGGAATCGCCAACCGCCTCGTGGGCGCATACATGCGGGCGGCTCAGGCCGCCACCACTCCGGAGGCCAAGGAGGAGGCCAAGGCGAAGATGCGGCAGATGTGGGAGGTCAAGAACGACCTGGATATGGGCCGCGACGCGATGGTCGCCGAAATCCAGCGCCTCCAGGACGTGCTTGCCGAGATGAGAGAGGCCTGAAACATTGGCCGACCCCTATGAGGTCCCCAAGGGAGAGCTTCAAGACATCTTCGATGAGTACATCAAGGGACTGGTCTTCGGCGGTGTCACCCCGACCCCGCGCGGGGAGCGGCCAGTGATGGTGCAGTTGGGAGGTCAGCTTGCCGCGGGCAAGACCCGAGCTCTCAAAGCCATCATCAGCCGCCACGGTGACCGGGTCGCCCGGGTCAGCCCCGACGACTTCCGCGACTACCACACCAAGATCGATGAGATCATGCGCGAGCACCCCCAGGAGAAGGTGGCGCTGACCAACCAGGCGATGTACGCCTGGTCCGACATGGTCCGCGAGTATGCCCACGCCAACGGCTACGGACTCGTGACGGAGGGCACCTTCCGTGAGGTTGACTACCTATTGGAGTACGCCGAGGAGATGGCGCAGCCGATGGAGGGCGTGCACCCGGGGTTCGTCAACGAGGTAGTCGTGGTCGCGACTCCCGGGGACCGCAGCTGCCTGGACATGGTCGGGCGTTATCTGGCCGACCCCCCTGGGGAGGGCCGGTGGGCTGATGCGCCAGGACATGACGCCTCCTACGAGCAACTGCCGTTGTCGGTGGAGGCTCTGGAGGCCAGCCCGCACATTCACCGGGTAATCGTCATTGACCGCTCCGGCACCGTCCACTACGACAACTCCCGCGGCGCCGATGGCCAGTGGGCTCAGGAGCCCCGAGCAAGCCAGGTCCTGCGGGACACGCGCGGCGAAGGACGTGTGCCTTTCGACCAGCAGGAGGCGGCTGCGTGGCTGTCCTCCTACTGGAAGCATGCTGAGAAGCTCCTCAAGCGCGGCGAGTTAGGGCCGGTAACCGTGCCCACGATGCTGGCCCTGCACGAGCGCGCCGACCGGGTGGCGCAGGTCGCTTACGCGGGTGATACGGACCGGCTCGCCCAGCACGCGCAGTGGCAGAAGGTACAGAAGGTGGTGTTCATGGCGGCCAATCGGGGTGCGCTGAACTCCGAACTGCCGCACCACCCGGAGAAGTTCCTCAACGCCGATGCCGTGGAGAAAGCCCGGTTCATGACGGCACTGCGGTCTGTAGAGAAACCCGCACCAGGCCTGCCGAAGGATGTTGTGGAAGCGGTGAAGCGCGCGCAGCAGGGTGTGGCCCCGCCGACGATCCACGCGTCGCCCTCGTTGTCCTCTCCGGCTTCTTCTGAGCACCGCCAGGGAAGAGGAAAAGGTCCTGACATCGAACGTTAGTGGCCATGAGGGCGGTTTTGGGCACGGTCACCCCCATGACCAGAACAGTGGTCATGGGGGCTTTGATTGGCTCTGTCTCATGGGAGACGAGGGGCAGCAGGCACTGGATTTCGACGCGATCGCCGTCCTTCATCCCAAGCCGATCTGGCCCAGTCCGGGGAGCGGCGGCATATCCGCAACAACATCGCGATGTTCCACCTGCTCTGTGTCCTGGAGGACGAACAGCGTCCAGCCACGGTCGAGGAGCAGGTTCTGACCCGCTGGACGAGGCGGGGCGGCGCCGAAAGTGTCCGACGCCCGCACAAGCGACTTCGCCGCTGAGCTGCTCAGCCCCGAGGAGTACGAGGCTGCCGAAATCAACACGCTCAACGCGCACTACACCCGCTTCTCCCTGCTGGAAGGGATCTGAGAGGGGAGGCGCGGCCTGGGCTTCGAGGGCGGCAACATGCTGGAACCCGGGTGCGGCAGCGGGAACTTCATCGGCGCCGCTCCCACCGACACCTCGCCCCCGACCCGCATAGTCGGGGTCGAGCTCGATCCGACCAGCGCGGCGATTGCCCGCCACCTATACCCCGACGCTCAGATCCCCACCGAGTCGTTCACGGCCGCCGCTCCCGATCATGCCTTCGACGCCGCGGTCGGCAACGTCCCCTTCGGGGACTACTGGCTCTACAACCCTTCCCAGGAGTCCATCCACAACCACTTCATCTCCAGCGGAAACACACGAGCGGGACGGCAGAGCACAGCGGTCCCCGCTGCTCGAATCGCCCGCACGCCGAGCCGGCGACCGGCCGACACGTTGACTCCAGGGGCAGATCAAGGTTCCTCGAAGCCCACGGCCAGGGCAATGCTTAGCGCCGGATCCGGTTCCGTTGTTCCAAGGAACCGCTATTTCATCGGATGAAGTCAGCGACCACCTGACACATCCACGGGGATGCGCTGATCTGGAGGGCTTCCCGCGCTGCTCCAGGAGAAGGACAGCCAGCGTAGCGCCCCCGTGAGACCCCCATGAAGGCCCTTCTCGCCTGCACGTTTGCCAATCGATTACATCTAATGAAAGATCCTTTCGTTTGATGTAATCGGTGGAAGGTGGCGGAGCGTGACCCGAGACGGGACGGTGCCCGGGGCAGCGGGGCTGCATCTGGTCGGAGGGACCGCGCTGTTGCGCCCTCAGGAGCAGGTCGCCGAGGCGATGCTGGAGGGCTGGCGCAACCAGCAACTGGCCCGCAACCTGGCCCTGTCCACGATCGAGGGCCGCCTCAACGCGGTGAAGGCCTTCACCCGCCATGCCGACGCCTTCCCCTGGGACTGGGCACCGCAAATGGTCGACGAGTGGCTCGGGGACCTGCGGGCCGTCCACCACCTGAAACAGTCCACCCTGCGCAACTACGCCGAGGCCGTCCGCTCCTTCTGTGCCTTCCTCACCGACCCCGCCTATGGGTGGGCCGCCGAGTGCGAGAAGAGGTTCGGCACCCACCCCATCCAGGTCTGCCACGAGTGGAACACTGCCCACCACCTGCAAGAATCCGAAGCCGACCCTTCGAAGAGGGCGTTCACCCGCGCCGAGTTGCAGGCCTTCTTCGACTACGCCGACGACCAGGTCCACCGGGTGCGTGGGGCCGGCCGCAAGGGCTGGCTGCCCGCCTTCCGCGACGCCGCCCTGTTCAAGACCGCCTACGCCTACGGGCTCCGTCGCCGCGAGACGCGGATGCTCGACCTGGCCGACTTCGGCCCCAACCCTCATGCCCGCGAGTTCGGTGCCTACGGCGTCTGCTACGTGCGCTGGGGCAAGGCCATGAAGGGCTCACCGCCCAAGCGCCGCAGCGTCTTGACCGTTGGCCCGCGCGAGGGCATCGGCGGGATGGACTGGATCGTGGACGTGCTGGCCCAGTGGATCGAGGAAGCCCGCCCGGCCTGCGCCCACGCCGGCTCCCCGGCGCTCTGGCCTTCTGAGCGCGGGCCGCGCATCGGGTTCTCCCAGATGAACACCCGCTTCGCCTCCTACCGCGACGCCATCGGACTCGACAAGGGCCTGGACCTGCACTCCTTCCGGCGCTCCTACGTCACGCACCTGATCGAGGACGGCTGGGACCCCCGGTTCGTCCAGGAACAGGTCGGCCATGAACACGCCTCCACCACCTCCCTCTACACCTGCGTCTCCTCGGACTTTCGCACCCGGACCTTGCGCAAGGCGATGGATGCCACGATGAGAGCGGCCTTGGACACCGGAAGGACGAAGCGATGAAGCGGCAGGTCAGCTACCAATGGCGGTTGCGGGAGGTCATGGCCGAACACGGTATGTTCACCGCCACCGACCTCGCCCGCCCCCTGGTCGAACGGGGCATCGAGCTCTCCTCCGTCCAGGTCTGGCGCCTGGTCACCCAAAGCCCCGAACGACTCTCCCTACCAGTCCTGGCCGCGCTCTGCGACATCTTCGAGTGCACCCCCGCCGACCTCATCGCGACCCGGGCCGAGAACGCCGCCCCGCGGCGCACTGCCACTGGTGAGACCGGAGGATCCACGTCCGGAGTCGCTCCGCTGCGTCCCAAACGCGCCCGGATCGACCCCGACCGGTGAGCGCCTACCGCACCCGGGAGCAATACGAGCGCTGGCACATGGGCACCTGCGTTCGCTGCGGCCGGAAGGGAGCAAGCAGGGCCGCGTTCTGGGAAGGCCTGATCTGCCGGACCTGCTACGAGAAGGCCGCCAACACTCACGGCACCTGCCCCGAATGCGGAGCCGACCGGCTTCTGCCCGGCCGTCACGACCGGACGGCGATCTGCCGGGACTGCGCCGGCATCACCCGTGACTTCCACTGCGATCGCTGCGGCACCGAAGCCCACCTGCTCGGCGGACGTCTCTGCGAACGCTGCACCCTGGCCGACCGGCTCGATGAGTTCCTCGACGACGGCACCGGGCACCCGAACCCACAGTTGGGACTGCTTCGGGAAACGGTTCTGGCCATGCCCCGACCCAAGAGCGCTCTGGCCTGGCTACACAGGCCCAAGGCCCGTCTCCTCCTCCGGGAACTGGCCACTGGGAGCTTGCCGCTCACCCACGACGCCTTCCGCCGGCACCCCGAGTGGCGGGCCGCCGCGCACCTGCGCGACCTGCTCATGACCTGCGGGCTCCTACCTCAGGCCGACAAGTACCTGTTGCACCACGAGAGCTGGCTGCACCGCCGCCTCGGTGAACTCCACGACCAGGCGCACCTGCCGACCCTGGAACAGTTCGCCACCTGGCACCAGCTCCCCAAGCTCCGCACACGAGCTGAGCGCCGACCCTTGACCCCCAGTGCGAGCAGCCACGCCGCCCAGCAGTTCAACCGAGCCCACGAGTTCCTCACCTGGCTGAACGGGCAGGGCACGACCCTGGAGAAGGTGGGCCAAGCCGGAATCGACCGCTGGCACGCCATCCACAAACCTCACGAACAGCGCGCCCTCCGGGCATTCCTGACCTGGGCACGCGACACCGGCCGACTCCCCTCGCGGCCGGCCTTCCCCCGCCTGGCCATCACCGAAGGGCCGCAGCTCACCCAGCACCGACGCCTCGAACTCCTGCGCCGGGTCCTGGACGAGAGCGCGGGGCCGCTGCGCTCCCGGGCAGCGGCCTGCCTGATGCTGCTCTTCGCTCAACCCGCGAGCCGCATCGTCTTGCTGACCACCGACGACATCTCCCAGGACACCGGCGGCCAGGTGCTCATCCGTCTCGGCGACCCACCGGCTCCGGTCCCCGAACCCTTCGCCGACCTGCTGCTCCAAGCCAGGGACCAGCGGACCAACATGAACACCACCAACCGGGATGCGGCCTGGTTGTTCCCCGGCCGCAGGGCCGGGCGCCCCATGCACCCGCACAGCCTTGCCGACCTGATTCGCGATATCGGCATCCCCGGAACGGCGGTGCGCACCTCCGCGCTGCGCCAACTCGTTCTCCAAGCTCCCGCTCCGGTCATCGCCCGGGCGCTGGGGTTCCACGACAAGACCACCACCCGGGTCGTTGCCCAGGCGGGAGGGACCTGGAACCGCTACGCCCCCAGCGACCACGCACAGTGACCGGAGCTGGGGGAACCATGGAGAACACAGATCACTGGATCAACGACTCCTGCCAGTCACAGCCCCGAACCCCCTGCGCTCGCGGCCGGCGATGATCGTCAACTTGGGGTTGACGCAGGAAGGGCGTCAACTTATGGTTGACGCATGGAGAAGCCCGTCACCCCAACAGGACAGATCCGTCTCGACGACCTGATCGAGGCCATCAAGAAGAGCAACCCCGACGCCCTGGAACAGCTCTCCAGCGCCGTCATCGCCGCGGACCACCTCGGCGAGGTGGCCGACCACCTGATCGGCCACTTCGTGGACCAGGCACGGCGTTCCGGCGCCTCCTGGACCGAGATCGGCCGGAGTATGGGGGTCAGCAAGCAGGCGGCCCAGAAGCGCTTCGTCGCCAAGGGGGCGGCACCCGACCTCGACCCCTCCCAGGGGTTCAGCCGGTTCACCCCGCGGGCGAAGAACGTCGTGATGGCCTCCCAGAACGAGGCGCGCGCGGCCGGTAACAACGAGATCGGCCCCGAACACCTGATGCTGGGACTGCTGAGCGAGCCCGAGGCGTTCGCGGCCAAGGCGATCGCGGCGCAGGGGGTCACCCCCGAGGCCGTCCGCGAGGCAGTGACCGGTGTCCTCCCGCCCGCCGCGAAGGACGTCCCCGACCTCATCCCCTACGACCAGCGGGCGCGCAAGGCCCTGGAGCTGACCTTCCGGGAGGCCCTGCGGCTGGGGCACAACTACATCGGCACCGAACACGTCCTGCTCGCGCTGTTGGAGCTGGAGAACGGGACCGGCCCCCTCTCGGGACTGGGGCTGTCCAAGGCCGCGGCCGAAGCCTACGTCGTCGAGGCCCTGGCCGCCTTCACCGCCAGCATGAAGGACGACGACCAGGAGTAGGACCCCGCCCCTCCGGGAGCTCCTCGCGGTCCGCCCGCCCGAAAACCGGTGGCGGGCGGACCGCCGGACCTGTCACCATCGGCCCGTGTCCCACGCGATCACCGTCCTGTCCCCACGCGACCTTCCCGGCTGCCTGCGACTCGCGCAGGACCGCGAGTGGTCGCGGGAAGAGGACAAGTGGCGGCTCCTGCTCGAGGTCGGCACCGGCTATGGGGTGCGCGACGACGCCGGCGAGCTGATCGGCAGCGCGGTCCTGACCCGCTACGGCACCGAGGCGGCGGCCGTCAGCATGGTCCTGGTCGCGCGCCGCCACGGCGGTCGGGGAATCGGCCGCGCCCTCATGACCCACGTGCTGGCACAGGCCGGAGACGCGACCGTCTTCCTCAACGCCACCGGCTACGGCCGCCCCCTCTACGAGAAGCTGGGCTTCGTCCAGGTGGGCGTGACCCACACCCACACCGGCCACCTCGCCCCCCCGGGTCGAGCCGTCCACCCGGCCGGCGCGACCGGACGACCTTCCCGCGATCCGCCGGCTCGACGCGCAGGCCAACGGCGCCGACCGCACCGACGTGCTGGACCGCCTGCCGGACTTCGCCGAGCGGCTACACGTCCTCGAACGCCACGGGCGCGTCACCGGCTACGCCGGCGTGTGGCGCAACCCGGACCACGCCGTCGTCGGCCCGGTCATCGCGGACGACACCGACGACGCCATCGCGTTGATCGTCGGCCTGGCCCGTGAGACCGACGGGCCCCTGCGGCTCGACCTCGACGGCCGCCACCCGCAACTGCGCGCCTGGGCGACACAACACGGGGTCACCGAGTGGTTCACGACGGACGTCATGGTCCACGACGGACGCCCGCTGCCCGGCGACCGCGAACGCTGGTTCGTCCCCTTGATGCAGGCGCTCGGCTGAGCACGGCGTCGCCCCGAACACCCCCGGATACGCCGCGGGCAGGGGGACGAACCGTCGCTGGGAACGCCCATCCGGCCCGGTGGCCGCCGCCCGCGTAACACCACCCTCGACACCGTGGCCGGACCCGGACCCGCGTACTCGAGGGCTTTGCGCGACGAGTCGCCGCGCAAAGCCCTCGGCGTTCTTCACGCGGCCTTGCGCCGGTCCGAGCACCGAAGCCCAGGGCGGTACTTTGTCGCGTTGCCCGCGCCTACGGCGTTCCCAGTTCGGCGCGGATCTGCGGGAGCACTTTGGTGCCGAGCAGTTCGATACCGCGCAGGAAGTCACGTTGGGGCATACCACCGACGTCCATCTGCAGGATCTGGCGGGTGTGGCCAAGCAACCCGTGCAGATGCAGGATCCGGTCGGCGATCTCGTTCGGGTCGCCGACGAAGACCATGCCGCCGGCTCCCAAGGCCGCGGCGCGGTCGGTGCGCGCCGGGACGGGGCGACCGAGTTCGGCGGCACCGTCGGCCATCATCCGGTGCTCGTAGTCCAGATAGGTAGCCCGCGCCCGGTCCCCGGACTCGGCGACGAACCCGTGCACGGCCACGGCGATATCGGCCTTCTCGGCAGGGTGCCCGGCCTGGGCCCAGGCGTCGCGGTAGACGTGCCCGTACCGCGCCCAGTACTCGGGGGTGCCGCCCAGGATGCCCAGGAACATCGGCAGCCCCAATTCGGCGGCGCGGTGGACCGAGTTCGGGCTGCCGCCGGTGCCTAGCCAGATCTTCAGCGGCTCCTCGGGCCGCGGGACGATGGTGAGGTCCCGCAGCGGCCGATTCCGGTGCGGGCCATCAAAGGTGGGGCTCTCGTCGGTGTTGACGGCCATGAGCAGGGCGAGCTTGGAGGCGTAGAGCATGTCATAGTCGCGCTCGTCGTAGTCGAAGAGCGGGAACGTGATCGTCGAGGACCCGCGTCCGGCGACCAGCTCGATGCGTCCGGGGGCCAGGGCCGAGGCGGTGGCCAGCTGCTGGAACACCCGGATCGGATCGTCGGTCGACAGGACGGTGACCGCGGTGCTCAGCTTGATCCGGTTCGTGGACGCGGCGGCGGCGTTGATCACGGCGGTGGGCGAGGACAGCGGCATGGCGCGCAGGTGGTGCTCGCCCACCCCGAAGAAGTCCAGGGTGAATTCGAGGGGTCGTTGCAACACCCCTTCAGAGACGGGGTGTTGCAACGACCTCTAGAACTCAAGCTCCCTGAAGGGGGTTTGTTCAGGAGTGGGGCCTCGGCCTCCTCAGTGACCCGCCCACGACCAAGGCTTCCGCAAGGGTCTCATGGGTCGGCAGGCAAGCGTGCATGCCCGTGATGTCCAGGACCTTTCGGGTCTGGGGGCTGGGGGCGGCCAGCCTGAAGTCGATGCCCAGCCGGTCGGCCTGGGACTGTCCTGCCACCAGGAGGGCGATGCCGGCCGCACCGAAGAAGGTGACGTCGGACAGGTCCACAGCCACCAGGCCCGCTCCGGGACGGAGAGCTTCGAACAGGCGCTTTCGGAGCTGCGGGACGGTGTACAGGTCCACCTCGCCCGACAGTCTGACGACCGTGGGGGTCGGCTCCACACCTCTGGGCCGGTTCGAGGTGCGGTGACTATGCCTCTGTGATGAGGCCGGGCCCAAATTCCGGGCGCCCGCGGCGTAGAGGGTGCCTCCCTCCGACTCCCAGTCCGTCTCGGGAGATGACAGAGGAGGACGGGGGGCCAGGCTCGCGGTGTCCATGATCTGTGCGGCCTGGTCGGTGTTCGTCGTCTGTGCGGCGATCTCCATGGCCGAGTGGGCCACAAAGTCGTTCACACCGGGAGGCACCACGAGCAATCTCGTGCGCGCTCCAGTACTCCCGATGGCGACGAGCAGGTCGGAGGGGGTTGAAAGCGACCAGGAGAGTCTGATCGCGCGCCCGGCGACCTCCAGGAGTTCAGGTCGGCTCCTCCAACCGGTCGCACTAAGTTCAAGCCTTTGGACGGTTCCCCGGTACTCGTCGAGTGCGAGGACCAGACCTGGCAACTCCGCGACGGGGTTCCCGGATCGGGGCCACCATCCTCCGTCGAGCACGCTGCTGTGGCCCGGAACCGGGTGCAGGCGCAGTCGGGGAACCGATGGGGGTGTGGCGGAAACGGCGGGCGGATATGAAGTGAAGCGTGGCATGGGTCAGTGCGTCCGTAACTCCGGGAAGCCGTGCCCTGGACACACTTCCAGGCGAGAGATGGATGGGCGATCTTCCTGCTGTTTTTACAGGAAATGGGGAACCCGCCTTCGGATAGGGGACAGGACCGCGTGCCTGCCGCTGATTCGGCAGAAGCCGACGACGGAGGCGATCCCTCCACCCACCGGGTTTCCCGGCACCACCATGTCGGGTGCCGGCGGCTCCGCAGAGCCACTTCTGTCCTCCCCCACGGTATGCCGGCAAAGGCCATGGCAGGGCCACGGAAGGTGCAAGTTTCGAGGGGCGGGTTTCCAGAAGACGCCCCTGCGACGGTGAGGGCACGTGCAGCGGCCGCGCCGAGGTTGGCCTCCAGCGAACTATGGACAGGCCGCGTGTTCGATCGAGGCGACGGGCAGCCCTGTCGGTTTGGGAGTCAGAGGTTGCCGCCTCCGGCCGGGGAGAGCGGTACCACAGGAAACCGGACCGATCCCCGAAGGCCGATCCCTCTGGGAGTCTCTTCCAATACCCGGGCGCGGTCGGCAGAGTGTCCGACACCGCTTCCCGGCACGTCGCCTCGTGCCGGCAGCGCTACACGGTGGGCGCCGAGGAACCCGCCACCGCCGTCCCCGCGGATCGGCCGGCACCACGACCCGGCCGAGCCGGACGACGAAGCCGGGGGACGGTGAGGTCGGTGGGCGCCCTGACGCATCGGCACCGGTCGCACCCGCCACTCCTGCCCCTGGGACTCCCGCAGACCCGAGTCGAAGGGGCCTCCTCCCAGGACAGGAGCCGAAGGACGGTCCTGAACCCGGAAACGGGGGCGCCCGTCGTGGGGCGCGGGGTCAGGAGAAGGGAGAGGCCGCCGAGGACAGGACCTCGCGCAGCAGCCCGCCGAACTCCTCGGGCCACTTGGCGTAACCGACGTGCCCGCCCGGGAACTCCACCAGGTCCCGAGACAGGTGCTCGGCGAGGACGACGGCCGGGCGGCGCACGATCTGCGCGCGCGAATCGCGTCCGCCGGCCACCACGACGCGATCCGCCACGGGGGCGAGCGCCGCCAGGTCGGGGGTGAAGCGGACAAAGGGGTGGATCACGTGGGCCAGGAAGAAGGCCGTGTTGTCCCGCGCCTCGGGCAGCACCGGCGCGGGGCGCCCCCCGAAGACCGCGCCGAGCCGCTCCAGCGCCGCCGCGGCCCCCTCGTTCTGGAAGGCCGCGCGGACGGTGTCGAGGAAGGCCAGATGCTCCTCGGCGTCGGGAAGCAGTCGGAACGCGGGCGGTTCGTGGACGACGAGCGCCGCGATCCGCTCCGGGTATCGGGCGGCGAAATGCAGCGCGACGAGCCCGCCCGAGCAACTGCCGAACACCCGGACCGCGGCACCGGACGGATCCAGGTGGTCGAGCAGGCGGCGGACGTCGTCGGAGTGTTCCTCGACGCGCTGGTCGACCAACGGTCCCCGCAGCGGACTGCGTGAGTTGCCGCGCGGATCGAAGGAGACGACCCGGTGATCGGCGGCGAGGACGGCCGCGAGCCGTTCGAAGATGACCGCGTCCGAGTTGGCGCCCGCGATCAGGAGGAGGAGCGGGCCCCGGCCACGCGTCTCATAGTGCAGCGTCGCCCCGGGCACCGCCAGCGCGCCGGTCTCTACCCCGTCCATGCTCCTCCAGAACACGATCGATGTCGTGACAGATCGCCCTTTTGTTGTTACCCAAGGTAGTCGACCTGTGTAACATGCGTGATGGAAACGGCGGAGAACGTGCATCTCGCCTCAGCGTCCATCCTCATCGGAGGAGTGATCGACATGGCGGACGAGACCGCCACCGGGCCACGCCTCCTCCTGAACGCCGAACCGTTCGGGTTCGGACCCGCGGCGGCGACGGCGATCCTCGCCGGGGAACTGTCCCCCTTCTGCGCGGGGCTGGGTTATTTCGGCGGCGGCCACACCCTCGACCTGCAACACAGTCCCCCCTACGACACCATCCACGCGACAACGGGCCTGCCCGACGGGCAACGGCTGTCCCTCCTGCGCCGGCTGGCGCCCCACTACGACCTGTTCGTCACGGCCATGGATTTCGAGATGGCCGCGCTGGCCCGGCGCGCGGGCCTGGACGTGGCGGTCTACGACGCGCTCGCCTGGTACTGGCCCGCCGTCCCGCCGGTGGCCTTCGAGGCGGTGCTGTACCTCGCGCAGGACTTCTTCGGAGTCCGGGAACGGATCGCGGCGGAACCCGGACTGGAGGGGCGCGCCGTCGTCGTCCCCCCGCTCATCCCACCGCGACGCGCCCGAACGGCCGGCGACCACGTCCTGGTCAACCTGGGGGCCTGCAAAACCCGTTCTGGCGGCCGGCAGACGCGGTCGCCTACGCGCGCCTCATGGTGGCGACGGTCCGCGCGGCGCACCCCGCAGGGCCACCCCTGATCGTGACGGCGAGCCAGGATGTCGCCGCCGCGCTCGACGATCCCGCGGTCGCCACCTACGACCACGAGACCGTGCTCGACCTCATGAGCGGTGCCGTCTACGCCTGCATGACCCCTGGGCTGGGCAACATCTACGACGCCGCGGCGACCGATGTGCCCACCCTGTGGCTGCCGCCGGTCAACGACACCCACCCCCGCCAGGTGGGCCTGCTCCGCGACCACGGCTGCTGTGACGCGCACCTGGATTGGGCGCACATCGGCCACCCCGTCGACTACGACGCCCCGATCCCCGACATCCTGGCGGCGGTCACCCGTGTGGTGCGCCAGGTTTCGAAGCGGCGGTGCGCCAGGGACCTGTTGACGGCGCGGCTGAGGGCGCTCGCGGACGGCCTGGGACCTGCTCCCGGGAGGGCTCGGAAGCTGACCGACCGGTTCGGTCAGGACGGCACACGCCACGCCGCCACCGCGCTGCTGGGGTGCGCCGGAGGCGGGCAGAGCGGTCGGTCTCCGTCGCCCACGTGATGGCGGAACCGGACCGGCCCCAGGGGAGGACCGGCCGGCCTCCCGGTGAGCGAGGGGCGGATCCCGTTCCCGAAGGATGGCCCGTCAGGGCGGGCGGGGCCGAGACAACGTCCCTTGGACGGCGCCGTTTTGGCCGGGCGGCGTCGACCAAGGGCGGCGAGACGCCGAAGGCCACGCCGAGAACACCCGCCCCAAGGGCGTAGGGACCGGGATCGGGCCGGCCTGGCCGGGTGAGACCGGGCAGATTCGCGCGGCCGGGGGCGAGGGCACCGGTCGCCGGCGCCGACATGCTCACCGGTCGGTCCCGGCGCACCGAGGACGCACCCACATCAGCGCGGGATGACAGAGGTGTGAGGATGCGGCGGCCGGGCTCCGGGTGACCTCCTCCCCTCACCGGCTCCCTACGCGACACGGCCGGCGGGACCCCGGGTGGTGACCGCGGGGATGGGCGGGCACGGCCGCCGTCTTCCCCGGCCTCCGCCGGAAGGAGAGGCCGCCTCCGCCAAAGGTCGTAGATCGAGTGTGGACCTCGGCGAGATGTGCCGGAAGTGCCCTCCCCGGCAGGGTGGTGAGCACACCACCGGATGCCACACACGGGCAGGCCCCGAGCATCCGGTACGACCACAGACAGGAGAGGTCTCGTGACCGCCCCCGCCCCACCCCGCGTCAGCACCCCGCCCGATCGGCGACCACGAGTGTTCCCGGGGGGCCTGGCCGCCATCGTCGCCACCGGTGTGCTCGCCACCGGCTGCGCCGTCCCGGCGACCGACACGGTCGCACCCCCGCCGACCCCCTCCGGCGCCACCGCGGACCTCACCCGAGAGGACCTGGAGACCTGGCTGGACGGGCTGGTTCCGGCCGCCCTGGACCAGACGGGGATTCCGGGAGCGGCGGTCAGTGTCGTCCACGATGGAGAACTCCTCACCGCGCGCGGTTACGGCTACGCCGACACCGGCGCGGACGGGTCCGAACCGGTCCCGGTCGATCCACAGGAGACGCTCTTCCGGGTCGGGTCGGTCTCCAAGCTGTTCACCGCCACCGCGGTGATGCGGCTCGTCGAGGAGGGCCGGGTCGACCTCGACGCCGACGTCCACGAGTACATCGACTTCACCGTGCCGACCTCCTTCGACGAGCCCGTGACCCTCCGTCACCTGCTGACCCACACCCCCGGTTTCGAAGAGCGGGTCGCCGGGATGATTCTCCCCCCAGACGCCGAGGACGACCTGCGCGCGCACCTGGTCACCGACCCCCCGGAGCAGGTGTTCCCACCCGGTACGGTCCCCGCCTACTCCAACTACGGCAACGCCCTCGCCGGGTACGTCGTCGAGCGGGTCAGCGGCGTCCCGTTCGAGGAATACGTCCAGGAGAACGTGCTCGAACCGCTGGGCATGGACTCCTCCACCTTCGCCCAGCCCCTGCCCGACGGCCTCGCGCAGCGCGTCGCCGAGGGCTACACCGTCGACACCGCCGCGGCCGGCCCCTTCGAGGTCGTCGCGGGCGCCCCCGCGGGGTCGCTGACCGCCTCGGCGACCGACATGGCCCACTTCATGCTCGCCCACCTGGGGCAGGCGGACCGGCCCCTGCTGGAGCCCCAGACGCTCGATCTCATGCACGCGCCGGGGCTGGACGAGGAGACCCTGGGAACGCTGGCCCAGGGACCGCGCATGGCCCTGGGCTTCTTCGAGGAGGACCGCAACGGGCGGCGCATCCTCGGGCACGGTGGGGACACCCAGTACTTCCACTCCCACCTGCAGATCTACCCGGACGAGGGCACCGGCGTCTTCGTGGCCCTCAACGGCGGCGGCCACGGGGGGATCGAGAGCCTCCGGCTGCGCGAGGAGATCCTGTTCGGCTTCGCCGACCGTTACTTCCCCGCCGAAGACGCCCCCGCATCCAAGGCCGAGCCGACGGCGGTCGAACACGCCGCCATGGCCGAGGGCGTCTATGAGAGCTCGCGGTCGATGTACAGCACCTTCCTGTCCGTCCTGGGCGTGGCCGGCGGACAGACCCGGGTCATCGCCCGCGAGGACGGCACGATCCTGGTCACCCCGGGACCCGAGACCATGGAGCCCACGGTCTATGAGGAGGTCGAGCCGTGGGTGTGGCGCGAGGTCGGCGGTCAGCGCCTGCTGGCGATGCGCGTGGCCGGTGACCAGGTGGAGGCGATCGGTTTCGGCTCGGCCTTCACCCTGCTGCCCGTCGACACCGTGCGCACGGCGTCCCTGGCGCTCCCGGTGGTCGCCGTCTCCGTCGCGATCCTGCTCGCCGCCGCGCTGTCATGGCCTCTCGGCGCGCTGATGCGCCGCGGACGGTCCCTGCCGGCCCCCCAGCCGGCCGGGCGTCCGGCCCGGATCCTGGCCCGGGCGGGCGTGGCCTGCGCCCTGGCCGCGCTCGCGGGCTGGACCGTGGTCGTCAGCCTGGTCATGGGTTTCCAGGAGGTGCCCAAGGGAGTCCTGTACGCCCTGCTGGGCGCCCAGTGGGCCGGCGTCGCCGCCATCATCCCGGCCGCCGTGGCGCTGGTCGGCGACATCCGCCGCCGCGCGGGTTGGCGGCGCTGCCTGGGCGGCCTGCTCGTGTTGTCGGCGCTGATCGGCGTGGCCGGGTTCGCCGCCCTCTTCGGCCTGCTCTCCCCGGACATGTCCTACTGATCCGTCACGACTGGGCCGGTGGGCGGACTCCCACCGGTCCACTCCTCTCACGGCGTTACGCTCGCAATCCAGCACAGATCAAGGAATCGGTGGACGCGATGACCGAGAGCAGCCCTTCTACCGGCGCCCCCGGGGACATCCTCGGATCCGGCGGCGCGGCCGGGCCACCGTGGACGGGCGCCTTCGACGCGACGCTCAACCGTCTGGGATTGCGCTCCGCGCTCGCCCGCGACTGCCTTCTCGCGGTGGTCATGGCGGTGGCCTCCGGCGTTCTGCTCCGGTTGGCGATGGACTTCCTGGGAAGCGCGGAGGGCATCGAGATCCCCTCCTCCGCCGCGACCGCGGTCACCGTCGCGGCCTGCGCGCAGTCGTTGATGCTGTGCGTCCGGCGCAGCAACCCGGTCCTGTGCCTGGCCGCCACCGCGCTCGCCCAGGTGGCGATCGCGGCGTTCCTGCCGCCTCATGTGGCGGCGCAGGGCGTCGCGCCGCTCATCGCCGCCTACACCTGCGGGATCCTCGTGCCGCAGAACCGGTTGGTGCGGCTGCTCGCCGCCGTCATCCTCCTGCACACCGCCCTCGCGACGCTGGTGACCGGCACACTGTCGGATCCGGCCCTGGGGCTGGAGGCCCTCCCGTCCGTCCGGCCCTCGACTTCGGGGGAGTACCTGGTATTGGCCGCGGGGCTGCTGGTGTCGACCGTGCCCGTCTACGCGGGGCCGGCGTTCCTGGGGGCCTACGCGGGAACCCGGCGACGCTACACGGACCTGCTCCGCGCCCGCGCGGTCGACGCGATCCAAAGGCAGCACGAGAGGGCCGAGGCCGCGATCAAGGCCGAACGGACGCGCATGGCGCGCGAACTCCACGACATCGCGGCCCACCACCTGTCCGGCATGGTGGTGCAGGCGGCCGCCGCGGAACGCCTCATCGGCCGCGACGACCAGGCGGCCCGCGAGGCGACGGCGTGGGTGCGCGCGCAGGGACGGAGAACGCTCGACAGCCTGCGCCTGGTCGTGGGCGCCCTGCGCGATCCCGGGGAGGACCCCGCCCCGGCCGGCACCGACCTCATGCACAGCGGGGACCCGAGCGCCAGGGGCGCTCCCGTCCCCGGGGCCGGCGAGGTGGAGACGCTGGTGCGCATCGAACGCGAACTGGGCGCCCAGATCTCCTTCGGACGTGAGGGAGCGGTCTACCCGCTTCCCCCCGTCGCCGACGTCACGGTCTACCGTGTGGCCCAGGAGGCGCTGTCCAACGCGCGCGAGCACGCGGCGGGCGCCGAGGTGCGCCTGCTCCTGCACTACGGCACCTCACGCCTGGTCCTCCAGGTCGACAACGAGGAGGGCGCCGGCAGGGCGGAGCGGACCGGGCAGACCGCAGGGGCCCCGCGGGGGCTGGGACTGCTCGGCATGAGGGAACGGGCCCACCTGGTCGGCGCGACGTTGGAGACGGGACCGATGGACGGGGGCGGGTGGCGGGTGAGGCTGTCCCTGCCCGTTGACAGGGAGATCTCCGCGGCCGCGGGCCGGGAGGCGGCTGAGGGGAGCGGCGTGTGATCCGGGTGCTTTTAGTGGACGACCAGTCCGTCGTCCGGGCGGGCTTTCGCGTCATCCTCAACCTCGCAGAGGACATCGAGGTCGTCGGAGAGTGCGGTGACGGCCCCACGGCCGTCACCCTCGCCGCGCGTCTCCGACCGGACGTGATCTGCATGGACGTGCGCATGCCCGGCGGTGACGGACTGTCGGCCACCCGGCGGATCCTGGAATCCTCCTCCGAGCCGCCCGCCATCCTCATCGTGACCACCTTCGACCTGGACGAGTACGTCTTCGGCGCGTTGGAGGCAGGGGCGAGCGGATTCGTCCTCAAGGACACCGAGCCCGACGAGCTGATCGACGCCGTGCGCAGGCTCGCCAGGGGGTACGGGCTGGTGGACCAGGCCGTGACCCGACGGGTGATGGCGGAGTTCGCGCGCCGCAGGCCGGCCGCGCGCCCCCGCCCCGAGGCCCTGGACCTGCTGACCGCGCGCGAGGCCGACATCGTCCGGCTCCTCGCCCAGGGCATGTCCAACGCCGAGATCGGCCGGGCACTGTTCATCGAGGCGAGCACGGTCAAGTCCCACCTGGGGCGGGCCATGGCCAAGATCGGCACCCGCGACCGCGTACAGACCGTGGTCTGGGCGTACCGGAACGGCGTGGCCGAGGTCTAGGCCGCCCCTGTCGCGGTAGGGGCGGCCGGGGCAGTGTCGGGCATCATGATCCGATGGACTCGGATCCGCCACTGCCGCGTGAGGTCAAGGTCATCGATGCGGCGTCGCTGCTCGGCCTGGAGGAACAGGCACACGACCTCGACCTCAACCAGCGGTTGGACCCCGCCTGGGTGAGGGCCCACGCGGCGCCCGACGGGGCCCACTACCTGTGGCCCGCCCTGTGGAACACCGCCTACCACCGGCCGGACCTCCCGCGTCAGTTGAGGTGCGAGCTGCTGCTCTCGCTGCGTACGGGAGGGTACGTGATGAGCCTGCTCGACATGCTCCCCGACGCCTTCGCCCCGCTACCGCGGGTGACCTCGCGTGAAGAGGGGATGCGGGT
The DNA here is from genome assembly GCF_054780875.1 of Marinactinospora endophytica. Classification (NCBI taxonomy): domain Bacteria; kingdom Bacillati; phylum Actinomycetota; class Actinomycetes; order Streptosporangiales; family Nocardiopsidaceae; genus Marinactinospora; species Marinactinospora endophytica. The sequence continues at coordinate 306,225 of NZ_BAAGVM010000005.1, read as the reverse complement.
CAGCGGACTGTTGGACCGCGTCCCCTCGGTCAGGGAGTGGTCGTTGCGCGCGGAGGAGAGGGCCGGGGAGGAGGGGTGAGGCGCGAGCGGTACCCGGTTCTCCCCACCGCCGTGGAGGAGAGACCGGCGCCCAACGCGAACGCCCCGTCGAGGCGCGGTTTATTCAGGAGCGTCCGGCAGAGCGATGGGGTACAGTCACACACGTCCTTGTCGTCTCCGATAGAGGTGGACGTTGCGCATCTGAGGTTCGCGATCACCGCGCGGTACGGCGCCGGCCGTATCCCCGCCACGACGTAGCAGGCTTCTCAGTCTCCCGTGGCCCGCGTGGACGCAACCTCGGTGCATGAGCCGTCCTTCTTCCCGGAGGGTCTCCTCCGCCTTACGGCCGACCACCGCGTGGTGCTCGCACACGAAGTCACCTGACTCACTTCGAACGCGAGGATCACCATGACAGAGTCCACCACGTCCGGCGTGACCGTCTCCTGCTCCGACCTGTCCTTCCAATGGTCGGACGGCACCCCCGTCCTCGACGGGCTGTCCCTGACCGTCGGCCGGGGCCGTACCGGCCTCATCGGGGCCAACGGCACGGGCAAGTCCACCCTGTTGCGCCTGCTCGCCGGACGGCTACGCCCCTCCCGGGGGTCGGTGACCGTGACCGGCGCGATCGCCTACCTGCCCCAGGACATCACCTTGGACACGGAGCTGCGAGTCGACCAGGCCCTCGGCATCGCCGAACGGCGCGCGGCCCTGCGCGCCATCGAGTCCGGCGACGTGGCCGAGCAGCACTTCGAGACCGTCGGCGACGATTGGGACGTCGAGGAGCGCGCCCAGGCCACGCTGGGTTCGCTCGGACTCGGCGGTCTCGACCTGGACCGCACCGTGGGCCGGATGTCAGGAGGGGAGACCGTCCTGCTGCGCCTGGCGGCGCTGCTCCTGCAACGCCCCGACGTCCTGCTGCTCGACGAGCCCACCAACAACCTCGACCTGTTCGCTCGGCGCAGGCTCTACGACGCCGTCGACTCCTGGCGTTCCGGCGTCATGATCATCGTCAGCCACGACCGTGACCTGCTGGAACGGGTGGACCGTATCGCCGAGCTGCGGGCGGGGACGGTGAACTGGTATGGGGGCGGCTGGTCCGCCTACGAGGAGGCCGTCGCCACCCAGCAGGAGGCGGCCGAGCGCATGCTGCGCGCCGCCGAAGCCGACGTCCGCCGTCAAAGGCGGGAACTGGAGGAGACCCAGACCAAACTGGCCCGCCGCCAGCGGCACAGCAAGAAGATGGACGTCCAACGGCGGGTGCCCAGGATCGTCGCCGGCGCGCGCAAGCGTTCGGCGCAGGAGTCGGCGGGCAAACTGCGCGGCCTCCATGAGGAACGTCTCACCGAGGCCCGCGAGCGACGGGAGGAGGCCGCCGACGCGATCCGCGACGACGCCGAGATCAAGGTGAGCCTTCCCCGCACCGAGGTGCCCGCGGGGCGGACCGTCCTGACCGTTCGCGGGCTGAGCCTGCCCCACGCCCGGTTGCGTGACGCCGACCTCGACGTTCGAGGCCCCGAGCGCATCGCCCTGGTCGGGCGCAACGGGGCCGGGAAGACCACGCTGCTGCGGACCATCGCCGGGGAGCTCGCCCCCGTGGCCGGCTCGGCCGAGACGTTCGTGCCGACCCGGTTCCTGCCCCAGCGTCTGAACGTGCTGGACGAGGGGTCGAGCATCGCGCACAACGTGGCGCGTATGGCCCCGGACGCCACCGACAACCACGTCCGCGCCCAGCTCGCGCGCTTCCTGTTCCGGGGCGCGCGTGCCGAACAGCCCGTGGGCACCCTCTCAGGGGGCGAGCGCTTCCGCGCCACCCTCGCGGCACTGCTGCTGGCCACCCCGGCCCCCCAGCTGCTGATGCTGGACGAGCCCACCAACAACCTCGACCTGGCCAGCATGCGCCAGCTGACCGGGGCGTTGGAGTCCTACGAGGGGGCGCTGCTGATCGCCGGCCACGATCTGGCCTTCCTCGAATCGGTGGGGGTCTCCCGGTGGCTGTTCCTGGGGGAGGAGCTCCAGGAGACCGACGCGGAGCAGGTGCGCGGGCTGCTCCAGGGGGTGGACGCCGACTGATCCGAAAAGAGGGGCGCGGGGCGCCGTGGCCGGGGAACGCCGCCACGCGCGGGATCCTCGCCGCCGTCCGGTCGCGGCGGGTTCGAGGACGCCACGGCGGGGGCGGCCGAACGCGTGGCCGCGGTGTCCTCCGCCCGGACTCCGACGGCGGCCCGTCCCGAGCCCTGCGTGATCGGGCGCGGGACGGGCCGAACGATCCCCGGCCGCCTCCTCTCGCCGCGGTCCGCCCCGGGGCCGGCGCGCGCCCGTCCCGGATGGGGACGGGAGGATGACGACGTGATCCGGGCAGACCGCGACCAGGGGAGGCGCCCCGCGGATACGCCTCGGGAGGCACCGCGTCCGTCGTCGGCGTGGATGGCCGGCGGCCGGGGCGGGCCTTCCGAGGGGTCAGTCCCGCCCGGCAGGCCGGCGCCGCCTCCCTCCCGGGGGAAGGAGGCCGGGTCCACCGACAGCTCGGCCGCTCGGGGCCTGATGGGGCAGGGCCGGATCCAGGCCGCCCGGACGCTTGGCGCGGCCGTCCCGGTCAGGTCCGGGCCCGCCCGGGAACCGTGGGCGTGGCGGCCCGGCCACAGGACACCCCGGTCACGGGAGTCGGCGGGCGCGCAGGACCGTGTCGCGCATGGTCACCTCGCGGCCGTAGGGGTCGGTGATCGTTCGAGGCCGGGCCTCGGCGACGACGACGATCTCCCATTTACTGGAGGGCGGGCCGGCCGCCACCTCCTCGGGGGTGAAGCGCGCGTGCGCCACCGCGGCGTGTGAGATGCCCGTCCGAGGATGTGCGGGATGGTGGCCGGCGATGAGCAACGTGCCGCCCGGGGCGACCACCGCCGCCAACCCGCGGAACAGGGAGTCGCGCGACGTCGCCGGGTGCACGTAGTGCGAGGAGACGAGGTCGAGGCGCTCCTCGGGCGGGGTCCACTCCGCCAGGCCGGCCCGCGCCCAGTCGATCCGTCCCGCGACGTCGTCCCCCTGGACCGCGACGCGTTCGCGCGCGACGCAACGCGGCGTCGGCGATGTCCACCGCCGTCACCCTCCAGCCGCGCGTGGCCGGCCAGACGGCGTCGGCCCCCTCGCCGCGGCCCGCCTCCAGGGCCGTGCCGGGGGGAGGTCCACGGTTTCGGCCACCAGGTGCGGACCGGGGTCGCCGGTGCCGGGGGCACCGTGGTGGCCGCGGTACCGCTCCTCCCAGCACTCTCGGGCGGATTTCCCGGTCATGCCGTCCTCCTCCAGTCTCACAGCCCGTGACCGCGCTCGCCCATCGCGAGCTCGCCGACCCGCGCCTCCGCCTCGGCCGAGAAAGGGGTCCGGTAGGAGGCGACGGCCTGTCGGGTCTCCTCCTCGACCAGGTCGGCGTTGATCTGGGCGCCGGCGGCGGCACCGGCCGCGGCCGAGGCGCCCACCTGCGCCATCAGGTCGGTGACGTTGCCGGCGGCCCACACCCCGGGCACCTCCGTGCGGCCGGTCGGGTCGGTGGGAATGTGCTCTCCGACCCCCGCCGGGTGCTCGACCGGATGGAGACCGAGCGTCGACAGGAAGCCCGCGCGCGCCACCATCCGCGGGGAGACCGCCAGCGCCTCGCGGCCGACCGTCGTGCCGTCGGCCATCCGCACCCCCACGAGCCGATCCTCGACGACCTCCAGGCGGGCCACCTCGCCGGTCACCACCCGGATCCCCCGGGCCGCCAGCTTCTCCGCCTCCTCGGCGGAGGGCGCCGGCCGGGTGTGGGAGAAGAAGGTGACGTCGTCGCTCCACTGCCGGAACAACAACGCCTGGTGGACGGACATGGGACCGCTCGCCAGCACCCCGATGGCCTGGTCGCGGACCTCCCAGCCGTGGCAGTAGGGGCAGTGCAGCACGTCTCGGCCCCAGCGGTCCCCGAGCCCGGGCACGTCCGGCAGTTCGTCGACCAGCCCGCTGGTCACCAGCAGCCTGCGGGCCCGGACCGAGCCGCCGCCCGCCAGTGTCACGGTGAACCCGTCGGCGTCGCGGGATGCCGTCGCGACCTCTCCGGACACCACGTGGCCGCCGTAGCGACGGACCTCGGCGCGACCGCGCTCCAGCAGCTCGGCGGGGGGAGTCCCGTCCAGGGCCAGCAGTCCGTGCACGCCCGAGGCCGGACGGTTGCGCGGGGCGTCCGCGTCGATCACCACCACCGATCGTCGTGCCCGGGCGAGCATCAGCGCTCCGTTCAGTCCCGCGGCCCCGCCGCCGACCACCACCACGTCGTAGTGGTCTCTCATCTGGTCATTGGTCACTTCGACCACCTCCACGACGAATATGCGGACCTGCGGTGAATATCGCAAAGTTCTTTGCCGCTATGGCAAACTGGCGGTATGGGCGACGACCTGAACCAGGCACTCGACGCGGTCGGCCCCCGGCTGCGCGCGCTGCGCCGGCAACGCGAGATCACGCTGGCGGAGCTGTCCGCGGCGACCGGCATCTCGGTGAGCACCCTGTCCCGGCTGGAGTCCGGTAGCCGTCGGCCGACCCTCGAACTCCTGCTCCCCCTCGCCAAGGCGCACGGGGTCACCCTCGACGAACTGGTCGACGCCCCGCTCACCGGCGACCCGCGCGTCCATCTGCGGCCGGTCACCCGCAACGGCATGACCATGCTGCCCCTGACCCGCCGGGCCGGGGGCATCCAGGCCTACAAGCTCGTGATCCAGGCCGCCGACCGGACGGGCGAACCCGATCCGCAGAGCCACGAGGGATACGAATGGCTCTACGTCCTCAACGGTCGCCTCAGGATCATCCTCGGCGACCACGACCTCGTGCTCTCCCCCGGTGAAGCGGCCGAGTTCGACACCCGCGTGCCGCACTGGTTCGGCCCCGCCGCCGAGGATGCGGTCGAGATCCTCAGCCTGTTCGGCCGGCAGGGCGAACGCGCGCACCTGCGCGCCCGTCCCAAGACGGACCGTTCCTCCGACCGTCTCGACTGAGGCGTCCCCGGGCGGTGGTGGTCGGCCCGCGCGCCGCCGAGGCCCCCACGTTTCTCCCGCTGAACCGGTTCGGCGCCGGAGGCGGGCTCCGCGGCGACCGCGGGGTGGCGCCCACCCGCCTCCACCAGGGACGGAACACGCGGACGGACGGCCTGGCGGCCGCGGAGCCGACCTCCGGAGGCGCCGGGACGCCTTGACGCGGGGGAACCGGTGTGGGGAACATCGGGACGTCGACGACCGTCCCGTCCGTGGGGCGGACGGACCGATCGGCGCCAGAGCCGAGAAAAGGGGTGTCGCCGTGAAGCTGCGAACCTAGCCGCCCGCCCGGAGGGTCCGGGAGTTCGGGCGGCGGTTCCAGAAGGAACGAGATGTCTCGTACGGACAAGACGAAGCCGCTGTGGGTCCGCCACGCGGAGCACCGCCCTCGGCCGGTTCACGATCACCGTTACGGCCCCTGCGACCTGCCGCCGAGGCCGACACGGGAGGAACCGGACACGCGTTGTCGGTGGGAGCACCCCGGCGTGCTGCTGTTCGGCCACACCTGCTGTTCGGGGTGTAACGTGCGCTCCTGCGTGAAGGAGTGGCAGCGGATGACCAGGGCCGACAATCGCCGGGAGCGTTACGCGGGCCGGCGCGAGGCCCACCGTCATCTCACCGGAGAGATCGACGACTGACCTCTCCCCACGTCCATCGTGGCCCGGCCCGTTCCCCAAGGAAGGGGACGGGCCTCTTTCCGGTCTCCGCCATGACCGCGCGCTCGGCCCCGGCGGGCGGGGTGGGCAAGACGCCGAAGGAACCGACGCGCCTCCTCCCGGGTGCGGTCCCGGCTCGTAGAACCTCGGGCCGGCGTTCGCGCGGTGGACGCCGGCCCGGGCCGGCTGCCCACGCGCCCCGTCCACGGGCACGGGCACGGCGCCGGGGATCAGCGCAGTGACACGTCCAACCGACGGATCAGCTCCCCGACCCGCCCGCCACCGGCCGGGGCGGGCGGATAGCGCCGCAAGACGTCCACCACGACGGGACGCGCGCGAGCCCGCGCCCGCGCGATGTGCTCGGCCGCGACGGCGGGATCGTCCCCGGCGGAGAGCTCGAACGCCCGCGCGGCATGGGCCGCCGACCCGAGGATGTGCTTGACCTGCGTGGCCTTCGCCAAGGGATGGAGGAACGCCGCGCCGCACGCGTTGGCGGCCGCGCGCGGCGTCGCTCGCCGCGGCCTGTCCCGTGTCGCGGGTCTCCTGAGCCGCCCGGTGCGCCGCCCAGGCGTTGTCGCGCAGCACCCTGGTCCGCTCGGCTCCGTCCGCGAACGCCTGCGCGGCCTCGATCGCGGCCCGTGGACGCCGGTCGTCGGGGCGTTCACGTTCGAAGATCGCCAGCGCGGGCCGCGCGCACGCCACCGCGTAGCCGGTGATCTCGCGGAGTTCGCAGCGGCTGAGCTCGATGGCCGTGGAGCCATCCGTCATGGCGCGGTCCTTCCATGCGGGGGCCGAAGTCACTTCAACGGTATCTTTGAAACCTCGGTGTGAACTTCTGGGGCGTTTTCCCTCGTGGGTGAGGATGAACCTTAAAACACGGTTGCGGCCTGTCGATCTGGCGCGTGAGCACGGCCTGTCCACGCAGGCGGTGCGCAACTACGAGGAGGCCGGATTCCTGCCTCCGGCCGAGCGTTCACCGCACGGCTATCGTCGCTACACTCCGCGCCACGCGGCGGCGCTACGGGCGTTTCTGGCCTTGATCCCCGCGCACGGTCACGCGACCGCGGGGGCGATCATGCGGGCCGCGAACAGCGGCGCCGTCGAGGAGGCGTTGCGGCTCATCGACGACGGCCACGCGCAACTGGCCGAGGATCGGCGCACGCTGGAGGCCGTGGAACGGGCGCTGGACGATCCGATGCCGCCACGCGAACCGGCGGAGCCGGGGGTGACGTTCATCGGGCCGCTGGCGCGCAGGGTCGGTGTCCGCCCGGCGACGCTGCGCGCCTGGGAGCGGGCCGGACTGGTCACGCCCCGCCGCGACCCGCGAACCGGGTACCGGATCTACACCTCCGCCGAGGTGCGCGACGTACTGCTGGCCCACCAGCTACGGCGGGGCGGGTACGGGGTGGAGCGGATCGCGCTGGTGGTGGAGCGGGTGCGGGCGGCCGGCGGACCGCACCCGCTCCAGGCGACGCTGGGGGAGTGGCGCGACCGGCTGACGGCGCGGGGCCGGGCGATGCTGGCGGGCGCGGCCGCGCTCGACACCTATCTGGGGACGCCGTAGCGCGACCCGCGCGTAGACGGTGCCGTCCCGTTCCTCGGCGCCGGGACGCGCCGGGCGCCTCCCCGAACCGGTGGAACGCGGAGAAGGGAGGCGGGCGGCATCGGCCCGGCCGGGGCCGCCGGTCTTCCGGGACCTGGCCCTGCCGTCCGACCGGTCCCCGCGCGCCGACAACCGGAAGGCCGCGACGCGCAGGCCCGCATGGTGAGCCGAGCGGCGGATCACCCGGTCGCGGCCGGCCCGGCTCGGCGGTGGACCCCGGCGACCGACCGCCAGGTCCGCGGCCGGGACCGTCACGCGGTCGGCCCTCCTGTGGAGATCCCGTGCCCCGGGGCGCCGGACCGAGCCGGTGGCCCGCCGTGTCCGGAACGGGTGCCAGGGGGTTGTCCCCGGCCATGCGGGGGCGGGGCGATTCCGCGGCCCGGCGAGCGTGGAGTGGGGGAGCACCGTCGTCGATCCACCGTCGTGGCCTGGTTTCCCCGCCGGCCCTCGCGCCGTCCCTCCCGTGTGGACCACCCTGTCCCATCCGGCCAGCCCATCCTGAAGTACTAGATCATTTTCCTAAACACATTAGGCTCCTGTATAGTCATTTATGGAAGTTGGGGGAAGTGTTATGCCACGAGCGGGACTCACCGTGGAACGACTGACCAGAGCGGGGGCGGAGCTGGCCGACGAGGTCGGCTTCGACCAGGTCACCGTCTCGGCGCTGGCCAGGCGGTTCGACGTCAAGGTCGCGAGCCTGTACTCACACCTGAGGAACTCTCAGGACCTCAGGACCAGGATCGCCCTGCTCGCCCTGGAGGAACTCGCCGATCGCGCCGCCGAGGCCCTGGCCGGCCGGGCCGGCAAGGACGCCCTGACGGCCCTCGCGAACGTCTACCGCGACTACGCCCGCGAACACCCCGGACGCTACGCCGCGGCCCAGTTCCGCCTGGACCCGGAGACGGCGGCCGCCAGCGCCGGGGTCAGGCACGCCCAGATGACCCGGGCGATCCTGCGCGGCTACGACCTGGCCGAACCGGAGCAGACCCACGCGGTCCGGCTCCTGGGCAGCGTCTTCCACGGTTACGTGTCCCTGGAGATGGGGGGAGGGTTCAGCCACAGCGCGCCCGACACCCAGGAGACGTGGACACGGACCCTGGACGCCCTCGACACCCTGTTGCGGAACTGGCCCGCTGCCTGACCGTGACGCGCGCCCGGCACGGCCCCGTGCCGACGTGGCGAACCAGAGCGACCCGAACGATCTCGAACAGCAGGCGACACGATGCACATCACCACACCCGTCACCACCGATCTCCTCCGCGGCGCGCTCGACCTGGAGCACACCGAACGCGGTGTGCTCCCACACCGGTTGCCCTCCTGGGCCCGGGCCCAGTGCGCCGACCCGCAACTGGCCATGGCGGAGTCCCAGCCCTCGGGGGTGCGCCTGGCCTTCCGCACCAGGGCCACCGTCGTGGAACTCGACACGCTTGCCACCAAACGCGCCTACGTGGGCGCCCCTCCCCGCCCGGACGGCGTATACGACCTGGTCATCGACGGCCGTCTCAGCGACCAGGCCGTCGTGGACGGCGGAAACACCCTGTCCATCGACATGGTCACCGGCAGCGTCGAGAAACGGCCCGGGCCGGCCGGCACCGTGCGGTTCGCCGGTCTGCCCGACCGCGTCAAGGACGTCGAGGTCTGGCTCCCGCACAACGAGACCACCGAGCTCCTCGCCCTGCGCACCGATGCCCCCGTCGCGCCCGTGCCGGACCGGGGGCGGCGGGTGTGGCTGCACCATGGCAGTTCGATCAGTCACGGCTCCGACGCCGCCAGTCCCACCACCACCTGGCCCGCACTCGCCGCGTCCCTCGGCTCCGTGGAACTGGTCAACCTCGGTCTGGGCGGCAGCGCCCTGCTCGACCCCTTCACCGCGCGCACCATACGGGACGTCCCCGCCGACCTGATCAGCCTCAAAATCGGTATCAACATCGTCAACGTGGACCTGATGAGGCTGCGCGCCTTCACCCCCGCGGTCCACGGTTTCCTCGACACCGTCCGCGAGGGGCACCCCACCACGCCCCTGCTGGTCGTCTCTCCGATCCACTGCCCCACCCACGAGGACACCCCCGGCCCCGGCGCCCCGGTCTTCACCGACGGGAAGGTGGAGTTCCGGGCCGTGGGCGACCCGGCGGAGCGCGCCGCGGGCAAGCTGACGCTCACCGTCATCCGCGGGGAACTCGCCCGCATCGTCGAGCAGCGGGCCGCCGACGATCCGAACCTGTACTACCTCGACGGCCGTGACCTCTACGGCGAGGCGGACTTCGCCGAGCTGCCGCTCCCCGACGGGCTCCACCCGGACGCGGCCACCCACCGCCGCATCGGCGAACGCTTCGCCGACCTCGCTTTCGGCGCCGGCGGTCCGTTCGCCCCCCGGCACCCCTGAGGGGAGCACCGCGAAATCCGGGGGAGCGGCGTTTCGAAGGCGCCGCCCCTTCCCGCCCGACGGCGCGACCGGCCGATGGGCGCCCCCGCGCGTCCCGTTCGAAGCCGTCTGCCCCGGCCAAGCGCGGTCCGGTGGACGGGGTGGGCAGAAGGGGACCGCGGTGGTCTGCGACGCCCCACGGGGCGAAGGCGCCTGCCGCCGGCTCCACGGCCGTGGCCGGGAATCCCCTTCCCCCCGACGCCCGGTGGCCTCCCGCCACGGCGCGATGCCGTCACCGCTGCCCCGGACCCGTCCACGGAGCGTCGTCCCGGGGTGCAGGCCGCCGGCACCGGTGGTGCTGGCACCGAAGGCGCGAGAACCCCGTCGCCACGGTCACGCCCCCGCCCCGGCAGGTGCCGGAGGACGGGGGCGGGGCTCACCCGTGTCGGCCGACCACGCCGCCGGCGAACGGCATCGCCCGCCACTGCTCGATGGACGGTTCCAGGTATCCCAGCAACGAGGGAAGCTGCGAAGTGAGCGTGAGACAGGCGATGACCCGCAGCATCCCCACGGCGTTCACGAAACCCAGGACGTCGCCGTTCAACGTCCTCATGCCGTTGCGCCGCGCGCCACGGTCGTAGGCGGATTCGAGGGCGGGGCCGAGCGCGGCCAGGTCCCATTCGACGGGACCCAACGTGACCAGCTCGAAGTCGGAGTAGAGGTCCCCGTCCACCCCGGGGAAGATGTTCGCGGGCGGAGAGTCGCCGTGGACGGGCTGGACGTCGATCCCCGGAAACGCCTCCTCGAACGCCGCGCGCGAGCGGACGAGGGGTTCCAGAACCTGCCACTCTCGGCGCGCGCGGTCCAGATCATCCGGGCCGATGAGGTCGCGACGCTTGTCGAGCAGGGTGAGGCTTTCCGCGACGAACTCGGGTTCGGCCGACGACAGGAACGACAGCCGGCCGGGGTAGTCGCGCATCGCGGCGTGCAGGTCGGCGACGCTCTCGGAGTTCGCCTCGTAGTCGGGCTCCCCCTCCCGCCTCTCCTCGACGAACCGCCAGAACGTCATCGAGAACCCGTCGCGCTGAACAGGTTCTCGGGGCACGAGGGGGCTGGGAGGGATCACGGGAGTTCCCCGCGCCGCGAGCCACCGCGTCACGTCCAGTTCCGCCCGCTGGCGGTGCGCCAGGGAGGCGAGGTCCGTGCAGTGCGGCAGGACGGTGGGCACCCGGGCCACGACCGGTGAGGGGGCGAGGTGGACGACGACGGAGAAGAGGTCATGGAGCACCACGGCGTCGGTCACGGCGAGCCCGAGATCACGCCCCGCCCCGACCGCGGCGTCGACCGCGGCGGAGGTGCGGCGGGCGATCTGCGATGGTGTCACGGAATCGGTCATGGGGTGATCGTTCCATGCCGCGGCGCGGGAGTGACGGCGGCTCCCGGGGCGCGGTACTCACCGGTTCGGGTTCCTCGGCGCCCCGACGAGCCGTCGAACGCCGGGGGCGAATCCCGGGGCGTGTTGTCCCGGCCGTCTCGGCGGGCTCGGACGGCCGGAGGACACCGCCGGGTCCACCCCGGCCGACACCTCGATCCCCTCACCCCCAGGTGAGGGGATCGAGGTGGAGGTAGAACCGTTCCCGGTCACGGTCGAGGACGAGGCCGTACCGATCGGCGAAGTCCTTCTCGGCCGCCTCCGCCTGCCGTTCGTCGTCCCACCTCTCCCGGGCGGTGGCGAGGAGGAGCGCGATGTCGGCGTAGGGGTCGGCCCGTCCGAGCCGCCCCAGGTCGATGAAGCCGGCCACGTCCAGGGTCTCCGGATCGAGGATGATGTTGGGCAGGCACAGGTCCCCGTGGCAGACGACACTCTCGTCGGCCTCCTGCTCCAGGCGGTGTCCGAGCTGTGGCTCCAACCGCGCGAGCAGCCGCTCGGGTGGGGTCCGCTGCTGTTCCACGGGCAGGAACTCCGGGTTGACCGCGCCCCGCGCCACAACGTCACGGGCCGCGGCGAACATGCGGGTGAGGTCCCGGGAGAACGGACAGCGGGACGGGGGAAGGTCGTGCAGCCGGCGTACGGCGTCCGTGATCGTCCCCCACGCCGCCCGGAGCCTCGAAGCGGAGAGGGTGTCGGCGCCCACTCCCCGGACGGCGCTGGTGACCAGGCAGGCCCCTTCGTCGGTGGCCCGCCAGTCGAGCACGCGTGGTCCGGGAACCGCCTGCGCGCTCAGCCACTCGACCCGATCGCGCTCCGCCTCCAACGAGACCGCCTGGTCGCCCCGGACGCACTTGGCGTACCGCGACCCGTCAGCGGAGCGGAAGACGGCGGCCCCCGACTCGCCCACCGTCACCGCCGTCCAGCCGTCGCCGGGCAACCGCGCCCACGGGGGAGGGACCGATTCGACCATGGCCGTCAGCCTAGCGCCCAAGCGTCCCGCCTCGACGGTCGACGTGGGAACCCGCGACCCCCTCGACAAGGGGGGAGCGGTCGTCCGGTCGGCCTCGACCGTGGTGAGGCGAACCCTTGACGTCCGCGTGCCGACGTTTCCCGCCCGGTCCCGATGACGCAAGGACTCCCGGGTTCCTCCGATTTGGGGAGAACACCGCCCGAGCGTCCCCCTCACAGCACCGGCCAGGCGGAGCGGGCGTGTTCGAGCGGTCTCGCCCCGCTCACCGATCGGCCCGGTCTCAGACCCACGCCGGCGCCGCGGTGGCCGCCTGGAGTACCGGAGCCGTCGCGGCGGGACGGGCGCGGCCCTACCCGGCCGGCGGTCCAAGGCGACGCGAGTGGAACAGCGCTTACACGCCTGTCGGGCCGGCACCGCCGCGTTTCCACGGCGTGGTCGGTGTCCGCACCGTGTTCGGGAGGGTCTCCTCGCCCACCGCTGAAGCGGTGTCCTGGGGCCGCGCCCTGGAGGCCGGCCCCAGGCCGGGGCGGCGCCGCCGACCTGCCGTCCGTCTCCTGCGGGGCCACCTCGACCAGCGATCGAGTTGGTGTCGGTGCCCGGTTTGGGGAAGCGCCCACGCGGCCCGCCCATCCGCGCGCAATGCCCTCACCGTGGCCGTTCGCCCCCGGGCCCGGGCAGCGCCCATCTTCGAGGCGGGCCTTCTCACGTGGGAACCTCCCTGCCGGGACCAGGAGGGGCATCCCGGTCAACCGCCCTGGAAGGCCGCTCCCGGATCCGACGCCGAGGTGGGGAGGAAGCCCTGGAAGACCCACGTGTAGCGGTCGTCCTCGCTCTCGGGGCCGTAGAGCGCGCGGGGGGTCTCGTCCTCGCCCTCGGGCTGCTCGGGCACCCCCACCCCGTCCGGCACCAACAGCATGACACCCAGCTCGTCCAGCGGGACGCCCTCGATCTCATTGCGGTTGTAGACCTTGTCCAGGCTTTTTCCGGCCCAGTAGGGCGGACCGCCACGCAGGCGGATGCTCACGTAGTCGTCGGTCATGTCTGCCATGAAGCGATCCTGCCGCGCTCGACGTCGGTCCGCAGGCGTTCCCGGCAACGAGGCTGGCCGATCCCGGCCGGGCGAGCACAAGGCGGACGCGAGGTGCGCCGACGCCGGTCCGGCGGTCTCGGGTCCTCCGCCGTCGAGGAGCGGCCCGGGTTCTTGGCGGCTCCCCGCCCCGCGTGAGGCGGGCGCGGCCCCGTTGGGCCTGGGGGCGGACCATCAACGGAACCCCGTTCCAAGGGGTTCGCCTCTGCCCGCGGCATCTGGGGCATGGCGGTGGGGTTCCGCGCAGATGAGCAGGCGGGGAGGTCAGGGGGCTCGGGGGCGTGACCGCAGGCCTTGCCGGCGAAGACACGGGTGTCCCCGGCCGCAGGGAGGGGGCGAGCCGACGTCGAGCGCTGACCCTGGGGAGAGCCGGGCGTGCCCGATCAGCGCCCCGCCGACGGCCGGGGCGAGCGGGTCATCGGGTGGGACGAGGACGGCGTCCAACCGGAGAGCGCGGGAGAAACGCCGCCCCCGCTTGTCGGACACCCGGGGTTTCCGGCCACGTTTTCTCGACGCTTTGCCGATGCTCGACCTGCCCGCGTCGATCGTTTCCGAGGGCGAAGAGCGGTTCTTCCACCAGCCGCCGGCCCAAGCGCGCGTCACGGGCTGCTTCGCGGATCGCCGAGGCTTCGGGAAACCCGGGCAGGATAGAGTCGATCCGTCCATGTGATCACCGACGCCTTGGGGTCGGTGCGCCGAGGAGCCGTCAATGCGCCGCTTCGATTCCACGTACGCGGCGCGGCTCGCCGCCTATGAGACCGTGGCCGCTCGTCTGTCGTTGTCGAGCGACCGGCGGCTCGGTGACGTCGTGGCGTCGGCCGCCGCGGTCGGATCCGGCATCGGCGGCAGGTCCGCGGAAGTGGACATCGACGGGACGCGGGTCTTCGTCAAGAGGGTGCCGTTGACCGACGTCGAGGCCCGGCCGGAAAACGTCCGGTCCACGGCGAACCTCTTCGGCCTGCCGTTGTTCTACCAGTACGGAGTGGGGTCGGCCGGGTTCGGTGCCTGGCGGGAGCTGGCGGTCCATACCATGACCAGCGCCTGGGTCCTGGACGGGGAGCACGAGGGGTTCCCCCTGATGTACCACTGGCGTGTCCTGCCCGATTCCCCTCCCGAGGGTTTCGTGGACGAGTTCGGCGGCATCGACGGCGCGGTCGCCCACTGGGAGGGCTCACCGGCCGTGCGCGAACGGCTGGAGGCCATCGGCCGTTCCTCCCACAGCCTGGTGCTTTTCCTTGAGCACGTGCCGCAGACCCTCGGCGCGTGGCTGAGCGAACACCGGGAGAACGCGGCGCCGGCCGGTGCCGGCTCTCCCTGTCCGCGGGTGGAGGACGCCTTGGCGCGGGGAGCGGCGTTCATGAGCTCTCACGGGCTCGTGCACTTCGACGCCCATTTCAACAACCTCCTGACCGACGGACAACTGATCTGCTTCGCGGACTTCGGACTGGCGCTGAGCTCGGACTTCGAGCTCTCAGCAGCCGAGAGGCGGTTCCTTTCGGATCATCTCGCCTACGACCGCCACTACATCGCGAGCCATCTGCTCCACCACCTCGTCGACCGCCTTCGGGGCGATGTGGAAAGAGACGTGTTCCTGCACAAGTGGAGCGCGGGGCGCAGGCCCGGCGGTGTTCCACCGGAGACCGCGGCGATCATCGAGCGGCATGTCCGAAGCACCGTTGTCCTGGACGACTTCCACCGCCGGCTGCTCACGAAGAGCAAGCAGACACCCTTTCCGGCCGCCGAGCTCGACCGTGCCGCGGCCGCCGGGGCAGCACGCGGTTGAGGGATCCGGATCTCCCTCCTCCTGAGAGGTGAGGAGGCCGGGGACCGGGGCCGACGGATCGCCGAGGCGGATGAGGACACGGCCGTCGTCTTGAACGATGTCGTCGCCGGCCAGTGGGGTGATGCGGATCAGGCGGAGGGCGGCGCCGGGCATGCCGCGGCCTGAGCGCGCGGTAGCCCACCGTCTCATCGAGGACGCGGTGCAGGGGTTCGAGGCGGCGGTGTCGGGCGGGCCGCTGCCCTCCGGTGATGGTCGGGCGGGGGAACGTCGGCCGCGAGGAGAGCGGGCCGCTGTCGCACGCCCAGGCCCGGCCTTGGCGCGGGATTTCGTTCCGTTGCTCGCGCACCCCCAGGTTGGCGGGGAGTTTGCCCCCGGCTTGGCATGGGCCGACGGGGCCGCAGGGAACGACCAGGCATGTCGCCTGTCGTGGTGGAAGGGGGCACGGGCATGCCGGGCAGCACGGACATCCTCGCGGGTCTGAGCCGGATCGGACCCGAGCTGGAGGCGTTGTACAGGGACCTGCACTCCCATCCCGAACTCGGCCACGCCGAGCATCGCACATCCAACCGGGTCGCGCGGCTGCTGACCGACTGCGGCTACGACGTGCGCGACGGGATCGGCGACACCGGAGTGGCGGGTGTGCTCGCCAACGGCGACGGGCCGGTGGTACTGGTCCGGGCGGACATGGAGGCCCTCCCGATCGAGGAGCGGACCGGCCTGTCCTATGCCAGCGCCACCACCGCGCCCGGGGAGGGAGGCACGCCACAGCCGGTCATGCACGCCTGCGGGCACGACGTCCACGTCACCTGCCTGCTCGGCGCCGCCCGGCTCATGGCCGAGTCCCGCGACGCCTGGAACGGCACCCTCGTCGCGCTGTTCCAGTGCGCAGAGGAAACCGGCGACGGCGCCGACGCCATGGTCGCCGACGGCCTGACCGACCGCGTTCCCCGTCCCGAGGTGTGCCTGGCCCAGCACGTCCTGCCCATGCCGGCGGGCCGTGTCGGCACCCGATCCGGCCCGGTCCTGTCGGCGGCCGACAACTACCGGATCACCGTACACGGGCGAGGCGCCCACGGCTCACAACCACAGGCGAGCGTCGACCCGGTGGTGATCGCGTCGATGATCGTCGTGCGGTTGCAGACCATCGTCTCCCGCGAGATCGGCATGCTCACCCCCGCCGTGGTGACCGTGGGCAGCGTGCACGCCGGCACCAACCCCAACAACGTCCCCGAGTCCGCCAGGATGGAGATCAACGTCCGCACCTACGACGAGGACACCCGGGCGAAGGTGCGCGCGGCCATCGAACGGATCGCCAAGGCCGAGTGCGCGGCGGCGGACACGCCGAAACCGCCGGACATCGAGCGGTTCGGCGGCTTCCCGCCGACCGTCAACGACGAGGCGACCACCGGGAAGGTCGCCCGCGCGTTCGCCCGGCACTTCGGCGACCGGGCCACCACCCTCGACCCACAGACCGCCAGCGAGGACTTCAGCGAGATCCCGAAAGCGTTCGGCGTGCCCTACACCTACTGGGGCATCGGTGGCACCGACCCCGACCAGTACGCTCGGGCGGCGAAGAACGGCACCCTCGACAGCGACGTCCCGGTCAACCACAGCGCCCGGTTCGCCCCGGTGGTCCAGCCCACCATCGACACCGGCGTGCGGGCCATCGTGGTCGCCGCCGCGCAGTGGCTCACCCGTGCTCCGTGACGTCCCCACGGGCGCGATGGGAGCGGACCATCGGCCCCGGGCGGCGGGCGTCATCGTGGGCGGACGCCCCCGAGGACTCCGGAAAGGCCGGCCCGACGGGATGGCGGGACAGCCGCGAAGCACCGGCCACGACGGGACCGGACGATGGCGTTCCGCCCGTACCTCGACGAAGCGCGCCGCCGGTTTGACCCTGACGCTACGTCAGTTTCTAGCATCGGGCCCATGCCGATCACTGTTCTCGACACCTACTCCGTCATGAGGCGGATCCTGCTGGCCCCGGCCGCAGACCGCGTCGACCTGCTGCGTTCGATGCTGGAGCCCAGCAGGGGGATGTACCGCTACCAGCCCGGTGAGGTCGACCTGCCGGCCGTGCACGTCGAGACGTCCGGGTTCCCCATCGACCGGGACGAGGAGCGTTGCCTCGACGCGCTCGAAACCCTGGCGGCGGCCGGGGCCTGGGAGCGGATGCAACGCGCCTTCGACGACGCTCTCGCCGTACTGCTGGAGGCGACACCGGGGCTGGAGGATCCGGACATCACCGTGCTGTTCGTGCTCGGCGATCCGGGGGACGAACACTTCATGGGTCCCTGCCAAGGCGTGACCGGGTTCGGCGGCATCTCGGGCCACATCGCGATCACGCTGTGGCCCTACCCCGAGAACGTGGAGCGGCTGGAGGCCACCTGCGTGCACGAGCTCCACCACAACCTGCGGTTCGGCCCCGGCGGGGTCGTGTGGGACCCGATGTCCGTCACGGTCGGCGAACACATCGTCTCCGAGGGGCTGGCCGACGCCTTCGCCCGACAGCTCTACGGCGACGAGCTCGGCCCCACCCGCATCGGTGTACCGCACCTGCGCGACGACGAGGTCTTCGCCAAGGTACTCACCGGGCTCGACGTGACAGGCATGCAGAACTTCACCGCCTGGGTGCACGGCGACCCCAGCGCCGAGCGCTTCGGCCTCACCCCGGTGGGACTGCCGATGGGCGCCGGGTACGCCGCGGGCAACCGGTTGGTCGACACCTACCTGGCGGTGACCGGGCAGACGGCGGCGCAGGCCCTGCACGCCGACAGCTCGGAGATCATCGCGGCCACGCTCCGCCGCAGGTGACGCCGGAGCGGTGGAGCGGACGGTCCAGGAGCCCGTGACGACGGCGGGCAGTCGCGCCACCAGGATCGCTTCGGGCTTCCTGGACTGTCCCCGGGGTGCCGAGAACGGCTCCTGGTCCGACCCCACGGCGGTCGCCCGGCAACAATCGGACCTGGCCGTGCACCGGCTCGGCATGGGTGTGCGGCCATCACCGAGGGCCTGGCCGACAGGGGGGCACCAAGGGCGCTGTGCTCACAGTGCCGCCCGGCGGCAAGGTCCCGGGATCCACGAATCGGCGATGACGGCGCCGTAGCCGTCCGCGATCGCTCGGCGCCGCCCGCCCGCGCCGGAAGGTTCGAGGTGGTGAGCGAGCTCGGCGCGTCGAGGGCGTCGTCGGCCGAGGAGACCGTGCCGCGGTGGCGTGGTGTGGCCGCCCGCCGATCCTCCTTTCGGATCCGGGGTGTCGGCGTCTTGGAGGCCAGGCCCTGACGGGCCGGCGCGGCCGACCTCGGCCACCCGAGGCGGCCCCGCCACCGCAGGCCCGGCCCGGGACCCGCTGTGCCGACTCGCTCGATCCGCCCAGCCGAGCTGCGGAGACACCGGTTCGGGCGAGACCTCGCCCCGGTCGGCGGCCGGCCTTCCATCCGGGCGGCCCCCCTTCCCGAACCGGGTCCAGGGACTACCCGGCGGATCACGTGATCACTAGGCTCCGGGAATGGACCGAGTCACCGACATGCCTGGGACTCCCGCCCGGGCCGCGCGTCCGGGCCAGGCGAACGACTACGACGGCTTCGCCGAGGCCTATATGGCGGACAACGAGAACAACCTCCAGAACGCCTACTACGAGCGGCCCGCGATGCTGGCCCTCGCCGGTGAGGTGGCCGGCCGCCGGATCCTGGACGCCGGCTGCGGCGCGGGCCCCCTGTCCGCTGCTCTGCGCGACCGCGGTGCCGACGTCACCGGCATCGACGCCAGTGCCGGAATGCTGGCGTTGGCCAGGCGGCGGCTCGGCGATGATGTGGACCTGCGCGTATGCGACCTGAGCGACCCCCTCCCCTTCCCCGACGGGGCGTTCGACGACGTGGTCGCGTCACTGGTCCTGCACTACCTGGAGGACTGGGGGCCGACGCTGGCCGAGATGCGGCGCGTGCTCAGGCCCGGCGGCCGGCTGATCGCCTCGGTGCACCACCCGTTCGTGGACTACGCGATCCAAGCCCCCGGCCCGACTATTTCGCGACCACCAGCTATATCGAGGATTTCACGTTCAGCGGACAGCCCGTCACGCTGAAGCTGTGGCGCAGGCCGTTGCACGCGATGACCGATGCCTTCACGGCCGCCGGTTTCCGCCTTGCCGTCGTCAGCGAGCCGCAGCCCGATCCGGCCGCCCGCGAGCTGTTCCCCGACGACTTCCACGCCCTGTCGACCGGGATCGGTTTCCTCTTCTTCGTCCTTGAGGTGCCGCCGTCGCCCACGCCTTAGAACGACGAGCCGGTCGCAGATCATGAGCGGAGCCGGAGGTCCGGCGAGGCGACGGTGAGGTGAGACGGGCGACGAGCCCGTTCAGCGCCCGCGGGGTTCCGATGACGCCTCCGGCTCCCTCATGGCCGCCGCTGGATTCGCCACCGTTTCCCCTATCCAGCGTCTGGTGACGGAGTGAGCCGAACGCGCCGGGGCCCCAACCTCGCCTCCTCGATGAACATCGGCATGTTCAACCTCGGCAACGCCATCGGTGCCCGGTTCGGCGGCTACGTCATCAGCGCGGGACTCGGCGACAGCAGCCCCAACCTCGCCGGAGGGCCGCTCGCGTTCGGCGCCCTCATGGTCGACCCCCTCATCCGGCTGCCATCCAAGAAGTCTCTCAGCGGACAGCGACATCCGGTCATCGAACAGGTGTGTTGAGGCTCTCGGCGTCGTGCCTCTTCCGCGCAGGCTACGTCCGATGAACGGGAGCCGGTCCGTCTGGCGTTCATCGGCCTGGTCCGGGTCAGCACCGACGAGAAGAGAGACCAACGGCGGCATGCGGCTTGGGCCAGATCGTTCGAGAAGAAGACCAGCGGCGAGCTCGCCGCGTCGCGGACCGGTCCGCGCTGTCGCGCATCCGTGAGGGGACATGCTGACCGTCCACGAGTCGATCGCCCGGGCCGCAACCCATCGGAGGGGCTGATCGTCTTCAGTGACCTGCTCCAGCGGGGGATCGCGGTCGAGGTGCGGGAGGGCGCCGTGGCCGATGGGGCGCACGGGAAGTTCCACCGCGGGTGGCTCCCGTGGGAACAGGTCGTGGCGGGGCCCTGCTCATCGCCGAACCGAAGCCCGGCTCTCCACCGCTGATTCCTCCCGCGCTCGGCCTTCCCATGGGCGGGGGGCCGAGCGCTGCTGCGACCACCTCGTCGCGCGAGCGGACACCCCCCGCCAATTTCGTTTCGTTAACAACGTAATGAAGCTACTTAATACGTTAACCTCAAACGTTAGCACCTCCGAAGGCATGGGATTTCTGGCCTCCGATAAGTGAACCTTATCGGAGGCTTAGAACGAGTATTAATACAAAATGGCCAGCGGAAGGGGATTACGTTTGCGGGGCCCATCCCCGCGAGGGTGGGGCGGGTGCGGCACCCCAGAGAGGGGGCGTCCAAGTCCACCCCACAACGAAGAGGGCGATCCCGCCCGACCTGGCCGACTCGGACCTGGACGAGGGGGTGTCCGGTGGGACGCTCCGCGCGACGCGCTCCACGAGAAACGAGGAGGCCTCCCCGAAAGGGGAGCATTGGACATCCGTTCAACTACACTGAGCAATGAATGGACACGGACGGTGACAATGCTTCTATATGGCCCTGAGGGCGAGTTGGAGGGAGTGTCGTCTCGTCAGGATCTATGACACCGGTCCGTGCAAGAAAAGCCGTCAGCGTCGATTCTGTGGCGTCAATTTTCGGTACAACCTGTCGTGAAAATTACGCAAAACGTACTTAACGGACAAGAAGTTGGCGGAGGGGACGGCGCCGCGACGGTGACTCCGACGTCCCTCCTGGTCGGCAGGGGGCCTGGGGAACGGGGGCCGGCGACGGACAGGATGCTCTCTCCCGCCTCGAAGCCCCTTCGGTCCGGCTCCCAGGGAAGGGGATTGCTCCGCCCGGCGGTTTCCCCGGTGCTTGGGCGCCGCCACGTGATCGGGGATGGTGCCGGACCAGGGGCGCCGCCCCGGGTGGAGGAGCCCGCGATGCTCTCCATCCCGGACCACCACACCTCGGGTTGCCGCCGTACCGAAGGAATCCTCCCCGTGAATCACCAGCCGGTGATTCGTACCCGACCGCGTAACAGTCCACGGATTCCCCGCCCTGTCCCGGCCCTTCGGGAGAACCGGATCCGGACGTGACCGTGCTGCTCGACCCGCTCGACACCCTCCGTCATTCGCATGCCATGTCTTCAGCGCAGACACGGCTTCATCCGCGATCCCTCCACCGTGGGACAACCGACGCTGGGCTACCGGAGCGTCATGAAAGGACACGAATGAGGTCCGCTCTGGCATGTCAGCAGCGCCCTGCGCGCACTCGTGGATTCCGGCTTATCTGTCCGCGCCTTCTCGGGGCCGGACGGGCCGGTGAATCCGGCGGACGCGGACCGCCGGAGCCGAGGCGGCGAATCGGACGGGCTCCGTCGAGGAGGAAGGTGACCGCGCTGGTCATGGCGCGCGCACGTCAGTCGGTGATGATGACCTCGCGGTGGATCCAGGCGGGATCGTGGACCGCGTCGTGCATGAAGTGCCCGACGTCGGCGCGGCTGATCCGGGGAACCCCCTTCATCTCGATGTGATCGCCCACGCGGTAGGCGCCCTTGGCCGGACCGTTGGTGAGGGCGGTGGGGTAGACGATCGTCCAGTCCAGTCCGCTCGCGCGGATGGTCTTCTCGGAGAGGGCCTTGTTGGCGTAGATGTCGCGCAGGAACGTCTTGTACATGGCCTTCTGAAGGGGCGCTGCCGATTCGTATGTGGCGCCCACCCCGTACGACGACATCCAGACGAGGCGGGAGACCCCGGTCTTCTTCGCCACCGCGTCCACCGCACTCGCCGCTCGCGTGAAGAGATCATTGGCGCGGATGGAGGTGCCGCGGCCGATGGTGGAGATGACCGCGTCCTGGTCGGCCATCGCCTTCGCCAGGTCGTCGGCCGACGTCGCGTCTCCCGCGACGACGGTGACGCGCCCCGCCAGGGGAGCGAGCCTCTCCGGCCGGCGGGCGAGGACGGTGACCGTGTCGCCGTGTTCGAGCGCGCGTTCGACGACATGCTTCCCTGTGTGGCCGGTCGCCCCCAGGATCAGCAGCTTCATACCCGTGTCCCTCTCTGCGCCCGAGCATCGCGGCCTTCCAGGAAGGCGACACCCGCCAAGCGGACAGCTGTCCGGCTGACCGGAGCGTAGCGGACGACTGTCCGCCTGACAAGGACGCCCAGAGGGACGACGTTACCGGAGGGCGCGGGGTCCCGCCTGGAGCGCTGCCATGACCAGATCGAGGAGCCGCTCGGCGCGGGCCTCCCACCGCTCATCGGGGGCGATCTGCCACAGGCCGGAGACCAGGATGACGAAGTCCTCGACCGTGATGTCCGGCCGGATGGTGCCGGCTCGCCGATTCGCGGCGAGGAGGGTCTCGATGGCCCCGATGACCAGGGCGTACCCCGGGCGGGCGGATGTGTCCTCGGCGCCGTCCGTCTGACGTGTCACGCCGCCCAGGCCGGCCTTGGTGAGCGCGAAGCGGGCCAGCTGTGACATCCACGCCCGCAGCGCGCGGTCGGGCTCGGTCGCCTCGGTCAGTTCGTGGGCGGAGCCGACGAGCCCTTCGACTTCGCGCTGG
Source organism: Marinactinospora endophytica (assembly GCF_054780875.1). NCBI lineage: Bacteria > Bacillati > Actinomycetota > Actinomycetes > Streptosporangiales > Nocardiopsidaceae > Marinactinospora > Marinactinospora endophytica. The sequence continues at coordinate 283,619 of NZ_BAAGVM010000005.1, read as the reverse complement.
TGGACCGCCCAGAGAAGGGCTTCCCGGTCGGGGAAGTGGCGGTACAGGGTGCCCTGGCCGACCCCGGCGCGTTTGCCGATCGCGCTCAGTGACACGTCCGCGTCGCGTGCGAGCTCCACGACGGCGGCCTTGAGAATGCGCTCCCTGTTGCGCTGCGCGTCAGCGCGCTGCACCGCTTCGCCGGCTCGGGTCATGTCTCATCCTCCCGGTACAAGCGGACGGCTCTCCGTTTGTACTGTACGCCCACGCCGGAGAGTGAAGGAGGCGATCTGCCTGGCCGCACCTGGAGACCCCGGTCTCGTAGGAGACGGCCGGCGCTGTGACCATGCGGGGCCGGTGGGACCACATGGTCGGCCGCGGCCGTGCCGTCCACCGTGGTAGGGATCGTCCTGGCCGAGGCGGAGAGGGGTTGACGCGATCGACCGCGAGGCGGTGATCCGGCTATCCAACACACTCCTGACCTCGGTCCAGGGCCACGCCCCCGAGGACCGCCTGCGCGTCGAGGCCGTCTACGACGAGGAACGCGCCATCCTCAAGATCATCGTGCTGAGGGCGTTCGGCGCCATGTCGGAGGTGCTGAGGAGCATCGGCACGCTGATCGGGGACGCGTCCGCTCCACGGGCTCCCGCGCCGGTGGTGGAGGGTGCGGCCCGCCCACCGGCCGGGGTGGCCACGCTCCGGCTCCCGCGGGAACCGCGTCCACCAGGTGTTCCGCGAGGTCGGCCGGTCGAGCATCCCGGGATCGAGAGGCGATGAGCGCGGGGCAGACGCTCAGAGGGAACGCTCGGGGAAGGTGACCTTCGTCAGCTCTTCGGAGACCTCCCACAGGCGGCGCGCCACCTCGGTGTCGCGCGCCCGCGCCGAGCGGCCGACCGGCTTCGGGGCGCCGCGTCCCTCCCGGAAGCCCCCCGGGCCCACGTAACCGTCGCCCGGCATCTCCGCCACGGCCGCGTAGAGCGTCGGAAGGGCCCCGTCCTCGTCGCTCTGCGTGAAAAGCGCGATCGCCGCCTTCTGCGCGAGGTGGACCGCGCGTCGCCGGCCGTCGGGTCTCAGCAGGTTCGTGGCCGCTACGCCGGGGTGCGCGGCGGTCGCGATCACCGGTGAGCCGACGCGGGCGAGCCGTCGTTGGAGTTCGGTCGTGAACAGCAAATTGGCCAGCTTGGATTGTGCGTAGGCGGCTATCGCGCGGTAGGGCCTGTGCTCCCAGTTGAGGTCGCCGAAATCGATCGCGCCCACCCTGTGCCCGTTGGAGGAGACGGTGACGACCCGCTCCCGGATCCGTGGCAGGAGCAGGTTGGTGAGCGCGAAGTGTCCCAGGTGGTTGGTCCCGAACTGTAGCTCGAAGCCGTCGGCCGTGCGGGAGAGCGGCGGGATCATGACCCCCGCGTTGTTGATCAGCACGTCGACGGGCTCGGTGAAGTTCTCGGCGAACGCGCGGACCGAGGAGAGGTCGGCGAGGTCGAGCGGCCGGACCTCGACGTGGCCGGTCATCGTGGCGGCGGCCGCGCGGCCCTTCTCGGGGCTGCGCACGGCGAGCACGACGCGCGCCTCCCTGGCGGCGAGGACACGGGCGGTCACGCGGCCGATCCCGCTGTTCGCGCCGGTGATGACGACGGTGCGTCCCGCCAGGGAGGGGATGTCGGAAACGGAGAATGTTGTCATGGACTACAAAGTAGTCAGCGAAAACAAAGTAGTCAATGCAAACATGACTGCTATCGTAGATCCCATGGCAGACGTGACCCAAGGGCGGCCCTACCACCACGGAAACCTCCGGGCCGCGCTGCTCGACGCGGCCGAGCGCGTCCTACGGGAGCGCGGCGTGGACCAGTTGTCGCTGCGCGAGCTGGCCAAGGAGACGGGCGTCAGTCACGCCGCGCCGCGCCGGCACTTCCCGGATCGCCAGGCACTGCTGGACGCGCTCGCCGAGGCCGGATTCGCCCAGCTCGACACCGCGTTGCGTAGCGCGCTGGCGAACGCCGGCGACGACTTCCCGGCTCGTGCGCGGGCCGCCGCGACGGCCTACACCCGCTTCGCCACCGAGAACGCCGCGCTCCTGGAGCTGATGTACACCAGCAAGCACCGGCCGGGTGCGACACGGATCGTCAAGGCGGCCGAAGCGCCATTCGGGCTGTTGAACGCGCTGATCGTGCAGGGGCAGGAGCGAGGGGAGCTCCAGGCGGGCGACCCCGAGCGGATCGGGATCGTCCTGTTCGCGACCCTTCAGGGCATCGCCTCGATCATCAACGGCAATATCGTCAAACCGGAACTGCGCGACGGACTCGTGGAGGCCGCGGTCGACCAGTTCTTGCGGGGCACCCGCCCGCTTCCGTAGAACCCGCCCGCGCAGTGCCGCGGCCGGGCGTCGTCAGGGCGAGGGCCCTAGCGCGCGCTCCGCCACCGTTGTCCCGCGGGCCGCCGCCCACGCGCGCCGTTGGAGCTACTCTCCCCCGGCGCCGTTTCGGCGTGCCGGTTTCCCGTTGGGGGTCCGGGAGGCCGGGACGGAGACGTCGACGCCGTGGTTCCACCGGGTGGGGCCGGTGGCGACCTCGGCGGGCCTCCGCGTCACCACCGGCCGGCCCCCTGCGGGTAAGGAGGGCTCAAGGCGTCACGGGCCGGCAGGCGATACCGGATCTCCCGGGAGGAACGGGAGATCTTCACCGGGACACCCGTGACCGGCCGCGCCCCCGGGCGGGCGCGAGCGGGTCGTCGAGCAGCACGGGAGAGGAGTCCACGCCCCGAGCGTACGGAGAACGGTCCTGGTCACGTTGTCGTACGCCTGGCCTTCTCGACACTCCAGCCCCTGCCCAGGCCCCTTCCAGGGCGGTCGAGGGGGAGTGTTCAACGAATGATCGACATTCGGACACGCACAGGGCTTCGCGCTCAGTCACTGACATCACGGAGGGCGTTACCGGCACAACCCTGACCGGCCCCTCGGGGGCGACGGCGGTCCTCCCGATCTCGGCCCCGGTCCAGGTGAGAGGTTCCGCTGTCTGACTGTGTCCCACGCCACTGACTGACCATCTGGGCATTTTGGTCAGTTGGTTCTACTGTGGGATGGGCAGACTCCGAGGAAGGGACGCAAGACATGACGGGCACGAGTGGCAAACCGCGGGCGCTGGTAGTCGGGCTGGGTATCGCCGGGGCCGCTGCGGCGCTGCGGCTGCACCAGATCGGCTGGGAGCCGGTCGTGGTCGAACGCGCCCCAGGGCGGCGGTCGGGCGGCTACTTCGTCGGTGTGTTCGGCACCGGCGTCGCCACGGCCCGGCGCCTGGGGGTCCTGGAGCAGATCGGTGACCGCACCGCCCCTGACACCGTCGGCTACGAGGTCGACCGCGCCGGCAGACGCAGCAGGGGGATGTCGTACGACGAACTGCCCGGACACCCGCGGCTGGTACTGCGCGGCGACATCGAGAGCGCCCTGTTCGAGGCCCTGCCCCAGGACGTGCAGATCCGCTATGCCACCGTGCCCGTGCACATCCGCCAGGACACCGCGGCCGCGCACGTGACCCTGCACGACACCGCTGCGGGCACCGAGACCACCGAGGCATTCGACCTGGTCGTGGGCGCAGACGGGATGCGCTCGACCGTGCGCCGCCTGGTCTTCGGCCCTGACGCCAACCACCTGCACGCCCTGAACTACATGATCGCTGCCACACTCATGCGCGGACCGTTGGAGGGCTTCCGCGCCCAGGACGCCGTGGTGCTGGCCGAACCGGGCCGCTCCGCCTGGACCTTCGCCTTCGGCGACCACGCCCCGGGCCTGCTCTTCTCCTGGCGCACTGGCGACGTGGACGCCGAGTTCGCCCGTCCGGCCGTGGAATCGGTGCGCGCCGCCTTCGGCCCCGAGCCCCCCGGCCCGATCCTGGGCCAGTTGATGGAGGAGCTCGAGCAGGCCGACGACTTCCTCTTCGACTCCGTCCACCAGGTGCGGATGAGGCAGTGGCACCACGGCCGCGTCGTGCTGCTGGGCGATGCCGCCTGGTGCCTGACCCTGTACTCGGGCATGGGAGCCTCCACCGCCATGGCCGGGGCCGAACTGCTGGGCACCATGCTCGACCGCCACCCCGACGACCTGGGCCGGGCCCTGGACTCCTGGCACAAGCGCCTGTCGCCCTTCATCGCCTACCAGCTCAAGAGCGGTATGCAGATGCGCCAGCTCTTCACCCCCGGCGACCGGTCCCAGCAGCGTCGGCGGGCTGCGATGATGCGACTGAGGAACGCGCCGCTGATCGGCACGGTCCTGCAGAAACAGATGTCCAGGAGCGAGGACTTCCGGATGAAGGCCCTGGACATCGCCGCACCCTGACAGCTCTTCGGGCCCTGCCCGCGGTCCAGGAAGGACGATCCCCATGCCCCAGCCGGTCGAGCACGACTCACCCAAGGCCGCCCGGATCCTCAGCGCCACCCGCGAGCTGGTGTTCGACCATGGGATCCGCAAGGTCACCATCGCCGAGATCGCTCGTGCCGCCGGGGTGGGCAAGGGCACCGTGTACCTGTACTGGGCCACTAAGGAGGACCTGCTGCTGGACCTGGTAGGCCGCGAGCTGGTGGAGGGCCTGAACCAGGTCCGTCGAGCCCTGGAGGCCGATCCCGGCCTGGTGCGGCCCGGACGCCTGACAGCTCTGCTGCTGCACACCATGCTCGTCCCGCTGTTGAACCAGCGCCTGCAGGCCGGCGACGAGGACGCCCTGCGGTTGATGGCTTACCACACCGACAGCAGGGACGTCTTCGCCCGGGCCGCGCCCGAAGCCCTGTGCACAGCGGTGCTCGATGTCCTGCGCCAGCACGGTCTTGTCCGCAAGGACCGGGCCCTGAGCGACCAGGCCTACGCGCTGCACGCGCTGCTGAAAGGGTTCTTCGCGGTGCAGACCACCGCCGTTTTCACCGGACCGCCCCTCGACCGCGACCCCGGTCTGGTCCTGGCCGAGACGGTCACCACGCTGTTGGAGGGCGACTCCGAGCCCGGGGAGGCGGTGCTGGGCGCGGCCGCCGAGGAGGTCCTGGCCGTCTTCGACCGGGTGTGCGCCGACATCGTCGAGCACCTGCGGTCGCTGGCCGTGGGAGCGCCCCGGGGTTGATCACGCCCACGCCTCCTGGGTTCAGGTCTGTCTAGAGGGCCCTGTTCTCCCGAAGCTGCCACGGAGTGACGAGTAACATTGTGCAATCAGAGTGAGGCTCAGGCAGGAGTGGCGAGGCGGGGCCCGGGGACCTCCTCGGCCTGAAGGGCGGCGAAGTCGGCGTGCGCGGCCTCGATGGCTTCCGGGTACGCCACCCGCTTCTCGTGCTCGGCGAGTGCCCGGTAGATGCTGGCGAGCTGGACGAACAGCTCCACCGGCGAGTCGGTGATCTCCGTCTCCCGCACATGGCACAACGTGGCCAGCAGCGTGTACCGCACCGGACCTGCCACCGCCCGCAGGTCCGAGGGGTACTCCTTCGCCGTCCGTGCCCGCCAGGCCGCGACCAGCTTCTCCGACATGTCCCCGAACAGCTCCGGCGGCAACTCCAGCGCCCGCACCCGCTGGAGCTTGTTCACCTCCGCCAGGAGGCTGTCCAGCCCCAGCGCGCCCGGGTCTGCCTTCAGCTCAGCGAAGAAGGTGCCCCCGCCGCCCGCGCTCTCCTCGCCCGCGCCGGTGTCCTCAGCGATCAGATCGTCCAGCCGGGACCGGGTCGCCGCCGACAGCCGCCCCACGGTGGCCGCGCAGAACCGTTCCTCGAAGGTGCTGACCGCCGACCCCACCAGCCGGGCGATACGCCCCGGCGTCGGCGGCTCCAGCCGGTTCTTGCGGCAGCGGGCGACCATCGCTTCCGCCAGCCGGTCCCGGTTCAGCTCCACCCCGCACAGCTCGACCGCCGGCCAATCGGCGAGCTGGGCCTGGTCCTCCTCGCTGCACTCACGGAAGCCGAACGCGCCCCGGATCTCCATCCGGTGCCGCTTGATCGCCCGCCCTGCCCAGTCGTACGCGGCCCACTCCTCCACGGGCACCTTCACCTGCTGGGCGACGTAGGACACCGCCGGCACCGGGATCTCCCCGGCGTCCTCCGGAAACCGGGCCTCCACCTCGAAGAACTTCAGTAACAGCGCGAACCCCGACCGGTTCGTCCCCGACTTGTTCCGCAGCCGCTCCTGGTCCTCCTCCAGCAGCGTCCAGGCCTCGATCAGGTCCTCCGGCTCCCACTCCTGCCGCACTCCGGTCTCCTTCCGGTCGTCATGACCGGACCAACCTCTCCGAGCACGACCCCCCGACAGGCCCAGAAGATCCAAACCCCTGACAAGCCCACCCCTGATCCGCTACAGAGAGCTCCTTGTCACTTCGCGGCAGCTTCGGGAGAAGAGGGCCGAGACCGGTTCGACGTGGTCATCGACACCATCTCCGCCCCCCACGACCTGGCCCCACCCACGCGTGGTCGCCGTGGCCGGCACCCTCAGCCACCTCGGCCACCTGGGGCCGGGTGAACACCACCGACCTGCTCATCGGCCGCAAGAGGCTCGGCTCCGCCGGCAGTGGCGGCCGCCCGTCCACCGCCGCCATGTTGCGCTTCTGCCCCGAGCACGGCATCACCGCCGACATCGAACTGCTGCCATCGTCCCAGGTGAACACGGCCCTTGACCGCCTGGGGCGCAACGACGTCCGCTATCGCTTCGTGCTCGACATGTCCGACCTGGACTGACCGGCCCGCATTCGAAGCAGGCCGGACACCGGCGTCCCCCTCACGTCCCGCGCGGTGATCTCCGGGTCTTTCCGAAGACCACCGCGCTGGGACGCCCGGGATCTCCGTCGGACCTCACTCCCCGAGGCGGCGCAACGTCCGCATGGCCTCCCGTTCCAGGCGCGAAACGTCACGCAGGACCGTGCCGGCCTCTTCGAGGCACCGCGCGTCACCCGTTCCACCGGCCCGCGCGATCAGCGCCGCGACCTCGGTCCACAGGGACGCGGCCTCGGCGTAGAGCCCGTGGCCGGTGCGCAGGCGGCTGTCGTCGAGGAGTTCGGCGCACTCGGCGAGGAAGTCGCGGTAGAGGTTGCGGAACAGGGCGCCACCGGTGCCGCCCTCCTCCATCAGGAAGGCGACCTGCGACAGGTCCCGCCGCGGGTCGTCGGTCCGCTGGAACCACGTGGGCACCAGCCTGGCGGCCTTCTCGATGCCCCGGTAGCCGAGGTTGGCGATGGGCGGGTCGAGGAAGGCGGCGGCACAGGCCGTGATGGCGGGGACGACGTGCTCCCGGGGGCGGGGCGGTTTCCCCGCAACGGTGAGGGTGAAGGAACGATGCCGGGCGGTCATCGGGCCGCGCGCGGCCCTGGCCCGGGCGAGGCTGACCCGACTCGTGGACACCGGTTCACCCTGCCGTCCGGTGTCCACCAGGTGGGCGTCGTGGTCGTCGTAACCGCACATGGCGACGATATGGCCGCCGAAGTGCACCTTCGCCGTGAAGTACTCCAGGTGGTAGCTGTCGAGTTGCAGCCCGACGGGGCGTCCGGCGTCGATGGGGGCCGTCACGTTCTCCCAGGCCCTGCGGGGAGAGGTGGTCTCCTTGACCGCGAGCTCCAGTCCCAGCCTGGTCGCCAGGTTCCTGGTGAGCTCGAAGGGCTTGACCCGACCTCCGAGGAAGGGGAAGCCCATGTTCCTGCTGTCCCAGTAGAGGAAGGACAGACCCGAGCCGAGGCCGAAGAGCATGGGCTCGGACAGGTCGATCCCTTCGTGCCGCAACAGCACCCCCAGGGTGTTCGTCTCGCAATGGCGCGCGCCTCGGGCGACGACGCCCCTCACCCTCGTCATGTCATGTCCTCTCGGACGGGGATGACCACCCGGGTCACCTGTTCCTCGTGTAGCGTCTTCGCCGGCCCGACGACATAGGCCTCGCGCGCGGGGGCCCACGGGCGCAGACCGCGTTCGTGGATGGCGGTGAAGAGCGCGTTGTAGGCCAGGGGCAGCCGGGCGTAGGACCCGATGTGCACGGTCTCGACCACGGGTCCACCGGGAAGCACCTCGAACTCCAGACCGGGCGCCTCCCACCCCGGCGGCGTCTGCGCCGCGAGGGCGATCTCCATCGGCTCGCCCACGTCCAGCGGGTACAGCCCCCACAGTGGCTGCTCCCAGGCAACTCCCGCCCGGCCGAGGGCGGGCAGCAGCCGGCCCGCGCACTCCTCGACCCCCGCGCCGATCCCCGAGGGTGAGCAGACGGTCCGCGCCACCGCCAGCCGCCGCCGCGGTTCCCTGCCCATCTTCACCTCGTAGCCGGACAGGCCGTCCTCGGCCAACCGTTCCAGCATCTCCAGTCGGGCCTGATCCCTGCGGATCCGCTCGGCCAGCCGGTCCCGCTCGGCAAGCAGGATCCGCGCCCTGTCCCCGGGGTCGGCGGCCAGTGTCCGGGCGATCACGGCGAGGGGAAGGTCCATCTCCCGGAGCAGGGCGATGGTCAGGGCGTCGCCGGCCTGCGCGGGGGCGTAGTAGCGGTAGCCGGAGTCGACGTCCACGTGGATCGGGGCCAACAGCCCGATCTCGTCATAGTGCCGCAGCTGTTTGACGCTGAGCCGGCACAGGCGGGCGAAGCGCCCGATGGTGAGGAGTCCATCTCGCACCCCACCATGGTGGACCCTCCCACGATGGGAGAGTCCACCCGCGGTGTCGGCGGTTGCGGAGCGGCGCCGCTCTCCCGCTCCGTCGCCCTCGCTTGACGTGTTCGGACCGGGCGGCGGGCACGGTCGGCGGGCCGACCGTTCGGGGAGGTCGGTACCGCGATGCCGACGGTGCGCGGCCCGCCGGACACCGTCGTGACGGCCCGCCCCGAAAGGGGCCGCGAAATCGTTCGGAAAAATCTCGGAGAGGATGTCGATCCGGCCGTATCCCGTTCGTCGTCATGGTGCGCGACGCTTCACCGCACCCAGATCACGAAGCCGACAGGAGCCCAGAACATGAAGTACATGCTGCTGATCAACGCCGGAAGCGCGGACGCCGACGGCACGGCCGTCGGATGCACCGTCCAGGACTGGATGGACTACGACGCGTCGGTCCGCGACGCGGGGATCCTGGTGTCGGCGGAATCCCTCGCCGACCTGGTCACCGCCACCACCGTCCAGGTCGGTCCCGACGGGGAGCGAACGGTGGTGGACGGCCCCTTCGCGGAGAGCCGCGAACTCCTCGGGGGCTTCTATGTCATCGACGTCCCCGACCTGGACGCCGCGCTGGACTGGGCCGCACGCTGCCCGGGGGCGCGCGGCGGGGGAGCGGTGGTGGTGCGGCCGGTCGCCGACTTCGGCGCCTGACCGCCGTGGAGGGACGGGCGATCGACACGGGGGCGGCGATGGAGGCGCTGTTCCGCGAGGAGCGCGGGCGGCTCCTCGCCTCCCTCACCCGGGGGTTCGGCGACCTCGACCTGGCCGAGGAGGCCGCTTCCGAGGCGATCGAGGCGGCCCTGGCCCACTGGCCCGCGCACGGGGTCCCGTCCCGGCCCGGCGCCTGGTTGCTGACGACGGCCCGCCGTAAGGCCGTCGACCGGTTACGCCGGGACCAGGCGTATGCCGCCCGGCTCGCCGTCATGTACGTGGAGGCGGGCCGGGCCGCCTCCACCCCGGCCGAGGGCACCGGAGCGGAGTTCCCCGACGAGCGGCTGCAACTGTTCTTCACCTGCGCTCATCCGGCCCTGCCCGCGCCGGCGCGTGGGGCACTGACCCTGCGTTACCTGGCCGGGTTGACCACGGCCGAGGTCGCGCGGGCCTTCCTCGTCCCCACGGCGACGATGGCCCAGCGGATCGTGCGGGCGAAGCGGAAGATCCGGGAGGCCCGCATCCCCTTCCGGGTGCCCGATGCCGACGAGCTGCCCCGGCGCCTTCCCGACGTCCTCCAGGTCCTCTACTCGCTCTTCACCGAGGGGTACGCGGCCAGTTCGGGGGAGGAGCTCCAGCGGCCGGACCTGGCCGAGGAGTCCATCCGGCTCACGCGGATCCTGCGCCGCCTCCTGCCCTCCGAGCATGAGGTGGCGGGGTTGCTGGCCTTGATGCTGCTGGTCCACGCGCGTCGCGCGGCCCGCACCGGGCCGGACGGGGAACTCGTCCTGCTGGAGGCGCAGGACCGCGGGCTGTGGGACCGGGATCTCATCGAGGAGGGCCGTGTCCTGGTGACCGAGGCCCTGACCGAAGGACGCGCGGGCGTCTACGGGGTGCAGGCGGCGATCGCCGCGCTGCACGACGAGGCGGTGGACGTGGCGAGCACCGACTGGGCGCAGATCGTGGCCCTCTATGACGTGCTGCTGGCGCTGGCGCCGTCCCCGGTGGTCCGCCTCAACCGGGCCGTGGCCGTGGCGATGCGCGACGGCCCCGAGGCCGGTCTGGTCCTGTTGGACGAGCTGGCCGATGAGGAACGGTTGCGCCACCACCATCCCTACGCGGCGGCGAGGGCGGAGCTGTTGCACCGGCTCGGCCGTCTGCCCGAGGCCGCCGCGGCCTACCAGCGGGCGCTGGAACTGGTGGGCACCGAGCCCGAGCGCAGGTATCTGTGGCGCAGGTTGCGCGCCACCGGGCAGGCCAGTGGGGACGCCGCGGGCGCTCCCGAGGATTCGGGCTCCGAACAGGGAGGATGAGCGACGAGCGCGGAGATCGGGGAGGTCCGTGGAGAGCGGGTGGCCCTGTTCTCATGTGGCGAGAAGGGCCGATTCGACCCGATTGGCTCACCTGATGGTCGGGGCCCGCGAAGCGGTTCCGCCGCTGGAATCCGTCCGGTGGGACGACCGTCATGTACCCGGAGCGGGACGGCCGTACCCGGGATCGCCGGTCCTTTCCGGGGGAGGGCCGGACTTTCTTGCGGGACCGCTGTCTCCTCGCGCCCTCGACGGCCGGGACGCCGCCTCGGTGGCGTCCCGGCCGAGGGGCAGAACCGTTCCGGTTCGAGGCGCAACGCGGTGACGCCGCACTCGAACGGCCGGGCCGTGACGAGCCGGAGACGCCGGTAGGCGTCGAGACGGGGGAACACCGGCACGCCCGCGCCGAGCGCGACGAGGTTGACGAACAGGTGGAGTTCGTCGAGCAGGTCCTGGGTGATGAGGCTCGGCACGGGCGTCCCACCCCCGTAGGGGATGACGTCCCACCGGACTCGTCCTTGAGCCGCCGCACGGCCGCGGCGAGATCGCCGGCGACGACCACCCGCTCACCGGCCGCGAGGTCGACGTGCTGCGGGAGACGAGCGAGGGGTATTCGATCGCCGAGATCGCCGCCCGGTTCCACCTGGCGGAGGGGACCGTCCACAACCACCTGTCCGATGCCACGCAGAAGACGCGGACGCGGACGCGGATCCGGCACCAGCCGGCGCGGTACGCGCGGGAGCACGACCGGTTGTGGGCGGCGGTGGCGGCCCCGCGGCGATCCGGCGACCGCCGGGGCGCTGCCGCCGCGGGCGGACCTGACGGCCCCTCACCGGTCCGGCCGGGCACACCCGCGCGCGGGTGTGCCCGGCCGCGAGGGGAGCCCCTTCGGAGCCGGACCGGGCCGCCGGCCGGTCAGTGGTTGCCGGTGAGTTCCCCGGTGAGGGTGGTGTGGATGCGGGCGCTGTGCTCGTTGAGGCCCACGATCTCCACGGTCTTGCGCCGGGCCGCGTACTTGGTGGTGATCGCGTCCAGGGCGGCGACGGTGGAGGCGTCCCAGATGTGGGCGCGGGTCAGGTCGATGACGACGTGGTCGGGGTCGCCGGCGTAGTCGAAGTGGTGGACCAGGTCGTTGCTGGAGGCGAAGAACAATTCACCGGTGACGACGTAGACGACCTGGCCGCCGTCGGGGTCGACCACCGAGGACACCTCGACCAGGTGGGCGACCCGGCGGGCGAAGATCACCATCGCCGTGATGACGCCGACGATGACACCGATGGCCAGGTTGTGGGTGGCGACCACCACGGCGACGGTGACGACCATGACCACGGTCTCGCCCAGCGGCATGCGCCTGAGCGTGGCCGGCGCGACCGAGTGCCAGTCGAAGGTCGACACCGACACGATGATCATGACGGCGACCAGGGCGGCCATGGGGATCTGGGAGACCCATGGTCCGAACACGATGCACAGGACCATCAGGAACACCCCGGCCAGGAAGGTCGACAGCCGGGTGCGCGCGCCCGAGGTCTTGACGTTGATCATGGTCTGGCCGATCATCGCGCAGCCGCCCATGCCGCCGAAGAGGCCGGTGACGATGTTGGCGACGCCCTGGCCGATGGACTCGCGCGTCTTGTTGGAGAGGGTGTCGGTGATGTCGTCGACGAGCTTGGCCGTCATCAGCGACTCCATCAGCCCCACCAGCGCGAAGGCCAGCGCGTAGGGAGCGACGAGGGTGAGGGTGTCCAGGGTGAACGGCACATCGGGGATGCCGGGCACCGGTAGGGAGGAGGGCAGTTCGCCCTTGTCGCCCACGGTGGGCACCGCGAGCCCGGCACCGATGGTCAGCGCGGTCAGCGCGACGATGGACACCAGCGGGGCGGGCACCACCCGGGTCAGCCTCGGGAACAGGACCATGATGACCAGCGCCGCCACGACCAGCGGGTAGACGATCCAGGGAACGTCGCGCAGCTCGGGCACCTGGGCCATGAAGATGAGGATGGCCAGGGCGTTGACGAAGCCCACCATCACCGACCGGGGGACGAACCGCATCAGCCGGGCCACCCCCAGCGCGCCCAGCACCACCTGGAAGACGCCGCCCAGGATGACGGCGGCGACGAGATGGCCCAGGCCGTGGTTGATGGACAACGGCGCCACGACCAGCGCGATCGCGCCGGTGGCCGCCGAGATCATCGCCCTTCGCCCGCCGACGACGGAGATGACCACGGCCATGGTGAAGGAGGCGAACAGCCCCACGCTCGGGTCGACCCCGGCGATGATCGAGAAGGAGATCGCCTCGGGGATCAGGGCGAGGGCCACCACCAGGCCGGCCAGCACCTCGGTGCGCAGCGTCGCCGGGGAGGGGAGGGGCGGGAGGGAGAAACGTCGGCGTGTGGGCGCCGCGGGTGAGCTCATGGGTCCGATCTCATGCCGGGCGGCCCGCTCTTTCGGACCGCGAAACGTCGGGGACGAGGGCCGGTGGGCACCGTCCTGTGAGGTGGAGCGGCGGGCGTGGACCTCCCGGTGGTGCGGCGACGCTGCCGCGGCCCTGATCCCGGAGGGGGCGTTCAGGAGGGGAGCACCGGAGAGGCGCCGTGGCGCTTCCACGGGCCATCGACCCGCAACTCTACTCTTACGTAAGGGTAGAGTTGCGGCCGGAGTCGTGAGACGGTCGTCACGGTCGCGCTGGCGGGTCCGGCCGGGCCGCAGCGGCGGCCCCCGACGGCCGGGGGAGCCCCTCAGCCGGACGGGTGCTCGTACTTGGCGCGCTGGGCCTGCAACCGACCGCCGAACTCCTCGGCCATCGCGATCCGCTCGCGCAGCACCCGGCACCGCTCCTCGGTGGCCTGGGCGAACACGTCCAGCCGGGCCAGCAACTCGGCGTGCCGGGACTCGTCGACGTCTCCCGCCGCCAGCTCGTCGAGGGTGGCCAGCAGGTCGCGCATCTCCTCCAGGCTGAACTCCAGGGGCTTCATGCGCTTGATGAGCAGCAGCCGCTCGACATCGGAGGTGGTGTAGAGACGGAACCCGCCCTTGGAGCGGGCGGACGGTTCCACCAGTCCCACCTCGCCGTAGTAGCGGATCGTCCGCAGCGACAGCCCGGTCCGTTCGGCGACCTCGCCGATCTGCATGCGCTCCTCACCCACTGGGGCACCTCCATGACACCCATCCCCGTCACCGGGGAGGCCCCTCGGCCGGCGGCGTCCGTCCGGGGCCGTCCCGGAGGAACAGGAACAAGGGTGCCATGCCCGGCGCCCCGCCTCGCGCGGGCCGCGCTCCTCCCGTCCGAGGCCGTATCCCCGGACGAGTCCGTCCCGGTGACGACAGAGGCACCGCCGCCTTCGCGGAAGCGGTCGGGTCGAGCCGGTGACGCGTCCGACCGTGTGGCGGTCCGGGAGGATCTCCCCGAGGCCAACGTTTTCTCCCCCCGTTTCGATACCGAACACACCGATGTCTTTCACCACACCGGTTTTTCGGGACAGGAGGACTTTCATGTGTTAGGTTCGAGGAAGTTGCAGTCGTGATACCCGCTGAATTTCCATCTCTTCGGGCGATCACCGCGGTGACCGGAAAATCGTCATCCGCGGTTTTCTTTATGTTCCGAACGAGAGGCATCCATATGGCGACCGGTACGGTCAAGTGGTTCAACGGCAGCAAGGGCTTCGGCTTCATCGAGCAGGACGGCGGCGGCCCCGACGTCTTCGCCCACTACTCGAACATCCAGGCCACGGGCTATCGCGAGCTGGCCGAGGGCCAGGCCGTGCAGTTCGACGCCGTCGCGGGGGCCAAGGGGCCCCAGGCCGAGAACATCACCCTGATCTAGGGGAGCCGACGCTCCTCCAGCGGCAGGGGCCCGCCCTCTGGGCGCCGGCCCCGCCGCTTTTCTCTTTTTCTCCGCCGGATTCTGCAGCCGTCGTTCTCCGGCCGGCACCGGCGTCCACCACTCCCGGGATTTCTCGCGTCGAAACGCGGTCACCCCATCACTTTTTCGGCGTACCCGGTTCTCTCCGCGAGGTCGCACGGCCTCACGCCCGGCGAACGCCGTTGGCGAAAGGCCCCACATGAGTCATCCACACCGCACTGGCACGAGCCGTGGCCGGCCCTCCCGAGGGGACGGCCGGCAGCGCCCCCGCACCCCGGAGCGTCCCCGAGGCGGGGCGGGTCCCTCCGGTGAGTTCGCCCTCCCGGACACCGCCACCCCGGCGCTTCCGCCGGTGGACTCCTTCGAGGCGCTGGACATGCCCGCGCCGTTGAAGCGGACCCTGGCCCGCCACGGCCTGACCGTCCCGTCCGCGATCCAGGCGGCGACCCTGCCCAACTCCCTGGCCGGGCGCGACGTGCTGGGCCGCAGTCGAACCGGGTCGGGCAAGACCCTGGCCTTCGGGCTGGCCCTGCTCGCCCGGCTGGAGGGGCGCGACGCCCAGCCCCGACGGCCCTTGGCCCTGGTACTCGCCCCCACCCGGGAGCTGGCCCAGCAGGTGACCGAGTCGTTGGCTCCCTACGCGCGCTCGGTGGGGGCGCGCACGGCGACGGTCGTGGGTGGCATGCCCATCGGCCGTCAAGCGCGCGTCCTGAGCGAAGGCGTCCACCTGGTCGTGGCCACCCCGGGACGCCTGCGCGACCTGATGGAACGCGGCGACTGCGTCGTGGACCGGGTGGAGTGCGCCGTCCTGGACGAGGCCGACCAGATGACCGACATGGGATTCATGCCGCAGGTGACCGCGATCCTCCGGCAGATTCCGGCCGGCGGCCGGCGCATGCTGTTCTCGGCGACCCTCGACCGCAACGTCGACGCGTTGGTCCGCCGCTTCCTGAGCGACCCGGTGGTCCACTCGGTCGACCGGTCCGAGGGCGCGGTCTCCACCATGGAACACCATGTCGTCCACGTGACGCAGACGCACAAGAGGGACGTCGCGACCCGGATCGCGGCCCGTGACGGCCGGGTGATCATGTTCCTCGACACCAAGCGCGCCGTGGACCGCATGGCCGAGCACCTGCTGGCCAACGGTGTCCTCGCCGCGCCCCTGCACGGCGGCCGAAGCCAACCGCAGCGCACGCGCACTCTCGACCAGTTCAAGCGGGGGGACGTCACCGCGCTGATCGCCACCAACGTGGCGGCGCGCGGCATCCACGTGGACGGCCTGGACCTGGTGGTCAACATCGATCCGCCCACCGACCACAAGGACTACCTGCATCGGGGCGGGCGCACCGCCCGGGCCGGGGAGTCCGGAAGCGTGGTCACCCTCGTGCTGCCCACCCAGCGGCGCGACATGACCCGGCTGATGAGCCGGGCCCGGATCGAACCGCACACGCTGAGGGCCGATGACGAGGATCCGGAGCTGAGCAGGGTGACCGGGGCACGCGAACCCTCGGGCGTACCGGTCCGCCTGCCCGTCGCGGCCCCGCGGGCGGGGCGGCGCCGTGGCGCCGTCGCGCGTCGACCGCGCCGCTGACCGAACGCGCCGGGGGCCGAGAGCGGAACGCTCTCGGCCCCCGGCCGTCCGTCCGCCGACGCGCGGGACCTCTCCCGTCCGGGTGCCGAATACGGGATTCACCGACGGGACCTCGCCCTTTCCCCAGAGGGAGCCCTCACGAGAGGACCACGGGCACCATCACGTGCCCGGTGCGGGGCTCGGGGGACGGCAGCGTCAGCGGAAGCCGGCCGCCGGGTCCGTCCCCAGACGGATTCCGGCCACGCCGGGAACGACGCGAGAGTGTCCGTGGCGCACCCGTTGTCCGCGGGACCCGCAAGGTGGCGTCCGGCTTCCCCGAAGGCGGAACCGGTAGGCCCTTGGCGGAGGACGTCTCGCCATATTCCCAGGTCGAGGATGTCAGGCTGTGGCCATCACCGGCACTCCTCCGACCACATCGCCGTTGAGCGCGCCCTCGCCTGGAGGGGGCACCGTAGGCGGGCCGAAGATCTGCGGCCGCCCCCATGTCGTGAAGCGCCGGCGGCGATGGTCCCGGTCACGCCCGTAGCGCGTCGATCGCGGTGTCGATCGCGGCCAGAGCCGCCGTCCTGTCGAGACCGGCCCTGGAGCCGGGTGAGAGGCCTTGGACGAGGTAGAGCAGGAGCCGGGCCTGAGCCTCGGGGGTGGCGGTGTCGGTGACTTCTCCAGCGGCCTGGGCGCGGCGAAGGGCGTCGGCGACGATGTCGGTGAAGCGCCGGTAGGAGCGGGTGACGATCTCCGTCGCCTCGCTGTCATGGGGGACGAGCTCGGCGGTGGTGTTGCCGACCAGGCAACCGTGCGGGATGCCCACGTCGGAGACCAGCTCGTCCAGGCGGGCCGGGTGGGTCGGGATCTCCCGGAGGGCCGGCAGAAGGGGAAACGCCGGGCGAGCCGCTACCGCGGGCCGACTGGACCTCTTCGTCCTCGACGACGCCGACAGGGAGCTGATCGCCCCAAGCACCGCGACGCGAATCGGCCGCGCTTCGCGCTCCAGCCGCGCACCGCGGTCCCCGAGGAGGCGGTCGGCTCCCTCGCCGAGCAGCTCGGTGCCGCCGATCCGGCCCGCCCGGCCGAGTACGCCTCTTCCTGTCGTTTTCCTGGTCTGTACGGCGAACCTTTCTGGTCGGCCGCGAGGAGCTGTCAGCTGAGCTGCTCGGCCAGCGCGACGATGATCCCCTCGGGGCCGCGGACGTAGCAGAGCCGGTAGCTGTCCTCGTACTGGGCCAGCTCACCGACGAGTTCGGCGCCGTGAGTGCGCAGGCGGGCAACGACGTCCTCGATGTCGTGGACGGCGAACATGACGCGATGCATGCCCAGCGTGTTGTGGGGCGGGTTATGCGAACCGGCGCCGATCGCCGCGGGGGCGAGGTATTTCGCCAGTTCGATTCGGCCGTGTCCGTCCGGGGTCCGCAACATCGCGATGTCACAGCGGACGCCGTCGAGTCCGACGGTGCGGTCCGCCCAGAGGCCCTCGATCCGCGCTTCGCCCTCCAGTTCCATGCCGAGTTCCACGAAGAACGCGATAGCAGCCTCAAGGTCGGCGACGACAATGCCGACGTTGTCCATCCGTTGAATCGTCATGGTGGTGCTCCTTCCCCGTCGAGCGGCCTGTCGTGGCCGCTGGTGTCCCTGGGGCGGAGCCGGCGCCACGTTCTCGGCATCCGGAACGTGCCGAGTTCCAGGGACCCGCATCCGGCCGCCACCGCGCTGGGGCGCCCCCGCCTGGGACGGCGACCCGGCGGCGGGAGGGAGCGTGCTCGGCGGTGATGCGCGCCGCGGTCTCCTCGCCCAGGCGGACGTGCCTGCCCAAGGCGACAGACGGACGTGGCGCGACGTCGCCGGGGCCCGGCCGCTGCGAGGCGGGTGAGCGCGGAATGGCGCAGCCGGTGCAGCGTCCATCTGTCCGTGTGCGGGTCGTGGGCGATGCCGACCTGCTTGAACACCACTCCGCCGGGGGGAGGACGACCGGCCCCGCCCGCTCGCCGGGGCGGCGCCGGCCAGCACGCGGTCCCTCTGCCCGACGCCGGTCGGACGGAAGCACCAGACCCGGGGCGCGCCCGGACAGCAGCCGGGACGGCGGGCGGTGGCTCAGTGCACGTACTCCACCGCCCCGCCCATGGACCCGGTGCAGTAGGTCCGGCGGCAAAGCGGTCTCGTGTGCCACCGCCCATCGTGAGCCCTGTGCCACAGCGCCGGGCTGCTGAAAGGAACGGGCCCGACCCGGAGGCCGGTGCGGGCCGCGGGTGCGGCCGCCGCGCCGAACCTCCGGACCGCCCACCGGTGGGAGAGCGATCGGCCGGAGGCCCGGTCGGGCGCGGTCAGGGGGATCAGTCGACGAGCACGACGGTCTTGCCGGGCAGCCGCCCGGCGGCGGCCTCCTCGTGCACGGCGGCCAGCTCGCCCAATGGGCGGTGAGCGGCGACGTGGAGCCGGATCCTGCCGGCATCCACCTTGGCGACGAGATCGGTCAGCTGGGCTCCGTCACTGCGGACCCACAGGCTCGCGCTGCGCACCTTCCGGTCGGGGTTCTCGGGAATCGGGCCGGCCGTGCTGGCGGCGACCCCGCCGTCGGCGACGTAGTTCGTCAGCTGGGCGAGTTCCTCCGGGGAGAGGCGCACATGGTTCACCACGACCTGGAACGGACCGCCCACGGCGGCCGGGCCCGCGGCGAGGTCGAGGGGGCCGACGACCCGGTCCGCGCCGTAGCCCCGAAGGCGGTCGGCGTGCTGCGGCGCGTCCACCGCGGTCACATGCGCTCCCGCGTCGACCGCGAGCTGCACCACGAGGCTGCCCACCGCACCCCCCGCCCCGTTGACCAGGACGGTCTGACCGGGCTTCAGCTCGGCGAGTTCGAAGGCCGTCTGCCAGGCCGCCAGGCCGGTCAGCGGCAGTGCCGCGGCGTCGACCAGCTCGATCGTCTGAGGTGCCGGGGCCAGGGACTCGGCCGGGGCGAGTGCGTACTCGGCGGCCCCGCCGGCGGAGTCGAGGGGCAGCATCGCCACGACTCGGTCGCCGACGTCCAGGCCCGTCACCTCCGCGCCGAGTTCAACGACGGTGCCCGCCAGGTCGATCCCCGTCACGTACGGAAGAGTGATCGGCATCATCTCGGCCAGGGCGCCGGCGCGGATGTGGTCGTCGACCGGATTGAACGACGTGGCCGCCACCCGCACCAGCACCTGCCCGGTGCCGGGGACCGGACGGTCGACGTCCTCGTAGCGCAGGACCTCGCTGCCGCCGAACTCGTGGAAACGGATTGCCTTCATGAACTTTCCTCCAGGGTGTATTGATGTCGTCGCCGAGGGATGGGCGAACAGGCGCGAAGCTGAAGCGCGTCGAGGCGCTCAGGTCAGTTGCACCGACCGGATGGAGTTGCCCATCACCATGCGGTCGATGGCGCTCACGGCGCTGCCGGGGTCATCGGCGGCGCCGACGGTGAACAGCAGCGGGACGAAATGGTCGGCCGTCGGATGGGCGACCGCGGCGTCGGGTGCCTTGGTGCGGTAGTCGATGAGGGCATCGGCGTCGCCCCGGGAGAGGGCGTCAACGGCCCATTCGTCGAAGGCCGCGGTGGCGGCGGCGAGCTCCGGCCTGCGGAAGACGGTGAAGCTGTGCGTCATGAAGCCCGAGCCGAGGACGAGGATGCCTTCTTCGCGCAGGGGCCGCAGGCGTGTTCCGAGCCCGAGCAGAGCGCTGGGGTCCAGGCTGGGCATCGATAACTGCACGACCGGGACGTCGGCGGCGGGATACATGGCCATGAGCGGGATGAAGGCCCCGTGGTCGAGGCCGCGGTCGGCGAACTCGTGCACCGGTGTCGGGCCCAGCAGGCCCGTGAGTCGCCGAGCCAGGTCGGTGGCGTCCGGGGTCGCGTAGGGAAGGGTCTTGTAGCGGGGGTGGAAGCCGCTGAAGTCGTAGTAGAGCGGGACGCCGGCCGCGGCTCCGGATATCGCGACCGGCGCCTGTTCCCAGTGGGCCGAGACGACGACGATGGCCCGGGGTTTGGGCATCGACCGGGCCCAGTCGAAGAGGTCGCCGAGCCACTGCGGATCGTCGAGGGTGAACGGCGCGCCGTGGCTGACGAAGAGGCTGGGCAGGGGCCCGTCGGAGGGGTCCCACACCCGCTGCTCGCGCGCCTGTGGCAGGACCCGGGCAAGGAGGTCGTCGTAGGCCGCGGCTGGTGCGCGCGCCGGAAAGGGGGAATTCGGACTGCTCGTGGTGGTCGTCAAAACCAGCTCCTTCACTTGCCTCAGCAAGTATTTTTACTTGCCGAGGCAAGTGAAAGGTAGCCCATTAAGAGTTGCCTGGGCAAGTGATGCGAGTTGCCCGGGCAAGTATGATGAAGCTCATGGACACTCAACCCTGGCTCGACGACGACCAGCAGGAGCTGTGGCAGGCGCTGCTCACGGTCGTCATCGCCCTCCCAGCGGCCCTCGACCGCCAGCTGCAGCGAGAGGCAGGTATCTCCAACTTCGAGTACGGGGTCTTGGCGCGGTTGTCCATGGCCGACGAGGCCACCATGCGGCTCAGCGACCTGGCCCGGGTCTGCGACAGCACCCTGCCCCGCCTGTCGAAGGTGATGGACCGGTTCGAAGCCCGTGACTGGGTCGTCCGCCGCCCCGACCCCGGCGACGGTCGATACACCCTCGCCACCCTGACCGGCGCCGGCCGGCAGAAGCTCGCCGAGAGCGCACCGGAACACGTCGCGCAGGTGAAGCGGCTCGTGTTCGATCCGCTCAGCGCCGCTCAGCGCCGCCACCTCGGGACCGCACTCACCCGCATCGCCGCTACCGTGCGCCGGGAACTCGAAGGAGGCTGAGCGCCGTCCTCAGGCGAGTTCTTCCGTCGGCTCTGCGGCGCCAGTGATGCGGTACATGGGGAAGATACGGCCGTCTGGAGCAGGGCGAGGGGCACGGCGGGGGTGCGGGACAGCGCACCGGGGGCGGGCCGCCTGCCGGACGCACGGGGCGGCGCGCCAGGGGGAGCACCGCCCCGGCGACGGCGGTGGGCCAGGGAGCTGGAGTGCAGCACCCTCCGGACGATGACCCCGACCTCCTCCGGCGGCCTGCCGTCCGGCCTCCACTGGAACGGACCGGAAGCAGGTCTGAGCCCACTCCCTCGTCCGCGCGCCACCGCTCAAGCAGCACATCCACGTGGCGCCGGGAGATCCGCGGTTTCGCGGCGCCTCCGCCGTTCCGCCCGGACGCCGCGACAGCGGGACGACGACTACGCCGAACCGTCGGTCGGATCGGCTTCAGGCGGATGCGGCGGTCCTCGGCCTGGGCGAGGACCGCCGCCGGCCTCCCTCCCGCTAGCCCTCGGCCAGCACGGTGAAGGCGAACCCCACGCTCGTCGGACGGCGCAGCGAGACGTCGCACTTGATCCGGCGCAGCACCTCGTTCCTGCTGAGGCCGAGTCCCTGCGCGATGAGCCGCTCCGGACGCACCGGCACCGGATCCGCGAAGACGACCTTTATCCGGACCGGCCACGCCTCGTCGAGCCGCACCGACGGGGTGTCCAGCCGCCAGGCCCCCTTCCAGTCCAGGGTGAAGCGGTTGCGCCGGGCGAGCAGCGGATCCACCAGCCTGGACGCCACCAATTCCGGATCGTTGGCCCGGTAGCCGTCGAGCTCGGCCGGGTCGACGGACCTGACCGGCGCTCGCTCGTACACGGTGAGCTTGCTCGTCCGATCACAGGACACGCAGCGAACCAGCAGCCACACGTCCAGCCGTCTGCCGTTGGCGTTGACGCGGAACCTGCCCGCGCCGGTGGTGGCCGTCTCCGAGCGGCAGTCCAGGCACCGCATCGACAGCAGGGGCAGCCTGGTCCGGCGGATGACCCAGGGCAGCACAGTATGAGGTTGTGAGGACATGATCTCTCTAGACCTGACACGAAGCCGATCGAGCGCGGCCTCAAACGCTGTGGGACCGGGCGCGTATGGGCGGCCCGGCGGCGCCGACGGAAGAAAGGTCGGCTTGAAGTGAGCGAGAGAAGGTGTCAGATCCGAAGAGCAGGCGGGGTCACGCGGTTGGTCCTCTGTTCTCACTGCGACGGGGTCTTGGGCAACCTACGGGAACGCGGAGGAAGGGCTCAACCGTTTTTTGCGGCGCTGGCCCCTGTCGCCTGAACCCACACCCCGGTGCGACCGCGGCCATAGTCGTGAGCCCGGGGTAAGGGGTGGCGGACAGGTCTGAGCGGCGGGGCCGCCGGTCCCACCGGGCCTCTCGCCGAGCTTGTGCCAGGGGCGTGTGGACGCCGCCGAGACGGCCCGCGATTGCGGCGGCACGGCCGGACTCCCCGCCCTGACGGCGGGCGGGGCGTGGCGGCGATCCTCCGGCGAGGCCGGGCCGGAGAGCAGGGGGCGCGCCCCCAGCACCCTGACAGCGGCGCCGTGGCGGAACACCGCCCTCGGAAGCGCCCGATGTTCTGACATCATCCCGCGGGACCGGGGCGCGTCGCCCGGCTCCGTGCGCGCCGGCCGCCGCCGGGGGAGCGGAAGGTCCTACCTCTTCGGGGGGCCGGTCCTGGACCGGTCCTCTCCGTCGGGGAACGCGTTCCCGTCCTCCTGGGAGCGTGCCTGGCGCACCACCGTACACAGGTCACGGAGCGGGTCGCGGGTCTGCGCCTCACAGGCGAGCCGCCGCAGCGACGAGCGGAACGCCGTGGCGTTCGCGGGGTCGAGCGGGCCGAGCAGGTGCGCCTCGACGTGCCGGAGCTCCTCCCGGCACCGCCGCCACACCGCTGCGCCCTCGTCGGTGGCGACGATCAGCCGGCTACGCCGATCGGCCGGATCGGGGCGGCGGGTCACCAGGCCGCGCTCCGCGAGATCGTCGATGAGGTAGGTGAGGACGGTCCGGTCGACCCCCAGTTCCTCGGAGATGGCCCCCTGGTTGCGGGGAGGTTCGGCGACGGCGGCGGTGAGGACCTGGTAGCCGCGGGGGCCGCCCGGCAGATCGTGGAGGGCGTGCTCGGCGGCCTTGGCGTAGGCGCGGAAAAGGACGCCCAGCATCCACCCGAGGTCGTCGTCGAGTCGCCCGGGGTGGCCGCCGTCCCTGTGCCCGTCCGTCATGCCCCAATGCTAGGCCATGTCACAGATATTGGAGGCGGCAGATATTCTGTCAAACAGAACATATTGGAGCCGGCGGTTCCCACGATGAGGCCCGCCCGGACCGATCACAGGAGACGACGATGACCGCGCACACGCCCAGGAGCGACCGGCGATGACGGACTACGGCCACCCGCTGTCCTTCGGGGCCTTCATCACCCCGGCCAACGCCGACCCCGCACGGACGGTCGACCTCGCCGTCCTCTCCGAACAGGTCGGACTGGACCTGGTGAGTTTCCAGGACCACCCCTACCAGCCGGCCTTCCTCGACACCTGGACCCTGTTGAGCTACGTCGCGGCCCGCACCCAGCGTGTGCGCCTGGCCGCCAACGTCACCAACCTGCCGCTGCGGCCACCGGCGGTGCTGGCCCGCAGCGTGGCCAGCCTGGACCTGCTCAGCGGCGGCCGGGTGGAACTCGGCCTGGGCGCCG
Organism: Marinactinospora endophytica; assembly: GCF_054780875.1. NCBI lineage: Bacteria > Bacillati > Actinomycetota > Actinomycetes > Streptosporangiales > Nocardiopsidaceae > Marinactinospora > Marinactinospora endophytica. Next base: position 260,072 of record NZ_BAAGVM010000005.1, on the reverse strand, counting down.
GAGGGTTCTGGGACGCGATCGAGGCCATGGGCGGACGCCGGCTCACCGGCGGGCAGGCCGTGCGTTCCCTGGAGGAGGCCATCGACGTCATCCGACAGATGTGGGACGTCCAGGCGCGCGGCGGCGTCCGCGTCGACGGCGAGTTCCACCGGGTGTGGGGCGCCAAGCGCGGCCCGGCGCCGGCCCACCGCGCCGAGATCTGGCTCGGCGCCTACAAGCCGCGCATGCTGGCCCTGACCGGGCGCGCGGCCGACGGCTGGCTGCCGTCGATGCCCTACCTGAAACCCGGCGACCTCACCGCCGGCAACACGATCGTCGACGAGGCCGCGCAGGAGGCGGGCCGGTCCCCCTCGCGGGTGCGCCGGCTGCTCAACATCACCGGCCGCTTCGACCCGGCCTCGCGCGGCCCGCTGGACGGCCCGGTCGGGCAGTGGGTCGAGGAGCTCGCCGAACTGGCCCTGGACGAGGGCGTGAGCGTGTTCATCCTCGGCAGCGATGACCCGGACGACCTGCGCCGCTTCGCCGCCGAGGTGGCCCCGGCCGTACGCGAGCTGGTGACCGCCGAACGCTCCCCCTCCGCCCCCGCGGCCGCCTCCCGGCCCAGGGCCGCGTCGGTCACCCGGACCGGCGAGGCGCGCGGCCCCTTCGCCGTCCTCCCCACGCCGGACGACGGCGTCCGCCGCAGTGACAGGCGGGTGTGGGACGAGTCGACCCGGCCCACCGGGCCGGCGCCGGACCCCGAGCGCACCTACACCGCGCGCGAGCAGGCCGCCGGACAGCACCTGGTCGACGTCCACGACGCGCTGCGCGCCGAACTCGCCCAGATCCACGACCTCATCGACCAGGTGGCCGCCGGGGCGATGGACGTCGGCACCGCGCGTTCGCACATCAACACGATGACCATGCGCCAGAACAACTGGACGCTGGGCACCTACTGCGAGTCCTACTGCCGGGTCGTCACCACCCACCACACGATCGAGGACCAGTCGATGTTCCCCCACCTGCGGCGTCGCGACCCCCGCCTCGCCCCGGTGATCGACCGGCTGGAGGAGGAGCACCGGGCCATCCACGACGTGCTCGAAGGGGTCGACCGGGCGCTGGTGGCCTTCGTGTCCAGGCCGGACGGCATGGCCGAACTCCGCGCCGCGGTGGACCTGCTCACCGACACCCTGCTGTCGCACCTGGCCTACGAGGAGCGGGAGCTCGTCGAGCCGATCGCCCGGCTCGGGATGCACTGAGCGTTGTGCCTCCCCTTTCCGTCCGATGGGTCGTCCCGCCGGGCGGAGAGGGGACGGCACCGACCGCGGGGTCCTCACCGGGGTGTTCCCCGGACCCGCGCGGAACCGGACGGGCACGGCTCAGGCCCCGTCCAGGTAGTCCTCCGCCCCTCCGTCCCGGACGGTGTCGAGGGTGACGCAGTGGAATCCCCCGCCCAGGACACGCGCGTGCCGCAGCCGGTGCGGCAGGACGTCGATCCCATGCCGTTCCAGGGCCGCGATCAGCTCGGTCTGGTCGGCGTCGACCACGGCGGCCCGCGGATCGACCATGAGCAGGTTCATCCCGACCCACGGGGTGCTCAGGGTGTGCGGCAGCGCCGTCGGCCCGGTGCGCATCGGCGGACACCAGATGACGTCCCAGCCGCGCAGCGGGGCCGGAACGGTCTCGGGGGTGACCCGTTCGGGGGTTGAGGAGGACCAGCCCGGGACGCAGCAGCGCGATCGTGCTGTCGATGTGGGTCCCCTCGTAGAGGCCCACCAGCGGGTGCAGCCGGATCTCGCCCAGCAGGCGCAACGTGGACTCCAGCCAGCGGAACCCCATCCGGTTGCCGCTGCGCGAGACCTGGTAGAAGACGTCACGCCCCAGCCGCAGACAGTTGGCCGCCTCGAAGGCCGGCTCGGCCTCGCCCAGCACGGGCCTTCCCCGCTCGTCGTACTCGTAAAGCTCGTCACGGAGCCGGGGCTTGGGCGCCGCCAGCCAGTGCGCTCCGCGCAGCAGGTAGTCCTGGAACAGGTCGCGGAGCCCGAACAGCTCGTTGTAGCGGGCCCGCATGGGGCTGGGGGTCTCGATGATGGTCGTCCCCACGACCAGGGCGAGGTCGCGGGGACAGTAGGAGCTGCGCCCGCGCGAGCGCCACCCCGGCGCGCCGTACTCGTCCGCGTGGTCGACCGCCGGTGGCCGGTGCACGGTGACCCCGAGCCCGCGCAGCGCCGCCGCCAGCTCCTCCAGGTCCTCGTTGGACTCCTCGATGACCCGTGCCGGGAACAGGCCGGTCTCGATGCGTTCCAGCTCGGCGGGGCCGAGGTCGGGATAGCAGTTGAGCCAGGCCGAGGGGTCGCGCTGGTCGGGGATGCGCGAATGGGTGGCGTCACCGACGATCACCTCGCGCAACGTGGTGAACTCGTCCCACGAGTGGACCGCGGGACGTGGGGCCGCGGCGGCGGCCGGAGGTCGTGGGGAGGAGAGGGAACCTGGGGCGGACATGCTGCTTCCCGTCGTGACGTGCCGGCTGGGATGGGGTCAGGGGGACAGGGCGGAGACGCGCTTCTCGTAGGCCCGGGCGGTTTCCAGGTCCTTGGCCACGACACAGTAGGTGACCCGGCCGCGACTGGCCGCGTAGTCGGCGGTGATCAGCACCCCCGTCCGCGAGGAGGGGTCGTAGGCGATCCCTTCCTCGGCGAGCGCCGCGAGCGCGGCGGGCAGGGAGGTCACCTCCCAGTGGGCGGCGCGTTCCAGGAAGATCCGACGTCGGCGGTGGTATTCGCCGACGACGCGGCCGATCACGTTCACGTGGATCTGGGTGGACGCGGTGACCCTGCCGTTGACCTCGCTGAAGAACAGCTCCCCGGCGGGGGTGCGGATGGCGTCGGCGCACAGGTTGCTGCGGTAGCCCATGGCCCGGAAGGCGTCGCACAGCCGGCGGGCCTGCTCGACCAGGCGCGCCTCCTCGTCCCGGGTGATCGAGACGGGCGGGATCACCTCGCCGGCGGCGACGGGCTCCATCAGGATCTCGCCGGTGCCCCGCAGTTCGCAGCCATTGTCGTCGACCTCGAACTCGGCGTAGACGGTCACCGCGTCGGTGAGGTAGCGCTCGATGACGACCCGGTGACCCCGGTGGCCGGTCAGCCACTCCCAGCGGCGGTCCAGGTAGTCGCGCAGGGACTCGTCGTCGGGCAGCGTGACGACCTCCAGGGCCCCGGCCGCCCGGACCCGGCCGTCGCGGCTGAGGATCTCGTTGCCCAGGCCACCGGCCGCCACCTGCTGTTTCACCATGACGGGGTGGCCGGAGTCCAGGAGCGTCCTGATCGCCGTCTCCGCGCGTTCGCGCCGGTCGGTGGAGACGCCGGGGGCCACGGGGACCCCCGCCGCGGCGGCGACCGCGCGGAACACCGCCTTGTTGTTGGCCAGCGCGTCGCCCTCGTGGGAGCTGAAGGCGTGGCCGGGGACTGCGGCCTCGAAACCCAGCGCCGAGGCCAGGTCGGTGACGGCCAGGTCGGTGTAGAAGCACACCACCCGCCGCGCCGGACGGTCGGCGAGCACCGAGGCGAGTTCCGCCCGGAAGGAGGGCGCGTACAGGCGGTCGGCGCTGAGTACGTCGGGGCCGAGCGAGCCGGGCGGGGGGACCAGGACGCGCAGTGTCTCCGGGTCGGTGTCGGTCACCGTGGTCACGTAGTCGAGGTAGACCGGATCGGGCCGTGAGGGCAGGACGAGGACGTCGCCGGTGCGCGCGTACCACAGCAGGCGGTGGGCACCCTGCCCGAAGGCCCGCAGGCGTTCCGGCGACACCCGGGTGAGGTCGCCGACGATCTCCTCGGGGAAGTTGGCGATGAGCAGCGTTGTCACGACGGCGCCTCCACGGTCGGGACGGGGATGGGACTCGGGGCGGGGCCGAGGGGTCAGCGTTCCCGGCGGGCCGGATCGGTGGAGGGGGCGCGTCCGGTCCGGGTCAGGGCCGCCCACGTGAGCGCCGTGACCCCCAGGCCGAGGAGCGTCAGACCGGAGACGAGCAGTACCCCTTGGGCGCCGAGGGCGATGAGCAGCGGCGTCGCGGCCATGGCCCCCAGCGGAGAGGCCATCCCGGTGAGCGCACCCCGCGCGGCGAGGACCTGCGGCAGCGAACCGGGATCCGCCGAACGCTGGAACAGGGCGGTCGTCGTCGCGGGGAACGGCCCCCAGAAGAGACCGCACAGACCGAAGCAGACCCAGGACACGATGACCGGCGGTCCCAGGCCGATCCCCGCCAGCGCGCCGCCGAAGCCGAGGATGATCACCGTGGTGGCGGGCAGCAGGGGCACCCGGCGCAGGTAGCCCGCGAGGAGGGCGCCGGCCACCGCGCCGACGCCGAAGGCGGTGTAGAACCCGGCGAGGACGGAGGCGGGGGCGCCCAGGTCCTCCACCACGTGGATCGGGATGGCCACGGTGGAGGGGCCGAAGAACAGGAAGAAACCGAAGGAGAGCAGGAGGAGACCGAGCAGGGCGGGGTCCCGGACGATCGCGCGCAGCCCCTCGCTCCTGGACGCTCCCGCCTCCACCCTGCTCGTCCGGTGGTCGGCGGGGACGGCGAACCGGTAGGTCGCGGCGAGGACCGCGAAGGACAGGGCGACCAGGCCCAGGACGTGTTCGGGGCCGCCGTGCTCGATGACCAGGGCGGCCAGGAGCGGCCCGACCACGGTGGACAGTTCCAGCATGACGTTGACGACCGCGTTGCCCGCGAGATGGTGTTCCCGTGGCAGCAGCTCGGAGAGCATCGTGTAGCGGCCGGCCTTGCCCCAGGCGCTGAACAGAGAGGAGACCCCGAGCAGGACCACGTACAGCAGGACGTCCAGCGCCCCCGCCATGTGCAGCAGGGGGATCGCCGCGAGCGCGACGGCCCGCAGGATCGCGTCCCAGCCGGCGAGCTGGGCGCCGCTGCGTCCGTTGAGGAGACGCCCGAAGACGAGCACGCCGAGCGTTCCGGGAAGGACGTAGGCGGTGACCGCCGCGGTGACCCAGACGGCCCGTTGGTCGGCGGGGGCCAGGGAGATGGCCAGCCAGCTCACCGCGACGGAGCTCATCCCGCCGCCGAGGGCGGACACGCCGATGCCGGGCAGGATCCGCCGGAGCAGGGGGTGGGTGAGGACCGGCCAGTACGGTGTTCGTTCGGCGGCTCGCGCCAGCGCCGAATTCCTGAGCATCGCGTGAACGCTTTCCGTGGAGGGGAGCCTGCGCCCTGTGTGCTTATGGGAGAGCCGGGGGCTCCCTGAAAGGCCGGCGCGGGACCGGAGGGTCGCCGTTTCCGGCCCCGCTCTCCGTCATGCGATGGGTTAGAAGGGCATCTTCATCGTGTCCACCTCCAAGAGGCCCGACCAGGGCGACGATCAACCGACGCCCCCCGAACGTTAACCTCGGATTCCCGAAAAAGACAAGGACTTTTTCGGCGATAGGCGGAAATGTCCGGGAGGTCGGCCGCGTTGTGGCAGCTCATCGCCCTGACGTGGCCGGGACCGGAGAACAGGGAGCGGCTTGTCCGGTCGAGAGAAAGGGAATTGATCGCGCTGCTCCCAGGGGGCGAAGTTCATGGCGGGGACGGGGATAAATCAGTTCCCTTTTGTTGCTGGAGTGAATTCCGGGGCGGAAGTATGGAGGTGCCGTCATTCCCTCCGTCCTTGATACCGGAATGCGGGATGTTCCCCGTCTCATCGGATCCGGCGCTTCGTGACACCGGGGGGAGGGGACGCCACGACCGGCGGCCCGGGCGGGGGCCCTCGAGGTGTCCGGTGTCCGGGCGCGCCCCGACGCGCCGATCCGACGGGCGGGGCGGGGTTCGTCGAAGAGGTCCCGGACGTGCCGCGCGTCAGCGCCCGCCCCGCACGCCGGCGTTTCGCGGGACGCCGGGCCGTCTACGCGGCGGCGTCCTTTCGGCGTGCGATCATTCCCTCATCATGACAACGGACATCGATTTCGTCGACGTGGCCCCCGCGGACGGACGTCTCACGACCGATCTCCTGCCGGTCCTCCGGCAACTACGACCGCACCTGACCGGCGACCTGCTCGTCGGGGTCTACTCCGAGGGGTACGGCCAGGAGCTACGGTTCACCGGCGCCTACCTGGACGGCGTCTGTGTCGGGGTCGCGGGCTGGCGGGTCATGGACACCACTGCCGCCCTGCGCAAGCTCTACGTCGACGATCTGGTGACCGCGGACACGGCGCGTTCGACCGGTGTGGGACACCGTCTGCTGGCCCATCTGGAGGAGCGCGCCCGCGACCTCGGCTGCCGCGTTCTCGACCTGGACTCCGGCGTCCAACGTCACCAGGCCCACCGCTTCTACCTGCGCGAACGCATGGACATCACCGCGCACCACTTCGCCAAGGACCTCTCCTGACTCTCCGCCGCCCGCTCCTCATCGGCCGGCCGGGGCCGTCCACCACCTCCCAGGGAAGACGCGCGGCGACCATTCGGTCACCCTATGCTGCTGACCGGTCGGGCGACCCCGCCCGACCGGACGGCTGCGAGGGAGCAGGCATGCGCGCGAACGTCGGCGACACCATTCACGTGCCCACTCGGGTGGCGGGAGGCCGGGACGCGGAGGGCGAGATCGTCGAGGTCTGGGGCGAGGAGGGGACGCCACCCTACGTGGTGTGGTTCGGTGACGGCCGCGAGGCCCTCCTCTACCCGGACCCCGACTGCCGGATCGAGCCGGGGGACGAGCGGGGGGAGTGACCGGTTTCCTCGCCGGGGCCGCGCCCGCCGTGGACCGGACACGCCCCCTTCGGGCACGCCCCGGCGCACGGCCTCCCCGCGCTGTGGCCCGGCCGCACGTCTCCTGACGCAAGGAGCCCAGTCGGTTCCTGACCGAGGCCGGGGGCGCGTGACCTTCCTCCCCGCAGACCCGCCGGTGCCGCCGGGCGGGACAGGACGGTACGCGCGTGGACCGGCCACCAGGCGGATGGCGCGCGGACGCGCCACCGTGTCCGCGCCCGGAGGACATCCTGCCGGCGGCCGGATATCCGGCGAAAGGGACGGACAGCCCCCTCGCGGGCTGGTCAGTGCGGCGGGCGCGGGTGCCGCGTTCACGCGCCCGCCGGGGAGGTCGCGGATCGTCCGGGACCGGGCCAGGAGGGCTCGCCTCTCGTTCGGCCGGGTTCCGCGGTAGTGGTGCCCTCCACCGAGGAGCGGTCCCGCTCCGCCGGCCGGTGACGGTCGAGGCCGTCCGACAGGCTTACGCCACCCTGGAGGCGAAGTCGAGGAGGACCCTCGTGTACTCCTCCGGCCTCTCGAAGTGCACGAGGTGTCCCGAGTCGATCTCGACGACCTCCACGCCGTCGAGGAGGGAACGTACCCGGGCCAGGTCCTCACCGTCGGTCGCCGCCATCAGCACGCCCTCCTCGTTGTAGTAGGAGCCGTGGTGCTCGTACCAGTAGTCGGCGTGGATGAGCACCGTCGGGACCGTGATGGCCGCGAGGTTCTCCTCGGTGTCGAATCCCTCGTACCAGGAGTTGTCGTACCAGGCGGCGCCGAACCTGGGGTCGTAGACGGCCAGCCCCTGGAAATAGATGTTCACGTTCGGCGGGAGAAAGAAGATCTCCAGCGGTTCGCGCGGGTGGTCCTCGATGTAACCGATCGAGTAGTCGACGATGGCCTGTTCAAGACCGCCGAAGAACGAGAAGTAGTTGCTCCGCTGGACGTAGTACCGCTGGAAGTCCGACTCCTCCTCCTGCGAGACGAAATCGTGGGTGATCCTCGCGAGATCGCCGCCCGCCGTCTTTTCGGCCCGGGGCATGATCGACGAGAAGAACGGCGGATCCTCCAGAACCAGGCCCCGGACGAGTTCCGGCCGGTTCGCGGCGATCCATGTGGCGATCAGCCCGCCGGACGAGTGCCCGGACACGACCGCGGGCTCTCCGATCGCCTCCTCCATGAACCGCGCGATCAGCGTCCCGATACGGACGTTGGTGTAATCCTCGGCGGGGATGCTCGCCGAATTCCCGTGCCCGTAGACGTCGACGGCGTACACGTGGTAGGTGGTCGCGAGGTCGGGCAGGACCCGCATGTAGTCCTGCCACTTGGCCCCCTGTCCGTGGATGAGGAGCAGGGGGACGCCGTTGTCCGGCCCTTCCGCGTAATTCGCCCAGTGCCCCTCGACCTCGATCTGTTTCTCGACGAATCCGGCTTCGGTCACCTCCTCCATCCCCTTCTCGTAGTACGTCAGGTTCTGGTTGACATATCCGACGGCGAGGAAGGAGATGACGGCGAGAAACACGGCCAGGGACCACACCGCGATTCTTCGCGCTCTCCCTCTCCTCGGGAATCCCGGCGCTTCCTGCTGTGACATCGAGATCACCGGCCCTTTTCTCCAGGCGGCCCCACCGGTCCCAATCCTTCAGCATGGGCGAGTGGGCGGCGCACGCGGTCGACCACCATTCTCCAATGGAAATCCGTCCCTGCCGGTAACGACCACCGCACCGGTACGCGGCGCTTCGGGGACGGCGGGGGAGAATCCATGGTCGGATGAAACGGAACGCCGTTTCATCACGTCCACCGAGAAACCATGCGAACGGCGCGGGGAACCGGTGGGGAGTGTTTCCCGGTTCTGCCCGGGTCCTGGGGGAAGGGGCGGGCGCCGGTCGGGTCGGCCTCTGATGAGCGGTCGGCGGCGCCCATGCGACCGGGCCGGCCCGGTAGGTGGCGGCGGTCAGTCCGCCGGTTGCGTCGTCTCGTCGGCCGACCCGTCGCCGAACACCTCCTCGACGAGCCTTCGCGTCGTCTTCTGGAACGTCTCCGCCAGGGACATCGCGGCGTCGTCCACATAGTTCAGCGAGGCGGTCAGGATCGTGCTCCCGTCGGGCGTGCCGTACATCAGCGTCGCGTAGCCCGCAACACCGCCGTTGTGGGTGATGAGGGTGCCGCCGTTCGAGCCCATCTCCTGCACGAACACCCCCAGGCCGTAGCCCATCTCCGGGATCCCCGTCGAGCGCGGCGCGCACATCTCGGCCACCAGATCGGCCGGCAGGAGCCGGCCGGCCGTCAGCGCGGAGACGAACGTGGCCAGGTCCTGGGTGGTCGAGATCATGTCCCCGCCGCTGGAGATCCAGGAGGGGTTGTGCCGGGTGACGTCCACCGTCTTCTCCTGGCCGGCGTCCTCGTACCGGTAGTAGGCGTGGGCGTGCGGTCCAGGGATCTCTGGTGAGGCGTCCGGCACCACGGTGCCCGACAGCCCGAGCGGGTCCAGGATCCGCCGTCCCATCTCCTGGGCGAGCGGGCGGCCGGTGACCTTCTCGATCAGCAGCCGGGCCAGCACGTAGTTGGTGTTGGAGTAGCTCCAGCGCGTTCCCGGTTCGAACCGCGCCGGCTTGGACAGTGCCAGCCGCACCAGTTCCTCCGGCCGGTAGGTCGCGAACCGGTTGTCCACCCACTCCCGGCCCGCCCAGGGGACCCCCGGCGTGACCGTTCCGTCCTCGTCGACCTCACCGGTCAGGTTGAACACCCCGCTGGTGTGCTGGAGCAGCATCCGCACCGTGATCCGCCCGTCCAGCCCGAACCCGGGCAGGCGCTCCGCCACCGGGGTGTCCAACCCGATCTCGCCCTCGGCCACCAGTTGCAGTATCAGGACCGCGATGAAGGTCTTGGTGCTGCTGCCGATCCGGAACCGCCCGTCCGTCGGCGGTCTGGCGGTCCCGCCCAGCTCTGCGGCCCCGGCGCTGCCGGTCCACGTGCCCCGCTCGTCGTGCACGCGCATCTGTATCCCGACGAAACCGGATTCGGCGATCTCCTGGAGGGTCTTGTGCAACCGCGGGCGTTCCTGCGTGGTCAGGGTGGCGGACATGGCCGTGTGCTCCTTTGGAACCGGTGGGGGCAATCGGTCGGGTGGGGGCCTGTGTCGCGGGTCAGATGCTGCGGGCGGTGATGTCGCCGTAGACGGTGGTCGCGTGGATGTTCAGACCGGCGTCCGCGCCCTCGGCGTTGGTGAGCGCGTTGTGGATGCGCCCGTGGCCGGTGCCCGCGTCCAGGGAGGCGGAGACCCCGCGGGCGGCGCCGACCGAGATCTGGCCGGACTCGGTGCGCAGCTCGACCGTGCCGCGCGTGGCCTCGGTGACGGTGATGTCGCCCTTTTGGGTGCTGATCCGGGCGGGGCCGCCCAGGCGTCCGACCAGGATGTCACCGTCCTGGAGGCTCAGGCGGGCGTCAGCGGTCTCGTCGAGCTTGACCGTGCCCTGAGCGCCCTCGAACGCGACGTCGCCGAGCCGCCCCACGCCCCGCAGCTCGGCGGCGGACGCCTTGGCCTCGACGCGCGAGCCGGCGGGCAGCTGGACGGTGACCTCGACGGCCCCGGAGGGGCCGAAGAGCTGGTTCTTGGGCTCGGCGGTGTGGATGTGCAGGACGCCGTCGGCGTAGGCGACGGTGGTCTGCTCGGCGGCCTTGACGTCGCGGCCCTTGGCGGCGCCGGCGGGCAGGACCTCGACCGTGGTGTCGGTCCGGTCGGCGGCGATGAACTGGATGCGTCCGGCGGGGATGTCCAGGACGGCCGAGATGGGGGCGGGGGTGTCGAACGTGTGCATCGTGGGCTCCTTCTGTGTCCCGGGCCTTTTCGGCCCGATGTTTCCGACGAGAGAAACGCTACGTTGCTTTTACATATAGCGCAACGCCTTCGTTGCGATTGAACCGTGTTTACCCAGCTAAATAGGCAACAATCGTTGCGATGAGCGGAAATCTAACGCAACAGCCTTGATGTCATTCGTTGCAATGAATGGAAAACGAACGCTATGCTGACCCCACCGCACACCACGAAGGAGACCGCGATGCCGGGAGGCAGGCTCACCCAGCAGGAACGTCAGCAGATCGCCTCGGGGCTGGCCGAAGGGCTGGCCTACGCGGAGATCGCCAGACGTCTGGACCGTCCCACCTCGACGGTCACGCGCGAGGTGATGCGCAACGGCGGCCCCACCGCCTACCGCCCCGACATCGCCCACCGCGCCACCGAACACCGCGCCCGCCGCCGCAGGCGGACCGCGCCCCGGGGCCACGAGGCGTCTTCGCAGGTCCAGGGGCGCGACGCCGAGGCGGTACGCGAGTACGAGGAGGTCCTCACCACCGTCTTCATGCAGTCGGGCCTGCCCAAGATGACGGCCCGGGTGCTGGTGTCGCTCTACACCACCGACGCGGGCAGCCTGACCGCCGGCGAACTCGTCCGGCACCTCCAGGTCAGCCCGGCGACCATCTCCAAGGCGATCGCGTTCCTCGAAAGCCAGGGCCTGGTCCGCAGGGAGCGCGCCGAAGGCCGCCGCGAGCGCTACGCCGTCGACAACGAGGTCTGGTACCAGTCGATGCTCGCCAGCGTCCGCGCCCACGCCCAGCTCGTGGAGACCGCGCGGCAGGGCGTCAACATCCTGGGCCCGGGTACCCCGGCCGCCGCACGGCTGGAGGGCATCGCCCGGTTCGTCGATTTCGTCCGTGAGAGCATGGCTCGCGCGGCCGAGCAGGCCCGCGAAATCCTCTCCACGGAACCCGGGCCGACCTCGGGTGATACCGCCGGTCCTGCCCCGGACCGTGGATAGCCGGCCGTCCCGACGGTCGCGGCCCCGGACCGACCGCCATCCGACCGGGCTCCGCCGGTCCGTGCCGCCGAGGCGTTTCCCCGGGACATCCCCGGTGGCCGGACGAGACGGCACCGGACACGCGCCCGACCGGTGTGCGCGCGCTCGGGATGCGTCACCCGGGCGACGTCCACGGTTTCAAGTTCCGTGGCGAAGTAGCCTGTTGAGGATTTTCCCCCAGTCGGGGGAACAGCCCGGGAGTAACGTACGGTGAAACCTCAAATCCGCGAAGGTGAGGAGCTGCGCCCCGTCGACCTGGCGCGGCTGGCCGGGGTCTCGTCCCAGCAGATCCGCAACTACGAGGACGCCGGCGTCCTGCCGCCCGCCCGGCGAACCCCCGGCGACCACCGCCGCTACACCTGCCGGCACCGCGACGCGCTGCTCGCCTACCGGGGACTGGTCACGGGGTACGGGCCGATCGTCGCCGGGGAGGTGATGCGGGCGGTCCACGCCGGGGACGTCGCCGGGGCGGTGGAACGGGTGGACGCCGCCCACGCCGCCCTGCACGAGCAGCGGCGCTCGCTACGGGCCGCGGGTGAGGCGCTGGAGGTGATGGCGCGGCAGGCGCTCCCCGATCCGCCCCCTCCGTCACGGCGGGACATGCGGGTGGGGGAGGTCGCCAGGCTGCTCGGGGTGCGGCCGTCGGCGCTGCGCGTCTGGGAGGAGGCCGGCCTGCTGCACCCCGAGCGTGACGCCGCCACGGGGTATCGCAGGTACGGTCCCGCCGACATCCGCGACGCGCGGATGATCGCCGTGCTGCGGCAGAGCCGCTACCTGCTGGACCAGATCAGGCCCGTGCTCGACGGTCTGCGCCGTACCGGCGACAGCGACGCCCTGCGCGCGGCGATCGCCCGGCGCCTGGACGGGATCACGCGACGGGCGGTGGCGATGTTGGAGGGGGCCGGCCTGCTGCACCGCTACCTCGCGTTGCACGGGCCTGCTCCGCACACGCGGACAGAGGTCGGGGCGGCGGAGGGCTGAATCCGGATCGCGGGGCCGGTCGGCGCGCCGCCGGAGCGCTGACGGCGGTGAGCCGGCGTCCCGGCCCGGATCCGTGGCCGGACTGCGCGACCGCCCCCATCCACGAGCGGGCCGGCCTCGCCCCGGTTCGGGACGGCTGTCCCGATGTGGCCGTCTCCGTATCGGGTGCCGTTAACGACCGTGTCACCAGCCCCAAATCGGGTGGATCTTCAGCCGTTCGGCGGTTGTGACCTGGGAGTCTCCGGCATGATGTGCGGTCATGAGTCGGCGGCCGGTGGGCATGGACGAGTTGGTCGAGCACTGGACGGTGCTCGATGACGAGCTGGAGCTGGTGGCGGGGAAGCGGGGCGGGACGCGGCTGGGCTTCGCGCTGCCGCTGAAGCACTACACGCGGCACGGGCGGTTTCCTCGGGGCCGGGCGGAGTTCCCGGACGAGGTGGTCGCCTTCGTCGCCCGGCAGATGAAGGTGCCGGCGGCCGAGTTCGATTCCTACCAGTGGACCGGTAGCACGATCGAGTACCACCGCACCCGGATACGCGAGCACTTAGGCTTCCGGGGGTGCTCGGCGCAGGACGCCGAGAAGCTGACGGCCTGACCGGTCACGAAGGTCGCACACGCGCAGCGGAGCGCCGACCGGGTGCGCGAGGAGTTGCTGAAGCACCGCCGCGAGGAGTTCATCGAGCCGCCGACGCCGGACCGGATCGCGCGCATCGCCGCCCGGCTGGCGCCGGAGGTGCTCGCCGAGCGGCTGATGCCCGCCGTCCATGCCTACGGGACGAACTCGGGAATCCGGTCGACGCCGGTTCGCCGGTGAGCATCCATCCCCACGCCGCGGGGGAGATCCGGCAGACCCGGGCGGAGGACTTCGCGATGCCCGCGCCGGTGAGGTAGCGCTCGACCGCCGCGGTGTACGACGCGCTCGGGGCGGGCAGAGGTACGCCCCGAGCGCGCGGCAACCGAAGTGCGCCCCTGTTCTTGAGACCGGTCACTGGTTCGATCGTCATGACTGTCCCGGCCCCTCCGGCTCTGCCGCAATGCGGCGTTTACTGCGGCATCATCCTGACGCACCATCAGGCAACGGAAGTCCGATAAGCCGGCCTCGAATCGGAACCGCCGCTACGCCGACCGCTGCACCGCCGACCTTCACGGCGGACGCAGACCCGATCCTCACCTGTCCCTTCGTCGCAGCTGTACGAGAACAGGGCCTACGATCGGGAGCGGCCGAGGAAGCGCAGCAACTCCTCCGTGACGAATTCAGGGTTCTCCTCGACCAGCCAGTGGCCCGCCCGGGGCACATCCACTGCCCGCACGATGTCGGTCATGTGCGGCTCCACGGTGGAGCGCACCCCCTCGAGCTGCCCCTGCGCCGTCATGATCAGGGTCGGGACCTCCACCGGAGCTGCCGCCTCGGTGTCGGCGGCGTCCTTGTCGAGACTGCGGTAGAGCTCGAAGCCGCCCTTCAGCACCTCGGGCCGGCTGTAGGTGCGCGCGTATTCGTCGATCTCCTCGTCGCTGAATGGGGACCGTTGCGCGGTGCCGCCGAACGACGATCCCTCGAAGGCGACCTGCGGGTAGAACAGTTCCAGGTAGTCGCGGACGTCGTTCCCGACGACCGCCTCGGGGACGCGGGGCTGGGAGTGGAAGGCGATGTGCCAGCTCAGTGAGCGGTACGCGGCGCCGTCCATCGCGGGTCCGGGCAGCGGCAGGTCGAGGTAGCCGAGGAGTTCGGTGTCCTCGGGGAACTGGGCGGCGTACTGGAAGGCGACCGCGGCGCCCAGGTCGTGTCCCACGACCCGGGCGTCACGCACGCCAAGCTGCTCGGCGATCAGAGTGTGGACGTATCGTGCCAGGGTGGCCTTGTCGTAGCCGGTCGGCGAGCCAGTGCTGTCGCCGAGCCCGGGGAGGTCGACGGCGTAGACGGTGTGGTGCTCGGCGAGCTCCGGCATGATCTCCCACCAGCTGTACCAGGTCTGCGGCCAGCCGTGCAGCAGTACCACCGGCGAGCCGCTGCCGCCCTTGACGTAGTGCATGCGGACGCCTTCGACGTCGGCGAACTCGTGCTGGAAGGTGCCGGTGAACTCCGAGTCGTCGTGGGTGATGGTGGTGTGCGCGGGTACTTCGGGGGCCTGTGCGGCGCAGGCGGTGGCACCGGTCGTCAGGGCGAAGGCGAGCGCGGTGGCGGCCAAGGGGCGTGTGAGGCGGGATGAGCGGCGGTCGAAGCGTCGTTTTGCGATTGTCATGTGTCCTGTGTCTCTGGTGCGGTGGTGGGGTCAGCGTCCGGTGGTGCCGTCGATCAGTTCGCGCAGGATGTCCGCGTGCCCGGCGTGGCGGCCGGTCTCCTCGATCATGTGCGCGAGGGCCCAGCGGATGCTGGGAGCGGGTTCGCCCGTCCGCGGGCGGGGCACGGGTGCGCCGAGGCCGGTGCATCCGTCCAGGACGGCGTCGGCGCGCGCGACGGTCTCCCGGTAGCGGGCGACGACGCCGGCCACGCTGTCCGCGGGCGAGGCGTCGAAGGTCGCCTGCCAGTCGGCGACCTCCTCCCCGAGGAAGGTGGCCCGCTCGACGGCGGTGAGATGGTGGAGCAGGCCGAGCAGATTCGTACCCGAAGGCGTTCTGTACGTGCGGACCTGCGGTTCGGGGGTGCCCTCGACCTTTGCGGCGATCGATTCGCGCAGGTAGCCGAGAAATCCGCGCAGGACCTCGGTCTCACTGCTTCCGGTACGGGGCGGCGGGCATCGTGTCTTCTCTCGGTGGGCCGGGCGGGTTCAGCCGGCGCGGTGGATGACCAGTACGTGGTCGGTGACCTCGGCCGTACGCCCTCCCGGACCGGTAGCGGTCCGGCGGGGTGCGGCGGCACGCTCGACCACCCACGTCCCCGCGTCCAGGGCGATGTCGGCGGCGACCTCCTGCGGGGACGGGAAGTGGGCGTCCTGCTCCCATGACCAGGGAGCGGCCGAACCGTGGTCGACGACCAGCAGCCGCCCGCCCGGGCGCAGGGCGTGCGCGGCCGCACGCAGCACGGCCGTCCGGTCCAGGTCGAAGGGGGTGTGCAGATAGTGGGCGCAGACGAGGTCGAACGCGCCGCCGGGGAAGGTCTCGCGCAGGTCGTGCCGCTCGGCCGCGATGCGCCCGGCCAGGCCGTACGAGGCGGCGAGTCCGGCAAGGCGCCTGACCGCCACGGCCGACACGTCGACGGCGGTGACCTGCCACCCCTGACGGGCGAGCCAGAGCGCGTCACCGCCATCGCCGCACCCCAGGTCCAGCGCGGTGCCGGGCGGCAGGCCCGCTACCGTCTCGGTGAGCGTCGCGTTCGGCTGCGGATCGGCGGGTGCCGGGCGGTTCGCGTACAGGTCGTTCCAGAACGCGGCCGCATCAGTGGTGCTCATCGATGACCCTCCTTGTTCTTGCCGTTGCCGGGGGACGCGGCCCACTCTTGCCCGGACCGTCGCGAATTGCACGCCGTCTTGCAGTTCCTGCAAGATGGCGTGGTGAACGGTGAACCGAAGGACGCGCTCGGCTCCGTGGGGCCCCGGCTGCGGGCGCTGCGCCGCGAACGCGGCATCACCCTGGCCGCGCTCGCGGCGGTGACCGGGGTCTCGGAGAGCACGCTGTCCCGGCTGGAGAGCGGACGACGCCGGGTGACCCTGGAGCTGCTGCTCCCGCTGGCCCGTACCTACGGCGTCCCCCTGGACGACCTCGTCGGCGCCCCGCGTACCGGTGATCCCCGTATCCACCTGAAGCCGATCCGGCGGTTCGGTATGGTGTTCGTGCCTCTGTCCCGCCGGCCGGGAGGCACCCAGGCCTTCAAGATGATCATTCCGGCGAGCCCGGAACCGCTGGTGCCGACGCCGCAGACCCACGAGGGCTCCGAATGGCTGTACGTGCTCAACGGGCGGCTGCGGCTGCTGGTCGGTGAGCGCGACCTGGTCCTGTCGTCCGGTGAGGCGGCTGAATTCGACACGGCGCTGCCCCACTGGCTGGGCAGCGCGGACGGCGGCGCGGTCGAACTCCTTGTCCTGTTCGGTCCGCAGGGGACGCGTGCGCACCTGCGCGCCGGTCCCGGCCGGGCACCGCAGAGGGATTGAACCAGGGGCCGGCGCCGCCGCGCTCCCGTGCGACAGCCGGCGGTGAGCTCGGACCTGGGTCGACCGACCGGTCGATCCAAGAAGGCGCGTGATCGGTCAAGCGGCCTGACCGAGACCGGCGGCGGTCAGGCCCTGCTCGCGCAGCGGGGTGAAGTCGACGTCGATTCTCGGGTCGTACGCGCCGGGCTGAATACCGGGTTCGTGGGTGCTGTACTCGCCGAACCGGTTGATGTGCTCGGTCAGGTACGGCGAGATGCGCGCCAGGTCTTCCGGGACGATCTCCCATCCCTCCTCCAGCAGCTGCCGCCCGACCTCCGCGGTGTCCAGGGCGTTGTGGAAGATCACCGTGTTGAACTTCATCGCCTTGCTCTCCTGCTCCAGCCGCTTCGCCGGCGGCCAGGGCGGCGCCCCGGCGGTCCCGGCACAGCGCAAGGCCCGCCGCGAGTACGAAAACCGCGTCACCGCCCTCGCGCCTGGCGCCGACCGGCGCTGATCAGCGCGTCCGTCCCCGTCCGGGGCTGGTGACACGGTCGTTGCTGGCACCCGCGTATGGGCGGTGACCTGGAACGTCACCGACGGGCCGCACCATGACCGTGTGGGGCCGCCGGATGGCCGCTGATACGGAGTGTTCGACGACGCGGATGTGCCGGCGCGCCTCAGCGGTAGTCGGCCAGGCCGTCCGCGAGCTCTTCCTCGTCGCCGTCACGGATGGCGGAGAGGGCCTGCTGCAGGGCGAATGTGCCACGGATCGCGGTGATGCGGGCGGGGAGTCCGTGGTCTGACCAGTCTCCCAGGGCGAGCAGCCGCCCCAGCAGCTCACGACCGTAGCCGGCACCGATGGCCGCGAGGTCCTCGGCCGGGTCCCCGAGCGCGACCTCGTCCCAGTCGAGTACTCCGGAAAGGCGCGGCAGGCCGTGCGTCCACTCCCACAGGACGTTCTCGGCGCCGAGATCGCCATGCACCACCGCTCGGGTGACATGGGGCAGCCCGTCGAGCGCCGCGAGTTCCCGCTCGGCCCGTAGGCGCCCGCTGTCGGACATGAGCTGGAACAGTTCCGCGCGCACGTCCTCGGCGAACCGCCGCCACCGGTCTTCCGGTGCCTGGGGGAGAACCGCTCGTACCGTCTCGTCGGTGCCGGCACGGGCCAGGCTGCACAGCAGCGTGGCGTACTGCGCCGCCACGGTGTCGAGCACCCGTTCATCGTCGAGCGCGTCGGTTTCCAGTGGTTCCCCGGGGATGCGATCGAGTACCAGGAACGGTGTCCCGTCGATGTCGTGGGCGCCGCTCTGGGACAGCGGCTCGGGTGTGCGGAAGCCGAGGTCGAGGCGGGCGAGGGTGCGCAGTGCGGCCACCCGCTCGGGCAACCGGGCGGCCGCTGCCCGGGTGCGGGGCAGGCACACGACGCGGTCTGAGCCGATGACCACGATGTGGAACTGCCCCTGACGTACGACGAGACCGTCGGTTTCGTCATCGGGCAGCAGACGGCTCAGCAGAGCGCGATGCGTCGTACGGATGCTCACGGGGGCGGCCTCTGGATCCTTCGGTGGGGCGGAGACGATGTGCGCGACGCGCTGGTGGACCGCGTCGGCGAATGGACGTCCGCTGGGCGGACGCCCTTCTCACGGTGGGCGGGCCCGTTCCCGGCGTCGAGCGGCCAGGGTATCGGGGAGGCGGGCGGCGGCGCGGACACCGGTGCGGGGCTCGGGGCCGCGGGACGGCCTGAGGAACGCCACGGCCGACCGACGTGCGCCTTGGCCGGGCCGGCCCGGGAGGGGGGCCGAGGTGAAGCGCAGCTCGCCCTCGGCCCCCCTCCACCCGTGCGCCCGGTCTTGCGGTACCAGACGGCTAAGCGGTCATGGCCCGCCTGGCCTCGGAGAGGCGTTCGGCCTGGCGCCGCCAGTCACCGCCGTCGAGTCCGAGTCCGATCGATTCGGCCCCGGCCTCGGCGTAGGCGGCGAGCCGTTCGGCGACCCGCGCCGGGCTTCCGGTGACCGGAATGTTCGCCGCCGCGTCCGGGGCCATCCCGTGCACATCGACCAGGGACCTGACAAAGGAGGCGACGGCGGCCGGATCGTCCGTGAGGAACGCGTGGCCGCCCACGGAGACACGGGGCACGGGGCGCCCCAGCTCGTCGGCGATCTCGCGTAGCCGGACGGCCTTGGCGGCCAGATCCTCCGGACTGATGAGGGAGGGCGCCCAGCCGTCTCCGTACAGTACGGCGCGGCGCATCGCGGCCTCGGAGTTACCGCCGATCAGGATGGGCGGCACCGGCGCGCCCGGCGCCAGCGTGATCTCCGCCCCCTCGACCACGACGCGCTCGCCCCTGATGAGGCCGGGCAGAACATCGAGCGCGGCGTCGGTCCTGCGGCCGCGGGCCTGGACCGGCACGCCCACGGCGCGCCAGAACGGCGCGTCGGGGAAGCCGCCGATCCCGACGCCGAGGACGACGCGGCCACCCGACAGGTGCTGGAGTGTCTGTACCTGCGTGGCGACCCAGGCCGTCGGCCGCGTCGGCAGGCTGAGCACGCCGAATTCGAGCCCGATCCGGTCGGTGGCCGCCGCGGCGGCGGCCAGGACGAGCGTGGCGTCGAACGCCGGCGTGCCGTCACCGGCGACGACGTCGGGCATCGACACGGCGTCGTAGCCCAGCTCCTCAAGGTGTCGTGCCATGGCGACATCGGGGACGCCCGCCTCGTTCGTGGGAAGCGTGGTGCTGATCCTCATGGCCACGACGCTAGAACCTCAACTTAGATTGAGGTCAATCCGGGAATCGGGGGGAACGAAGCGGGGCCGGGCGCCGAGGAGCACCCCGGTCACGGGCCTCCCGGAAGAGCCGGGGCGGGCCGCGTTCGGGAAGCCGGGGGGCATGGGGCGCCCGGCGGGCCGTCGAGCCACGCCTCCGCCCGCGTGCCCGGCGGCACGCCTTCAGGGCGTCGCCCCCATCGCCGGTACGCCCCTGCTGGGCCGCGCCGACAGCACCCACGGCCGTGCCCCGCCCACCGACGCCGACGGTTCCGCGCCTTGGAAGGACGCGCCATCGACCGGCGGGCGAGGGAGCGTCGCCGAATTCCACGGTGCTCCTCGTCCTTCGACGTCCACGCGCCTCACCGTGGTCGTTCGCGGCCCGGCCCTAGGCGGCGCAGAACTCGTTGCCCTCGGGGTCGAGCATGATCCACCAGTGCCCAGCGGGGCCGTTGTCGACCTCGCGGACGCGGGTGGCCCCCAGTGACTCCAGCCGGGCCACCAGATCGTCGAGGCCGCCGGAGCCCGCGTGCACGTCGATGTGCAGGCGGTTCTTGCCGGGCTTGTCCTCGGGCACCTCCTGGAAGAGCAGGCGCCGGCCGTGCCCGACGCCGCTGATCTCGTCATAGGGGTCGTCGGGGTGACGGACGGCGGCGTAGCCGCGGAAGATCCGACGCCCGTTGTGCTCGGCCACCGCCTCCGCGTCGATGTGGCCGGCGGCCAGCAGCCGCTCGATGAGCGCGCCAGGGTCCTCGACCTCGTACTCCAGCGCCGCGGCCCAGAAGTCCGCGAGAGCGGGAGCGTTGTGGGCGTCGATGACGAGCTTCCAGTGCAATGCCATGGAGCCACTCATACTGGTTACCTGAGTCCGGTCGCAAACCACGGCATACCGACGCTCCCGTGGCCGTCTACCGCTTCGCCCCGGGCGCCCTCTGCCTGGAATCGCCGACCACGGGCGATCCCGACGTCGTTTCCTGGCGGGGCATGCCTGTCGGGTTTCAGGGGCTTTCCCGTCCCACACGCCCCCGCGGCCGCGCGGTGGTCACCAGAGGGCCGCCCTGGTCTCATCGTCCATGTAGTCCTCGATGTCCATGTTGCTGAGGGCCAGGTTGACCACCAGGGACCCGACCTCTTCGGGAACCAGCCTGAAATTCCACCCGATGCGATCCAGCAGCGGCACGATCAGGGCACAGTGGTCGGGGCCGCGCATGGCGTCCGCGTCCGCGATCACCACGGTGTCCAGACTCGACTGGTCGGTGTGGTGGTGGACCGACGCCATCACCTGTTCCGGCGTGGCTCCCTCGAACGCCGGGTCGTCCACGATGTCGATGTAGTGGCCGAAGTCGTCGATGACGTCGTCGTGCTCCGCCGGGTGGCGTACGGCGCTCAGGAACGACGTCCAGGCGGCGTCATCGCTGAAGTCCGTGCGCACGAGCAGGCCGTCCTTGTCCGGCGTGAGCAGAGGCAGCGGCCTGGTCGGGCGCTCATAGCGCGGTGGAGAGGACCGTGTCTCCAGATAGGCGCCCACGGGGCCGGAAGGCCCCGCCTCCCACTCCTCCTCGGCGGTCTCATCGCCTTCGATCTCCCCCTCGGGGTCGGCGGGAGCCCACTGCTCGAAGTCCTCCAGGGTGAGGTGGAGGTAGGGGTGATGCAGCACCAGGTGGGTGAGGGCGGCTTGCCGGGGCGTGATCCAGAACAGGTCTCCATCGGTGCCGCGGAACGCCAGCAACGGACGCAGGCGGGGATCGGCCTCGGTCCCGCCGGTGGCGAGCAGGACCAGATCGGGAACCCATCTCCCCTCTCCGCCGAGGGCGTCACGCACCTCATCGGGGGTGGCACCCCGCCACGCGGGGTCGTCCACCACGAGCAGGCGTCGGGGGATGGGCTCCTGTGAAGCCGTGACGTGGTCCTGGCGGGCGCGGCCCGGTGTGACCAGGCCGGGCAGGTCGCCCATGCGGGAGAGCACGTCCTGCCAGGCCTCGTCGTCGTGGCCGGCGCGGACCAGCAGCATGCCGGGAACGCGCGGGCCGTCGTCGGCCGAGGGCAGGGGCAGAGCGGAACGGGACATCGGGAACACCTCGTCATCGCCGTGGAACGCAGGTCTCCCCGTTGTATCCGTGGGGACGGACAGAATTCCGCCGGCCGCGTCCGCTCCTTGGGCACGGCCGTGGCCTCGTCGCCCGGATCGCCTGGTCATCGGGTCGGGGTCGGTGGCCGTCCGGGGCGGCCACCGGCGCGGCGACGTCGCCCCCCGGGACCGTCCGCCGCTTCCACCGCCGGCAACCGCCTGTTCGCGCGGCGAAGGTCCTCGGCCGCCCCGGTCGGGAGCCGCGAGCACCGCCCGCGGGAGCCGCGTGGCCGGATCAGGCGTGGGCGCCGGTCTCGACGAGCAGGACACCCCCGATGATGGCCACGATGCCCAGACCCATCCGCCAGGTCAGCGGGTCCTTGAACAGCAGCCGGGCGAGGAGGGCCGTCAACGCCACCCCGACGGCGGCCCAGATGCCGTAGGCCACCCCCACCGGCATGCCCGTCCGCAGGGAGAGGGAGAGCAGGGTGAAGGCCAGCAGGTAGGCCGCCAGCATCGGCGCGATCCAGACCTTGGCGCGAAACCCGTCGGTCAGGCGCAGCGCCATGGTCCCGGCGACCTCGCTGAGAATGGCCCCGAACAGGTAGGCCCACCCCATCACACGGTCTCCTTCTCGGCGGTGTGGGATCCGGTCTCCACCAGCAGCACGCCTCCGATGATCAGGGCGATGCCGGCGGCCATGGGCCAGGTGAAGGGATCGTCGAACAGCAGGGTGGCCAGGAGCGCGGTCAACGCCACGCCGGCCGCCGCCCAGATGCCGTAGGCCACCCCCACGGGCATGCCACGTGCCAGGACCAGCGCCAGCAGGGTGAACGCGGCGCCGTAGCCCACGACGACCACGGCGTACCACCAGGGGGCGTCGATGGCCGCGCGCAGGGAGAGGGTGGCGGTCACCTCGGAGACGATGGCGCCCGCCAGCAACGCCCACTTCAGCACGGGGAGTCCTCCTCGGTCAGTCTCAGGAGCAGGTCGATCACGGCCTGGCGGTCCCGCTCCTCGGGGGCGAGCACGTCGGTGGTCGTGGCGACCCACAGGCCGTCGGCGGCCAGACGGGCCAGGGTGAGCCGCGCCCGTTCGTCGGCGGAGGCCTGGGGGTCGAAGGCGAACCAACGGGAGAAGACCCGTTTCCAGGGTTCGGCGAGGGCCGGGTGGTACAGGGCCTCGAAGTAGACGAAGAAGTCGGCGGGGGACAGGACGTCCGGGCGGGCGGCCACGGTGGCGTAGGCGCGGATGCGCTCGCGGGCGCCGGCCCGTTCGAACGGGACGTCCAGGACCTCCAGCAGCGCCCGCTCCCACCGCAGGGCGGCGTGCTCGACGACGGCGAGCATCAGCGCGTCGCGGGTGGGGAAGTGGTACATCACCCCGGCCTTGGTGAGTCCGGACTCGGAGGCGACGGCCTCGTAGGAGATGTCGGCGCCGCCCTCGCGGTCGACCACGCGCAGGGCGGCGTCCAGGATCGCGGTCTTGGAACTGGGGCGCACCCCCGCACTTTACCGTACGTAAGGTAAAGAAAAGAGCGATGTCCTTCACGGGTGACGCGACAGGACGCCGCTCGTCCCCGACCGGCGTCCACAGCGGATTCCGATCATCCGCGCACTCTCCGCCCCTCGGCGCCCCGGGAACGATGCGGCAGCGCGCGCCCGAGAGAGACCGTGAGCGGGTCGTCGGCGTAGTGGCCGAAGGGCGGCACGTCGGTGTAACCGCAGGAGCGGTACAGGCCGACCGCCGCCGGCTGTTTCTCGTGCGTCTCCAAGACGATCTCAGCGGCCCCCGCCCCGGCCGCGGACTCCTCCAACCAGGCCAGAAGGGAACGGGCGTATCCCTTCCCCCTGTGCTCGTCGACGACGTAGAGACGCTTGAGCTCGGCCCGCCCGTCCTCCCGCAGCCGCCAGCCGCCCATGCCCACGGGAACGCCACCGTGGTAGCCCACGGCGAAGGTCCCGCGCGGCGGGGAGAACTGTCCCGGTGATACCGGCCCCGCGTCAGGGCTCCCGTAGATCCGGATGTACTCGGCCTGGAGCCGTCCGACCAGCTCCTGGACGTCGGGGTGGTCATAGGGGCGAGGAACGATCTGCACGCCCCCAAGGTAGCGTCGGCCGTGCCGGACCCTCCGAGCCGGTCGGCCTCCGATGGACCGTGAGGTCCCCGTGCGGCCCGCGGCCGGAGCGGTGGGAGCGCCGCACCGGCCGATCAGGCGGCGAGCCGGCGAACCGCGTCGACCAACCCGTCCACCTCCGCTCGCGTGGTGGCGAAGGAGGTGACGAAACGGACGACCCCCGGCTCCCAGCGGTCGTGGTAGAAGCCGTATCCCTTACTCAAGAGCCCGTCGATGACCTGCTGGGGAAGCCGGCAGAAGAGGATGTTCGCCTCGGCCGCGCCCAGGAGCGCGACCCCGGGGACGGCCTTGAGCCCCTCTTCCAGGCGCGCGGCCATCGCGTTGGCGTTGCGCGCGTTGCGCAGCCACAGGTCATCGGTCAGGTAGGCGTCGAACTGGGCGGTGTGGAAGCGCATCTTGGAGGAGAGCTGCCCCGCGCGCTTGGCCCGGAAGGTGAGTTCGCCGGTGAGCGAGCGGTCAAAAATAACGATTGCATCGACTGTCAGGGGGCCGTTCTTGGTCCCCCCGAAGGAGAGCACGTCGACCCCGGCCCGCCAGGTCATCTCGGCGGGGGAGCAGCCGAGCGCGGCGACGGCGTTGGCGAAGCGGGCGCCGTCCATGTGGACGCGCAGCCCCGCCTCCCGGGCGCAGGAGGTGAGGGCGCGGATCTCGTCGAGCGTGTAGACGGCGCCGGTCTCGGTGGCCTGGGTGATGCTCACCGCGGAGGGTTGCACGCTGTGCACGTCACCGGCCTTGCGGCGCGCGGCCACGCGCAGCCGGTCGGGGTCGATCTTGGCGTCGTCCCCGGGCAGGGGGACGAGCTTGGCTCCGCCCGTGAAGAACTCCGGCGCACCGCACTCGTCGTTGTTGATGTGGCTGTCGTGGTGGCAGAGCACGCTGCCCCACGGCGGGGTCAGGGCCGCCAGCCCCAGGGCGTTGGCGGCCGAACCGGTGGAGACGAACAGGACATCGACCTCGCGTTCGAAGAGCTCGTCGAACCGGTCGCGGGCGCTGGCGCTGATCCGGTCCGCGCCGTAGGGCGGGGCCTGGCCGCCGGCCGCCGCGACCACGGCTTCGAGGATCTCCGGTGCGGCGCCGGCGACGTTGTCGCTGGTGAACGCGCGAGCAACGGGAGTGGTGGAGCTCATGGCGAGGAACCTGTCCTTCTGGTCGATGACGGGGAGGCGATGCCGGCGGTGACACCCCCTGTTGGGAACCGGTCCGGTGGATGGTGGAAGCGTCCCCTGCAACGGTGAGCGGGCCGGCCGGCCCAGGTCGTGGGGTCCCGGCCGGGACTGCGGTCATGTGCCCGGCGACGGCCGGCAGATGATCGCCCCGTCCGGCCGCGTGCGGGGCACCGGTCGGTTCGCCTCCGTTGAGCCGACGCGGCCGTTGCCGGCCGGAGGTCGTGGTGGTCGCCGCGACGGACACCGGACCGGGATCGCGTCGAGCGTCCCCATCGCGGGTCCGGTCCTTCCGTCCGCGATGGCGGTGTCGTCGGTCCGCCGTCGTTCGACCGATATCCCCGCCACCAGGCGGCTCCCCCGAGTGAGCCGGGATCGTGCCGGGACGGAGAAGGCGGGACGGCCTTGACGGGCGTCCGGGAGGCGCCGGCCGCGCCCGGCCCCGGATCACGTCTTCCCACCGACCCGCTCCCGTTCCCCCGGTCATGCCACCACGTTCCCGCGGGGCGTTCCCGTGCCGCTGCGCGGTCCGCCCCGCCGGCCGGGAGCACGACAGGCACACACTCGTCTATTTCGAGGCTTATTTCACCGAACAGCACATTCAGTGTATAGAACGTGGCATTTGTCGGTTTCTTTGAGGGGCTCCGCCTTCTCGGCGACGCGCCCCGGGCCGACCAGGGCGAGGATCCACTGGGGGCCGGCTCATCGGATGACGACGGCGGGCCGCCGGCCCTGTCGGGGGGCGGGCGCGTGGCCATGGATTCTCAACGCTTTGGGGAAGAGATCCGCCAGCGGGGGAGGGGCGGTGGGCCCGTCCCCATCGGCCGCGCCCGGACGATCCGACGCCCATGTCCGTGGGCTCCCCGCCCGAAGCGGCGCGCGGATCGCGAGGAGATCCCACGCGGCAGCGCCACCGGCGCGCCCCCGCCCTCCCGTCCCGGCGGGGCCGCCCCAGGCCGGCGGGGTCCGGGCCGTCCCTTCGGGGAAGAGGAGGCGGACTCGGCCGGTCAGTCGCAGAAGCAGGAGACCTCGCACCGGACGCAGCCGCCGCACCTCGGGCATCGTTCGGCCCGCCAATGCGCGTACTGGAAGGCCAGCGCGGGGGTGTCATGGGCCCGCAGCTCGGCCTGGAAGAGATGTCGGCTCGCGAAGAACAGCACCGTCCCTCCGACGGCCAGGGGGGCGCCGACTCCCACCGCGTTCGCCAGGGATCGGGCGTGGGCCTGCGCCATCTCCTCGTACCCCGCCTCACCGAGGTGGTCGCCGTTGTAGCTCGTCCGGCAGACGTCTTCGCGGCTCATCGGGACACCGCCGCACTCCACCGGCCCGAACGAGTCGAGGACCCCGAAGAGGAGGATCGACACCCCGTGGATCACCATGGTGGCCGCGACCAACCACGCCAGGGCGGTTCCCACCGCCATCAGCCCACGACCCGGTCTCCTGCGCCACCTACGTCGCATGGCTCCTCCTGCCTGCGCGCGCCCGCGCGCGGTGCGGCCATCGGGGAGGGCGGAGCCGTCACGGAGCTGCCCCGGCCGGAACGCGCGGACCGGATTCGCGCGCCCGGGCGTCGTCTCCCGCCGCGCGCCGGCCCCGCCCGTCTGTTCTCTCAAGGGCGACGTGTCCGCCGACCAGTCTGCCACCCTCCTCGGCACGTCCTCGGGGGCGAAAGGGACCTCCTTCGGTCCCCGCGACATAATCGACCAATCACGCCTTGGTTCAGGGGGTCCGCGTGTTCGACGTCGAAGGCCGTAGCAGTCAATCCGAGATCCACGTCGCGGCGGCGCCCGGGCGGGTCTGGGACGCGGTGACCGACATCGCCCTGCCCGCCGGGGTCAGTCCCGAACTGCGCGGGGTCGAATGGCTCGGCGGCGCCACCCGGCCGGAAGAGGGCGCGCGCTTTGCCGGCCACAACCACCATCCCGCCATCGGCGAGTGGCGGACCGTCTCCCAGATCGTGGAGTTCACCCCTCCGCGCGTGTTCGCCTGGGCCGTCATGGATGCCGACGGACGGTTCGGGCCTCCCGTGGCGGACGTGGCGGAACGGCTGGCCACTTGGCGGTTCGAGCTGGTCCCCGAAGGGGACGGTACCCGGCTGCGGTACTGCGTGCGGATCGGTCCGGGCCGCTCGGGCCTGGTCATGACGGTCGAACGGTTCCCCGACAAGGCCCAGGACATAGTGGCCGGGCGCCTGCGGGAACTGCGCGCCGGGATCGAGGCCACCCTGCGCGCGGTCAAGGAGCGGTGCGAACGTCCGGGCTCATAGCCCGGTCCCGATCGGAGACGGGGGCCTGCCCGCCCCGGGGAACGGGGGCTTGTCGTCTGGGCACGACAGGCCGGGTCCTCGCCGCTCGAAGTCAGGGCGTGGGCGACGGCGCGGGAGTGATGGGGGTCCACCGCTGACCGCGCCGGCCAGGCCCGCGCTCCTCCGGCCACTCCCCGCACAGGGCGCGCCCCTCCAGGCCGTCTGCATCATTCATCGGGGCGGCGGTCCGAGATGGTCTTCTCCTCGGGCCTGGAAACCGTGGAGCCGTCCTCGTCAGCTCGTACCCGGCACAGCGTTGGCCAGGAGGACCTCTGCCGCCGCCCGGGTGGGCGCGGTGTTCGAGGCACTGGAGCACACCCTCACCCATGCGAGCAGGTTGCGCCCCGACCACGTCGTCTTACGCTCTGTCCAGACCCTCACCGCCGGCGTGTGGGGGACCGACCCCGCCATCCTCGCCCTGGATCCAGGGTCCGAGGCTCCGCCGGCATGTCGTGTCCACGCCGCGCTCGACGGCCGCGCGCCCGCCGTCGACGTTCCACTCTTCCTCACCTGCCCCTCCTACCTCGGTGCCGGCGCCGCTCCGCTCCCACCTGGGCGACACCCACGACCACACGTCCGCGGCCCGCTACAGCGCCAACAGCGGCAGCGCCATCGGTGCCTCCCGCCCCGAGGCCCTGGTCCACGCCCTGGCCGAGGCGATGGAGCGCGGCGCCTACTCGCTGTTGCTGGCCACGGTCTTCCTCGGCCCTGGTGGGCGCGTGGCTCGCGTCTTACGACCCGAGTCCCTCCCCGATGACCTCGCCCGGTGGCACGATCTGGCCCAGCGCAAGGTGCGTGGTCCCGTGCACCTTCTGGAGATGACCACCGACCTGGGGGACCCGCGTTCTGCGCGTACGCCCTGTCCGGCGAGGGCGTCCCGGTGCAGGGCAAGGAGCATCGCTGTCGGCCCGCCTGGCACTGGTCGCGCCCTGAGCGAACTCGTCCAGTGCGCCGCCGTGGCCGACCACGACGGCCAGGAGGCCATCACGCCCGATCTGCGCGCGCTGCGGGCCTATCCCGTACTGCTGGCGGCGGGCCGGGCCGACTTCGGCCCGCACCTGGCCGCGGCCCGGCCGGTGGACTTCCACGACACCGCCGCGCCGGCCACCCCGGTGGCCACCTGCGCGGGCTCACGGCCGCCGTGACCGCGCGCGGCCACACCCCCTATGCCGCTGTCGTGCACACCGCCCCCACCGGTGTATGCACGGTGAGCGTGGTGGTGCCCGGCCCGCGCGCTCACGCCCTTCTGGGCGGATCGCCAGCGGTGTGGGGGTCGGGCCCTGGGAACCGGCAGGTGCCCTCAGCATCCGGACTCCGCCTGCGCGTCTTCCCGGACCAGGTGCGCGGGGGTGGGCGGCACGCACGGCCACACCGAGGAGGACATCCGCTACGCGCGGCGCCGCCACCTCACCCCCGAGGTGGCCGGCGGAACGCCAACGCCGCTTTCGCCGCCCGTGACAGCGGGCTGTGGGGTGCTTCCTCCACCGTGGTGGTCTTTGACTCCACGCACTTTCGGACCCGGGACCAGAACCTGTTCACCGAGTGGCACTCCCGCTATGGGGGCCGAGGGACTCGGCGAGGACCTCTCACATGTGCCCGGTGGGGCCGCCGACAGGCGTGCGACCGCGTCTTCTCAGCTGGTGATCAGGAAGCGGGCGGCCGCTCCCCGACTAGGGTGGGGCGCGTGAGCAGCGAGCACGGTACTCGACTCCGTCCCCGGTCCCGCCGGCCAGGCGGCGTCATGGGCCCTCTCCTTGGCGGCCTTGTGGTGGGCGGTCGCAGCCTTCTGGGCCTGGCGGGGTTGTCGAGGTGCCCGTGCACCGTGAAACGGGGCACGCCGAATCTGTCGGGGATCTGCTGGACGGTCTTCTCCCGCTCGTCGTCGTAGAGCCGCTGGACGAGCACGGCCTGGTCCGCGGTGAGCTCGGCCTGCGCCAGCCGTCTGTTCCGGCGGCGGATCCAACGCGTTCGGCGCGGGATTCCATCTCCACGCTCACGTCACTCCGCCCCGGTGGGCAGAACCCACGCCGAACCCTACGGTTCGCACGGGGCCGCCCAGCTGATCAGAGAGGCTGGCGGGGTGCCGCGAGTACGTCCCTGAGTACCTTCTCGAGCGTGACGCGGGCCAGTTTGTGTCTCAGGGTCTCCTCGATGTCCTGGTAGATGCCCCGCATTGCCGGCTGGATGCCGTGACCCACCACGCATCCCTGGTCCGGGGTGGTGCGGTGCATCGCGAACAGCGGGCCGGCTTCCACTGCCTCGTACACGTCGAGCAGGGTGATCGACCCCAGCTCGCGCGCCAGCGACCAGCCCGCGCCCGCGCCCCGCCGGGACTCCACGAGCCCGGCCCTGCGCAGCTCGCCGAGCAGCCGCCTGATCACCACGGGGTTGGTGTTCGCGCTGGCTGCGATCTTCTCGGAGGTGGCGACCTCGTGGCCCTGGCGTTGGTAGAGACCGATCCAGGCCAGCGCATGGGCGGCAATGGTCAGCCTGCTGTTGGCGCTCATGACCCCTCCTCTGGTCGCAACGCTCCATGTTACGACAGCGCAGTCGCAACAGTGAAGGTTGCGACAATCCGTTGTAACGATTATCGTTACGACAGCCGGGAGGGTCCATCAAAGACAAGCGCGGACCGTGAGCGCGTTGCGAACTCAAAGGAGAACAGGAATGGAAAGTAACGAAAAGACCATTCGCGAGGCTTACCGGCTCGCGGAAGGGAACGTTCTCGACGGTGACGGTTTCCTGGCCTTGTTCACCAAGGACGGGTCGTTCAACGACATGTCGACCTCGCAGAGTTTCCGCGGAGAGCAGATTCCTCAGGTGATCGCGGGCCTCGCCCGCTCGTTCCCCGATGTACACCGTGAGCTGCTCGAGGTACATGCGTTCGGTGATGTCGTCGCCGTCGAGTTGCGGATCCAGGGCACGCATCTCGGAGGGTTTCCGACTCCGGTCGGCGAGATCCCACCGACCGGGAACCGGATCGACGTGCCGGCGGCGGACCTCTGGTACCTCCGTGACGGAAAGATCGAAAGGTTCAACTGCTACAACTCGATGAGCGTGTGGCTTGATCAAATCGGGGTCCACCCTGACTTCAAGTCCGCAGTCGAAGCCACCGAGACAGCAGCCACGACGGCGTAACTCTGCCGGTCAGCGCCGAGTATGCGACAAGACACTCCCTTCTTCGGGCCGCATACCCGGCGTTGCTTCTCGAACAAAGTTGTTGTTCGCGCCCAACCGCCGACACGACCCGGCAGGCAGACTCATCGAGTATCGGCAGCCCTGGCCGGCAGGTGGGCGGTGTCGTCGAATGTCACGCCCACATCAGCGGCGATGCGAGGGTGACGGCTGCTTGATAGGACTCGGCGGTCTTGTCGTGGCGGGTGGCGATGCCGCGCCACTGCTTGAGGCGGTTGAAGCACCGCTCGACGACGTTACGCCGCTTGTAGACCTGCTTGTCGAAGTCCGGTGGGCGTCCGCCACGGCTGCCGCGTCGGAGCCGGTTGCGGACCTGGTCGGACCGTTCCGGGATGGTGTGCCGGATGTTGCGTCGCCGCAGCCAGGTGCGTATGGCCTTGGAGCTGTAGCCCTTGTCGCCGATGACGTGGCCGGGCCGGACCCGGGGCCGTCCTGGACCCGGCCGGGGCACCCAGAACGCCTCCATCACGGCGGTGAACTGGGTGCAGTCGTTGGTGTTCCCGCCGGTGAAGGCGAGCGGGCGGCCGGCGCCGTCGCAGGCCAGGTGGATTTTGCTGGTCAGGCCGCCTCTGGACCGGCCGAGTCCCGGGGCGCAAAGCCCCCTCTTCGTGCTCCGGCCGCGTGCTGGTGGGCCCGGACGATCGTGGAGTCGACCGACACCAGCCACTCGGTGTCCCCGGCCGCGTCGGCCCTGGCCTGGGCGGCTCGGAGCGTCCGCTCGAAGGTGCCGTCCTTGGCCCATCGGCGGAAGCGGGTGTGCAGCGTCGCCCAGGAGCCGTATCGCTCGGGCACGTCCCGCCAGGCCGTGCCGGTCCGGAACCTCCACACGATCCCGTTCAGGACCGTCCGGTCGTCCAGCCGCTGCTGCCCCGCCCGGACCGGGGCAGCAGCGGCTGCACGAAGGCCCACTCGGCATCGGACGGTTCACGGCGGCGTACCACCCGACCACGATCCCCGATCGAGGATCATTGACGACAGGCCCTGGCCCGCCTCCGATCCACGCCTCATCGACGGTGACACGTAACCGGTACCCACGCGGACACCGTCGAGCCAGGCGGTCAGCCGTTCCGCCTCCTCCTCGACGGCCCGCCGCGTCGAGACCGGGACGGGTTCGAGCAGGTCCACTCGGACGGTCCCCGCCGTGTCCTGCACCCACGAGCCGATCGCCCGGCCGTTGACCCACACCGTGGTGCCCGCGTTACCGCGACGGTCGAAGAGCTGGTCTCGGTGGGGGCCGAGGTAGAAGTCCCGCCCGCGCCAGCCCATGACGGTCGGATCCAGCACCGGCAGCAGCGCGACCCACGCGCCCGGGTCGGGCACCTCGGCGAGGTCGTCGGGGAGGAGCCACCCGGTGGCGCCGTCGTCGAGGCGGACCGCGACGGCCTCCAGCTCGCCCAGCGCCGCGCGAACGACCTTCTTGGTCGCTCCCAACCACCAGACGATGTCGTCCTCGGTTCCCGGTCCGAAGCTGTAGAGCCAGCGGCGGACGAGTTCCCGGTACCCGGCCTGGGCGCTTCGCGGCGCGGGAACGTCGTCGAGCCAGTGCCTCGTCAGGGTCCAGCGCGGCCGTGGGGCCAGGAACCGGCCCGTGCTGAGTCCGCGCACGATGTCCGCGGTGGCGCCGAGATAGGTGAGGACCCGCGGCGCCGACCACGTCTCGCCCGCCGTTCCCGCGACCTTCACGTCGATCCTCGGCACGGCCCGGCGCACGTCGGCCGCCGTCAACCCCTCCGGAACCTCGGCGAGCAGGGCGAGGACCTCGGCCCTGGCCTCCTCGAGCCAGCCCACCCCGTCCCGGGCGATCCCCGCCCTGACCAGGTCCCCGCTCATGCGGGCGCGCTCGGTCCCGGCGACGCGGGCCGACGCGCTCGGCCACACGGCCGGCAGGAGCTCGCGTTCGAACACGAAGAGGGTGCGCCGCATCGCGAGCTGTTTGACCAGGTGACGGTCCTCATAGAGCGCCCGGTCGATGTCGGCGAGGGTCGGTGAGGTCATGCGCGCCCGACAGGACAGGTAGACCGTGGCCGGCTCGGTCGCGTGCAGCGCGGTCATCGCCCGGGTGACCGCCTCGGGGGAGTCGACACGCGATCGCGGTGCCAGGGCGTGCCGAACGGCCAGCCGGGCGCGCCGTTCGTCGTCGGTCACGTGGTGCATCGGCCCATCGTTCCACACCGCGCCCCCGTATCGAAACCGGTACGTTCCGGTACCACAGGGTTCCGGTACGTCCTGGTACCGTTTCGTCGAACGGCGAGATCAGGAGGTGGCGGCCGTGCCGAGGGACGGTGACACCCGCGACTGCGCGCCCCCGGGCGGCGAGCCCGCGCGCCCCGGACGCAGGCTGGACCGCTCCCGCGACGCCGACATTCTCGACGCGACACTCGCGGTCCTCGTCGATGTCGGCTTCGCCCGGCTGACCATGGACATGGTCGCCGCCCGGGCCAAGGCGGGCAAGGCCACGCTGTACCGGCGCTGGCCCTCCAAATCGGAGCTGGTCATCGACGCGGTGGCGCACATGAAGCGCGGTCAGGTCGACCTGGGGCGACTGCCCGACACCGGCTCCCTCCGCGACGACCTGCTCGGGCTGTTCACACCACAGTCGGCCGAGGAGGACGAGCGCAGGCTCAAGGTCATGGCGGGACTGGCCTCGCTGCTCGCCCAGGACCGGGCGCTCGCCGACGCCGGCGTTGCCGCGATCGTCCAGCCGTGGGTCGAGGCCCACCGCGTTCTCATGCGGCGGGCGGCCGATCGGGGGGAGATCCCCGCCACGGCCGACATCGACACGCTCTCGCAGGTCATCCCCTCGTTGGCCGCCTACCGGGCGCTCGTCCAGCGCAAGCCGTTCGACCGGGACTTCCTCGTCTCGATGGTCGACGGTGTCGTGCTGCCGGCGCTGCGCAACGCGCCGCCCCTCGCGGCCGGCCACGCGCCCTGAGAGGCCCGCCTCCCGGCCGAGCCGCGCGTGGGCGTGGACAGCGACGGCCTTCGGCCACGGCCCACGACCTCTCCTCGCGCGCGACGTGGGGCCGGGTCGGGGATCCGTCCCCGCCCCGGCCGCACCGCGTCCGCCGAGGGATCTCCATCCGCCGGGGGAGGGGACGGGAAGACCGTCCGGGAGCGGGCGTCCGCCGGCCGGCCTCCTCGCCTCGGGAGGCACGGGAACCGGGTGGCCTGGAAGGGGTGGATCGTCACCCGGTGACGCGGCTTCCAGGTGGCGCTGGGCGATCGGCCCCCGGATCTGCCGATCCGCCTGTCGTGCCGGGAGGCCATCGGATTCCGGCGACCCGGCCGTGCGCGCCCCGCCCGAAGCGGCGTCCAGGCCGACGCTCCGCCGTCGTCACGGTGGAAACCATCTGCGGGAAAAACGGAGCGAAGCACTCCGTTTGGCACTAGGATCGCGCCATGACCGAGCGCACCCGGACAGCCCCACGTCAGGCCGAGGCCGAACGCAACGACCGGGCCCTGCTGGAGGCCGCCAGACGCGCGCTCGCGCTGGACGGCGCCCACGCCTCGGTGGCCGCGATCGCCTCCCGGGCCGGCGTGGGCATCGGCAGCCTCTACCGCAGGTACCGCACCAAGGAGGAGCTGTTCCAGCGGCTGTGCGTCCTGGCCCTGGACCACTGGATCGACGCGGCCGAGCAGGGACTGGCCCACGAGGATCCCTGGGCGGGGATCGTCCACCACGTCAGCGCCTGCGTGGACTTCGGTCCGGGAACGATGGCGCCGATCGCGGGCACCATCGAGGTCACCGAGGAGATGGCGGCCAGGGCGGACCGCTGCGACGAGGTCACGCGGGCGCTGGTCTCCCGCGCCCACGCCGCAGGGGTCCTGCGGCCCGATGTCACCGCCACCGACCTGTATCTACTAGTGGAACAGCTCGGCAGAT
This sequence comes from Marinactinospora endophytica, assembly GCF_054780875.1. Classification (NCBI taxonomy): domain Bacteria; kingdom Bacillati; phylum Actinomycetota; class Actinomycetes; order Streptosporangiales; family Nocardiopsidaceae; genus Marinactinospora; species Marinactinospora endophytica. The sequence goes on along the minus strand of NZ_BAAGVM010000005.1, from coordinate 225,945 downwards.
CCCCCCTGCCCTGGCAGATCGCCGACCAGGGACGCGACGAGCTGCTCGGCGCCGCCACCGAGGCCAGGGCCCGCGTCGTCGCCATCGCCCTTGAGGGGCTGCGGGCGGGGACGGTCACCCCGTTGCCCGGGCGTCCGCCCGATGCCGGGTTGCTCCGTGACCGTTGGGAGCCGCTTCCCGCCGCCGGGTGAGCGTGGGGACGCGAAAACCGTTTCCCGCGGGGAGGCGGGGCGCGTTAGGGTGCGTCCATGGCGTCCCCTCCCCGCGATCCGCTCGCGCACCTGGGCGACTCCGAACGACGGGTCTTCCACGTGGCCACCAACTCCGAACGTGAAACCCTCGAAGCCTTCCTCGACTTCTACCGGGGCGCGATCATCCGCAAGGTCGTCGGGGTGAGCGAGGCCGACGCCCGTCGACGTCCGTTGCCCTCGGCCACGAGCCTGGCGGGCCTGCTCGCCCACCTCTGCCTGGTCGAACGGAACTGGTTCCAGCGCGTCCTCCCGAACCGGACCGCCGAGGAGGCCGGTATCGACCTGGACGGCGCGGACACGGTCTGGGAGGTGCCCGAGTCCACCACCGTCGCCGAACTGGTGGCGGAGTACGAACAGACGTGCGCGCAGTCGCGGGCCATCTCCGTCGGTTACGCCCTGGACGACACCGGGACGCACGAACTCCTCGGTCCGACCTCCCTGCGCTGGATCCTGATCCACATGATCGGAGAGACCGCGCGTCACGCGGGGCACGCCGACATCCTCCGGGAGAAGATCGACGGCGCGACGGGGATCTGAGAGGTAGCCGGGACGCCCACGCGCCCGTTCGCCTCCGCCCCCTTCCCGCCCGGTTGGAGGCGGTCCGGGCGCGCCGGGTCTCCTCTCCGAGGGGGCAGACACGCACCGGGCCGATCCGCACCACGGCCCGTCCGGAACCGGCCGATGCGGGTCCGCCCCCGAGGTGGACGCTTGAACGGGCGGATCGCCCGCCTCGGACTCCGCGCGACGTCACCTTCCGACAGGTCCGACGGTGCTCGTCGCGGCCCTCACGGACGAACGGATCCCGCCCGCTTCGCCGAGGGACGAAGACGCCGCCGCGGACGTCGCGCCCGCGCTGGGGGTGCCGTCGCCGAGCCCCCGCCGCCGGTCGCGCCGGACGCCTCCCACGATGGGGCCGCTGTCGCCCGGGCCGCGCGACCGCTCGATGACTGTTCGCGCAGGCAGGCCGAGTTGGTCGCCGAGGTGCGATCCGGATACCGTGCCGCCATGGCGACCGAAGGTCTGACGGATCTCGAACAGGAAGCGTGGCGAGGGTTCCTGGTGACCCACGACCGCCTCTGGCGCGCGCTGGCGGCGGGGCTGGCCCCGCTGAACGTGAGCATGGCCGAGTACAGCGTGTTGAGCCTGCTCCACGAGGCCGGACCGGACGGCATGCGCATGTCCACCCTCGCTCAGCGCCACCTGATGTCCAGCGGCGGATTCACCCGCCTCGCCGATCGCCTTGAGAACCGCGGGCTGATCGAACGCCGGCGGTCGGCCGTCGACGGCCGCGGCTTCGACGTGACCCTGACCGAGGACGGACGGGCGCTGATACGCCGGGCACGGCGTCAGCACCACAGTGACCTGCGCGAGCTCTTCTTCAGCCGGCTCGACGACGACCATCTCCGTGGTCTCGCCGAGGTCTGGGCCCTTCTCGACCCCGACAGCGACGCCGACACCGAGGCGGCGCGCGGGAACGGAGCGGCGGTCTCCTCCTAGCGCGCCGCTCCGTTCCCTTCGCCGGCCGCCCCGGAGCCGCCCGGGTCGGGGGAGAGGAGGATCAGGCGCCGTTGACCGGGGCCCGGTCCAGCACGTGCACGCCGATGGCCGCAAGGCGGTCGAGGTGCTCGAAGTCCTCACGCGCCTCGGCCGCACCGACCTCCAGGAAGTAGCTCTGGCTCTGACCCGGGCTCCACAGGAGGGTGACGTCCCCGACGTCATCGAGGCTCTGGAAGGTGTGGGCGACGTTGCGCGGCCCGTAGACGACCGCTCCCGGCCCGACGTCGTGGGTGGTCGCGGTCGCCAGGGACTCGCCTCCGATCCAGAAGCGGAACCTTCCGCCGTTGATGATCCAGATCTCGTCCTCCTGGGTGTGCAGGTGGAAGGGGGGTGCGTCCTCGGGCCGTATCGCCCGCTGGCGGGTCATGAAGTACCTGCCTCCCGTCATCTCCGCCCGGAGGATCACCTCAAGGTCGGTGGTGTAGTAGGCGTGGTGCTCCACCTTCTCGGGCGGTGACACGACGGGGATTCCGAAAGGGGTCTCAGCGCCGTCCTTGACGTCCACAGGGCTCACTCCTCGACCGTTCCACAAATATTTGTCTGCGCAGACAAATATTATTTCCGGGTGGGTCCTCCCGCAAGGCCCGCCCGGCCTTCGCGATCGTCGGCGCGGCGGGGAGGGAGCATGGGGGAAGACGAATCGGGGTGAGCGAGGTGGCGCCCCGCCCTCGCCTCATGTTGAGGAGACGCTCGGTCACCGCCACCGCGTCCCGCCTCGTGGAGGGGGAGCCGCGCTCCGGCCCCCCAGGCGGCACGGGGGCCGAGACCTCGGGCCACGGGCCTCCCCACGGCGCAGGCCCGGGTCTCGACCAGACGCGCCCGATCCGCCTTACCCGGCGGCGCGGCGGAACCGGTACCACTTCGGCGAGGTCCGGTTCATCGGCCACCCCAGGCCGGCGGTGTCCGCGTCCTCGACCTCGAGAAGCTCCCACCCCGGGAACGCGGCCTCGACCTCCGCCCGCGCGACGCCCTCGACGAGCCGCTGATACCGCGAGGGGCCGAAGGCGAGCAGCAGCAGGGTGGCCCCCGGCGTGGCGAGCGCCGTCACACCCCGTCCCTCCGCGGCCCGCTGCCCCGTGTCGAGGCCCTGGAAGCAGCCGATGTCGAGGAAGAGGTCGAAGGTGCCCAGCCCGGCCGGATCGAGGTCGGTCACGTCGCCCACGACGTAGGTGATCCCCGCCGGTCCTTTACGCCGGGCGGCCTCGATCGCCTCCGGCACGATGTCGACGCCCACCGCCTCCCACCCGCGCCGGGCCAGCTCGGGGGTGAACTGCCCGCGTCCGCACCCCACGTCCAACGCCCGTCCGGGGCCGTTCGGCCGCCCGGCCGCCTCACGGTCGAGCAGGACGCCGAGCTGTGCCCCGCCCGCGGCCCCGTAGCGCTCCCACGGAGTGAAACCGAGACGGTACATCCACCTGTATTTCGTCATGGCCTCAACGTAGATCCGCCTCTCGGGACCCTCCTTTCGACCCCTGCCATCCGGCACCGGAGCGGTCCTCGGCGGGTCCGGGAGGCGGCGATGCGCCGTCGAAGAGGGGACGGCGCCGGACCGAAGGGCGCCGGGGCCGGCCCCGGCGAGATGACCGATGGCGCGTGCTCGCTCGATGCTCGGTCCTTCGGGGGGAGCGGCAAGCGCATGATCTCCGGTGGAACAGCGCCGGTGTCACCACCGGTGTCGGTGCTGGTGGGGTCGGGTAGCGGCGCCAGTGACGTGAGCGGGGCGCGGCTCTGTTCGGCGCGGACGCGCTCGCCCAGGCCGACTCCGCCCATGGCCATCGTCGCGACGTGAGCGCCGGCCGATGTGCCAACGGCGGACCGAGCAGACCGAGAGGGGAAGTCCCGCGTGCTCGCTCAGGCGGCGAGTACACCGTCTCCCAGGCGATGTCGGCCCAGCCGCCTCCGCCGAGGAACAGTCCGGTGTTCGAGTCCGGCCCCTTGCGCGGGTGGGGTGGTGGTGGTCGAGGGCGGGCGCTCCCCAGGTGCCGACCGTTGGGGGTCTAGGGGGCTGTTTCGGTCCCGGGGTCGAAGGGGACGCCGGTGAGCTGTTCGTTCGCCGTCCACAGCCGCCTGGCCGCATCGATGTCGTTTGCCCCTGTGGGGAGCTTGGCGGGTTTGGGGGTGTCGGAGGTCTGGTCGCGGCCGGCCGGGCCGATGAACTGTCCGGAGCTGACGTGCCTACTGGTCGCTGCGTACAGGGAGGGCCAGGCGGCACCGTCGGCCGATCCCATGAACAGGCGCGCGGCGACCGGCGTGACGATGCGGGAGAGCATCCCGGTGCCGTGCTGCTGGAGTCCGGTCATCGCCGAACCCGGGTGGACGACGAGTGCTGCGAGGCGGCTGAGTGCGGTCCGGCGGGCGAGTTCGAGGGTGTAGACGATGTTGGCGCGCTTGGACTTCGCGTAGGCGCCCATGGCTCGGTAGCTCTTCTCGCTCATCAGGTCGTCGAGTCTGCCCATCGGCCATCGTGCGGCGATGGCGCTGACGGTGACCACGCGTGGTGTGGGGGAGCGGCGTACGGCGGGCCAGACCTGGGCGTCGAAGGCGAAGTGGCCGAGGTGGTTGGTGCCGACCGTCATCTCGAAACCGTCGCGTGTCAGCTGCCGCTCGGGCAGGTTCATCACGCCGGCGTTGTTGAACAGCAGGTCGATCGTCTCGGTCTCGGCGATTCGCGTGGCGGCGTCGCGGATGGAGGAGAGGTCGGCGAGGTCGAGTACCAGTGTGCCGGTCCGGACCCCGGATGCGACGGCGCGCACGGTCTCGGCGGCCTGATCCAGTCTGGTCTGGCCGCGTCCCGCCAGGATGACGCGGGCGCCGTGCCGGGCCAGGACGCGCGCGGTCTCCAGTCCGATCCCGCTGCTCCCGCCGGTGATCAGCGCGGTGCGGCCGCTCTGGTCGGGGATGTCGTCAGGCGTCCAGTGGTTCATCTCTGTGCCTCTCCGTCGGTTCGTTGTGTGCTGTGCGCGCGTCATCCAGCGCTCGGAAGGGTCGTGAGTCGAGCTGGAGAAGCAGTCCGAGGATGCCCTCGGCGAAGGCGCCTTCGCCGATCCCGTGGTTCTTGACGCGGTACACGGCGGTGCCCGGCTATGGGGCGTGCGGGGGCGGCGCCCACGAAGGCGCCGGCGGCGTGGGCCGCCATGACGTTCTTGTAGGCGTCGACGCCGTGGTGCTCGCCCGGGCTGCCGCAGCCTCAGATCATGTCGCCGGCCCAGAGCTCGTCGATCGTGTCGAGGTCGCCTCCGTTGACGACTTCGTCGACGAGGCGACTGACGACCGCGATGTCCGCTTCGGCGCTTGCGGCGGGGCCCATGGTGTTCTCGCTTTCAGGGGTGCTGTGGCAGCCCCCTTACGTCAGGAGAAAGCTACGTACATCGGCGCGTGAAGCGGCCCGGACGGTGACCGGCCACCTGGCCCAGGAGGTCTTCTGTGGCGCACCTTCAACATAAGAGACCGATGGTCTGATGTCAAAAGACCGGCAGTCTGTAATATGGGGGCATGACGAACTTCCAGCGGGCCCGCAGTGAGGAGCAGCGCGAGATCCGGCGCCAGGCGGTACTGGACACCACCGCGACCATGCTCGAGGAGATGCCCGCCGGCGCCGTCAGCCTCAATGAACTGAGCCGCCGGGTCGGGCTGGCGAAGTCCAACGTGCTGCGCTACTTCGAATCCCGCGAAGCGATCCTGCTGGAGCTGCTGGACCGCGCCTGGCGGCAGTGGATCGCCGACCTGCCCGCCCTCCTCGACGCCGGCATCGATCAGGCGGCGTCCGTGGAGCGGCGCACGGAGCAGTTCGCCGCCGCCGTCGCCCGCTCCCTCGCCGAGCGCCGGATTCTGTGCGACCTGCTGAGCTCTCAGGCGGGCGTGCTGGAGCACAACGTCTCCGCCGAGGTAGCCGCCCGCTACAAGCGCGCGGCCGTGGCCAACGTCGCCGCCACCGCCACGCTGGCCGGCCGCTACCTGCCCGAACTGGGCGAGGACGCCCCGCAGCTCACCGCAGCCATGATCATGGCCATCGGTGCCGTATGGACGCACGCCCACCCCTCCGAGGCGATGCTCGCCGCCTACCAGGCCGACCCGTCACTCACCGCGTTCAAGCCGGACTTCGTCACCGCCCTGCACGACATGCTGGCCACCCTCACCGCGGGAACCATCGCCCGCTCCTCCTGTTGACCCGCTCTTCGGCCTGCGCGGCGACCCCGAGATGGACCTCTGCGAGCCGCTGCCGAGGGTGTTCCTCATCGGCTCCCGCGCCGGTTACAACGGGACGGGGTTCGCCCACCGGCCCGGGCGCTACGGCGCCCTACGCGACGTGTCCCCGTCCGAGGAGCACGCCCGCATCACGTGGGACGGCGCCGCCGCCATCGGGGACGATCCCAAGACCACCGTCGACCATGCGTGGCGTCTGCGCCGGGCGTCGCACGGCCGCGGGTCACTCCACGATCCCGTTGCGGTAGGCCCAGGCGGCGATCTCCACCCGGTTGCGGGCACGGAGCTTGGTCTGGACGTTGGTCAGGTGCCGTTTGACCGTTCCCAGTGACAGGTACAACCGGTCGGCGATCTCGGCGTTGGTCAGCCCCTGGGCCACGGCGCGCACGACGTCGAGCTCCCGCGGGGTCAGACCGCGGGTGTCGGAGGCGACCCGACGGCCGCCGGAACCGGGGCCACGCGACCGGGCGAGCCGTTCGAGCAACCGGACGGTGATCGCCGGGGACACCAGCGCGTCACCGCGGGCGGCCGCGCGCACCGCCTCGACCAGCAGGGCCGGCCCCGCGGACTTCAGCACGAACCCGGACGCCCCGTTCTCCAGGGCGTCGTCGACGTACTCGTCGATGTCGAAGGTGGTGACCATGACCACGCGCAGTGGGTCGGCGACCCCCGGCCCCGACAGGCGGCGGACCACCTCCAAGCCGCTGAGCCCGGGCATCCGGATGTCGAGCAGGCTGACGTCGGGGCGTAGCTCCTGGGCGAGTCGCAGGGCCTCGCCGCCGTCCGCCGCCTCGGCCACCACCTCGATGTCGGGCTGGGCCTGCAGGATGTAGCGGAACCCCGTGCGCACCATCCGCTGGTCGTCGGCCAGCAGAACGGTGATGCTCACCCTCCGCTCCTTCCCGCCACCGGGGCGCGGCCGGTCGGCAGGACGGCGACGACACGCCATCCCGTCCCCTCGGGGGCCGGGCCCGCGTCGAGGGATCCGCCCAGGAGCGCGGCGCGTTCGGCCATGCCGACCAGCCCATACCCGCCGCTGCCCGGGCCCACGGGGCCGCCCCGGCCGTCGTCGCGCACCTCCAGGCGCGCCCTGTCGGCCGTGACGTCGAGCACGACGGTGATGAGGCCGGCCCCGTGGGCGTGACGGTCGGCGTTGGTCAGCGCCTCCTGGGCCATGCGGACCACCGCCGAGGCGACCTCGCGGGGCAGGAGCCCGGGGTCCCCGGTGATGCGCACCTCGACCCGGGCCCGCGAACCGCCGCCCGGACGGCGCAGCGAACGCAGCCCTTCGGCCGCGTCCGGCAGGTCGGCGGAGACCGGGTGGCCACCGCGTAGAGCGGTGACCAGCCGCTGCATCGCCTCCAGGGCGTCCAGTCCCGCCCGTTCGATGTCGGGCAGCGCCGCCCGGGCCAGGTGCGGGTCGTCGACGTAACGCAGGGCCTGGGCCTGCACGACGATCCCGGTGACGTGGTGGGCGACCACGTCGTGCAGGTCGCGGGCCAGCGTGTCGCGTTCCTCCTGGCGTACCCGCTCCACCTGCCATCGGCGCCGCTCGACGCGCCAGCGCAGGTAGAGGCCGGGGGCCAGTAGGAACAGCAGGACCAGGGCCGCGTCCAGGTCGGCGGGCCGGCCCGCGCGCAGCGTCTCCGACAGCAGCGGCGCGACCAGCGTCAGCGCCGCCGCGACGGCCACCACCCACGGACGGCAGCGGTAGGCGATGAGGGAGACCGCTCCCACCATCGCCAGCACCTCGGCCAGGCCGTCGGGGTGGCCCGGCGCGTCCCCCGGGGCGAGGCGGTAGGCGAGGGAGACCAGTGACGTGGTCAGCAGCGCGCAGATCCCCAGGAGCCCGGTACGCCGGGGGGAGGCGCCCGGGGGGAGTGCCCTGAGCGTCAGCAGCGCCATCACCGCGCCCGACACCACCGGCGGATAGGCCCACCATCCCCCGACGTGCGGCAGGGCGGACCGGTCCACGGCGTGGACCAGGTCGATCGCCCAGGCCGCGGCCAGGACCGCCGCGGCCCCGGCGACCGCGACGGTCGCCGGGGCCGACGGCCCCCACCGTGGCCCCGTTGCGGCGCGTGCTCTCGGTTCTCCAGGCATACCGGCAGGTTACGGGCGCCTGTGCGCGTTGCGGATCATCCGTTCGGCCCATATGCCGCGCCAGAACGAGCCGAACGGGCGACGCGCGCGCCCGAGCCCAGGCTCCACCGTGGGTCGTGCCGGTTCCACCGGCACGACCCGTCCGACCGACCCCTTGGAGAACCCTCGTGTCCCCGGTCCCCGGATCCGCCCGCCCGGCACGTGTGCTCGTGCCGCTGGCCTGTCTCGCCGCGCTCGCGACCGCCCTGGTCGTGTTCGCGGTCCTTCCCCGCACACCGCCCGCGACCGCCGCGCACAGCGGTGACGCCGCCCTCGCCGCGGACCTGCGCCGGCTGCTGCCCGACGACACCGCGGTGGGGGTCTCGGTGGCCCTCACCGAGGACGGCCGGACCCGCGAGGCGGGTCTGGGAACCCGTGACGGCGCCGCCCCGGTCGGCCCGGACACCGTGTTCGAAAGCGCCTCGGTGCAAAAGCTCCTCACCGCGACCCTGCTGGCCGACATGGTGGAATCCGGTGAGGTCGGCCTCTCCGACTCCCTCGGGGAGCTGTGGCCGACCACCGACTTCGCCGACGAGGCGGTCGCCGGCATCACCCTGGAGCAGTTGGCGACCCACACCTCCGGTCTGCCCTCCATCCCGTTGGGGAGCGACCCGGGCCTGTACGCGGCCCTGCCCGAGTACGCGCTCGGCGGTGACGCCTACGCCTGGCTCGACGACCCCGTCGCGACCGCCGCGCGGATCACCGGCGTCTCCCCCGGGGAGGAGTACGGATACTCCAACCTCGGCTACGCCCTCCTCGGCCGGTCTCTGGCGCGCGTCGCCGGGCGGGACTACGCGGACCTGCTGACCGAGCGCGTGCTGGACCCCTTGGGCATGGAGCACACCATCGTGTCCCCCTCCGGCGTCCCCGACAGCGCGGCCCTGCCCTATCGGGCCCCATCCCAGCCCGTCGCCATCTGGTCCAACCCCGGCTACGCCCCGGTGGGAACCGGGACGTGGACCACGGCCTCGGACCTGACGGCGTTCCTGGCGGCCTCGATGGGGGAGGCCACGGAGCTGACCGAGCTGACCCACGCCCCCCGCGTCGAGGTCGACGACTACCGGGCCTACGACGGTCACGTGGGGCTGGGGTGGATGCTCTGGCGGGTCGACGGCGTCGAGGTCGCCTGGCACAACGGGCTGAACAGCGGAACCAGGAGTTTCGTCGCGCACACCGGTGACGGCCGTTCGGTCGTGGTGCTCGCCAACTCCACCCGCGTCCCCGTCGAGCAGGTCGGTTTCGCCCTTCTCGGTCTGGAGGTCCCCGAGTTCGCCGAGGACGGCGCCGTCGCCCCGCTCCCGATCCTGGTGTCCCTGGTCCTCGCGGTGGGAGCGCCCGCCGCCGTGCTCCTGCGGTTGTCCTGGCGTCCCCGCGGTTCCCGGCCGGGGCGCGGATCGGACCGTTTGGGGATTGTCTCCTCCCTGCTCGTCGGCACCGCCCTGTGGTTGGCGGCCCTGCGCATCGGTGAATGGGGGGTGCTGCCCGTCGGGGTGTGCGCCGTCGGCGGAGGACTGCTCGCCGCGGCCGTGGTCGTGGCCGCGGGCCGTTGGGGGCGGGCCCCGTGGGCCCGGGGCGGGCGCGCGTGGGTGCGCGGTCTCCTCTTCGCCGTGGTGGCGGTCCCGGCCGGCGCCCTGCTGGGGGTGGAGGTCGCGGTGTTCGCGCAACTGCCCTGACCGGCGCCGTCCGCGCCGTCACGCGCGGACGGCACCCCGGCCGGTTCAGGCCGGCAGTCGGCGGACCCGCACGGTGTTGTCCGTGCGGGTGAACTGCTGTCCGTCGGGTCCGGTCTGGACGCGCTCGTGCTCCTCGCACACCAGCACCTCCCACTGCCCTTCGGCCAGTTCCAGGGAGTCGAGCACCTCCCGCGGGCCGGGCAGGTGGACCTGCTGGGCGTGACCGTCCGCCCGGGGGGCGGGGCCCGAGTGGCCCACCACCAGGAGCGTTCCACCGGGGGCGACGGCGGCGGCGGCCCGGCGCAGGATCACCTCGCGCGGCATGTCCCAGGGGGAGTGCAGGAAGCAGGAGGAGACCAGGTCGAAGGTCCCCTCGGGGAAGGTCTGTTCGAGATCGTGGCGCTGCCAGTCGATCCGGTCGGCGACGCCCGCGGACCCGGCGTGGTCGGCCGCGCGCTCCAGGGCGACGGCGGAGATGTCGGTGGCGGTGACCCGCCATCCCCGTCCGGCCAGCCAGATGGCGTCGGCCCCCTCACCGCACCCCAGGTCCAGGGCGCTGCCCGGCGCCAGGTCGGCGACCTCACGGACGAGCGCGGCGTTGGGCTTCCCACTCCACATCCGGGCGTTCTCCCCGTAGCGCCCGTCCCAGTACTCCGCTCCCGACGTGCCGTGGTGCTCATGTGACTGGTGGTGGTGCATCGGCTTTCCGTTTCTTCTGTTCGGTGGGTGGCCGGGCGAGGTGGGACGGCCACCACCACGGGTCGGGTGGTCGAACGAGACGGGTTCCGGCGCCGTACGCCTCGGTCGGGCGCTACGGAGGCCCGTGTCCCGGCTCGTATCCACATGGTGCGTCTTCCGCGCGATCCCGGCCATTTCAATTGCCGAAACGGCAAACCGCGCTGACGTCACGCCTCCCGGCGCACCGTCCCCCTAAGGGGTGAGGCCGCAACGGGCGGCGCCCCAGAGAGCGAGGAGGACACGGTGGATCCATGGTCGGTGCTGGTGGCCGGACTGATCATCGAAGTGGCCGGACTGGTGGCCCTGTGGGCGCGGCTGGAATCGCGGGAACGGACCCGCCGCCACGACAGCACGGCCAGGGTGGACGTCGCGCAGGTGGTGGCCCGCGGGGGACGGGTCACCGAGTACTACCCGGACGGCGGCCGCAAGGTCGTGATCGAGGTCCGGACCCTCGACCAGAGAAAGTGACACGCGTCACAGGAAACGGCGTCACGGATCAGCGAGACAGCGTCCCAATAGGGGTGAAGGAGCGGATCGTAAAAGAAAGGAATCGTGTGGGGGGTCGGTACAGGAACGGCACGGCGGGGCCGTGCCGTACGGAGACGCACGGGGAGTCTCCGCAACCTCTGGGGAGAGCGAGGACCTCGCGCTCCCCGCGACCGGAAGGGAACCCCCATGGCCGACGATCCGCCCAACGACATCACGACGGACCACCTTGACATGGCGGCGAGCATGGCCGGCCCACTGCACATCAGCGAGGGAGGCACCTACCAGGACGCCGAGAACGCGGTCTTCTACGCGGTGACCGGACTGTGGAGGCGCGAACGCGAGGAGCCCGGATCGATCCGGCACCACCGGGCCTGGATGTGGCAGGCGGCCCGACGCCGCCTGCGCCGCGCCCTGGAGAAGACCCGCGCCGAGCCGGCCGTCGAGCGGCTTCCCGAGCCACCCGACCACGAGGAGACCCGCCCCGAGGCCGTGCACGCCCGCGAGGAGTCCACGCGCCGAGCGCGAGAACCGGTGGCCGCGCTGCCGCCGGGCGAACGGGCCGCGGTGGCCCTGCGGCACTTCGCCGGTCTGGAAACCCACGAGATCGCCGAGGCGCTGCGGATCAGCGAGGAGGCGGTGCGTGCCCGGCTGAGCCGCGGACACCGCGGGCTCAAGAGGATTCTCAAGGAGGGAGGCGTTCGCGATGACCGGCGAGCCGTCGCAGGACGACGAACTGGAGGCCGTCTTCACCCGGGCCCGTGAGGAGCTGAAGGCACAGTGGCGGGAGCGGCTGACCCGCCGGCTCGTCTCCGAGGCCGAGCAGGGCGACCCCACGGCACGGGAGATCGTGACGGCCCTTCGACTGGAGCCGTGACGCCATCGGCGTGAGCCGGCCGCCTCCCTTCCCGGTGACAGGGGCGCGGGGGTCGACGGGAACGGCAGAAGCGGGGAGACCCGCCCTCCGCCCGCGCCCCGGCGCGGTGGGAGGGCTCAGAGGGTGGCGAAGCGGTCGAGTGCGTCGCGGATGTGGGCGTGCATCGCGCCGCCCCCCAGGTGTCCCGCCTCGTCCTCGACGATGAGGCGGACCCCCGGCCAGGCCCGCGCCAGCTCCCAGGCGGTGGTGAGCGGGCTGCCCAGGTCGAGGCGGCCGTGGACGAGGACGCCGGGGATCCCCGCCAGCCGGTGGGCCTCGCGGATCAGCTCCCCCTCCTCCAGCCAGGCGCCGTGGGAGAAGTAGTGTGCGCAGATCCGGGTCAGGGCGAGCCGCGCCCTGCCCGGCCGGCCGGTGTAGAAACCGGGCGAACCGGCCGGTTCCAGGGACAGCACGGCGTCCTCCCAGGCGCACCAGTCGGCCGCGGCCCTCTCGTGTACCCGCGGGTCGGGGTCGTTGAGGAGCCGGGAGTAGGCGGCGACCACGTCGCCGTCGCCCGCGTCGCCGAACGCCCCGGCGCGGAACCGGTCCCACTGCTCGGGGAGGAACCGACCGGCCCCGCGGTAGAGCCAGTCGATCTCGGAGCGGCGGGTCGTGGTGACGCCGGTGATGACGATCTCCGACACCCGCTCGGGGTGGCGTTGGGCGTAGGCCAGGATCAGCGTGGAACCCCAGGACCCGCCGAAGAGCAGCCACCGCTGGACGCCCAGGTGGTCGCGGAGCAGTTCCATGTCCGCGACGAGGTGGTGGGTGGTGTTGTCCCTCAGCCCCCGGGAGGCGGATTCTCCGGCGTGGGGGGTGCTCCGGCCGCAGCCGCGCTGGTCGAACAGGACGACCCGGTAGCGGGCGGGGTCGAACAGGCGGTGGGCCGTCGCCGAGCGGCCCGAGCCCGGACCACCGTGGACGACGAGGGCCGGCTTGCCCGCGGGGTCGCCGTAGGCCTCCCAGTGGACGCGATGGCCGTCACCGACGTCCAGCATGCCCGAGTCGCTGGGGAGGGCGGGAGGGTGGGGGAGTGGCATGCGGAGTTCTCCTCGGGGGGGCGGGACCGGCGCGGGAGTCCCCACGCGGCCCTGTTCGCGGCGGAGCGTCTCGAGGGCGTGGATCCGGTGACGCCCCCGGAGGGACGCTACCGGCGTCCTGCGTCGTCGGGGAGCGCATGGGCCGAACCCGCCCGTCCACGGGGCTCCGGCGTCGTCACCTCGGACGCAGCGCGACGATCGGCACACCGTGTTCGCGGTCGGCGCCGAGGCGCTCGTAGCCGGCCGCCGTCCCGTCGACCTCGTGGCCGATCGCGCGCATGAGCGCCGCGGCGGTACGGGGCCGCGCGCGGGCGTACTCGGCGAGCCGGCGTCCGGACTCCTCGGGGGAGAGGGGGACGGCCCGCCCCTCGTGGACCCGGTGACCCACCTGGAAGCGGATCCGGGGTTCGCGGGTGATGTTGCGCAGCCACTGGGAGCGCGCGCCATAACCCGAGGCGACCAGGAGCCCGCCGGTTTCGGGTTCGCGTCCCACCACCTCCAGCACGACCCGGCGAGGGCGCCCGCTCACCCTGCCGATGTGGGTCACCAGGACCAGACGGCGGCCGAGAAGCCGGCCGAGTCCCACCCGGTAGAGCAGGATCGGGGCGCGAAAGAGCGCGCGTCGCAACGGCGTGCGCGGTGGGCCGGACGGGGTCACGTCCCCGCCTCCTCCGCTAGGAGGTGTCCCGGCAGGAGTTTGACCGCCAGGACCGGGGCGAACCAGGCCAGTTCCGCGGGTGGTGGGGCCAGGGCCGCCACCGCCACCGGTACGAGGACGGCCGCGGCGAAGGCGACCGGACGGCGCAGCGCGGGCGGCGCGATGAGGACGGCCAGGGCTCCCGCCACGATCATGCCGTAGACCAGCGTGGCCGTGGCCCAGCCGACACCGGGGACGGCCCAGGCCAGGACGAACGGGTGGAGGTGGGCGGCGACGAAGGCGAGGTGGTGGCGGGCGGTGCGCCCCGGCCGATGCCAGTGGCGCTTGGCCGCCCGGGTGGCGTTGGCGACGGCGCCGCCGTAGAGATCGACGGCCAGGAGGGCGGTCACCGCGAGCGGGATCGCCGGCAGACCGGCACGGATCCCGGCGACGAGTGCGAACAGGGTCCCGGCGGCCACCGCGAAGGCGCACAGCAGGTACTCGGCCCCGGTGGCCCCGGGGCCGACGAGACGGTCGCCCCACCACCGGCCGGTTTCGGACCGGCTCGTCATCGTCCCTCCTGGGAACGCAGCCCGTCCAGGCACACCTCGATCACCGGCTCGACGAGTTCTTCCAGGGCCACCTCGGGGTCCACCAGCCACTGCAACACGCATCCCTCCACCGCGCCGACCACGACGGCCGCGTGCCCGTCCCCGACGTTCGGCCCCACGTCCCCCTGGGCCTGGGCCTGGCGGAGGAGGTCGGCGATCAGCGCGCGGTACTCGCGGTAGAGCGCGGCCATGTCGAAGGCCGGCCGCGCGGTGTCGCGTCCCGCCGCCCACAGGTCGAGGAGGACCCGGGCGAGTTCGGGGCGTTCGGCCAGGGTGGCCAGGACCGAACGGAGCAGCCCGACGAGCCGGTCCAGCGCGCGCCCCTCGCCGTCCCTCGCCTGTCCCAGTAGGCGCGCCGAATCGGCGGCGAACGCCTCGAAGGCGGCCTCCAGCAGCGCGTCCCGGCTGTCGAAGTAGAGGTAGACGGCGCCCTTGCCGATGCCCGCGGCCCGGGCCACGTCCTCGACGCGCGTGGCGGCGAATCCCTTGGCCGCGAACACGCGGACGGCCGCCGTGAGGATCTCCTCCCGGCGCGCCTCCCGATCGACTCTTCTGGGCATGACCCCTCCATTTATGACTGACTGGTCAGTCATAATACCGGACATCTTCTCGGCCGGCCAAGAAGCCTCGTTGTCCCGCGGCTCCGGCGAGCCGCGGGACAACGAGGTTCCCGGGCTACCGGGCGGCTCGGCGGGTGCCCTGGTGGCCATGCCCGTCGGACCCCGACCGCGCGCCCGCGGGGTTCTCCCAGGCGCCGGGGTCGGCCGGGGAGACGTCCCCGGCGTGAGGACGTCCGCCCAGGACGACGCTGACGCCGCAGCGGACGACCGTGGACGGCCCGCGCCGAACCGTCCACGGTCCCTGTTGTGCGTCGCCCGCGCTCACCGGCCTCTTCCCGCGATCACGCGCGCGGGGGTCACCCCTCGCGACGGCGGTCGTGCTCGCCCTGAGCGGTCAGGACCGCGGGCATGCTGGCCTCCAGATGGTCGATGAGGTCGATCAGCTTGGCGGCGGTGACGTGCCCGAGCCCGGTCAGGCTGTACTCGACCCGCGGAGGCATGACCGCGTGGACGTCGCGGCGGACGAAACCATCGCGCTCCAGGGCCTGGAGGGTCTGGGCCAGCATCTTCTCGCTCACGCCGTCCACCCGACGGCGCAGGGCGTTGAAACGGGCCGGACCCTGGTGGAGCCCGGCCATCACCAGGACCCCCCAGCGGCCGGTGAGGTGCTCCAGGACGGTGCGCGAAGGGCAGGCCCGGGCGAACACGTCGAACTCCAGGTCGCCGGCGTACCGTTCCTCCCCGGTCTCCGACGACGTGATCGGTGCGTTCATGCCATCGATACTAGTGAATCAGCCAGTGCTGCATAAAAGACCGCGTTTTCTTTTCGAAAGTTCAAACCCCCTCACGACGTGCGTGTTCCCGTCGTCTCCCGCATCGGGAAGGGGTCGATGAGCGTCGTCACCGGAGCCGCCGGACGCGCCGCCCGCCCGGGGAACACCTGCGCGAAACCCCCGTTTCGAGCATTCCCCCACTCCTACCGTCCGGGGCGGATCGATCGAGCTCCCCGCCGAGGAGCGGGACGCCCGTCGCGGCCGAGCCCCCTCGCGCGCTCACCTGGACCGTTGCGACGCCGACCGACTCGGCTTGGCCGCGCAGCCGCCCACGGCCCGCGCGTTGGGCGTTCTCCGCGCCGACTGGGCGTGCCCCTCGGCAACGCCGTCGTCCATCTCGCCAGGCGGTTCGTGAGCGGCGGTCCCGAGCCGCCCTGCCGACGGCGCTTCGCCCTTCCCATCAAGGGACGCCCGACGCGAGACCGCCGCCGTTCGTGTTGCACCCCGTCAACGGCTACCACCCGTTCCCGCCTCGCCCTGGATGTCAGTTTGATTTGACATTTCCATGGATGTCAAATCAAACTGACATCATGTCCGCGAATCGTCCGTCTTCCATATCGATGTCAGAAGATCCCGCGAAGGGCCTGTGGGCGGTGCTGGCCCTGCGGCGGCTCGCCGAACGCATGGAGGCCAATCACGTGGCCGCCGCTCGACGGGCGGGCTGGTCCTGGCAGCAGATCGGTGACGCCCTGGGCGTCACCCGCCAGTCCATTCACAACAAGTACGGGAAGTGAGGCGGCCATGGTGAGAACAAAACCGCAGTCCGGCATGGGCCAGGTGTATTTGGACGCCAACACCGAGGCCCTGCGCAGAGGCGACCGCAAGGTGAGCACCGAGCACGTGCTCCTGGCGCTGCTGACCGACCCCGGTTCGGCCACCGCCCGGGCTCTGGGAGTGAGCCTGGACGCCGCGCGCGAGGCGCTGGAGAACCTGGACCGGGATGCGCTGGCGTCGGCAGGGGTCCACGCGGCATCCGCCGGCCCGGTCTTTCCCGGCCGGGAACGCGACCGTCTCCCGCTGACCCCGGCGGCCAAGGCGGTCTTCACCGGCCTGGGCGAACAGGCGGGCCGGGAGCGGATCGGTCTCCAGCATGTGCTGCTCGGTCTGCTGTCGCGTCGGCGCCCTGACCCCGCGGCGGTCCTGCTGGACGCGCTCGGAGTGGACCGCACCGCCGTCCGCGCGCGATTGGGCCGGGGCTGAGACGCGATGGGCGCCGCGGCGGAACCCTCCTGCCAGACCGGGACGGTGACCTCCCACGACGGCACCGTCATCGGCTATCGCCGATTCGGGACGGGGCCCGGGGTCGTGCTGATGCACGGGTCGATGATGTCCTCCCACAACTTCATGCGGCTGGGCGCGGCGCTCAGCGGCGATTTCACCGTCTATCTGCCTGACCGCCGGGGCCGGGGAATGAGCGGCCCGTACGGACCGGACTTCACGCTGCGGCATGCCGCCGAGGACGTGCGGGCCCTGATGGAGCAGACCGGGGCGCGCAACGTCTTCGGCCTCAGCGCCGGCGCGATCCCGATCCTGCGGTGGGCGCTGACCTGCCCCGAAGAACACAGAATCGCCCTCTACGAGCCGCCACTGCCGGTCGGCGACCACTCTCCGGTGGCGTGGCTCGCCCGCTACGAGCGGGAGATGGCCCAAGGGCGGCCGGGGGCCGCGCTGGTGACCGTCGCCAAGGGCACCAACGACGACGCGTGGATGATCCGGATGCTGCCCCGGGCCGTCCTGGTACCGCTCATGAGCCTGGGAATGCGCGCTCAAGCCCGGCGACCCGACGGCGAGGTGCCCCTTATCGACCTCATCCCCACCATGCGTCAGGAAGCCCGTCTCGTTCTCGACGCCACCGACCTGATCTCCGCGGCCACCACCGTACGGGCCGAGGTCCTTCTGCTCGGCGGTGGCAGGAGCGCGCGGCCCTTCAAGGACGCGCTGGGCGCCCTGCACGCCGCCATCCCGTCCGCCCAGCGGGTGGAACTGCCCCGCCTGGGCCACCTGGCCGCCGACAATGGCGGCCGGCCGGAGCTCGTCGCGCAACGGTTGCGGTGCTTCTTCCATGGCTGAGGCCGGACCGGGCCGAACGGCCGAACCGGTACGGCCCCGCCGTGGTTTCCCGGAGGGCTACCTCTGGGGTGCCGGGACGTCGGCGCTGCAACACGAAGGCTCCCCCCTCGCGGACGGGGCGGGGCAGTCGATCATGTACCGCTGGGCGCACACCCCGGGGCGGGTGCCCGCCGGCCAGGACTTCGACGTCTCGGCCGACTTCTACCGCCGCTTCCGCGACGACGTCCGGCTCATGCGCCAGATCGGGCTGCGCGCCTACAACTTCTCGACGGCCTGGTCACGAATAGTCCCTGACGGCAGGGGGCGGATCAACCCGCGCGGACTCGACTTCTATGACGCGCTGGTCGACACGCTGCTGGAAGCCGAAATCGCGCCCTTGTGCAACCTGTACGTCTTCGATCATCCGGCCGAGCTGGAGGATCGGGGCGGTTGGCTCAATCGGGACATGGCCCGATGGTTCAGCGACTACGCCTCCGTCGTCTACGAGCGGCTGGGCGATCGGGTCCAGTACTGGACGACCATGTGCGAGCCGCGTTTTCTCAGCCATGTCGGCCATGTCGTCGGCTCGCACCCGCCGGAGAAGACCGATATCACCGGTGGTCTGCGCGTCCTGCACCATCTCCTGCTCGGTCAGGGCCACGCGGTCCAGGCGTTTCGGGCCGGCGGGGCCAAGGGCCGGATCGGCGGCCAGCATCTCCTCATCCCGGTCGCCGCCGCCTCGGACGACGAGCGTGACATCGCCGCGGCCGAGCGGGTCGACGCCTATCTCAACCTCAGCGCGCTCGATCCGCAATGGCGGGGCGCCTATCCTCAGGTGCTCATCGATTGGTATGGCGCCGCCTGGCCGGCTGACGGGGTAGGCGATCACGACCTGGAGACCATCGCCGCGCCAGTGGACTTCCTGGGCGTGGACTATTACCTGAGCCTGACCGTCCGACACTCCGTGTCCGATCCGACGGGGCTCTTCAACGCCGGCCTCCAGATGGCCCCGGTCGCCGGCCGAACCGACGCGGACGGGTTGCGCACCGCTCTCAACTGGGCCCGCGATCACTACCGCAATCCCCCCATCCTGCTCTTGGAGGTCGGCCAAGCAGGCCACGACACCGTGAACGGCGACGAGGTCGATGACGTCGCCCGACAGCTTCACCTTCACGACATGCTGGCCGGAACCCACCAGGCGATACAGGACGGCGTCGATGTCCGCGGAAGCTTCGTCTGGTCCCTGCTCGACGGATGGGAGTTCGGCAAGGGGCTGTCAGAGCGGTACGGACTCGTCCACGTCGACTACCGAACCCAGCGCCGGACCGTGAAGAGATCCGGGCGCTGGTATCGCCGAACGATCGCCCGCAACGGATGGGGATGACCCCGCCGCCCCTCACCCTCCCGGTCCGGCGGGGCCACGGGGCCGCCAGCGTCCGAACCCGCCCTCGCTGTCGATGACCTGGCCGGTGATCCAGCCCGCCTCGTCGGTGACCAGCCAGGCGATGAGCCGCGCCGCGTCGTCCGGCCGCCCGTAGCGTCCGAACGGGAACATCGGCGCGACCAGCTCCCACATCTCCTCCGTGAGGTAGCCGGTGTCGACCGGTCCGGGATTGACCGTGTTGAGGCGGATCCCCTGATCGGCGAGCTGGTCGGCGAGGGTGACCGTGACACCGGCGAGGGCGGCCTTGGCCGCCGCGTAGGCCACCTCGCCGGGCAGCGGTCCCAGGTGCTGACCAGAGGTCATGAAGACGATCGCGCCTCCGGGACGGCCGTCGTGCCGGGAGGCGAACGCCTGTGCCAGCAGGATGCACGAGCGGGCGTCCACGGCCCAGTGCCGGTCCAGCACGGCCGCGTCCAGGCCCCCCAACGCGGCGTCGTCGCCGCTGAGCGCGTGGTTGCAGACGAGGACGTCCAGCCGGCCGAACTCCGCCACCGCCATGTCGACGATCCGCTGCGGCGCGTCCGGATCGCTCAGGTCGGCGTGGGCGTCGGCCACGCCGGCCCCATTCGCGTCCGCGTGCGCCCGCACGCCCGCTACCACCGCGTCGAGGTCGTCGGCGCCCCATTCCTGGTCCAGGTCGTGGGGCCGGTAGTGGTGGAGGAGCACGTTCGCCCCGTAGGCCGCCAGGCGGCAGGCGATGGCGTAGCCGATGCCGGCCCGCCTGCTCACACCGGTGACCAGCGCGGTCCTGCCACGCAGCGGGTGGGGTTCGCGCCCCTTCGGAGTGCGTGGTCGTTCGCTCATCCGGCCACCCTCACAGGGGCGCCCGCCACTGGGCAACACCTTATTCTCCCTGACCGTCCCTCCCTCTCCGGGGCACCACCGCTCCGTCCCCGCGCCCCGCCGGACACCGGCCCCATGACGGCCCCGGCGCGGCCAGGAGCGCCCGGGCTATGGCGGTCCGTCCCGTGGCCGATACCGTGGCCGCGCCGGGCGTCCTCCTCAGGGACGTTCGGGGGGAACCAGACCGGTGTGGGCGGCGCAGAAGGCGAGCACGTCCTCCTGCAGGCCGAGCCAGCGGTCCAGCGAACGCGCCCCGTGACCGACATCGGGCTCGCAGCGCAGGAGCACGGGCCGCCCGGAGCCGGTGGCGTGCTGAAGGGCGGCGGTCATCTTGCGGGTGTGCAGGGAGTCCACCCGAGGGTCGTGCCGGGGGCAGGTGAGCAGTACCGCCGGATAGGGCGTCCCGGGGCGGACCCGGTGGTAGGGCGAATAGGACAGCAGGGCGGCGCACTGCTCGGGATCCTCGACGGTGCCGAACTCGGCCGTCCACAGGTGACCGAGCCCGAAGTGCTGGTAGCGGGCCATGTCGGTGACCGCGTCGGAGCACACCGCAGCCGCGAACAGGTCGGGGGCCTGGGTGATGGCCGCGGCGACCATGAACCCGCTGTGGGAGGCGCCCCTGATCGCGAGACGCCCGGGGGTGGTCCGACCGTGGTCGATCAGCCAGCGCGCGGCGGAGAGGAAGTCGGCGATGGCGTTGGGCTTGTTGACGCCGCTGCCCGCGGCGTGCCAGTCGGTTCCCTCCTCACCGCCGCCCCGCACGGCCGCGGTCGCATACGCCCCGCCGGCCCTCACCCAGGCGGTGACGGCGGGGGAGTAGGCGGGAGGGGTGGAGGCGCCGAATCCGCCGTAGGCGGTGAGCAGGGTCGGCCGCGGTCCACCCCCTCCTGGGGGACGGAGCAGGTGCATGCGGACCGGGGTCCCGTCGTGGGAGGCGTAGACGATCTGCTCGACCACGGGCCGGTGGCCGGCCGCGCCCCGGCGGACCGTTGCCGTGTCCCCGGCCACGTCGGGGGAGGCGGGGAAGCCCTCCGGGGGTTCGGGGACGCAGCGTCGCTCGGGCAGGTCGAAACGGTGGACGGCGGGCGGGGTGGTGAAGTCGGTGTAGCTGAACCAGGCGCTGGCGCCCCCTTCGGGCGGCGCGGTCAACCGGGAGACGTGCCCCGCCCCGGGCGGGGCGATGTCGGCGAGGAGGGTTCCCTCGGCCGTGTACAGCCGGAGTTCGCTCAAGCCGTGACGGTGGTGGGAGACGAGGAGGCGCGTCTGGGCCGTCGCGGGGTCGGTGAGCGTCACGCAGGCCGCCAGGACGCTGCCCGCCCTCTCCTCGACAACGGTCCGCCACGCCCGGTGGTGGGGGTCCGTGGCGGCGACGGCGCACATCCGCCCGAAAGGCGCCTCGGCGTCGGTGATGGCGTACATCCCGCCGTCGGGGGCGAACTTCAGCGCCGCGCGAGTGCCCTCGGACATGCCGTCGAAGACCGGGACCGGTTCCAACCCCTCTTCGGGGTGGTCGGGCAGGCGGACCAGCCACAGGAGGTTTCCCGAGGTGGCGCCCGGGGCTGCCGACAGCATCAGGTGACGTCCGTCGGGGCTGGTGGTGACGGAGAACTGGGGGAGGTCGGTGGCGAACAGGATCGGATCGTGGCGGGGGTCGGCGCCGATGCGGTGCAGGCGCAACCGCCGCCCGGCCCCGTCCTCGGGGGTCGACACGTAGAAGAAGCCGGTGCCGTCCGCCAGCCAGGCCACGGGGGTCGAGCGCCCCGGGGACAGGGAGGCGCCCACGGGTGTTCCCGTGGCGACGTCGAGCACCCGCAGACGTGGCCGTTCGTCGCCTTTGCGGGTCGTCTGGTAGGCCAGCAGGTCGCCCCCCGGGGAGGGGCGCCAGGCGTCAAGGGTCGTCGTTCCGTCGGCGTCGAAGTCGAGGGGGTCCAGCAGGACCCGGGACGGCCGGCCGGGATCGGCGACCATCAGGGCGGGCAGCCGGCGCCCCGGCTCGTGCCTGAGGAGGAAGCGGCGCCCGCGGCGCCACAGGGGCGGCGAGCTCACCGGCGAGAGGCTGCTCCCCACCCCCGCCGCGTCGCGAAGGAGCCTTCGCCAGGCCGCGCGATGCGGCCACGTGGGAGCGGCCTCGGCGAACAGCCGCTCCTGGTTCTCCAGCCAGGCCGCGCACTCGGGGCTGTGACCGTCCTCCAGCCATCGGTAGGGGTCGGCCACGGTGTGGCCGTGCAGGAGCTCGGTGACGGTGTCGCGGCGTGCGACGGCGGACGGCCGCGATGGGGCGTGGGTCATGGGGGGAGCTCCCTGTCGTGGAGGAGGGCTCCCGAAGGGTCCGGAAGCCCTCCCGCTCGTGCCGCGGGGTCAGTCCTGGTCGCCTTCGGACAGCTCCAGGCGCCAGGCCTCCAGCTCGATGACCTCGTCGGAGAGAAGGCCCGCGATAAGACCGGGAAGTTCGCTCATGACAAACTCCATTCATTGGGACGGAAAATTCCGGAGCTGCAAGTATGCAGAACTCAAGGAGGTCGGAGCAAGCCCGTCTGACATATTCGGCCCCTTTGAATAGGGCATACATCCCACCTCCCGAAAAGCTTCGCCAAATGCAGTGTGCGACACAAGTAGTTGCGTCATCGACATTCCGTCGCGACGAACGCCGGGAAACCGCAGAGCAATTCGTGAATTATGACAGACATCGACACCGCGAGTCCTTCTTGCCCCCTTCACCAGGGGCACGTCGAGGTCGCCCCTCACTTCCACCCACGGGCGCCCGCGCTTCTCGGCCCGCACGGCCGAAAAGGGGTCCAGAAGACGGCCCTTTTCCCGTTGACTCCCGTTCCCCGCCTCTCGGCCGACAGGGCACGCGAGAAGACCGCCGGCGCGGCCTCCGACGCGGAAACAGCATGGAACTCCGAGAAAGCGCCCGACCCGGTCGCGATTCCCTTCAAAGGGATAACCTTCCCTTTTCCCTGTCGACGACCCCGGAAGCATCGAAACGGTTCAGGACGGCGTCTTCTCGCATCACCGCGACGGCGGTGATGTGGGGCCGCGGTGTCGGCGTCGACGGGGTGGCGGCCCTGGGGAACCCTGTCCCGGCCGGCCGCCCCGCTCATCGGCGTGTGACCGGATCCGGCAGAGACCACGGGGAGGCTCCTACCTCTTTCCCGGTCCCGGCAGGCGGCACGTCCACCGCGGGGAGACCGTCTCCCGACAACGGACTTCCCCATGGCCGTCGTGTCGTCCCCTCCTTATCCCGTGGACCACGGCGCCCGTGTTCTGGGAACCTTGGGCCGGCCACGGACGAGAATCGAGGAAGCACGTGATGCCTGGAGCGTTGATGACCGCCTCGCTACTGATCGCCACACTGACCACGGGCCTCTTGGCGGGTCTGTTCCAATCCTTCGTGATGTCGGTGATGCCGGGGCTCGCCCGTTCCTCGGACCGGACCTTCGTCGAGGCGATGCGCCGGATCAACGAGGCGATCATCAACCCCTGGCTCTTCCTCGTCCTGTTCGGCTCGCCGGTGTCGTCGCTGGTCGCCGCCGTCCTGCTGTTCCGGGACGGTTCGCCGGCGGCGGTGTGGACGCTGGCCGCCCTCCTCCTGTCCGTCGCGACGTTCCTGATCACCGCAGCCGCCAACGTTCCCCTCAACAACGCGCTCGCCGCGTCGGAGTCGATGGGCGGGGACGACGCCCCGGCGCGGGCCCGCAGGTCCTTCGAGAGGGCGTGGGTGCGGTGGAATGTCGCCCGTACGATGACCTCGGTCGCCGCGTTCGCCTGCCTGGCCTGGGCGTTGATCCTCCATGGGGCGGCGTCCACGGGCGCGTGACGGGGTCTGCCGCTCCAGCGCGCCATCGTGGGGCGACGCGGGTCGCCGGGGTCCGCGGCCGGTCGTCGCGGTAGACCGTTCCCACGTGTCGCGCTCACGGGGAGCGGCGCGCACCACCGTGGACGCCCGTCCTCTCCCGCGATGGCGCGTGGCTGCGCGCGGGCCTACGGTGGGGGCATGTCGAGCAGTCCCCTCCCGGCCCGGCCCACGCGTGGCCACCTCACCCTCCCCGACGGCCGGCGCCTCTCCCATCTCGACTTCGGACCGCACGGGGGCCGCCCCCTGCTCGCGCTCCACGGTCACCTCGGCGAAGGCGCCGATTTCGCGGAGCTGGCCGCGGCCCTGGGGGCCGACGGGTGGCGGGTGATCGCACCCGATCAGCGGGGACACGGCGACTCCGACCGGGCGGAGCGCTACGACCGGGACGGGTATCTCGACGACCTCCGTGTCCTGCTCGCCCACCTGGGCCTCGACGATCGCCCTCTGCCCGTCCTGGGACACTCCCTCGGCGCGGTCAACGGCTATCACCTGGCCGCGGACCGGCCCGACATCGTGAGCGCCCTGATCAATATCGACGGGCCCGCGTATCTGCCCGTGGTGGACCCCGCTCCACTGTCCTTCCTGCTCGGTCTGCCCTACACCGCCCGCACACGCGGGGATCTCCTCGCCGCCTGCGGCCCCCTGGCCCCCCCTGCTGGAGGGGGGACTGCGGCCGCATCGCGACGGTTGGCGGCTCGGCTGCCACCCCGAGGACATGGTCGACTCGGACACCCGCCTGCTCGGCGACCACTGGCACCGATGGCTGGCCTCCGACTGCCCTGCGCTGCTCCTGCACGGCACCGCGAGCACCGTCCTGCCCACCGCCCAGGCACGCGAGATGGCCGCCCGACGCCGCGGCACCGTCCTGGTCGAACTGGAGGCCGATCACTGGGTCCACCTGCGGAGGCCGAAGGAGTCGGCGGAGGCGATCCGTCGGTTCCTGCGCGAGGGCGGGGTGGTCCGGTGAGCCGGCCCGCGCGCCGTCCGGGGGAGCGCCGGTGGCGGTTGGACGAGTAGCGGTGTCCGACGGCTTCGGAATCGTGTCGGGGGCGGGCGCGTGCCGTGTTCCTCCGCTCCCGCCCGGATGACGGGCTGGGGCGCGGCCCCGGATCCATCGGCGCGGGCCGTTTCATGCGCTTTTGCCGGGCGCATACACCGGGCCCGTCCATCCCGGCAGAGATGGACGGGCCCGGCCGTTTCCGTTGGTGTGGAAGTTCGTGTCAGCGGTCTGTCTACCAGTACCAGCCGCCCCAGCCCCAAGTGGAGGAGTACACACTGCTGTATCCGGCTCCGTAGGGACCGGCGTAGGACCAGGAGGACCCGTAGAAGGTGTCCGCCATTGCCACGGCGGGAGCGCCGAGCGCCAGCGTAGGGGCGACGACACCGGCAAACAGGATCCTGCTCAGGGTCTTCTTCATAAGCAACCGCTTCCTCTCAGCTATCCGGGCCGGCTGTGGGCCGGACCGGGCTCCAACGGATCCGGAGCTACCCCCCATGTTTCTCGCGGGGCACCCCAATACCCAACAGGGGAAAGGTGAGCGCTACACAAAAACACGCGGGAAGAAGGAGGTTGACATCCAGAAGCGCCTGGAGTACGAAAGTCCGCCGGTGGGAACGTCCTCACCAGGCCGAACGCGGCCACGACGGCCTACGGTCGCCGTCCCCTCGAGGACAGCGATCCCTCCCCAGGGCCGAGCATGTTCGGTGGCCATGAAAGCGAGAGGCTTTCACATCGCCGCAGCTGGCGCGATATAGCACAATATGGCCGGTTTTCGGCAATATTTACCTTGGTAGTTCCGTGGCCCATGGCCGAGGCCCCCACGGATCGATCCGCAACGCCGTTCACCATGAGGGCTCTTCACGGCCGGCTCGCAGTCGGGCTCCGCGGTACGGCGAGAGCGCGGATGACCTGACGTCCGCCCGGGACCGTGGCGGCCGGAATCACACGGGGCGGACCCCGGCCGTTCTCGACACGGGACACCGGCCGGGCGGCGGGTCGGGCGCAGCCGGGTCGCGCCGGAACGCAGGTCACCCCGGCCGTCTTCGCCTCGGGACCCGGGCGTTCACGGACGCGCTCGCGGTCGCCGACGCTCTCGCCGCGTCCGCGAGAGCGAGGACCGGGACTTCACGCGGGCCGCCGCGGCTCGCCATTTCCCCGAGGGGGGCGGCGGCTCACCGCATCCGCACATCCGCGACCCCCGCTTGCGCGGCAAGTATTCAGTGTTACTATGTACCAGTAGTCAGCGTCACCAAGTAGCTGAGGAGGTGTTCCGTGGGCAAGCAGATGACGGAGATGCTCAAGGGCACGCTGGAGGGCATCGTCCTCGCGATCCTGTCCGGCCGGTCCGCGTACGGCTACGAGATCACGGCGTGGCTACGCGATCAGGGCTTCTCCGACATCGCCGAGGGCACCGTCTACGCGTTGCTGGTCAGGATCGAAAAGCGCGGCCTCGTCGACGTGGAGAAGGTCCCGTCCGAGAAGGGGCCGCCGCGCAAGGTGTACTCCCTCAACGCTCAGGGACGGGAGTACCTCGAAGAGTTCTGGAGGACCTGGAGCTTCCTCGCGGAACGGATCGAACAGCTCCGCACAGGAGGCAGGTGACCATGTCCGACGTCGAAAAGAGCGGCTTCCTCTCCAAGGTGATCGGCCCCAAGCGGCGATGGCGGGAGTACAAGGCGCGCGTGAGGCGGCTTCCGTCGAACTACCGCACGGCGGTCGACGCGATCGAGCGGTACCTGATGCATTTCGTGCCGACCGACGGCGACAGCAGCGCCTCGATGTTCGAGGACCTCGCCGGCCTGTTCGAACAGGCCGTGGCGGACGGGACCCCGATCCGCAAGATCGTCGGGGAGGACCCGGTGGAGTTCGCCGAGGCGTTCGTCCAGAACTACTCGGAGGGCGGCTACGCCCCCGCCCGCGAACGCAAGCGGCTGACCGACGCCATCGCGCGCGCCGAGGAGGAACGTCCCCACTGATCGCGCGCACCCGCTCGCCACGTATCCCACGGACCTGACCCCGACACGCGGGTCCGCCGCCGAACTCGTCGGCTTCACCCCACCGGCCCGCCCCGGCCGAGGCCGACGACTTCGGCGGTCGTCATCGTCGCCGTCGAAGTGCCCCCTTCCCGCCGGCACGCGCCCGACCCTCTGACGGCACGAGATCACCGCCGCCCCGACGCCGCCTGCCGGCCCCGGTTCGCGCGGCCACCGCCGGGGCCAAGGCCGGCCGGACCAGCCTCCCCTCCTGCCCCCCTACGGCACTCGCCAAGCCACGCGTGCCACGCCGGGTCAGGGCCACAGACCGAACATCCACGCAAGGAGATCCATGATGGGCCACAACACCGGCGGTTTCTCCAGAAAAGGGCTTCGCGGACTGCGCGACGTGCTGGAACGGCACGTGGAGTCCGGGAAGATCCCCGGACTCGTCGCCCTGGTCAGCCGGGATGGTGAGACGCACGTCGAAGCGGTCGGGACGATGCGCCACGACGGTGGCGCGCCGATGCGTCGCGACACCATCTTCCGGATGGCCTCGACGTCCAAGCCGCTCGCGGTCGCGGCGACGATGATCCTGCTCGACGAGTGCAGATTGCGGCTGGACGAGCCGGTCGACGAGTGGCTGCCCGAACTCGCCGACCGGCAGGTGCTCACGCGGGCCGACGGCCCGCTGGACGACACCGTGCCGGCGCGGCGGCCGATCACCGTGCGCGACCTGCTGACCTCCACGTTCGGGCTCGGACTGGATACCACGTCGATGGGCTCCCCGATCCAGGCCGCGCTCTTCGAACGGGGGATCTACGGCCAGGAATGGCTGTTGCCCGCGGTGGAGCCGGATGAGTGGATGCGCCGCCTGGGAACGCTCCCGTTGAGCTACCAGCCCGGGGAACGGTGGCAGTACAACGTCGCCGACGACGTGCTCGGCGTGCTGGTCGCCAGGGTCACCGGCCAGTCGTTCGAGTCGTTCCTACGCGAGCGCGTCCTCGACCCGCTGGGCATGAGGGACACCGGTTTCCACGTGCCCGCCGCCAAGATCGACCGATTGCCGCCCCTCTACGCCCCCGATCCGCGGACCGGGGAGTTCATCGTGGCGGACGAGGCCACGGGGGGACACCACAGCAGACCTCCGGCGTTCCAGTCGGGCGGCGGCGGACTGGACTCGACCGTCGACGACTACCACGCCTACTTCCGGATGCTGCTGAACCGCGGGATGCACGGGACCCAGCGGATCCTGTCCCGGCCCGCCGTCGAGCTGATGACCACCAACCGCCTCACGCGCGAGCAGCTGGCCGCCCGGGACGTCTGGGCCCGCGCCGTCGTCCATCTGGCGCACGGGCAGGGTCAGCACGGCGGCTGGGGTTTCGGGATGGCGGTGCGCACCTACCGTGGCGACTTCGCGCCCATCGGCCAGTTCGGCTGGGACGGTGGAGCCGGCACCTCCACCTACGCCGATCCGGAGAACCGGCTCGTCGGGATCCTGCTCACCCAGGTCGGGATGTCCACCCCGGATTCGATGCGGGCCATCCACGACTTCTGGACCACCCTCTACCAGGCGATCGACGACTGACGACGAACCGCACCGTCTCGGTCCTGTTCACCCGGGCGACCGGGATCCCTGGCCCCGGGCATCGACGGGACCGCACCTCACCATCGTGTCGGCACCAGACCTCGGGACAGGTTCGATCGGGCAGCCGACCGGGCGGCGGCCCGGGGCTCAGGAGGTGAGTCCGGCGAAGGGGGCCGTGCGGATGCGCCACTGGCCGTCGTCCATCAGCCACAGGAGCAGGTCCTCGGCCAGCTCTTCCTCGGTCCTTCGGGGTAGGCGAGGTTGACGGTGGCGATCGGGGTCTCGCCGCTGGTGTCGGTGCCCATCTCGACCGACTCGATCTCCGCGACGTCGGCGCCGGTGAAGCCCTCGGCGTAGGTGGGGAACGCCGGCACGCACTCGGTCTCCGAGGGTTCCCGAGGACATGGTGGTGGGCGTGACCGAGGCGTGCGCCGCCTCCTCGATGATCGCGCAGCCGACCTCGCCGTCACCGTCGCGTGCCGCGGCGAGGAAGTCCTCCGCCACGGCACGCGCCTCCGCCGAGCCCTCCCCCTCGGCGGCCGTCAGGGGCGAGGAGGGCGCGGCCTCCTCGGGCGCGGGCTCGGAGGGCTCCTCCCCTGCGGTCGTGCCGTCACCGCACACGGAGAGCATCACGACGATGGGAGGCGCGCAGAGCAGGGTTCTCTTCCTCTGGGGGCCTTCATTCCGGGGGAGGGGACGTGCCGCCACCACATCTGCACCCTGCCGGCGACACCGCGCGGCGCGGCCTTCCCCGGTCCGCGCCCAGAACTCCTGGGGGTCGGGGGAAGCGGGGCCACCCCTTCCAGACGACGTGTGCCGCGGTGTGCCCGTCAACCCCGTCGAGGGGTTCCCCGGCGGCCACGCCGGACGATCCCGGTGGCACCTCGCCCACGAACACCACGAAACTCGGCGATGACACTCTGTTGACATGCCTGTTACATTCCCGTACTTTTTGAAGTCCGGAAAGCGCTTCCCGAGTTCGTGGGGCATGGCGCCGCCCTGCGGACGCCCTGGCGGGGACACCCGTGTCCCGCCCCTGTTTCCCGCCCGCACACAGCCGGGCACTCCCTTCCCTCCAAGGAGATCCCACCATGCGGGAGAACCGGAAGACGCACAGCTCACCCCATCGGTTCCGCACCGCCGCCGGTGCAGGAGCGGCCGCCGTCCTGAGCGGCGTCGCCCTCATCGCAGCCCTCCCCGGCACGGCCGGAGCCGCGCCCACCGCCCTCGCCGACACCCCCACCGGCTGGGCGAGCCAGAACGGTGGTACCACCGGCGGTGCCGGTGGTACCACCGTCCGGGTGTCCGACGCCGACGAGCTCACGGAGGCCATGTCCAGTGACGGCCCCCTGGTCATCGAGGTGGAAGGCACCATCGACCTGTCCGGGATGAACGACGTCACCTCGGACAAGACGATCATCGGAGTCGGTTCCAACGCCACCATCACCGGCGGCGGACTCGACGTCGACTCCGCGCACAACGTCATCATCCGCAACCTGCACTTCGAGGACTGGGACGACGACGCGATCAACGTCCAGGACGGCTCCACCAACGTGTGGATCGATCACAACAGCTTCACCGGCGGCGACGACGGAGCGACCGACGTCAAGCGCGAGTCGGACTACGTGACCATCTCCTGGAACCACTACTACGACCACAGCAAGACGGCCCTTCTCGGCCACTCCGACGGTCACACCGAGGACATCGGCCACCTGCGGGTGACCTACCACCACAACTACTTCGACGGCACCGACTCCCGGCACCCCCGGGTGCGCTTCGGCGACCAGGTGCACGTCTACAACAACTACTTCCGTGACAACTCCGAGTACGGCGTCGCATCGACGATGGACGCCGGGGTGATCGTCGAGGCCAACTACTTCGAGAACGTGGACAACCCGACCCACGTGGGCTACGCCGACTCCGACCCCGGACGTCTGGTCGAGCGGAACAACATCTACGACAACTCCGGTGCGCCCGAGGCCGCAGGCAGTGTGAGCCCGGTCCCCTACGGCTACACGGCCGACCCGGCCCAGAACATCCCGTCCCTGGTCAGCCAGGGCGCCGGTCCCGGCAACATCTGATGAGCGGCCCGTGGGGCGTGGTCCATCACGCCCCACGGGTAAGCGCTTACCTTCTGTCGCCCTCCCCGCCGGCCGCCCGATGGGCCCGAGCGGGGAGGGTCGCGTGCGGACCGACCAGACGGGCGCCTCCTCGGACAGTCCCCTGCCACGGACCAGAAGCGGCGGCGAGAACCGGGAAGCCGCCGGGGAGAGGGGCGAGGAGCATCGGAGTGAAACCCTGCTCATAGCCGTCTGGAGGCATGCCGGTTGAGTTCCTCACCGATGAGCAGGCGACCCACTACGGCTGCTATGCCGAGCCGCCCTCGCACGCTCGGCCGCGGCGCGGTCCCGCTAAGGATCCACCTCGGAAATATCGATCGCGGCCCGTGGCCATGGCCGGGCTGCGGCACCGGGTAGGCATCCGGTGAGAGCAGAACAAGATTGTGCTCTTCACAGCCAGACCATCTGAGCATCGTCGTAGGAGCCGATCTTGTACGGCGCGGCGCCTTCTAGCGGTCGCTCGACCGCCTCGCCAGCCGATGCTTGTTCGGGCCCCTCGCCATCCCGCCGCGTATCATCCTGTGCGAACGCTTCCCTCGGGGCTTGCTTGGTGGCCGTCGACTCTTTTCGGTCTTTCTCCCTTCAAGAACAGACAGCCGAGCTGTTTTCGCGTCCCACGCAGTGTTCTGGGCGGTCCGGTGGGCCTTCTTGGTCACCTCCTTGATCTTGGCGTGCCCAGGCGGCTCCTCACCGACCAGCCGCAGATCGGTCGCGGCGGACCGGCCGTCCCGCAGCATGTTGCCGGAGCGCTCCTCATTCCTCGGCCTTCGACCAGCGCCAGTTCAGCCCCCTGTCGGATGGGGATAGGTTGACTGTCGCCAGGCCGCCAGCCAACGCAAAAGGAGCCGCCCATGGCGACGTCGAGCAGCGCACGCATCACCCTCCTGGTCATCTACAGCGACCGCGTGGAGGAGTGCCGCACCTTCTACACCGCCTTGGGGCTGCACTTCGAGCGTGAACAGCATGGCCGGGGACCGCAGCACTACGCCGCTGTACTCGACGATGGTTCCGTGTTCGAGATCTATCCGGCCGCCGACCGGCGCACCGGTGCGGTCCGGCTCGGCTTGAGTATTGACGGAACTCTGGCTCACCCGCCCTTGGGAGCGGGACGCCACGTGCTCACAGACCCTGATGGCCGCAAGGTCGACGTCCAAGTGGCCTAAGCTACCCGTCCTGTCCCACCGCACTGGAGGACCTTATGACTACACCAGCACCCCAGGACATCAACCTCTCCATCAACACTGCCTTCGGTTCGGCCGCCGAACGGGAAGTGCACACCTTCAGCTCCGGGGCTGTGTCCATCTCCATACGCACTCATGGCCATGCCGTCATTATCGACGGCACCTCCGATGGCCAATGGGGCGTGTCCATCGATCCTGATGATGCCGCCGCCATGGCTGGACACGACACGGTCACCGACTCCTTCTCCAAGGCACTCGACATCGCCCGCAGCGCACTGCCCGCCTCTTGAGTAACCCTGAATCGACGACTGGAGAGGTCCCCGTGCCCGAGCAGGGAACCCCTGGCCCCCTCAAGCTCAGTGAACGCCTCACACTCGTCTACGAGCGCCTAGATCAGATGCCACCGCCCACCTCGGCACAAGAGTCGTTTGACCGCCTCAACGCTGTTCTGGACCAGGTTGAGGACGAACACAGTGGGGTCCCAAAGAACCCCAATCCTGGGCTGAAGTTCGACGGCCGCATGTACCCACCAAGGGAGGACTTCACCGAGCGCACCGCCGACGGTCGCATTCTGGCCGTAACAAAGGGCAACACCATCGAGGCCCATCCCGATGGGACATTGACCGTCAGCAGTCGTAAGACCGGAAAGCCGGTCTACCATCGCCAGGGCGCAGGACAGCCTCTCACCCGCGGTAGTGGACCTGAACTCAAAGTGGAGAACCCGGCGATCGCTGAGGCGTTCGAAGCTGTGCGCCGCGCCCAACAAGGGATGGTCCCGCCCGGCAAACGCCCCCGCAACCAAAGCGAAGCTCGAACGCAACGCCGTGATACACCGCAGCGCGGCAATGACCGCGGACCTGAACGCTGAACCCAGCTCACCGTTCCAGTGATGCCTCACCCTTCTGGTCAATGGCAGACCGGGAGGGTCCCGCTCATTGGGCTCCAGATGCCGACCCCCTATCCTCGCCGGAGGCGCACATCGCCTGCCGCCCTCCCGGGTCCTGTGCCCACCCGAGAGGGAGTTCGGCGTCCTCTCGCGAGATCCCCAACTTGGCCGCGGTCCACGGCCCGCCGTCCCGGCTCACCCCGGTCCGCGAGACGAACGTGACCGGGAGGTTCACCACGTCAGTGGTGTCGGGTTCGCCGTCGTAGACGTGGGCCGGTCGTTCACGCTGTCCGGCCGCGATGTCGCCATGGGCTCGTTCTCGGTGGCCTGTTCTTCTCCTCGCTTGTCGTGGACGAGGTGTTCGCCGTCGCGGAGGTGACGGTGGGCTCGGAGGCCGGGGTGCCCGTGCTGGCGCATCCGCTGAGCGTGTGGGCCGCCAGCGGCGGCACCGCCTCAGCCCACACCACTCTTACGTGCTTCGGCCGGCGCCGGCCATGCACGGTCTCTTGACCGGTGGTGTCCTTACTTGAAGACCAAAGCGGGGCGCGGCCTTGGGGTTCGTCGTGGGCCGGGCGGGAGCCGAGGTGGACCGCCTTTCCCCATGGCGGACGGCTCGGCAGCGCGGAGCGGCTTTCTGTCAGCCGGGACGGATAGAAACAGACGACCTGCCCGCCCCCCGCTGCGAGGTCCCCTCATGCGTCCCGCCCTGCCCCTGCCCCCGGTCGATGAGGGCACCCGAGTGCCCGGCATGTTACTGATCCGCACCGACCACGACGATGACGCTTGGCGCGACGTGCTCCACCGCATGGGCGAGCTGCCCGGCCTGGTCACCCCGCGCCCGGGCGACGACGCCCACGCTCCCGCCCAGGAGGAGGGAGGCATCCCCCGGCGGCTGGTGGTGGTGGACGATCCGGCCTGGCGGGGCGCCACCCCCGAGGAGGTGAACGAGGCCCTGGGCAGGGACGGAACGTGGGTCCCCGACCTGGTCCTGATGGCCACCGAGCGAACCGCGGCCACCCCGCACCTGCGCCCGTTGCGGGCGTTCCGGAGTGACGGAGACGTCTACCTGTTCCGGATCACGCCCCGGCAGGCCGCCCTGGCCTACCTGGTAATGCACCACAACCTGGACACCACCTTCGAATACTTCGAGGAGTGGTCGCCCCTCCCACCCGAATGGGAGCCCGAGGAGGGCGAGGACCTCGACGAATGGGAGGCCGGCCTGCCCGACCCCGTGGGCGCCTACCTGGAGAGGCTGGACCCCCTCCCTCGTTACACGCCGTCGACCCCGGCGCTGCCCCTGCTCACCCAGGATGATCACACCGACCTGATCGTTCGCACCGACTTCAGCGACGACGCCGCCTGGCACACACTCCTCGACACGGTGTACCGGCCAGGAGACCGCGGCCCCATCCACGATTTCGGGGACTACATCGACGTCGTGGACGACCCGGTGTTCGATGGCGCTACCCCGGAGCAGGTGATGGCGGTGCTGCGCGAATGGGGGGAGGCCGTGGTGATCGCGGACGGGGCTGCCATGCGCGACTCCGGGCATCACGTCCTGGTCGTCCCCTGGAGGCCCGCATCGGGTGCGCCTTCCGGCTGGCCCCCGACCTGGTCGGGACCATGCTGGTCAACCTGTCGATCGGCAACCAGGATGTCGAGGACTACATGGACGGCGCGACCCAGAGAGCCATCGATCCGAAGCGGACGTGGTGATCGGTCAGCCCCTGAAGGCCACCACCCCGCAGGCGAACCCGCCCTCTGGGGACGGCACTGTGCCGCCGGTGAAGTGGGCGTCGGACAGGTCGCCTCCCTCGAAGACGTCTCCGGTGAAGCCGAAATCCCCGTCACCGGGGAAGCGGCCGTAGCGGGCGCTCTCCTCGCCGGAGAGGTACTCGTGCGGCATGGTCCCGAACCGGTTGGTCAAATCCTGTCGCGGTTCTCCCCGCCCCCGCTGCCGACTGTACGGGCTCGGCACGCCGACAGTCGGAGGCGGCTGGCAGTATCGCCGCCATGAACGCCACCCGTACCACTCCACCGCGGCGGCTCGACGTGGCCGCGGTCCTCCCACAACTGGGTCCGTTGGCACGCCCGGCGATCCGGTTGCATCCCCGCCCCGGTTCTCCGTCGCCGTACGAGAGTTCGGTCGGCGGGCCCCTGCTGTGGCCCGCCGACCAGCCCTGGCCATACTGCGACAAGTGGCATGAGGGGCCGGCCGCCCCCTTGCTGCCCGTGGCCCAGTTGTACGCGCGCGACGTTGCCCTGCTGCGGTCGCTCGGCCGGGCCGACCTGCTCCAGGTGCTGTGGTGCCCCTTCGAACACCCGCCGGAGTACAAGCCTGCGACGGCGCTGTTCTGGCGAAACGCCGCCGACGTCACCGACGTTCTCGTCGCGCCGCCCGAGCCGACCGAGGTGGAGTACGACGGGTACGTGCCGAAGCCGTGTGTGCTCGCGCCGGAGCACATCACCGAGTACCCCCACTTTCTCGAGTTGGGTGAGGAGCTGCAACAGCGGTTGGCGGACTGGGGCACGTGGCAGGCGGCCGACGTCGTGGTGGACGACTCCTATGAGATCGCCCCGCAGGAGTTCTACAAGGACGAGCTGTCCGTGGCCCCCGGTTGGAAGGTCGGCGGCTGGCCCCGTGGGGCCGCACCGATCCCATCGCCCGGTTCTGCATCGCCTGCGGCGCCGCGACGAGCCCGCTGCTGACCATCGCTTCGGACGAGTGGAACGCCGGCAACAAGAGTTGGGTCCCCTACGAGGATCGCGCCGCCGCGCTCGACAGCAGCGGCGAATCGAACCCGCCCGGGGTCCAGGTCTCCAGGGGCGACCGCCTACAGCTCTACGTCTGCCCGAATTTCCCGGGCGCGGACCATCCTTTCCCTGGCGAGGGGCATCCGCACACCGACCTGATCCAGTGAGCCGTTGTCGAGTGGTCCCCGAACCCCGGGTGGGCCATGGCCCGGGTCTACCGCGCGCCGTGGTGGCCGGGTTCCATGGCGCGACCACCGTCTGATGGTTCGACGCGGCCTCCGGTAGGCACGGCCACGTGTCCGCACTGGTGGTCGTAGAGGGTCGGTACGGCCCTGGCCGCCGCGTTCCAGGTCGCCGGGCCCGGCTCGACCGGGTTCGACGAGCACCGCGATCTCCACACCCGCGCCGACCGGCCCCTCTTGAGAAGTCCGGGCATCGTCACCTTGGCGAGGGAGGGACGGCGTGGCCCGGACAGTTCGGGGACGCGCTCGTCCAGGGGGAGCGGTTCACGCCGAGCGGGTGGGCGAGGAAGGCGCGGGCGTGGCGGATCCGCTCAGGTGTCGGGGCCGGGGAGCGGCCCCGACGCGCGTCCGTGGCGCGGGAGCCATCCCCTGCACGCCGAGGTGGACGGGTTCGAGGCGGTCTCGCGCGCCTCGACTCCCCGAACAGGGAAGCGTGCCCCCTCTGGGAAACCCCGGTTCCCCACCTCCCGCCGCGGTTCCACAGGGCACAGGCCTGCGCCGGGCAGGACACGCCGGCTCGCGGAACCCGTCGGCGTCCACGCCCCGGCCGCACGGCAGAGGAGCGCGGCCCCGGATCCCCTCCGAGGCCGCGCTCCTGACGCCTAACGGCTGTCGAACTGGGAGAGGCCGCTGATCCGGTCACCGGCCCCGGCGGTACCGGTGACCGTCACCGTGGCCGCGACGGCCAGCAGCACTCCCGCGATGGTCCTGCGCATGTCCTTCCCCCGTTCTGTCGTCCGGCCCCAAGAGCCACCTTCAGGATCTCGCCTCCCTGCCTCTGGTACATCCCTCCTGAGCTGGAGAAACGCCTGGCACTTTCGATGGAGGCGAGACCGGGGACGGCCGTGGCGGGGTCCCTCACCCCTCGACGGTGATCCCCATGGCCGACGCCAGTGCGTGCAGTAACGCCGGCGCGCTCGTGTCGTCCACGACGACGCCCTTGAGGCTCACGGCGCCGGAGAGCCCCCATAGGTCACAACGGGAGAAGCGGGTTCCGGCCGCCTCGACCGCGTCGAAGCGGGCGCCCTTCAGGTCGCAGTCCTCGAAGCGGACACGGGAGAGGCGGGCCCCCTGGAAATCCACCTCGCGGAGATCGCAGTCACGGAACAGCACGCCGGTGAGGCGGGCGAACCGGAACGAGGCCAGGTCACCCCGGCACCCGTCGAACACCACCTCGCGGAACCCGCCTCCCGCCCACGACGCGCCGGTCAGACGACAGTTGCGGACCGCGGCACGGGTGAGCGCGCCGTCGTGCAGATCCGTCCCCGCCAGGTCGACGCCGCGCATCTCGACGTCGACCAACCGCGCGCCGCGCAGAACACTTCCGGACAGATCGGTCCTGTCGAAGCGGCACGCCTCGAACTCGGCCGCCCACGCCTGTCGTCCCGAGAGGTCCACCGGTCCGTACTCCAAGGACGACGCGCTGCTCTCGTTTCCCAGGCCGTCACGGGGAAGGAGGGCCTGGGCGAGCCGAGAGGGGATCCTGGGGCGCGCGGGGTGGCGGAGCGGTGCGGAACTCCGCGTCGATGGGGCCTGCATGGCGTCACCCTAACGGCGCGTCCCACCGGGAACCGGCAGGGCGCAGAAAACGGCCCCGGTGGGGGGCCTAGTCCAACCCGCCGTTGCTCTTCAGAAGCTGGCCGTTGACCCACGCTCCCTCGGGGGAACAGAGGAAGTCCACGAGGTGGGCGGTGTCCTCCGGCGTGCCCAGGCGGCCCAGCGGCGTTCCCGCGAGACAGGCGGCACGCACCTCCTCCGTCATCCACCCGGTGTCGACGGGGCCCGGGTTGACGACGTTGGCGGTGACACCGAGGTGGGCGAGCTCGTGGGCGGCGGCCAGGGTGATGCGGTCCAGGGCCGCCTTGCTCGCCCCGTAGGGGAGGTTGCCCACCGTGTGGTCGCTGGTCAAGGCGACGATCCGGCCGCTGCCGAAGGGACCGCGGAAGCGCCGTCCATACTCGCGTACCAGCAGCCAGGTGGCGCGCGCGTTGACGGCGAAGTGACGGTCGAAGCTCTCGACGGTGGTGTCGAGCAGGCCGGAGTCGACCGACTCGCAGTGGCACATCACCAGGGCGCTGACCGTGCCCAGGCGCTGCTCGGCCTCGTCGAAGATCCGTTCGGGGGTGTCCGGGTCGGACAGGTCGCCTTCGATCGCGGAGAAGGCCGCGCCGTGCGCGGCGAGCCCCGCCCCGATCGCCTCGGTCGCGCCGGCCTCGGCGCCCCAGGCCATGCGCGCGTCGTAGGGCGCCCAGTGGCTGAAGGCGATGTTCCAGCCCGAGGCGGCGAGGCGGCGGGCGATGGCCGCCCCGATGCCGACGGTGCGTCCCACGCCGGTGACCAACGCGAGAGGACGGGCGGTGGTGGACGGTGCGGCCACCGTCGATTCGTGATCAGCGGTCATGCCCGTGATCGTGCAGCGCCCGGTTGCGCGAGGCAACCGATTTTGCCGGCGCGGGGCGGGACTCCCCGCCGTGTTCCCAGAGCCGCCGCGCCGTCACCGATCCCACGGCCGTGACGGCGATCTGTCCAGGCCGATGAGACCTCGGTGGTCAAGGAGCCTTCGGCGGGATCGTTCCCGCGCGGGCGTCGACCGCCTGCGCACGGCCTGTCGGAGGGCGTGGCGAACGGCCATCGTTCCCGCGCGGGCGTCGACCGCCTCGCGGCCGGTTCCACCTGGTGAGTCCGCCGTCCCCGGACGCCGGCGAAGCGGACTCGTCGCGGCCCTAGACGCCTCCGGGCTCCTTTCCCCTTCGACGACAGGCGTCTCGCGCCGACACACCCCACCCGCTGTACGGACGGGCCGCCCGGAGGGCAGGAACGCGGCGGGGCCGGTCAAGGGCACCGCGCTGTTCGCGTCCCGCGCCGTGCTCGTCCTTATTCCCCCTGGCGCCGACGACGCCGGACCTGTTCATCGGCGGGACATTCCTTCTCCGCAACGGCAATGCTCCCAAGGCCGGTTCGGCTCTGTATTCCTGGGGGCCGGACGGCTTGGATGGTACTGCTGTGGCCCACTACGTGACCCCGGAACGGCGACGGCGATGGGAACCACAGACCAGCGAGGACGAGACGATGCCGAACAGTCCGATGCCCATGCCCGCCCCACCTCAGCTCTCCCTGCCCGAGGAGTTCCTCCTTCTCTCCCATCACCGCCACGGGGACGTCCACGACCCCCACCAGACCGCGATCGGCTGCGCGGCCGCCGAACTCGGCGAACTCGCGTTGCGCCGCAGACTGCGGGTGGCTCCCCAGAGGAAGGGCCGGCTGTTCGGCTTCGAGGTCTACTTCACGACCGGCAGGACGTTAGGCCGGATCCATCTGCTGGACCTCGCCCCCACCGGCCTTGCCTGGGCCGATGGCCTCCTGGCCGAACTGGAGCGCCTTGCGGCCTCCTCCCGGAACGGGCCGATACGCCTGCGCACATGGCTTCGGCAGCGCGGCGGCGAAGCGCTCCGCCTGCATCGGAGGGTGCTGGTCGAACGCAACCTGCTGTTCCACCATCCCGGCTTCGTCCCCGGGGAAGACGGACACCACTATCCGGACGTCGCCGTGCGCGCCATGTTGGTCAGCCGGCTCAGGGCCGCCACCGGCGAACGGATCCCCTTGGACGAGCGCACGCTGCTCCTGTTGGACCTCGTGGACGAGGCCGAGCTGAACGAGGACCTGGGCTTGTCCCTGAGCACGCGCCAACGACTCGACCGCGCCCGGGGGGTCGGGGCGGTGACGGCCCTGCCGGAGGATGTGAGGGACACCAGCACCGTGCTCTCCATGAGCATCCCCTCCAGGAAGCGGAGTGGTGCCGGTGGCGGGGACGGCGGCGATGGCGGCGGCGGTGAGTAGCCCCGGCCCGCGCGTCGCGCGGCCGGCTCCGCGCCCGCGCCGCCCGCCACGTGGGGGTCCAGGTGCTCCAGCACCCCACGGTAGGTGCCGACCAGCCGCTCGGAGACCTCGCGCCGGCGGACGCGGATGTCCTCCGGCTCGGCCTTGGCGCGCTTGAGGTTGGCCGCGACCCGCTTGCACATCTCGGCGAGGTCGTCGCGGGCGCGCATCCGCGCGGTGTGCAGCAGGCACGCCACCAGCGCCAGCCGCTTGGCATCGCCGTAGCGCGAGAGCGTGTCGACGTCCTGGGCGGCGGCCTCCCCGGCCCTGCGCTGGGACGCGCGGCTGGTCCGGGGCGACCTGCTGGGCGAGGTCGCCCGGCTCAAGGCCGAGCCGGGGGGCGACATGGACCTCGGCGGGCCGAGGCTGGCGGCGTCGTTCCTCCGGCTCGGCCTGGTCGGCGAGTTCCGGCTGTTCGTGCACCCCGTGGTGCTGGGCGGCGGCACCCCGCTCTTCCCGCCGCTGGAGCGCGGGTACGGGCTGGACCTCCGGGAGACCCGGGTGTTCGGGTCCGGTGTGGTGTACCTGGCCTACCGGCGCGCCGCCGGCTGACCGGCCGCCGCCCCGCGGGCGCTGTGCCGCGGGCCGTAGGTGAGGCGGCGCAGCGCCGACTCCGCGGGACCGCGGATCCCGGCCCGGCGCAGCACGTCGGCGAGGACGACCGTCGCCGCCCAGACGCCGACGC
The DNA here is from genome assembly GCF_054780875.1 of Marinactinospora endophytica. Classification (NCBI taxonomy): domain Bacteria; kingdom Bacillati; phylum Actinomycetota; class Actinomycetes; order Streptosporangiales; family Nocardiopsidaceae; genus Marinactinospora; species Marinactinospora endophytica. Next base: position 185,798 of record NZ_BAAGVM010000005.1, on the reverse strand, counting down.
CCATCGCGACCGCCGCCGTCCCGTTGACGCGCACCGCGAGGTCGAGCATGTAGGGGGCGAAGAGCACGATCCAGGCGACCGACTGGAGCAGGTAGGAGGTCATCGACCGCTCCCCGCACGCGGCGAGCGCGGTCGCCACCGGGCCGCGCCGCGCGCCCATCCGGGCCGCGACGAGGGCGATGAGGGCGGCGTAGCCGAACCCGCCCGCGTAGCCGGTGAGCATGAACACCCACCCGGTGGCCGTCGCCGTCCCGGGTCCGGCGGCCCACACACCGGCCGAGACGAGCGCGTAGGGCAGGCCGCCGACGACGCCGACGGGGATGCCGACGGCGGCCGTCCGCGCGAGCAGCGCGCGGTTCCGTTCCGGCGCGGTGAGGACGTCACGGCGTGCCGCCCAGACGCCCACGAGGAACGGGAACACCGACGTGATGAGCAGCAGCGGGGCCATGGCCGGCCAGGTCATCGCCCGGGTGGCGATGTCGGTCAGGGGGTGCGCCAGGACCTGGGTGGCGCCCTCGACGTCGGCCACCAGCAGGTTGTTGACCAGCGCGTAGACGCCCGTTCCGGCGACCGCCCATACGGCGCCCCAGACGAGGAGGCGGCGGTCGCTGCGGACCAGCATCCCGGCGAACAACAGCGCGATGAGGCCGTAGACGGCGAGGATGTCGCCGAAGAACAGCAGCAGGGTGTGCAGGATGCCGAACACGAAGAGCCAGCGCCCGCGGCGGCGGATCAGCGAGCGGGTGGCCGGCCAGGTGTCGCCCCGGGCCGTCCGGCGCGCGTACACGCTGGCGAGTCCGTAGCCGAAGAGGGCGGCGAACATCGGGTAGCCGCGGCCCTCGCCGAACGCGAGGACGACGACGGTGGTCACGGTGTCGGCCACGCCCGACGGGGCGGCGCCGCCGTGGGCGAGGGTGTGCAGGATGTGGGCGTGGACGACTGCGATGACCAACAGCATGACGCCGCGGGCGAGGTCGGGGGCGAGGGATCGCTCGGCGGCGGTCACGGCGCCGGGCGGGGCCGCGACGGATGTGGGAGGCATGCGGGGGTACCTTTCCGGGGTCCGCGGGACGGCGGACGGGAATAAGAAACGCTTGCGTAGCTAAGATAGCACCATAAGAAACGGGCGCGTATCTCAAGATGGCATCATAAGAAACGGAAACGTATCCTAAGGGTGGCGGACGAGTGAGTGACGACGGCAGGGAACGGCGGCCCGGTGCGACGCGGCGGCGCGGCGAGGAGCTGGTGCGCGCCATCCACGAGGCGGCGATCGAGGAGCTGCTGGCGGTCGGCGTCGACCGGATGACGATGGAGGGCATCGCCCGCCGGGCGGCCACGGCCAAGACCTCCCTCTACCGGCGCTGGTCCTCGACGGAGGAGATCCTCATCGACGCCTTCCTCCGGGTGTTCCCGCAGGAGGAGCCCTCGCCGTCGTCCGACGACCTGCGTGGCGACTTGGTGCGGGCGCTGCGGATGATGCGCGACTGGATGACCACCGTCGGGGCGCGCGCGGTCGCCGAGGTCGTCACCGCGCGCGACCGCAACCCCGGACTCGTCGAGGCCGTGTACGCCCGGGTCTTCGGCAAGCGCGGCGGCGGGTTCACCCAGACCGTCCTGCGCCACTACGTGGCGCACGGGGCCATCGCCCCCGCGCGGCTCACCCCGGTCGTCCTCGACATCGGGGAAGCGCTGGTCGTCAAGTACCGCATGGACCACTCCGAGCTGCCCGACGACGCCTACATCGACGCCGTCGTGGACCATGCGATCCTGCCCGCGCTGGGCCCGCCGCCCGGGGGCGACTGACCCGCCGCGCCGGGCGCGCCGGCGGCAGGCCGCGCAGCAGTAGCGGCGCACCCGGCCGGGCTCGGGCGGGGGGCAGCGGGGCACCACAACCGGGGGGCTGGCAGCGCGGCGGCTCCGGCTCGGCCCCGGCGTCGTGGTCGGGGGTGGTGATGGCGTCGGCCGGGGGCCGCAGGTGGCGGGCGCGCGCAGCGCCTCGGCGATGTGCTGGAGGGTCTGAGGGGCGGACGGCAACCGTTCGGCCACGCGGTGGCGGGCGGCCTCGGTGTGGGCGTCGGTCCACACCTGCTGTTCTCCAGGTGCGCGGCCAGGTCGGGCAGGCGCGCCACGAGCTGGTCGAGGTGGGCGCGCTGCCGACCACCCGTGGCCACACCGGGACGTCCCGCGTGGGCGGGTTCACCGAGGTACTCGCACGCGGTGCTCGCCGGCCGGGCGGCGCGTTCGCGGAGGGTCAGGGTGGGGCCGGCCTCCAGGGCCGCCACCAGGCGGGCGTTCTCCGCCTTGCGCACCTGGCTGACCAGGCGGGAGAGCACGGTCAGGCCGGACAGCAGGATTCGGTGTTCGAGCAGGTAGAGCACGGCCCGGCCGAACAGGGCCCGGGGGCCTTCCTCGCCGGCCCAGACCCGGGCCGCGAGGTAGGCGCACAGGTCCTCCTCCCCGGCGGAGAACTCGCGGTAGCCGAAGGTGTCGCGGATCTGCCAGGCGTGCTCGTAGGCGGTCTGGACCCGGGTGCGGTACTCCTCCAGGCGGCCCGGGTCGACGTCGAGCTGGTCGACGACGAAGGCCACGGCGCGTTCGGGCACGCGGGTGGGATGGTCGGCCTGGAAGGCGCCGAGCATGCGCACGGTGCCCCCGCTGCACGGCCCACCCCAGCCGGGTGGCGGGGGGTGGGCTTGCGGGAGGCCAGGGCCAGCGCATCGAGGTCAGGCGGAAGCACTGTTCCAGGTCGGCCGCCGACAGCTCGTCGGGGAAGCGGCCGTAGCGGGCGATCTGGTCTTCGGAGAGGTGTTCATGCGGCATGGCCACGAACGTAGGGGCCGCGAACAGGACAAACCGGCCTCGTCACCGAACCGTCGCCCAGGTCACGGCTCTACCGCTAAATCCTGTGGCAATCCTCCTCGACCCCCATCGCGGGGGCGCGGGCCGGTCGATGGAGGCCAGGGCGGAACGGGGCCGCAGACCGCTGTGCCGGCAGACGACCGCTGCCCCTGACGCCCGCTCCGGCCGTAAGCTCACTCCCGGTCCTCCAGCAGTCCCGCGTCGTGGACCAGCAGCGCGATCTGGACGCGGTTGTTGAGCCCCAGCCTGGTCAGGACGGCGGAGACGTGCGTCTTGACCGTGGAGACGCTGAAGTGCAGTTCCGCCGCGATCTCGGCGTTGGAGCGCCCCCGGCCCACCTCGACCGCGACCGCCCGTTCACGCTCCCCGAGCAGGGACAGGCGGTCCAGGGCGCGGGAGCGGCGCCGGTCCGTGTCCGATTCGGCGACGCGGGCGATGAGGCGACGGGTCACGGCCGGGGACAGCACGGGGTTGTTGCGGGCCACTTGGCGCACGGCGGCCACGATCTCGGCCGGAGGGGTGTCCTTGAGCAGGAACCCGGCCGCGCCGGCCCGCAGCGCGCGCAGGACGTGGGCGTCGGCGTCGAAGGTGGTCAACACGATGACCTCGGGAGCGTGGGGACGGCCGCGCAGCGCCTCGGTCGCGGCCAGCCCGTCCATCCGGGGCATGCGGATGTCCATCAGCACGACAGCGGGGGAGTGCCGGTCGACCAGCGGTACCACGTCGGTGCCGTCGCCGGCCTCGGCGACGACGCGGATGTCGGGCGCGCCGCCCAGCATCATGGTCAGTCCCGCGCGCACCAGCGGGTCGTCGTCGACGATGAGCACGTCGATGGGCGTCGGAGGCGGTTCGCCGGTCATGACGGCCAGGGTAGCCGGGCGGTGATCTTCCATCCCCCCTGCGCGGTGGGGCCGTGGGACAGGTCGCCTCCGGCCAGGCGGACCCGTTCGGCCAGTCCGATCAGCCCTTGTCCCCGCCCGTCGCCGGGGTCCGGGACGGTGGCGGGCGCGGTGTTGACCACCTCGACGGTGAGACCGGTCCGCGGCGTGCCCGCCACGCCCACCTCCACCCGGCTCCCGGGGGCGTGCTTGCGGGCGTTGGTCAGCGCCTCCTGCACGATCCGGTAGGCGGTGCGGCCCAGCCGTTCGGGGACCTCCCTCGGCGGTCGCCCGCGCAGCCCGACCTCCATGCCGGCGCGCCGTGACTCCTCCACCAGCTCCTCGATGCCCTCGGCGGTGGGTTGGGGCAGGCCCCCGACCGGCGCGCGTAGCACCCCGATCACCTCGCGCAGGTCCTGCAACGCCTGGTGGGCGTTCTCCCGGATGACCCCGGCGGCGCGGGAGATGTCCTCGGCCGGGGCGTCGGGCCGGTATTCCAGGGCTCCGGCGTGCACGCTGAGCAGGGACAGGCGGTGGCCGAGCACGTCGTGGATCTCGCGGGCGATCTCGTCGCGGGCCCGGCGCTGGGCGCGTTCCGCGCGCAGCCACGCCTCGGCCTCGGCGCGTTCGGCGCGTTCGCGCAGTGACAGCACCAGCCGGCGTCGATGGTGGACGGCCAGCCCCCAGGCGAAGGCCGCGCCCTGCAGCGCGGCTCCGAAGCACAGCAGGAGGAACGGGGGTTGGCCGGGTTCGGGGCGCACCACGACGTAGACGACCGCGGCCAGCAGGCTCAACCCGAAGACGAGAAGGCTGGTGCGCGGCGGACGGTGGACGGCCACGGCGAACAGGCCGACCAGCATCACGCCGGCCACCGTCTCGGAGTAGGACGACAGCACCACCAGGATCACGGGGACCCCGACCGGGTGGCGACGTCGCAGCCACACCAGCGCGCAGCCCACCACCCCGGTGAGCTGGTCGAGGTTGAACAGCCACCCCGGCACGACCGTGGGCACGTCCTCCTGGTCCAGCCGTATCGCGGACATGACCAGCCCCCACAGCAGGGCGAAGAGGAACAGGCAGGTGTCCACCCACCACTCTCGCGGGCCGCGGCGCCTCAGCGCGGCCCCAGGCGCGGAACCGTCCATGTCCCGAAGCTATCCGCGTCCCCCGCCGGTGGAGGGCCGATGGGCGCGGGTCCGGTACCGAAGTCGGCGCGCCCGGTACTTCCGTCACGATGCGGGCGGCGGGACGGACACCATCCTCCTGTCGGGGGAGCCTGACGACCGATCCGTTCCCCCGAGGGCGTCGCCTACCGTCGCAGCATGCGCAAAGTCATCGAGGCCGCGGGGTTCGTCCTTGTTCTCATGGGGATCAGCGGGACGATCGACCACCTCGCCGTCCAGCCGTTCCTCGGCTTCCTCAACGTGTTCAACCGTCTCGTCGTCCCTCGCGTGGAGGTGCTCGCCGACCACGCGCTCTACGCCAACCTGGGCCTGGCCCTGCTGGGGGCGGTGGTGATGGTGCTGGGCGGACGGGCGGGGCGTTGAGGGGTCGGCCACCGGACACGGGCGCGCCTGTCGGCTCCCGCGGAACCGCCGGCGGTCGGCCCTTTCCAGGGACGGGTGGGACGCGGGAGGCGCCGTCCGGCGCCGGGCCCCGTGTCGGCGAGCCCGCGCGCCCCGGCCGCCGGCCACGGCCGGAATCCGGCTGTTCAGCCCGCGCGGCGTGGGCGCCGTCCGGCCAGGGCCACCACCGCGATTCCGCACACGCCGGCCACGGCGACCACCATGTGCGAGGGCAGCAGTTCCGCCAGGGCGCCCGCCGCCGCGTAGCCCAGTCCCTGGGCCACCATGGTGGTGGCCGAGAACAGGGTCAGCACGGCGCCCCGCGCCTCATCGGGGGTGGCGTCCAGGACGAGCCGGTCCAGACCGAGGGTGTAGGCGAAGCCCAGCCCGCACGGTAGAAGCAGCAGCACCGTGGCCGTGGTGCCCGGCGCGAACAGGAAGAGCGGCATCGTCGCGAACACGCCGAAGGCCATCGGCACGGCAAGACGCGCCCGGGTCCGGGCCGACAGCAGGGAGCCCGCCGTGAGCTCGCCGACGATCATCCCCACCGGTAGGGCCGCCAGCAGCATCCCCGCCTGGGCCGGACCGCCGCCGGAGGCGTCGGTGAGGGGCACCGCCAAGGCCTCCGGTGTGACCGCCAGGGCGGGCGGCAGGCATGACAGCGCGAGCAGGCGGCGCAACTCGGGGGAGCGCAGCACCCGGGCGCCGCCCGCCAGCGATTCGCGTGTGAGCGAGCGTCCCGCTCCGCTCCCGCGGGCGGGCCGGTGCCGGACGCCGGTCCACATCAGCAGCGCCGACACCGCGAGCGCCCCGCCCCCGATGAGCAGGGCCGTGGCCGGGCCGACGAGGGCCAGGAGGGCGCCCCCGAAGGCGAAGCCCGCGATCTGGGCGGTCTGGCCGGCCATGCGCAACAGGGAGCGGCCCAGGGGATAACCGTCACCGGGCAGCACGTCGGGCAGCATCGCGGCGCGGGTTCCCTGGTACAGGGGCGCGATGGTCCCGCTGAGCAGCAGCAACAGCAGCAAGATCGGGATGGGCAGACCGGGGATCGCCATGGCCGCCAACGTGGCCGATTGGACCAGCGCGGTGACGGCGAGGAGGGGGCGGGCCGGAAGGCGGTCGGTGATCGATGAGAACAGCGCCGCGCCGAACAGGTGGGGCAGGAACCCCAGGGCGAAGACGAGCGCGGACAGCAGGGGCGAGCCGGTCCGCCCGTAGACCAGCACCGACAGGGTGAGCTGCGCGGCGACCTGGCCGAGCACGGCGAGGATCTCGGCGGCGAAGACGGCCCGGAACTCGCCGACGGCGAGCACGCTCCGGTAGGAGGCGGATGGCGGGGCGGGGGTGGACGGGGGAGCGTTCATGCCGCCGAGCGTGACTGGAACGTCCCGAGTCCCACCATTGATTCACTTATGCTCGAATCGTCCGGCGCACCGGACCGTCCAGAGATGGGAGAGCAGTGGCCGGCCGCTTCCTTCCCGGCACCGAGGACCTGATGCGGATCCGTTTCGCGGTCTCCCCGTTGTGGGAGACGCTGGCCGCCGTCCACACGCTCGGCACGCCACAGCGGCGCTCCTACCATCTTCCCTGGGCCCGGGCCGTCGAGGCCCACGCCGGATCCGACCTCGCCCCGTTGCGACTGCTGCTACCCCGGCCCGGTTTCGTCCCCGACTTCCTGACCCCCGTGCCCGAAGGGCCCGTCGCCGACATCGCCGACGAGATCGCCCGGGTGCGCGCCACCCCGCCGGAGCAGGTCGACAAGGAGCTGCGCGCCTGCCTGCTGGATCCGCGGCGCGGACTGGCCGCGCGGGTCAGCGGTCCACTGCTGGCCGATCCCGCGGCGACCCGCGACCGGCTCGCCGACCTGCTGGCCGCCTGCTGGCAGCGGCTGGTCCGGCCCTGGTGGGGGCGGGTCCGGTCGCTGCTGGAAGACGACATCGTGGTGCGATCCCGGGCGCTGGCCGAAGGGGGGCTGGACCGGCTCTTCGCCGACCTGCATCCAGACGTCCGGCGCGAGGGGGAGGCGCTGCTGGTGGAGGGGCCCGAGCACACCGAGCGGATCCTCGCCGGAGAGGGGCTGGTGCTGATGCCCAGCGCCTTCCTATGGCCCGAGCTCACCCCCATCATGGCGCCGCCCTGGCAGCCGGCATTGGCCTATCCCGCGCGCGGGGTGGGACGGCTGTGGAGGGAGGAGGCCGACCCGCCGCCGGGGACGTTGGCCCGGCTCATCGGCCGCTCCCGGGCCCGGCTGCTGACGGCGCTGGATGAGCCCGCCACGACGACGGCGCTGGCCCACGCCCACGGGCTCAGCCCCGCGGCGGTGTCGGGACATCTGACCGCGTTGCGCGACGCCGGACTGCTGGAGACCCGGCGCGTGGGGCGCCGCGTGTTCTACGCGCGCACCCCCTTGGGCCAGGCCCTGCTGAACGGCGGCTCCGCCGGTGGCGATACCGGCGTTCGCCCCTGAAGGCGCCTGTCGCGGCGCCGAGGCCCCCTGGCGGCCGGGTCGGACCGCGCTCCTTGACCTCGACCTAAGTTGAGGTCTTATCGTCCTCGCGTACCGCCGGCCACCGGGGCCGGCGGTGGCGCCGCCACGGCGCCGCCGACACGGGGAAGTCCGGTGAGACCGATGAGCATGGAAGTGACCGCCTGGAACGCCATGTACGGCGCGATGCACGCCCAACAGGACCGGCGCCCCTTCTCGCGGGCCACCCTGCGGCGCATCGCCGGGTTCGCCCGGCCGCACCGCCGACTGCTGTCCTGGTTCCTCCTGCTCAGCGTCGTGACCGCGGTGCTGGCCGTCGCGACCCCGTTGCTCGCGGGGCGGGTGGTCGACGTGATCGTCAGCGGCGGGCCGGCACGCCTGGTCCTGGCCCTGGCGGCCCTCATCGCGCTGATCGCGCTCGCCGAGGCCGGCCTCACGCTGCTCACCCGCCGCCTGTCGGCCGGTCTGGGCGAAGGGCTCATCCTGGACCTGCGCATCGCGGTCTTCGACCATGTGCAGCGCATGCCCGTCGCCTTCTTCACCCGGACCCGCACCGGCGCGCTGGTCAGCCGGTTGAACAACGACGTCATCGGCGCGCAACGGGCGTTCAGCGACCTGCTGTCCGGCGTGGTCGCCAACATCGTCACCCTGGCCCTCACCCTGGTCGTCATGCTCGGGCTGTCCTGGCGGATCACCCTGCTCGCGCTGTTGCTGCTCCCCCTGTTCGTCCTGCCCGCGCGGCGGATGGGCAGGCGGCTGGCCGCCCTGGAACGCGAGGCCGCCGAGCACAACGCGCGGATGGGCACGCGGATGACCGAGCGCTTCTCGGCCCCCGGAGCCACCCTGGTCAAGCTGTTCGGCCGTCCCGAGGAGGAGTCCGCCGCCTTCGCGGAGCGCGCCCGACGGGTCCGCGACATCGGGGTGCGCACGGCGATGGCGCAGACGAAGTTCGTCACCGCGTTGACGCTGGTGTCGTCGTTGGCCCTGGCCTGCGTCTATGGGCTGGGCGGCTTCTACGCCCTGGGCGGGGGCCTGGACGCCGGGGCGGTGGTCTCCCTGGCCCTGCTGCTCACCCGGTTGTACGCGCCGCTGACCGAGCTGGCCGGGGCCCGGATGGAGGTGATGAGCGCGGTGGTGAGCTTCGAGCGGGTCTTCGAGGTCCTCGACCTCGAACCACTGGTCCGGGAGCGGCCCGACGCGCGCCCGGTCCCCGACGGTGCGGTGTCGGTGGAGTTCGACGCGGTCCGGTTCGGCTACCCCTCGGCCGACAAGGTCTCCCTCGCCTCGCTCGAGGAGGTCGCCACACTGGACGCGCGCGGCGGTGAGGAAATCCTGCACGACGTGTCGTTCCGCGTCGAACCGGGCCGGATGGTGGCGCTGGTGGGCTCCTCGGGGGCGGGGAAGTCGACGATCGCGCAACTACTGGCCCGGCTGTACGACGTCGACGCCGGCGCCGTGCGCCTCGGCGGTGTGGACGTGCGCGACGTGACGGCCGAGTCCATGCGCGCCACCGTCGGGATGGTCACCCAGGACGGCCACCTCTTCCACGACACGATCCGGGAGAACCTGCTGCTGGCCCGCCCCGGGGCGCGGGAGGAGGAGGTGTGGGAGGTGCTGCGCCGCGCCCGCCTCGACGACCTCGTCGCCTCGCTGCCCGACGGGCTGGACACCGTCGTGGGCGAACGCGGCTACCGGCTGTCCGGAGGGGAGCGCCAGCGCCTGACGATCGCCCGGCTGCTGCTGGCCCGGCCGCGCGTGGTCGTCCTCGACGAGGCCACCGCGCACCTGGACTCCACGTCGGAGGCGGCCGTCCAGGAGGCGCTGGGGGAGGCGCTGGCGGGGCGTACCGCGCTGGTGATCGCCCACCGGCTCTCGACCGTCCGATCCGCCGACCTGATCCTCGTGGTCGAGGGGGGCCGGATCGTGGAGCGCGGCACCCACGAGACCCTGCTCGCCGCGGACGGCAGGTACGCCCAGCTGCACCGGACCCAGTTCGCCCAGGAGGGGAGGGCCTCCGGTGAGGCGTCCGGCCCCGCGATTCTGCCGACAGCAGGAAACCCTTCTGCTGACGGAAGGGCCCGGGCACAATCGCCGGCATGAGAGTTCTGATCCTGGGCGGAACGGATTTCCTCGGCCCGGCCGTCGTGGAGGAGGCGCTGGCCCGCGGACACGAGGTGACGGTGTTCCACCGCGGACGCCAGGCCCCGCCGCCGGGTGTCGAGGTGCTGCGCGGCGACCGGACCGTCGAGGGCGGTCTCACCGCCCTGTCGACCGGTGGCTGGGACGTGGCCGTGGACACCTGGTCGGGGGCGCCGTCGGCGGTGCGTGACACGGCCCGCCTGCTGAGCGACCGGGTGGGGCATTACGTCTACGTCTCCAGCCGCTCGGTGCACCCCTTCCCGCCTCCGGCCGGCGCCGCCGAGGACGCCCCGGTCGTGGACTCCTCCCCCGACGCCGGCGAGGTGGACTACGCGCACGCCAAGCGGGGCGGGGAACTGGCCGTCGAGCGCTTCTTCGGGGAGCGGGCGCTATCGGCGCGCGCGGGGCTGATCCTCGGCCCACGCGAGAACGTGGGCCGGCTTCCGTGGTGGTTGTCGCGGATCGCGCGGGGCGGCCGGGTGCCCACCCCCGGCCCGCGCGACCTGGGGGTGCAGTACGTCGACGTCCGCGACCTGGCCGCCTGGCTGCTGGAGGCGGCCGGGCGCGGGCTGGGCGGCGCCTACAACCTGGTGGGACCACCCGACCACACGACGATCGGGGAACTCCTGGAGACGTGCGTCCAGGTCACCGGGGCACAGGCGCGGCTGTGCTGGCTGGAACCGCAGGACGTCCTCGACTCCGGCGTCGAGCCGTGGACCCAGCTGCCCATCTGGATGCCGCCGGGGAAGTTCCACGACGGGATGCACCGCGGCGACGTGTCCCGGGCGCTGGCCGAAGGGCTGCGCTGTCGTCCCGTCGCCGAGACCGTGGCCGACACCTGGGCGTGGCTGCGCGACCTTGACGGCCCCGTTCCGCAGCGGTCCGACCGGCCGCGGGTCGGATTGGACGCGCGGGCCGAGGAGCGGCTGCTCCGTCGCTGGGAGGAGCGCCAGAGCAGCTGAGGGACGGTGCCCGGTCGCGGGTGGGAGGCGGGGAGGGGCCGGACGCGGGTCCGGCCCCCACGCGCGGTCGACAGCGAAGCCCACCGGCCGGAAGACAGCGGGCCGAGGGCCACCACGGGACGGGGACGGTCGCCCGCACCGTTGGGGAGGCCGGATCGTTCGGCGGTGGCGGGAGAGCCCGGGGAGATCGCCCCGCTCAGCCCGACGGGGAGCGGCCACGCCGCCCGCGCGGGCCCGCTGGGACCGCCGGGTGAGCACAGGGCGCGGCGCAGGGCCGTCGTGAAACGGTCCACCGCGCCACCGGCGTGCCCGAGCGGCACCGCCTCACCGTCCGCGCCCACCGCGGCCGGTTCAAGGGCCGGCGCCCGTTTCACGTGCCGTTCTGGGGGCAACCGTGTCATGGTCCGCTCGCGTCCATCCCGGTCCCAGGCGCGTCGGACGTCACATCGGTCGGGACCGGACCGTTCCGGCAGGAGGACGGAGGATGTCCCAGCGGTTCGGCGGTGGCACGGCCGCCGCCCGGCTACCCGAACTCCGCGACGCGGGACCGGGGCTGGAGGCGGTGCTCGGGTTCTACGACGGTCTCGCCCCGGCGAGGATCGAGGACGTCATCGGGGAATGGCGCGGCGGCGACCTGCCGACGGGACATCCCCTCGACGGGGTGTTGGAGCCGCTCGGCTGGTACGGGAAGATCTTCCGTAGCCCAGACGAGGTCCATCCCCTGGTGTTTCGGGACCGTCGTGGGCGCTTCAGCGTCGACCCGTCGTGCCTTCCGTTGTCGCCGCTGCTCAGGTACGGCGACCTCCTACGGCGCCCGGAGGTGGCCGGCCTGGCGCGTCCGGTGCTGCGGCTGCGCCGGACCTCCCGTCCGCGCGCGCGTCTTCGGATGGTCGAGTACCGTGGCGTGCCCACCGCGACCATGTCCTACGACACGCAGCCGATCAACGACCACTTCCGCCTCGTCGACGAGAACACCCTGATCGGCCTCATGGACGCCCGCGGCTCCTCCGACCACCCCTTCGCGTTCTTCCTTGAGCGCGTCGCCGCCGAAGGCGCGCGCTGACGACCCGGCTTTTCCCGCTTCGTGGGGTGGACGGGACCCCCGAGTGGATAGGGCACTCCCATGACCGATCCGGATGCGTTTCCGTCCTTGGGGGACCCCGGCCTGGCCGGCAGGGTCGTCACCTGCCTGGAGGCCGCGGGCCTGCCCCGTCGGAAGGGGGAGGACCGCGCGGGGTTCTCCGCGGACGCGGCCCCCGACGGGGTCCGGTTGGAGTGGTGGCCGCGCCCCGAGCTGCTGGCGGTGGCCTCCACCGAGGAGCGGCACCGCCTTGAGTCGGAGGCCCCCTCGCCGGGGCGCCGCGTCCGTTCGGTGATGCGCGTCGCGCTCGCCCAGATCCTCTCCGGAGCCGGATTCGTCGTGGTCGAGCTCGACGACGCCGACATCGGGACACTCGGCCACGCGCTGCGTGTCCTGAGTGGTCCCGCCCGAGGGTGGCCGCCGGTGCGCTGAGGGCGGGCTCAGCGGGCGTGCAGGCGCCGGTGCAAGCGGTGGATCTCCTCGGCGAACTCGGCGACCGGTCCCTCCACGGGAATCCCGGGAGCGACCTCGGCGATGGGCAGGGGGCGGACCGGCGGGCCGGAGATCCCCATGTCGGCGAGCCAGGCCGTCAACTGCGCGGAGGAGGTGGCGTAGACGATGCGTCCCAGGCCCACCCAGGCGTGTGCGGCGGCGCACATCGGGCAGTGCTCTCCCGAGGTGTAGACGGTCGCCGCGGCGCGCTCCTCGGGGGTCATGTTCGCGGCGGCCCAGCGCGCCAGCTCGAACTCGGGGTGTCGGGTGCGGTCGCCGAGGGCGACCCGGTTGCGGTCCTCGGCCACGACGGCGCCGTCCGCCCCGACCAGCACGGACCCGAACGGCTCGTCTCCGGCCTCCAGCGCCTCGGTGGCCAGCTCCACGCAGCGGCGCAGGTGCTTCCTGTCGTTCTCGTCGACCATGTGGACCTCCTCGAATGTCCACCGAGGTATACCAGGACGCGCCGGTGACTTCTTGCCGGGTGACCGGTTCAGTTCTCCTGGGCGGGGAATCGGAAGGGAGCGACGGTCGGTCCCGGCCGGCGCTCCGCCCCCTTGGGCGCCGGCCGGGACCCGTCGCGGGTCGGACGGCACCGCCTCCACCAGGGGACATTCTTATGGGAGCGTTCCCAAAAAGTGGCGTGGGCACTACCATGACGGCGTGACATCCGGCTCCTCCAAGGTCCGCTGGGGCATCCTCGGTACCGGCGCGATCGCCGAACGCTTCCTCCATGGATTGCGGGCGGTCCCCGACGCCGAGGCCGTCGCCGTGGGATCCCGCGACCAGTCCACCGCCGACCGTTTCGCCGACCGCTGGGACATCCCCCGCAGACACGGCTCCTACCAGGCCCTGGCCGAGGACGACGACGTCGACGTCGTCTACGTCGCCACCCCGCACTCGGCCCACCACGACGCCACGGTGATGTGCCTGGAGGCGGGGCGCGGCGTACTGTGCGAGAAGCCGCTCGCCCTCGACGCGGCCCAGGCCGGCGCGATGGTCGAGACCGCCCGGCGCAACGGCCGGTTCCTCATGGAGGGGATGTGGACCCGGTTCGCCCCCGCCATGATCGAGGCCGTCCGGCTGGTCGGCTCCGGTGCGATCGGCCGGGTGCGCACCCTCACCGCCGACATCGGCTGGCGGGCCGACTACGATCCCGCCTCGCGCCTGTTCTCGCCGGCCCTGGGCGGCGGCGCGCTACTGGACCTCGGCGTCTATCCGGTCGCCCTCGCCTCCGCGTTCCTGGGGGAGCCGGCCGGGATCGACGCGCGCGCCGAGTTCGCGCCCACCGGCGTGGACTCCCAGGTCGCGATCACCCTGACCGGGAACGGGGGAGAGGTCGCGTTGCTGTTGGCCTCCATCGAGACCGACCTGCCCGCGCGGGCGGTGATCTCCGGCACCGAGGGACGCATCGAGATCGAGGAGTGGTTCAACCCCACCTCCCTCACCCTGGTCCCGCGCGGCGGCGAGCCCCGCGTGCTGTCCTTTCCTCGACGGGCCAACGGGTTCGAGTACGAGGCGGCGGCCGTCACCGAACTGGTGCGTGCCGGGGCCCAGGAGAGCCCGAGGATGCCCTGGGCCGAGAGCCTGCGCGTCGCGGACGTCTTGGACCGGATCCGCTCCCTCACCGGCTGAGCGGGTCGCCGGGCGCGTGAGTGGTCCGCGCGGGAGACGGAACCGGCGACCACGGGTTCCCCGCGCGCGGTCGAGCGCGAGGCCGGGGGCGGCCCGGGCGACGAGCGCGTCCGCCACGGCCCGGCGTCGATGACGTAGGTGAGAGGTGTCGCGGCGACCGCCCGCACCCGGTCGGGAAGCTCGTCGACGGGGGCGGACACGTCGGTGGACTGCACCATGTCCGGGTCTCGCCCGAGGGCCTGGCCCGGTGGCAAGCCGGCGTGACCCGGTGCCCCTACGCGGCGGGAGGGGGCGAGCAGCCATCACGTGATGGCTGGTAGGGACGCCGTGTCCTTGTACGGTCGAGTTCAGGCAGGGGCGACGACCTCCGCCTCGCAGGCGAAGCACATCAGCGTGTGCTCCACCACGTGGCCCTGCTCGAACCGCTGGCCCGACTCGACGGCGCACTCGTCGCACTCAGGGCACGCCCAAGGGCCGGACTCGCCCTGCTTCGCCGAACGGATGATGTGATTCCACTCATCGTCACTCATGCCGGGATCCTACTGTTCTCCGGGGCGCCGGCTGAGGCTGAGAGACCGGTTCCCATGAGCGGCGATCCTCAACCGTCGGGTCGCCCCGGGGCTACCGCTGAGAGCGGTTCTCCGTTCCGATGTCCCTCAGCCCCGAACGGGAGGGCCGACGGTCCGCGGGAACCGACCGCCGGGGAGGACTCGGGTGCGCGGACGCCGGTCACCCGATCCGCACGACGTGCTTTCCACGCACGCCACCGACCTCCAGCGCCCGGTGCGCGGCGGCGATGTCGGAGAGGGAATGGACGGTGTCCACGACGTGGCGGATGTCCCCGTTCTCCACGCGAGCGGCCAGGTCGGCGAACAGCCCCTGGTCGGGATCGCCACTGAAGAAGCGGATCCTGCGCGTGCCGTGGACCGCGGAGGCCAGCACGGCGAAGGCGCCGGAGGGGATGTTCCGGGTGTCGAAGGCGATGGCGACCATGCGTCCGCCCCGGGTCAGCAGCCCTCGGTAGTGGGACTGCTCGGTGCCGGCGGTGTCCATGACCACGTCGAAGGGGGCCAGATCGGCCGGCCGCGTCGTGCGGTAGTCGAAGGCCTCGTCGGCGCCCAGTCCGCGGACGAAGTCGAGGTTGGCGGCCCCGGCGAGCGCGGTGACGTGGGCCCCGAGCGCCCTGCCGAACTGGACGGCGACGCTGCCCACCCCGCCCGCGGCACCGCGTACCAGCAGGCGTTCCCCCGGCTTCAGCCGCGCCTTGTCGCGCAGGGCGGTGATCGCGGTCGTGCCCGCGGGCAGGGACGCGGCCTCCACGAGGGCGAGGTTGCGAGGGGCGAGAGAGAACTGTCGCGGACGGACGGCCACGTACTCGGCCGCGCTGCCGAACCGGCCGCGCGGCAGGATGCCCCAGATCCGGTCGCCCTCCCCGAACCCGCGCACCCCGGCGCCGGTCCGGACGATCTCGCCGGCGAAGTCAATTCCCACCCGCTTGGGGAAGCGGCGGCCGGCCGGCAGACGCGGCCGTCCGGAGCGGACGTGCAGCTCGACTCCGTTGACGCTGGTCGCGTGGACCCGGACCAGCACTTCGTCACGCTCGGGCGAGGGCACGGGGAGCCTGCCCTCGTAGAGAACCTCGGGCGGGCCATAGCGGTCGTACAACGCCGCGCGCATCTCGTCCATGTACCGGTCCCACCTTTCCTCCGCGCCACGTCAGGGCGACGGTCCAAGTGATAGTGGGGTCTCCACTTGTCTCCAACCTAACGGGCCAACCGGAGAGCTTCTTCCATTTCTCCTAAAGTGAGAGACATGAGCGTCCGTTCCCCTCAGAACCCACCCGACGGTCCCGCCCGCCTCGACCCGGGGGGCACGGCGAACGGACTGCGTTCCGACGCCCGGGAGAACCGCGAACGTATCCTCCGGGCCGCCCGCGAGGCCTACGCCGCACAGGGGATCGACGTGCCCCTCACGACGATCGCCCGACGGGCCGGCGTCGGGATCGCCACCCTGTACCGACGCTTCCCGACCCGTGCCGCCCTGATGGCCGAGGTGTTCGGCGAACAGCTCGCCCAGTGCACCGCGGAGCTCCACAAGGCGTTGCAGGACCCCGACCCCTGGAACGGATTCCGGTCCTTCGTCGAGAAGGTCGGCGCGATGCAGACCACCGATCGCGGCCTCACCAGCGCTCTCCTCTCCCACTTCCCCGACGCCGCAGGCCACGACCACGGGCACATCGAGGAGCTCCTCGCCCGGCTGGTGCAGCGCGCCAAGGACGCGGGGAAGCTGCGCGCGGATTTCCACCTCGGCGACATCGCCCTGGTGCTCCTGGCCAACTGCGGTGTCATCGAGGGAGCGGGAGACGACGCCCCGGCCGCCTCCCGGCGCCTGGTCGCCTACCTTCTCCAGTCCTTCCAGGCCGACCACGGCACCCCACTGCCCCGGCCCGCCCCGCTGGAGCTACGCCGGGTCTACGCTCCCTCCGCCTCCTGAGCACGCGCAACGGTCCGGCGCGACGGTTGCGCCGCGATGCTGGAACAGACCGCGACGCGGACGGCGGGGTGACCCGTCGTGGGCAGCGGGCGGTTCCCGGACGGGGCCGCCAAAGATCGCGGGGGAGGCGCTGGGAGGCGCCTCCCGTCCCGGCCCATGGGGGAACGGGAGGCGAGACCCCGCCAGCGGCTCCGGCTCTTGCGCGGTTGTGGCATGCGCTCCACGAGCGAGTGGCTCAGGTGCGATGGTTCCGGGACCGCGTGAATCGGCCTCTCACACCTCGTGCTCAGCAGCGCTCAGCCGCGTCACCAGGGGTGCGCCGATGCGCCCGGCCCCGGCTCTCCGGCCCTCATGTTCACTCCGTACGGTTCGAACGCCCCGCCGGCAGGCCACGCCGGCGAAGGCGCCGACCTGGAACCCCGGCCTCAGCCGAGCGTGGTGTCGTGCAGCACCACGCTCTCTTCGAGGGGGATCCGGCCGAGGGCGAGGTTGAACACCGGCGAGTCGGGCTTACCGGTGCCGAAAGCGATACCGAAGAGCAGTTTGAACTCGTCTGAGACACCCAGCTTCTTGCGTACCGTGTCGGCGAACAATCCGTGCACGGCCTGCGGAACCCCGTGAAAACCCCGCGCGTGCAGGGAGAGCAGGAAGTTCTGCCCGTACATGCCCACGTCACTGGCGGCGCGCACCCCGTCGCCGAGCTGTGGCACGAACAGCATCGCCACGTGCGGCGCACCGTAGAACCGCAGGTTGTCGCGTATCACCTCGTTGCGGCCCTCCTGGTCATCGCGTGCGATGCCGAGCTTGCCGTAGATCTTCGCGCCCTGGGACCGCGCGCGTTCCTGGTACACCCCATCGCCGTAGGTGTCGGTGAAGTCGGAGGAGAACCGCTGCTCGTCGTAGGCGGCGAGCAATTCGGCGCTGAGCTCGTCACGCGCGGCCCCGGAGACGACGTGGACCAGCCAGGGCTGGGTGTTGCTGTGCGAGGGCGCGCTCTGCGCGTCTTCGAGCACGCCGCGAATGACCTCGGGCGGCACGGGATCGGGCAGGAACTCCCGCACCGAGTGCCGGGACCTCATCACGTCACTGAAAGACAATGCCGTGGTCGGCGATGTGACCTCGCTTGCCCCTGTGGAATGGGCGATCCGCTGGTTCATGCCCCTCACCGTGCAACCTTCACATATATGTGAGGGTCAATGTGATGTGACCGGACTCTCCTTGGGAGCCGGATCCGACGCGCGGTCCTCCGCGCGGCCCAGCGCCTCGATGTAGCGCGAGATCGCGTCGCGGTTCCGGGTGAGGCACTCGATCCTCTCCGTCATCCGGTCGCGCTCGCGCTCCAGTAGGGCGCGCAGCTCCGAATCGGGATCCGCGACCACGATGTCCTCCGTGTGGTCGATGCAGGGCAACAAATCGCGGATGATCCGCGTCGGAAGCCCGGCATCGAGCAATCCGCGAATCTGACGTACCCGGTCCACCAGGTACTCGTCGTAGTCCCGGTAACCGTTGTCCAGCCGCCGCGGCGCGATCAGCCCCTGCTCCTCGTAGTACCGCAGCATCCGAGGCGGAACCTGAGCCCGCTTCGCCAGCTCACCGATGCGCATACCGCTCCCTATTCGCCGCCTTGGACTTCGCGGCAAGCGCCGGGACCCCGGGCCGACCGCGACGTGACCGAAGATCGTCTCAACTGTAGAGGCCGATTCACTGGTCGGTTTGCGGTGGCATGTGAGGGGTGCGGTAAAGGCGAGAACTGTTCCGGCTTGCGCTCGTAGAGGTGGTGAAGGCGTCGGCAGCCGGACGGCCAGAACACGGTCCGGCGATGTCGGCCCGGGTATCGGGGCGACTCGAGGCCCTTGCCAGCGAGGCGGCACCGGATGCCGTGGAAAGCGAGCCGGCGCCGCAGGCGAGAATGGTCGTGGCCTTTGTCGCCGTGGGGCTTACCGGGCCGTCGGCGTCGCGGACCGCCGCGGGAACGGATGGGTGGAATGCCGCGGACCAGGGGAACGAGAGCCTGGCTGTCGTGGAGACGGCGGAGATGCCGCCAAGGGCCGGCCCTGGGCGTCGTGCGCCCCGGCGGGGTGATCAGCCGCGTGGGGTCCCGCGGTGCGAACAGGCCCCGATCGGTATGGGCAGCCTGTTCCGCCACAACATCCGGCTGGCGGGCGGACCCGCCCCGGTACGCGCCCACATCGACGGCCTGTCGCCCGACATCCTGGACGGCGCCATCGAGCCGGGCAGGATCCTCGACGCCACCACCGACCTGTCCGGTGTCCCCGCCGGGTACCGGGACATGGACGAACACAGGGGCCCGAAGGTCCCGCCCTGACCGACCACCCGTGGGTGGCCGTGGCGATGGCGCGGTGGTCCTTCGACGATCACCCGCGCCTCGCGGGGCTGAGCGGGCAACCCCGGCCGCGTAGCCGATCAGGGGGCACGTGGCGGATCGCCATGGCTTCGGGAGAACCGGGTCGTGTGGCCGTCCGCCGCGCACCGGCCCACGTCCTCGCCGCGCGTCCGCGGTGTCCCGTCTAGGGACGGGAACGGCGCGCCAGCGCCGCCAGGATCTCCTCGGCGTGGGTCCACGGCAGCGCCGCCCCCGCGTGGGGAAGCAGGTGGCGGCGCGCTGTGGGGATGATCTCCGCCAGTCCCGCGCCGTGGTCGGGGGAGTGGACGGCGCTGGTGTCACGGCCGCCGTACCACAGGTCGACCGGGACGGTGATCTCCCCCGGGTCGAAGGTCCAGCGGCGGAAGGCCAGCACCAGGTCGCGCGCGTAGCCGGCTCCTCCCTGGGTGAAACCCTCGGCCAGCGCCCTGCGGTAGGGACGCTCGAACATCGGGTCGGCGTAGAGCGCGCGGTCGGTCTCGGAGGCCGTCTCCATGACGACCCGCCACATCGTGTCCGCGTTCGTCTCGGTGAACGCCTCCTCGAAACCGTCGGGGTCGGTCGCCGCGTGACGCACCAGCGCGAGCACGTCGGGGTCGAGGAGACCGGTGAAGCGCGGATGGGCGAGCTCGTCCGTTCCCGACACCACCGCCACCGCGTCGGCACCGCCGAGCGCCGCGCACGCCAAGGCGAACGGCCCTCCGTTGGAGAAGCCGACCACGCCGAACCCGGACAGTCCCAGTTGCGCGGCGAGCGCGTCGACGTCGGCCGCCCAGTCGTTCAGGGTGCGCCCCGGAGCCGGGTCCGAAGCGCCCACCCCCGGGCGGTCCACGCAGATAAGGCGGGTGTCCAGCCGGTCGAGCACGTCGGCGCCGAACCCCAGGCCGCGTCCCATGCCCGCGCCGGAGCAGAACACGACCGGTCGTCCCTGGACGGGACCCCACTGCGCCCAGCCGAGTGCCCGCCCATCCGGTGTCCGCACCACGCCGGAGTCCCGTGGCCGGGTGATCGCCTGTCGTCGCACAACCGGTCACCCTAGGACGAGTCGCGCGGCCCGGCCAGTGGTTTTCCGGTGGAGCCGCCCCGTCCTGGCCGTTGTCAGGTGCTCGTGAGGACGACGAGTCGCTGGGTCGCCCGGGTCATCGCGACATAGCGGTCGACCGCTCCCTCGATTCCCGTGCCGATCCTCTCGGGGTCGACGAGGACGACCAGGTCGAACTCGAGTCCCTTGGCCAGTTGTGGGGTCAGCGACCGGACGCGGGGCGTCGCCGGCAGCGCGGGACCGCCGATGACGCAGGCGACGCCGTCCGCGTGCTCGACAAGCCAGGCGTCGAGGATCGCCTCCAGCTCCGAGACGGACCCGTGGACCACGGGAACACCGCTGGCGCGGATGGAGGTCGGCACGTTGGCGTCTGGCAGCGCGGCCCGGATGACGGGCTCGGCCTCCGCCATGACCTCCTCCGGTGTCCGGTAGTTGATGCTCAGTGAGGCCAGGGCGACCTGGTCGAATCCGACCCGTTCGAGCCGGTCCCGCCACGACTCGGTGAACCCGTGCCTGGCCTGGGCGCGGTCCCCGACGATGGTGAAGCTCCGGGAGGGGCAGCGGAGCAGCAGCATCTGCCACTCCGCGTCGGTCAGTTCCTGGGCCTCGTCCACGACGATGTGCGCGAACGGGCCGGCGAGCGGGTCCGCCTCGGTTCCGGGCAGCGCGGCGTCGTCGATCAGGCTGTCCTGCAGGTCGCGCCCGCGCAGCATCGTCACCGCGCCCTCGCCGTCGTCGTCGGCCTCCAGGATGTCGTGGATGACGTGGGACATGCGCTCGCGTTCCACGGCGACGGCGGCCCTGCGCCGGCGCCTGCGCCGCGCCGCCTCGGGGTCGCCGAGCCGCCGCCGCGCCGCGTCCAGGAGCGGCAGGTCGCAGACCGTCCAGGCGTGGGCGTCCTCGCGCTGGAGCTTGCGAATATCGTCGATGGCGAGCCAGGGGGCGCACTTGCGCAGGTAGGCGGGGACCGTCCACAGGTCGGCGACGATGTCGGTCGCCTCAAGCAGCGGCCACGCCCGGCTCAGGGCCCTGACCAGTTCCGCGTTGCGCAGCAGCGACCTGCGGAGCAGGTCGGGGGGAACGTCGTCGTCGTTGCGGTCCACCAGGATCGTGACCAGTTCCTCCAGAAGCTGCTCTCGGGCCTCGTTGTGCGGGGTCCCGGGTTCCAGCGCGTCGAACGCCTCGGTCCAGTCGTCGGCGCTCACCTGGATGTCGGCCCAGTCGGTCGTGACCGTCATCCCCCGGGTGGGAGGCTGTTCGTAGAACTTGACGGCCTCGTCGACCGCCTTCACCAGGTCCGCGGACGATTTCAGGCGGGCCACCTCCGCATCGGTCTCGGTCCTTGCCGTGGCCCCCTCGGGAACGAGGTCCCGCAGGGTGCAGATCCGCACGCCCTCCTCGCCGAGGCTGGGCAGGACGTCGGAGACGTAGGCGAGGTAGGGCTGGTGCGGGCCGACGAACAGCACGCCGCCCCGACGGTGCCCGAGGCGGGGGTCGGAGTAGAGGAGATGGGCGGTGCGGTGCAGGGCGACGACGGTCTTCCCCGTCCCCGGGCCGCCGTCGACGACGAGGGCGCCACGGGATCCCGCGCGGATGATGGCGTCCTGGTCGGCCTGGATGGTGCCGAGCACGTCTCGCATCCGGGCCGACCGGTTGGCGCCCAGGCTGGCGATGAAGGCGGACTGGTCGTCGAGCGCGGCGTGCCCCTCGACCCCGCCCGCGGTGAACACCTCGTCCCAGTAGTCGCTGATCCGACCCCGGGTCCAGCGGTACCTGCGCCGGCTCACCAGGCCCAGCGGGTTGGCGTGGGTCGCCGCGAAGAACGGCTCGGCCGCGGGGGAGCGCCAGTCGATCAGCAGCCGACGCCCCTCGTCGTCGGTGAGGCCGAGCCGGCCGATGTACACGGGCTCGGGGTCGTCCGCGCTGACGATGCGTCCGAGGCACAGGTCCAGACCGAAGCGGCGCAGGGTACGCAGGCGGGCGGACAGCCGGTGGACCTCCATGTCCCGGTCCATCGCCGCCCGGCCCAGCCCGCCGGGCGCCCTGCGCGCGGCGTCGAGGCGGACGGTCAGGTCGGCGATCGTCTGCTCAAGGGTTCTCTCGATGGTCGCGAAGTGCCGCTCGTCGTCGGCGATCAACTTCGGGTCGGCCTTGGGGGAGAGGTGTTCGGGGAGGTCGAACGCGCTGGTCACCAGGTGTTTCACGTCGTCTCCCGTGTCGTGGGTTCCGGTCACGGACGACGATTCTGCGGCATGACCCGGGTCTTGCCGCAAGCCCGGGGGTGCGCTATACGTTAAGAGTGGAGGGGAGTGACCGTCCCCCTCCGCTCCGGTCGTCCGTGGTCGTGGATGGTCTTTGATCTTCGCCTGGTGGCAACGCGCCCCGTAGGGCGGCACCGACCCGCGGCCCCTCTTCCTTCCCCGTTTCGAACGCGCTCGCCTCCTGGTGGAGGCACGTGTGACGCCTCTTCGGATGTGCGCGGTGGACGCCGCCCCGCCGTGGCGGCCCCGTCCCTCCGGGCGCTTCGATGTGAGCGTGGGCGATCCGCCGGGGCCACCGGGATGTCGCTCCCACGCCGGGGCCGTGGACGCTGACGGGCTCGGGCACCGCCTTCACACCGGACTCGATCACCGGATGGACGGTCCGACGGCGCGGGTCCGGCCCGCTCGCGGCCTCGTCGAGCGCCGATGCGGAGGACGATCGGGCGGGCGGCACAGGTCCCCGGCGCTCTCCTCGACCCGCCGCGGGCGGGAACGCCCCCGGTTCCACAGGGCGGCACCCCGCGGCGTGGAGAGACGCGCGTCGCGTGGACACCGGGAGGGGACACGAACCGTACGTCGGGGACGGAGCGGGACCCGCCCTGCCACAGGGGCGGCGCGCGTCCGTCGTCGGTGCGCCCCCGCGCTCGCAGTCGACACACCGTCCCTCCCGCACGTCAGGAGTGGGAGGTCGGAGGTCGAGGGCGGCGTCTCGGGCGGGTTCGGTCGCTCGCCCCCGGGCCGGCCGTGCGATCACTCGCGAAATCCAGAGGATCGCCGAGATCACTGCGAGTAGATTACGCGGAGTCCGTCCCCTGGCTCCCGCGCAAGGCGGGGCCGCAGGGGGCGGACCGACGGACGTGAGGGATCGAGAGGGAGGAGAGCCGGGGATGATTCGCAGGCTTCAGGCGGTCGCGTTGGACTGCTCGGACCCCAGGCGGCTCGCGGAGTTCTACGCGGAACTGCTTGGCGGGCAGGTCGTGGCGGACCCGGAGGATCCGGCCTGGGTCGAGGTGCACGGCTTCGAGGGAACGCCGCTGGCCTTCCAACGGGTGCGGGACTACCGTCCACCGGAGTGGCCGGGGCAGCAGACGCCCCAGCAGGTGCACCTGGACTTCGAGGTGGACGACATCGAGGCGGCCGAGAAGCGGGTACTGGAGCTCGGCGCGACCGTGCTGGAGCGCGCCGACCAGGTGCGTCCGGGGGCCAACTGGCGGGTCTACGCGGATCCGGCGGGCCATCCCTTCTGCCTCTGCCTCCACTGAGACGGCCGCGCCGCCGAAACGGCGTCGGAGGTCGCCGGCCGGGCGCGGCCCGGCGCCACGACGGCGGGAGCGGTAGGGGCCAAGGGGGCCGGCGACCGCGCCGCGCGGCGGCAGACGGATCGCGGGGACGCGGGACGGCCCACGCGGCCGTTCCGGTCACCGTCGGCCGGCCCCGGCCGGGGCGCCGTCGAGCGCCGCGCCCGGAGAGGGAGCCCGCGCCTTTCCCCGGGGCCGGCCCCGAGCGCTCCTGGCGGGGCGGTTCGAAGAGCGCGGAGCCGGCGGCCAGGGCCGTCCGCCGGTCATCCGCCCTCTCGCCGAGGCGCCGGGACATAATCCCTCGCCCCGCGGCCCGGGGGCTGGCACACTTCCGGGATGAGCTCATCCCGAATCTCCCTGGTGAACCGGCAACTCGACATCGCCTGGGCACTGCTGGAGCACCACGCGCAGGATCTCGACGACGCGATGTGCCTGTGGGAGCCGGCACCCGTGTCCTGGAACGTGCGGCCGGACGGCCAGGGGCGCTGGGTCGCCGACTGGCAGGTCCCCGAACCGCAGCCCGTCCCCGCCGTCACGATCGGCTGGGTGACCTGGCACGTCGACTACTGGTGGACGACCACCCTCGAGCACTGCTTCGGCTCCGGGGCGCCCGCGCGCGAGGAGATCGTCTGGCCCGGCAGCGCCGAGGCGGCGATCGCGCGGCTGGCCGAACTGAAGCGGTCCTGGCAGGCCGGACTCGCGCGGCTCGACGACGCCGATCTGGACTCCACCTCGCGCACGGCGGGCCTCCCCTGGGGGGAGGGGCTTCCGCTCGTCGACGTGGCGGGCTGGGTCGGCGTCGAACTGACCAAGAACGTCGCCGAGATCGGTCTGCTGCGCCATCTGTACACCTGGAACGCCGCACGCTGACCCCGACCGCCGGAAAACCGGTGTTGTCGGCGGGCTCCGCCCCCTACCCTCGGCCGCATGCGTGATCTCCTCCGACTGCCGAAGGCCCACCTCCACGTCCACCTGGAGAGCACCATCCGCCCCGGCACGTTGCGCGAGATCGCCGCGGCCAACGGCGTCCCCCTGCCGCGCCTCCACGCCCCGGCCGGCGCGGGTCCCCTGTTCACCGGCTTCCGCGCCTTCGCCGACCACGGCTCCCTGGTGCGGTCATGCCTGCGCCGGCCCGAGGACTTCCACCGGGTCGCCGTCGAGTTCTGCGCGGACGAGGCCGCGCAGGGCACCCGCTACGTGGAGGTGACGTTCACCGCGGCCTCCCACGGGGAGCGGTTGGGACGGCTCGAAATGCCGCTGGAAGCCGTCCTGGACGGGCTCGCCGAGGGCGCGGCGGCCCATGGGCTGGAGTACGGGGTCATCCTCGACCACTCACGGCGGCGCTCCGTGGAACGGGCCTGGCGCACGATGAGGCTGGCGGCCCGTTACGCCTCCCACGGGGTGGTCGCCATCGGGATGGCGGGGGAGGAGCCCTACCCCCTCGCTCCCTTCACGCCCGTCATCGACGCGGCCCACGACGCGGGGATACGGCTCGTCCACCACGCAGGTGAGGCCTGCGGGCCGGCGAGCATCCGCGAGGCGGTCGAGGTGGGACGGACCCGGCGGATCGGCCATGGCATCCGGATCCTGGACGACGACGAGCTGGTCGCCGAGGTGCGGGAGCGCGGCATCCCGCTGGAGGTGTGCCCGTCCTCCAACGTCGCCCTCGGCTTCGCCAACTCCCTCGCGGCCCATCCGTTGCCGCGGTTGCGCGCCGCGGGACTGGCCCTGACCCTCAACACCGACGTCCCCTCGGCCACCGGCAGCGGTCTGGCCGGGGAGTACGCGCGGGTGCGTGACGCTTTCGGCTACGACGACGCCGTCCTGGCCGAATTCGCGCGGACCTCGATCGACGCCTCCTTCGCCCCGGTGGACGTCAAGGTGCGCCTGCGCCACGAGGTGGACGCCTGGCTGGCCCCGGCGGAGGGGAGACCGTCGCACACGGGGAGGTGATCGTTTCCCCGCTCCACTCCTCTGATCTGGGGATCTCCGGTGGCCCACGATCCAGCCCGGCCGATGGGAGACCGCGCGCCGCCGGCAGGGCACGTCCGATGTGGTGGGCTGAGAAGAGGGCCTCTCCCTCTCCACCGTGTCCAGGACGGTGGCCCGGGCTTCTGCGGGGAGGGCGGCGCCGCCCTCCCCGTGCCCGGTGCCACGGACGAGGCCGTGCGCTTCTTACGGTCGCCTCCACGCAAGCCACCTCGACGCATTCGGGCGACGCGCCGCCGTAAGACGACTTGTGCGACTTGTCCGGGAGGGGACACTGGATGAAGCCCCGTCTTCCCGATCACTTGCAGTGTCCGATCGGACGGCAGTGCTACTGCCTGGAGTTCCCGGTACAGGGCTGATCGTTCCATCTGCGGACGATACGGGCGGGCCAGGTCGATGTTGGCCCTGGCCCTGCCGTCGCTTGACCGGATCGGGGGTAGGGCCGCCGCCGACGTGCTCCACATCAGTGAGAGGACAGGGCGCTCATGGGCATCGTGTCGAGGGGATTCCAGGGCCGCCGTGGCGGCGACAGCGAACGCCTCCCGCCGGGGCAGTACCTCACCGACGGTTTCCCCGTCCTGACCGCGGGCCCCACCCCGCGCGTGGACACCGACGAGTGGACGTTCACGATCACCACCGAGACCGGCGAGTCGCGGACCTGGTCATGGCGGGAGTTCCAGAACCTGCCCCAGGAGCATCCGCACACCGACATCCACTGTGTGACCCGCTGGTCGAAGTTCGACACCGACTGGACGGGGGTGTCGCTGGACACGCTCCTGGCCGACGTCGACACCTCCGCCGACTACGCACTGGCCTACTGCTACGGCGGCTACAGCACCAACCTGCCGCTCCAGGACCTCCAGGAGGGTCAGGCGTGGGTCGTGCACGAGTTCGAGGGGGAACCGTTGCCCGCCGAGCACGGCGGCCCGGCCCGGCTGTTCGTCCCCCACCTGTACTTCTGGAAGTCGGCCAAATGGGTCCGCGGCATCCGGCTGCTCGACCACGACGAACCCGGCTTCTGGGAACAGGCCGGCTACCACGACTACGGCGACCCCTGGCGCGAGCAGCGCTATCGGGGGGACTGAGGGATGGCCGGCCGCTGGAGGGCGGCCACGGTCGCCGCGCACCGTCCCGAGACCCCCACGGCGCGCACCCTGGTCCTGCGGGTTCCCGACTGGCCCGGGCACCTGGCGGGCCAGCACGTCGACGTCCGGCTCACCGCCGAGGACGGCTACACCGCCCAGCGCAGTTACTCGCTGGCCGCGCCCGCCGTCGGCGACCTCATCGAGGTGACCGTGCAGCGCGTCCCCGACGGGGAGGTATCGCCCTACCTCGTCGAGGTGGCCGACGTCGGCGACCAGATCGAGATCCGCGGCCCTCTCGGCGGCTGGTTCGTCTGGAGGCCCGACGACCCGGCCCCGGTGGTGCTGGTGGCCGGCGGCGCGGGGATCGTGCCGCTGATGTCGATGGTGCGGACCCGGCGGATGGCGCGCGCCAAGGCGCTGTTCCGGTTGCTGTACTCGCTGCGTTCGCCGGCGGAGCGCTACTACTCCACGGAGCTGGGCTCCCACCAGGCGGGTGACGGAGGTCTGGACGTCTTCCTCGCCTACACGCGGGAAGCACCCGAGGGGGTGACACGCCCGCCACAGCGCCTGGCCCTGTCGGAGATCAACACCCACGGCCTACCGCCGGACTCCGCGCCGACCTGCTTCGTCTGCGGCCCCACCGGGTTCGTGGAGAGCGCTGCCAACGCGCTGGTCGCACTGGGACACGACCCGCGCAGGATCAAGACCGAACGCTTCGGGCCCAGTGGAGGACGACCATGACGACACCCTCTGTCTCCGAGCCCAGCCACCTCGACGGCAACGCGCTGGCCGGCCCACTGTCGGAGGTGTTCCGGGTGGATCTGACCGGTGCGACACGCCGCTGCGCGGTGTGCGGGATCACCGGGGCCTTCGCCGAGCTTCGGGTCTACGCCGAATGTCCGGGGCTGGTGGTGCGCTGTCCCGGATGTGACACGGTGGTGTTGCGCCTGGTCCACGAGGGCGGCGTCCTCTGGATCGACCTGGGCGGAACCGGCTGCCTGCGGCTGCGGGTGAAGTGACGCCGGTCTTCGAGCCCTCCGCGGTGACGGGGTGACGCCGGGGCGCGCGAGGCCCGGTCGCGCCCGGGCGCAGACCGACGGGCGTCCGCGGCCCCTCCCACCGGCCGGTCCGGTTCCGCGTGCGAGACGGCGCCGCCTTTGGGATGTGAGCCGGGCCTGAAGCCGTTCGGGGCCGGGGAGGATGTCGCCCTTCCGGCCGGGAAGAACCGGGAATCCGCTCTTCCGTCGATCCGGTTGGAAACCCCTGGTCCCACGCCCCGTTGTGGCTCCCGCGGGCTCAGCCCGGCGACACCGCCGCCCGCCGAGGTCACCGTCCGCACGCTTTCCTCCGCCCCGTGGGGCGGAGGAAAGCGCCGGGCGTCGACCACCTCCGGCGGAGCATAGGTCCGGGGGCAGCCCTCTCCGCGTTCCCGTATCGGTGGTGGGCGCACAGCGGGCCGAAATCCCGCCAGCGCCGCCGAAATCCCCTTGCGCCACGCCCCAGATGTCCTGAAACACTCCCGGAACACCGATGGGAACCCGTGGCCGGCCACGGGCGTTGGAGCCGCGTACGCCACGGGCAGGACGATGGGGGAGAAGTCGATGACGGAGACGTCCGGTTCCCGACCGCGGGAACTCACGGGGTGCGCGGTCGTGTTCGAACCGGCCGACCCGCCACGGACGGGACACCTGGCCTGGTGGTGTGTCGACGGCTCGAAGCCGCCGGCGCATCTGGGCCAACCGGGAACGCTGACGATCGCCGTCCGGGACGGCACGGCGGTGCGGCCCAGGATCCTGCCGGTGGCGCGCACCCCGGTGGGCGCGGCCCTGGCCGACCTGGTCCGGATCCGGCGCGACGGGGGCGCCCATCCCGCCGCGTCCTTCTGGGGCGCGGTCGCGATCGAGGCACTGACCTCGGTGGCACGTGGGCGGCTGCTGCCAGGTGTCTCCCCCGAGGGGTTCGACGCCTGGCGGATCGGTCCGTTGGACGCCGGGACCGTCGACCGGATCCACGCCCTGGCCGCCGCCATGCCGGCCGAGGCCAGAGCTGTCCCGCTGCCCGGCACGGACCCTCTCGAACTTCCCGCTCCCGAAGACCTGATCCGGGCCTTCATGGACGCGGTGGCCGACACGATGCCGCGTACCCCCGCGGCGGTCGCGGCGAGCGGTGGCGCTCCGTTCGCCGCGACCGCGCCCCAACAGGTCCCCGAGCTGCGGGCGTGGGCCCATGAGGTGTCCGCCGGGATCGACTCCGGCGTACGGGTGTCGTTGCGGGTCGAGGTCGCCGACGGGGACTTCGAGGACGGCGTGTTCAGGGCCGTCCTGCAAGTCCACAGCGTGGCCGACCCGGCCCTGGTCGTCGACGCGGCCGACCTGTGGGAGGGGGCGAGGAGCGGATTCGACGACCGTGCCCGCTTCGACGCCGTCCTCGCGGTGCGACGGGCCGCCCGGGTGTGGGAACCGCTGGGGCGGCTCCTGGACGTGGCCGTCCCCGACGCGATCACCCTCACCGACGGCGAGGTCGAGGAGCTGCTGGACGGGGCCGCCGCGCCGCTGGCGACCGCGGGCGTGGACGTCCACTGGCCCAAGGGGCTCGTCCACGAGATGACCGCCGGCGCCGTCGTGGGCGCCGGCGACCCACCACCCTTCGGCGGCCCGGCGTTCCTCGGCGGCGACCAGTCGTTCTCCCTCGACTGGCGGATCGCCCTGGCCGGCGCTCCGTTGAGCGAGAAGGAGATGGACCTGCTCGCGGAGGCCCACCGGCCCGTGGTGCGGCTGCGCGGCCAGTGGACGCTCGTACCGCCCGCCCTGGCTCGCAAGGCCCGCGACCGGCCGATGAAACCCCTGCCGGCGTTCGACGCGCTGACCGCGGCGCTCACCGGGAGCACCGAGATCGACGGGGAACGGGTCACGGTCCTCGCCGACGGGTGGCTGAAGACGCTTCGGGACCGCATCGCCGACCCCTCCACCGGCCACGAACAGGTGCGAACCCCCGCCGGTCTGACCGCGACCCTGCGCGACTACCAGCTGCGCGGCCTGGGCTGGCTCCACCGCATGACCTCACTGGGGTTGGGGGGATGTCTCGCCGACGACATGGGACTGGGCAAGACGATCACGCTCATCGCGCTGCACCTGCACCGGCAGGCCGACCCCGCGACCACCGGACCGACCCTCGTCGTCTGCCCCGCCTCGCTGCTCGGCAACTGGGAGCGCGAGATCACCCGCTTCGCCCCCGGCACCCCCGTGCGCCGTTTCCACGGCGCCGGACGCGCGCTCGACGGTGTCACCGACGGATTCGTGCTCACCACCTACGGCACGATGCGGTTGGACGCCGGACGGCTCGCCGAGGTGGGATGGCGCCTCGTCGTCGCCGACGAGGCCCAGCACGTGAAGAACCCCCGGTCGGGAACCGCCAGAGCACTGCGGACCATCCCCGCGCCCGCGCGTGTCGCCCTCACCGGTACCCCCATCGAGAACAACCTGACCGAGTTGTGGGCGATCCTCGACTGGACGACGCCCGGACTGCTCGGCACGCTCACCGCGTTCCGCCGGCGCTGGGCCGAGACGGTCGAGGGCGGGCGCGACCCCGAGGCCGCCGAACGGCTGTCACGGCTGCTCCGCCCCTTCCTGCTGCGTCGCAGGAAGACCGACCCCGGCATCGCCCCCGAACTGCCCGCCAAGATCGAGTCCACCCACCCGACCGCGCTCACCCGGGAACAGGCCGCGCTGTACGAGGCGCTGGTCCGCGAGGTCATGGAGCAGATCGCGGCGAGCGACGGGATGGCCCGGCGCGGACTGGTCATGAGGCTGCTGACCGGCCTCAAGCAGATCTGCAACCACCCCGCGCACTACCTCAAGGAGGAGCGTCCGTGGCTTCCGGGACGGTCGGGCAAGCTCGACCTGCTCGACGAGCTGGTCACCACCATCACCGCCGAGGACGGTGCCGTGCTCGTGTTCACCCAGTACGTGGCCATGGCCCGGCTCATCGAGGGCCGTCTGACCGAACGCGGCGTCCCCAGTCTGCTGCTGCACGGCGGCACGCCGATCCGACGGCGTGAGGAGATGGTGCGCGCCTTCCAGGAGGGGAGCGTCCCGGTGTTCCTGCTGTCGTTGAAAGCCGCCGGGACCGGGCTCAACCTCACCCGCGCCGACCATGTCGTCCACTACGACCGCTGGTGGAACCCCGCTGTCGAGGAACAGGCCACCGACCGCGCCCACCGCATCGGCCAGACCCGGTCGGTGCAGGTCCACCGCCTGGTCACCGAGGGAACGATCGAGGACCGCATCGACGCGATGCTGCGCGCCAAGCGGGAGCTCGCCGACGCGGTTCTCACCTCCGGTGAGGCGGCGCTGACCGAACTGTCCGACACCGAGCTGGCGGAACTCGTCGAGTTGAGGAGCGAGCGATGACCACGGGACACGACGACCGCGTCCGCGGCTTTCCCGCGTTCTCGCCACAGAAGGGGCGAGGACGCGGACGCTCCTGGTGGGCGCGGGCCTGGACCACGGCGATGGAGGAGAACTCGCTCGACCGCGAGCCGTTGGCCAAGGGGCGCGCCCACGCCCGTACCGGACACGTCGGCACGATCACCGTCAGCCCCGGCCGGATCGCCGCGCCGGTCTACGGTCCCGGGCACGCCTCGCTCCACCACACCGCCGTGTTCGTCGAGGAGCTGTCCGACGCCGAGTGGGCGCGCCTGCTCGACCAGGTGGCCGCCGAATCGGGGCACATCGCGGCACTGCTCGAAGGCGAGATGCCGCACGCCCTGGTGGACGCGGCCGAGGAGGCCGGCGTGCGGCTGCTTCCGGGCATCGGCGATCTGGAACCCGAATGCGACTGCGACGACTGGGAACTTCCCTGCATGCACGCCGCGGCCCTGTGCTACCAGGCCGCCTGGCTGCTGGACGACGACCCGTTCGTGCTGCTGCTGATGCGCGGCCGGGGCAGGAGCGAGCTGTTGGACGAGCTGCGGCACCACGCGGCTCCGGGGAGGAGCGCGGCCCGCGGCCGGGAGGCCACGGCGGCGCGGGGGACCTCCGCCGAGGAGGCCTACGCCCGCGTTCTCGGCCCGCTGCCCGAGGAGACACCGCCCCCCGGCACGCTCGACGCCCTGCCCGCCCTGACCCCCCTTCCCGGAGGTGAACCCGACGCGCTGGATCTCCTCGTCGCCGACGCCGCGGCCCGGGCGCGCGACCTCCTCGTCACCGGCGCGCCGCCGCCACGGCTCGACCTGTGGCGCGACACCGTGCGGCTGGCCGCGGCCTACCACGGGAGGGCCCGGGAACGGTTGGGTCGGGCGAGCGGCCGCGGCGAGGAACTGGAGCGCGCCGCACGGGCGTGGGAGTACGGTGGCCCGCAAGGACTGGAGGTCCTGGAGTCCCCTTGGGACCCGCCGGAGCACGTGTCGGCCCGGATGGGAGACGCGCTGTCCATGACCTGGGAGGGCGAGCGGGCGCCGCGGGCGGACGTCCGGCACAATCACTGGACGCTGGTCGAACACGGGATCCAGGTCCGCTACGGACGTGACGGGCGCTGGTACCCCTACCACGAGCGGGACGGGCTCTGGTGGCCCGCGGGGCCGCCGTCGCACGACCCCGCGGAGGCGCTCGCCGGACTGCTCGACGGGTGAGCGCCCGAAGGCGGGGGTGGTGGGGGCACCACCCCCGGTCCTCATCCCCGGGGTAGTGCCCTTCCACGTGCCGTTCCGTAACTTCGACTCCATGACAGACCTGCTGCGCCGCCTCGGCACCGACACTCGTTGCGTCTTGTTGGGCTTTCCCCTTTCCCTCGTCTCCTTCGTGCTGTCGGTGACCGGGTTGGCGCTGGGTGTGGGAACCGCCGTCACCGTCGTCGGCGTGCCCATCCTGGCCTTGACCCTGCTCATGGCGCGTGGGTTCGCCACCGCGGAGCGCAGCCTCATGACCGACATACTCGGCCGCCGCTTCCCACCGCCGCGCTACCGCCGTGCCGCGCCCGGGGCGGGGACCTGGCGCGTGATGACCGCCCCGCTGGCCTGCGCCCAGAGCTGGATGGACCTGCTGCACGCCGTCACGCGCCTTCCCCTCGCCGTGCTCACGTTCTCGGTCGTGGTGTCCTGGTGGGCGGTGACCCTGCACGGGCTGGCCTTCCCCTTCTACCGCTGGAGCCTGGTGGGGATCCCCGGTTACCAGGACCTCAGCGAACTGATCGGCCTGGGGAGCGGGGCCACGACCTCGCTGCTGTTCCACCTGGCGCTCAGCGCGGCGTTCGCGCTGACCCTGCCCTTCGTGACGCGCGCCTGCGCGCTGCTCAACGCGGGCCTGGGGATGGCCCTGCTCTCCCCGCAGCCGGTGGCCGACGTCGCGGGGCCCCGCGCCACCGTCTGAGCCGGACGCCCGCTCTACAGGTCGGCGGGCACCGGCACGCCCCGGGTGGGAGGCCGGACCCACCCGCGCGTCGGACAGGGCGGCGGGACGGCTCGCGGAGGCGGTCCCGCGACCCCACGGGGAGCACGGGGGAGAAGGCGGCCGCGACTCGGAGGCGACGACCGGGAACGCGACGGCACCGGCGGCCCCTCCCGGAGCGGGAAGGCCCGACGAGGCGTGGACCGCGCAAGATCCACTCCTGTCCAGCGCTTCTTCCACATCCGGTCACCGCTTCTTCACCCTCTGGACTCATACGGGGATCGTGGTCAGCGTCCATGCCGACGTGCTCGCGCCGAGCGCGTCGAAACGCCGGTCACGCCGTACCCCTTCGACGTGGCCGCCCCGACTCGTCGTCTCGAAGGGCGCCCCGGGACACGGCCGTTCCCCGACGGGCCGGCCACGCATCGACCGGTGTCGTCTGCCATGACCGATCCGACCCCTGCCGTCATCGGCGGACGAGCCGCCGAGTAGCCGGTTGTACCGCCCGTGCCCCCGATCGCCGAGCACGCGCCGGGCCAAGGCCGTCCCCGCTCCCGTCCCTGTTTTCGGTGGGCGCGTGGACGCCCACGTGAGTTCCACAAACGGGTGTCATCGTCATCTGGCAAAAGGGGTGGTGATGTTCGATGCGACCGTTCCCTAAAGAAAGCGGCATCTCAGCCTCGTGGCGGAAACGGTTCACGGAATCGGGCTACCTGGTCCTTCCCGAAAGCCTTCTACGGCGGCTCGAACCCGAGGTGGACCACTGGGTGGACGAGGGACTGCGCGCGGTCGATCGCCGCCTGCGTCGATCCCGGCCTCCACGGCCCGCCCCCGCCCCTGGAACTGGAGCTGCCTGCCCACGGTGAACTGCTCACCTTTCCGCCCCTGATGGGACTGCTCTCCCAGCTGGTGGCATCCTCCTTCGTCTTCCACCACACGCACAGCGACCGGCACGGTCCGCACACGGGCGGAAAACCCTGGCACCACGACTACGAGCCCGGCGCCGACAAGATGTTGGTCCTGGAGTGCGCGGTCCGCCGCGCGCTGCCGCGGTGGCGTTCGCCGGCCGGCCTGCCCAACGCCTGGGATCCGGTGCGCTGGAGGCACCTCGACGTGCAGGCCCAGGGCCGGGGTGGCGCCCCTTCCCTGCCGTCCTTCCCCATCTCCCGCGCTCCGGGGAGCGCGGCCGGCCACACCGGGAGGAGAGGAGTGGGGGAGCGGCGCGACGCCCCGCGCGGTCCGAGGACGGTACGGGCGGGGTGGCCGCCCTCCCACCGCCGGAACCGGCTCTCCCTTCCCGACGCGGCCGGAAAGGCCCGGTCGTGTGCCAGGGATCTCTCCCGGCGCCGGACCAGCGCGTCCCCCTCACCGAGCCGCTCACCCGCGATCGGCGGTGGCGTGCCGCCGGCCGGGCGGTCGGTCACGCCGGCGTCGACACCGCTCGCCGAGACCGGTATGGCCGGCGGCCACCGTCGGCCGTCAAGGAAACGGCACGACACAGCCCTCTCCCACGGCTCGTGGTCGGCGCCGGTGATGTTCGGACCGAGTTGCCCTTTATACCCTCCCGGGGTATACGCTGGTATACCTGCCCGGGGTATCGAAGACGCATTCGCGGCCGGAGACGGCCTCCCGAACCCCCGGCGACCATCGCGGACCCACCGAACGGCGACGAGAGGGAGAAGACGTGACAGCGAGACGGCGTGGCGGCGTGGTACCGCTGCTAGTGATCGCGACCGCGCAGTTGATGCTGGTGCTCGACGACTCGATCGTGAACATCGCGCTGCCGAGCATCCAACAGGAGCTCGGCGTGGACGCGGTACACCTGCCCTGGGTCGTCAACGCCTATATCCTCGCGTTCGGGGCGTTGCTGCTACTCGGCGGACGGATCGGCGACCTGTGGGGACGCCGCCGCACGCTGCGGCTAGGCATCGCGATCTTCGTGATCGCCTCCCTGGTCGGCGGTCTCGGACAGAACGCCGCCATGCTCATCACCGCGCGCCGCACAGGGGCTCGGAGCGGCGCTCACCGCACCCAACGCCCTGGCGTTGATCGCCACGACGTTCTCCGACCGCAAGACGCGCGACACCGCGCTGTCGCTCTACGGTGCGATGTCCGGCCTGGGCATCGTCGTGGGCCTGCTCCTGGGGGGAGTGCTCACCGACGTCCTGGACTGGCGATGGGTGTTCTTCGTCAACGTCCCCATCGGCCTGCTCGTGCTGTGGGGCAGCCGCACTCTGGTCACCGCCGACCGCGGCCGGGGCCGACTCGACACCCTGGGAGCGACGTTGGGCACCGGCGGCATGGTCGCGCTCGTGTACGCGATCACCAGGTTCGGCGAGGACGGGCTCACCGACCCGGCCGCGTTGCTCCTGCTGGGCGGGGCCGTCGCGCTGCTCCTCGTGTTCGTCACCTTCCAGGCCCGCAGCTCCAGTCCCCTGGTACCGCTGGCCCTGTTCGGCGACCGCAACCGGGCCGGCGCCTATGCGACCATGCTGCTGCTGGCCGTCGGCCCCATGGGCTCCTTCTACGTCATCACCCTCTACCTGCAGCAGGTTCAGCACTTCAGTCCACTGCAGACGGGTACGGCGTGGCTGCCGTTCGCCGCGGGTCTCGTCCTGGGCGCCGGGACCGCTCCCAGGCTCCTGCTGCGCCTCGCGCCGCGGTTCGTCGCCACGCTGGGAGCGCTGCTCAGCGCCGCGGCGGCGTTCTGGTTCTCCACGATCACCGTGGACACGGGCTACTGGACACACCTGGCCCCGGCGATGTTCGTCCTGGGGCTGGGTTTCGGCCTGGGTATCCTCGCGCTCACCCAGGCCGCGGTCTACCGTGTCGATCCGGACAAGGCCGGGATCGCATCGGCCCTGCTCAACTCCGCCCAGCAGATCGGTGTCGCGCTCGGCCTGGCCATCCTGGCGGGGATCGCCGCCAGTGTCACCGCCCAGCCCGGGAACACGGTCCTGGCCGCCGGCGAAGCCCTGACCTCCGGGTACGGCACCGCTCTGGCGGTGGCCGCAGGACTCCTCGTCGCCGCGGCGACACTCGCCCTGACCACGCTCGACGCCCGCCCGAACACGAGCCAGGACGTGTCCGGCCCGGCCGGCGCGGAGACCGAACCGGTGAGCTGACCGGCTCACACCGGGGTTCCGGCGCGGTGGAGACGCCCGGGGGCGGTGGGGCGGCGGTCCCCCTCCGGGCTTCCCGCAACGTGGCCGGGCCGCGTTGCGGGGAGCCCGCGGGTGATATCTCTGGGAGAACGGCCGTGGGGCCGGCACGCTCCGCCGTGGAAGAGCACCCCGGGACCGTCCCCTCCGACGCGGGCGTTACCCTGTGGGGGTATGAGTCTCCCGGCAGTGCGTTCCCGTCTTCACCCGGCCATCGCCCGGGTGAACGTCGCGCTGCTGTTGATGGCGGTGCTCGGCCTCGGGCTGATGCACACGCTCGGCCACCTCGGCGAGGGCGGTCATCACGGTTCCGCGGGGAGCGCGACGATCTCCCACGCGGCGCCCCAGGACACCGAGCCGGCCTCTCTCGGTCCACAGCTCCCCGACCTCGACCCGAGTTCGACCTGCCTGACCGACCGCGGCCCCTCCACGACGTCGCCGGGGCCGGCCCTCGCCGCCCTCACACCCGCGCCCGATGGCCACCTGCCACCTCCGGCGCGGCTCCTGTGCCTTCGGGACGCGGAGGACCTGACACCCGCCTCGCCTCCTTCGCTGGCCCAACTCCAGGTGCTGCGGATCTAGATTCCCTCGGCCGTGACCGCGTCGCGTTCTGGACGCGGATCACCGGCATGGCATGACCGTCGGCCGCGCCCCGCCCGGGGCCGCGGCGATGTCACCGACCTTTTCGAGGGAATGGACGACCATGTTCGAGTACAAGCGTGTCCTGATGCTGCCGTCCGCGCTGGTCGCGGCGCTGTCGCTCGCCTCGTGCGGAGGCGCCGACCAGGGTGCGCCCCCGCCGGCCCCCGAGGCGTCGCAGCAGACCGTCGCCGAATTCAACGACGCCGATGTCATGTTCGCGCGGATGATGATCCCCCACCACGAGCAGGCCGTGGAGATGTCCCGGCTCGCGGAGGAGCGCGCGGGCGGGGAGGTCCGGGAACTGGCCGCGCAGATCGAGGCCGCCCAGGGACCCGAGATCGAGCACATGAACCGGCTCCTGGAGTCCTGGGGGGAGGACCCGACGGCGCAGCCCGGCCACATGGACCACGGCGGCATGGACGGGATGCTGTCAAAGGAGCAGATGGCCGATCTCGAACAGGCGTCCGGTGACGACTTCGACACATTGTTCCTGCGGTTGATGATCGAGCATCACGAGGGCGCGGTCGACATGGCCGAGGAGCAGCTGGCGGAGGGGGTCGACCCCGAGGCGACACGGCTCGCCCAGGAGATCGTGGACACCCAGGAAGGCGAGATCGCCCAGATGAGCCGGATGCTCGGCGAAGACAACGGCCGGGACGGCGGTCCGGCCACCGGCGATGAGGCGTCCCACGGGGATCACTGACCGGGCCCGACGGGCCGCCGCGGTGGCGGCCCGTCCCACCGGTACGACGCAGACACAGGGCGAAGGAACAGTGAGAACCATGCGGAACGGAAAGACGCGCGGGCCGGTCGGACTCGCGGGAGCGGCCCTCCTGCTGCTCCTGTCGGCGGCGTGCGGCCCCGGCGGGGCCACGGAGCCCGGCCTCGGGAAGACCGAAGCGACGGGAATCCCCCTTCCCCCGGAGGCGACACACGTCCACGGCGTGGGCGTGGACCCCGGAAGCGGCGAGATCCTCGTCGCCACCCACGCGGGTCTCTACGTCCTCCCGGCACCGGGCCGAGACGGCGAGGCAGGTCCCGTCGAACCGGCCCATGTCGGCCCGGTCATCGACCTGATGGGGTTCGCGGCGCTCGGCCCCGGGCGTTTCGTCGCCAGCGGGCATCCGGGGCCGGGAACCGACATGCCCGACCCGGTCGGGTTGATCGAGACCCGCGACGGCGGCGCCACCTGGCGCGCGTTGTCCCTGGCCGGGGAGTCCGACTTCCACGCCCTGGACGCCGCGGGGGAGCGGGTGATCGGCTTCGACGGCGGGCTGCGCGCCTCCGAGGACGGGAGGCGGTGGGATGACCTGGACTCGACCGTCCACCCCCTGGCCCTGACCATGAGCGACGACGGGCGCACGGTTGTCGCCACGACGCAAAGCGGGGTCATGCGCTCCACCGACGGCGGGGCCTCCTTCACCCCGGTGGCGGACGCGCCTCTCCTTCTGCTGGTCGACCAGGTGGCGGGGACCGAGACCGTCTACGGCGTGACACCGGAGGGGAAGGTCCACCGCAGCGACGACGGTGGGGCCTCGTGGACGCCGACCGGCGCGATCAGTGGGGAGCCCGCGGCGCTGCACGCTGACGCGGACCAGCTCGTCGTGGTGGCCGACCACCACGTCAGCCGTTCCACCGACGGCGGCGGCTCCTTCGCGGGCTGGTGACCTTGGGCGGGGTGTCCGCCTCGCGCGACCGGACACCCCGCCGCCCGTCCGCCTCGCGTCCGGATCCGCGGTGGAGCCGTCCACGAGGGGTCTGCGCGCCGGTGGTCCCGCAGCGGACGCGCGCGGGCCACCGGCGCCTCGCCCCTCCTGGGGCGGCGATCCCAGTGCTACCGTTTTCGCGTGTTCCTCCCCCGCGCGTAGACCGCCGAGCCGACCGCGACCGTCATCGAGTCGCGGCATTCCGGCGTCCACGCACGTGAGCGGCGCGTCGATCCGCGCCGCCCTCATTCCCGCGGAACCTTCATGTCTTCGCGTTCGCGCGTTCCCTCATACCTGTCTGTTCTCCGCATTCCTGGCGCGTTCCGGGCATTCGGCGCGGTCTTGCCGGGCCGGCTGGCCTACGGGGTCATGTCGTTGCCCCTTCTCCTCTCCATCAGCGACACCACCGGCTCCTACACCACCGCCGGAGTCGCTATGGCGCTGTTCGGCATGACGCTCTGTGGGCTCGCGCCCGCGCGGGCCGCCCTGATCGACCGGCACGGCCCACTCCGGGCGCTGCCCCCGATGGCCGTCGGCTGCGCGCCGAGCCTGCTCATGGCCGCCTTCACCGAGCAACAGGGCAGGCCCGAAGCGGCGGCCTGGATCGATGCGGCGGAGGCGGTCGGCAGCGTCGTGGGCGGCCTGGCGCCATCTCATGGCGGGCCTCGCTGCGGGCACGGCTGTGCGTGCTCGCCCTGCTGCTCGGAGCGGCGATGGCCGCGGCCGGACTGGCGCCCAGTGTGCCGATCCCGGCCGTACTGTCCTTCATCGCGGGGCTCTTCATCTCGCCGACGATGACCAGCGCCTCTCCTCTGGCGGACGAGACGGCGCCGCCGGGACGGCGCGTCCAGGCGGGTGTCTGGGTGAACACCGCGGTCAACGCCGGCAACTCCGGGGGAGGCGCGGTGGCGGGAGCCCTGACGGATCGGCTCCCCCTGCCCACCTGCTTCGCGTTGACGGCCGTGCCCGCCGTGGTCGCCGCGGTGGTGGCCCTCGCCCGTTCATCGGGAAGGCGGGGAGGTGCGGTCCGGGCGGGGGCGTCCTCGGTGTGAGCGGACGTCTGAGGCGGCGGCGATCGGGGCGCGGCTTCCCCTGAAACGACCTGGGAAAACGGACGTCGGGGTCCCATGCCACCGATTGGCCGATCTTGGACAGAGTGCGACATTACCCCTACTCTTCGTGATCGACGCTGATAGCTTCACGTCGTCGTGATCGGTCGGCCGCCCCCGCGGCCGACCCTCCGACCGGGCTCGCCGTCCCCTCAGCCGCCCCCGTGAGGCCGGGGCGGCGCGCCCGCCCCCGCGGCCGGTACTTACGCCATCAACCACGCCGAGCCGTACATACCAACGACCTCGACCGGACGCTCCACGGAGCGCGCAAACCGGTGCCGGGCACCGTGGAGGGAGACAGAGCATGACAGGTGGAACGGGGACGGAGGTCCCACGGGCGCGGTCCGCCCCGGAGGCGTGCGACCTCCCACGGCCCGAAGGCACCCGATGGTGGCGGTTCGCCGCCCTGTTGTACGGCGAGGGCGGCCCCTTCGGCGTCACCTGCCTGTTCCTGCGCCACCACGGTCCCGCCACCGACACGGGCGTTCCCCAAAGCGCCCACGCCCTCGTCTGGGCCCGCGCCGACGCGGCAACGCGGACCCGCGTCGGGGAATCATGGATGGACCCGGCCGCGGTGGAGCTCATCCGACGTACCGTCGCGGGTGACCGGCACATGGACCCGCGGGTACGCGACGCCTTCGGCGAGGCGCTGGCACAGGGAAGGCCGCTGGGCCCCGACCGCCCCCTCCCCGGACCGGTCCGGGCCGGCGCGACAGGACTGGACCTGGATTTCGGCGGTGTCGGCGTGCTGCGCGAGGAGGATGACGGCTCCCACCTCGTCGAGGCGGGAACCGAGGGGAGCGGTCTCTCCCTGCGGTTCGCCGTCGGCGATCTCGGGTCGGCCTCACCGGAACAGCGGGAGGGCGGGCCGGTCCCGCGCCTGGAGGTCACCGGGGTTCTGCGCCAGGACGGCGCTCACACGGCCGTGCGCGGACAGGGCTGGTACGAGCACTTCCACAGCCGCTCCTGGCACCAGGACCCCGCCACCGACCAGGCCCTGCGCGCCGGGCGCACACGGGTCCGATTGCACCTGGACAACGGCTGGGAGGTCCACGCTTGCGCCGCCGGCGGGAGCGACGGCCGGGCCGGCCGCGCCCTCCTGCGCACCCCCCAGGGGGAGGTGACCGAGGCGCCCATGACCCTGCGCGGATCCTCTCCCTGGACCTCACTGGCCACCCTCAACACCTACGCCACGGTCTATGAGCTGACGGTGCCGCACACCGGCCTGGACCTGCGCGCGCGGGTGTGGTTCCCGAAGCAGGAGAACCGGTCCTCGCTCGTCCTGCCGGGCACGCTGGAGGCGTGGGCCGACGTCGAGGGCGCCTTCGGCGGAGAGCCGGTACGGGGGTGGGGCACCGTCGACGTCCTCCCCCTCGGCCGGTTCGACGACTTCGAGGAGCACATCACCCGGATCCGCGACACCACGAGCCAGGAGATCCGCCGGCTGTTCCCCGACGAACCGCGGCGCCGCGAACTCGTCACCGTCGCGGGCCTGGAGGAGCGCCCCGACGTCCTGGACGAGCTGGTGGTCCAGACGCTGCACGAATCACTGGTGCGGCCGATACGACACATCACCGACGGCCTGGGCAAGAGCATGC
This sequence comes from Marinactinospora endophytica, assembly GCF_054780875.1. Taxonomy (NCBI): domain Bacteria; kingdom Bacillati; phylum Actinomycetota; class Actinomycetes; order Streptosporangiales; family Nocardiopsidaceae; genus Marinactinospora; species Marinactinospora endophytica. The sequence goes on along the minus strand of NZ_BAAGVM010000005.1, from coordinate 144,552 downwards.
GCTCCTACGTCACCGCCGCGACCATCGAACTGTTCGGCGTCGACAGCGAGCCGTACCGCTCCCTTCTGGGAGCCGTCGAGATCCTGCACTCGGGCAACCTCACCGTGGACGACGTCGAGGACCGCTCGCCCATGCGGCGCGGGCGCCCGGCCGTCCACACGGTCTTCGGCGAGGCGACGGCCATCAACGCGGGGACCGCCGCCTACTTCGTGCTGGACGGGGTCCTGCGCCGCGTCCTGCCCGACGATGACCGGCTACGGCGGCGGATCTATGAGGTCTACCTCGGCGTGATGCGGGCCGCCCACGCGGGTCAGGCGCTCGACATCGCCGGCCACCGGGAGGCGATGGACGCGGCGGTGGCCGGCGGGGACGCCGAGGCGGTGCTGCGCCGCGTCCGCGTCACCCACCGGCTCAAGACGGCCGTCCCTGTCCGGGGCCTCGCCGAGATCGGCGGGATCGTCGCCCGCGCGGAGGAACGTCAGCTCGCGGCGTTGCGCGACTACTTCGAGGCGGTTGGAATGGCCTACCAGGTCAGCGACGACGTCATGGACCTGCGCGGGCTGTCCGCGCGCGACGAAACCGGCGAGACCGTGGCGACCAAGCACGTCGCCGAGGACCTGCGGGCGGGCAAGGTCACCATGCCCCTGGGGCACGCCGTCGCCCTCCTGCCGGGACCGCTCATGCGGGAGGTGTGGGCGACCGTACGCGGTGGTGGGGTCGACGCCGCGACCGCCGCCGAGATCGTGACCCTGCTGGAGGGGCACGGCGTCATCGACGCCTGCCTCGACGAGGCCGAGCGGATGGTCGACCAGGCGTGGGGGCCTTTCCACGACCTGCTGCCCGGCAACCACCTGGCCGTGATGATCCGCGCCCTGGGCCGCTACGCGGTCCGACGCGAACGCGAGTGAACCCCTCCCCATCCCCTTCGGAAAGGCTCTGCGGTGTCCCTCTCCGGCCCCACCCTCGAAGTCCACGACGTCCACAAGTCCTACGGGAACCGCCCCGTGCTGCGGGGAGCCGCCCTCTCCCTTCCCCCGGGCCGCCTGGCCGGGGTGGTCGGCGAGAACGGTTCCGGCAAGACCACGCTGCTGCGGATCCTCGCCGGGCAGCTCGCCCCCGACCGGGGCCGGGTCGGCTACCCGGGCGGCCTGGGGTACTGCCCCCAGCACCCGATCCTCAACCCCGCCTTCACCGTCGACCAGCACCTGCGCTTCTTCCAGGTCGCCTACGACCTGCCCACACTCGACCGCGCGCGCGAGCTGACCGAGATCCTGGGGTTCACCGGCTACGGAGGACACCGTGTCTCCGCGCTCAGCGGGGGCACCCGGCAGAAGCTCAACCTCACCCTCGCCCTGATGCACGATCCGCCCCTGCTCCTGCTGGACGAGCCCTACCAGGGGTTCGACTGGGAGACCTACGAGCGGTTCTGGGAGCTGGCCGCCAGCCTGCGCGACCGGGGATGTTCGGTTCTCGTGGTCTCCCACATCGCCTTCGACACCACCCGCTTCGACGTCCTGTGGCGCCTGGTGGAGGGCCGGCTGGCCCGTGTCGAGGTGCCCGTGGACGCCGGCGGCGCGGTACGGGCGGAGGGCCGTTGACCATGCGACGTGCCTGGACCCGCTACTCCACGGCGACCCTCTACGCGCTCACCGAGCACCTGCGCAACCGGTTGGCGCTCGTTCTCGTCGTGTTCTTCGTGCCCGTCTGGATCACCCTGGTCTACCTGGTGATCACCGACGTCGATGTGCGCTTCTACCTTCGGGCCTCGGAACAGCAGATCACGGTGGACGGCAACGACGTCAGCAAGATCTCCGGCGCCGTCAACGCCGTCACCCTGATCGTCGGGTTCATGATGTTCATCGTCACCTTCCGTTCCACCGGGTTCGACCAGCGTCTGGCCATGGCCGGCTATCCACGCCTGCACCTGCTCCTGGCCAAGCTCACCGCGCTGCTCGTCGCCTCGGCCCTGGTCTGCGCCTACGCGGTGGCCGTCATCTGCGTCTACTGGGTGCCCGAGCAGCCGGTGCTGCTGTGGACCGCGCTGCTCGGGGCGGCGCTGGCGTTCGGGGGGCTCGGGGTGGCCCTGGCCGCGGTCCTGCGCGGCGAACTGGAGGGGATGTTCGCCATCATCATGCTCAGCATCATCGACATGGGGTTGCAGAACCCGGTGTCCAATCCGGCCTCTGACAGCGACATCGTCCGCTATCTGCCGACCTACGGGGCCATGCAGTCCGGGGTGACCGCCGGCTTCCTCGACACCACCCCGGTGCTCCACCTGTTCCTGGGACCGTTGTGGTTCCTCTGCGCGGTCGTGGTGGCGGGCACCGCGTTCCGGTTGCGCACCCGCGACCGGCGGATCGGCCTGCCGTCGCCCGGCTTCGGCGGTCGGCGGGGAACACCCCGGGGCTCGCCGGCCGGGACGTGATCCTGCCGAAGGTGCGCCTCCCCAACCGGTTCAGTCACGTCGTACGGCGGTGATCCGCAGCCTCCGGTAGTCGGCCCACCAGCCGCCGTCCCGGTGCAGGATGGGGCGTAGCCGTTGCTCGACCTCGGCGAGGAGGGCGGCGGGGTCGGCGACGTCCGTCAGCAGGTGGGAGCCGAACATCCGCACCCAGTTGGCGATCGCGTCGCTCCCCTGGAGGCGGGTGGGACGGTCGAACAGCCGGGCCTCGGTGACCTCGAAGCCGGCCTGTTCCAGGACCGTCGCGTACTCGGCGACGCCGGGGTAGTACCACGGTTGCGCGGGTTCGGGCAGCCCGCGGGCGCGACGGGCCGCCTGGACCCCGGCGAGCAGGGTGGCGACGTTTCCGGTCCCGCCGAGTTCGGCGACGAGCCGGCCGCCGGGACGCAGTGCCGCGGCCAGTGACGCGGCGGCGCGGTCGGCCTCCGGTATCCAGTGCAGCACCGCGTTGCTGAGCACCGCGTCGAACTCCTCGCGCATCCCCAGGTCGCGCAGGTCGGCGAGGCGGACGTCGATGCCGGGAAAACGCGCGCGGGCCCGGGCGACCATCTCGGGGGCGGCGTCCACTCCCACGGCGATGGCGCCCGCGTCGCGTAGGGCGGCGACGTGGTCGCCGGTGCCGCAGCCGGCGTCGAGGATCCGTTCGCCGGGTCGTGGGGCCAGCAGGCGGAGCAGTTCGGCCCCGTAGCCGGCGACGAAGGAGTGACGGTCGTCGTAGAGCGCGGCGTCCCAGTGCTGAGTGGCCATGGACCGACCCTAACCGACCGTCTCGTTCAATGAAATGGACGTCTTGCATTGCGAGACATGGGCCGTTCCGGTCCACGCCGACGGGGAGAAGGGGGCCGGGGGTGTCGCCCGATCGGGCGACACCCCCGGATCCGTCCGTCAGGACTGTTCGGCCGTCGCCGGCTCGGACTCGTCCGCCGGCTCCGTTCGCGATCCGACGGTGGTCGCCAACGGCTTCTCCTTGATGAAGCACAGGATGACCGCGCTGAGCACCATCAGTGGCGCGATGTAGAGGAAGACCGGAGTGAGCGCCTCGTTGTAGGAGCTCACGATGAACTCCTTCACGGGGGCGTCCATCGCGTTCACCGCGGCGGGGGTGAGCGAGTTCTGGTCGACCGCGCCGTGCGCGCCACCGACCGAAACCGCCTCCCCGTGCCCGCCGAGGAGGGAGGTCAGCCTGCTGGTGAAGAGCGCGCCCACCACCGCGGACCCCAGGGAGGCGCCGATCTCGCGGAAGAAGTTGTTGGCGGCGGTGGCGGTACCGACCTCGGAGGCGGGGAAGGCGTTCTGCACCACCAGGACCAGGATCTGCATCCCCATGCCGATGCCGGCGCCCACGACCGCCAGGTACAGGCAGATGACCGGCAGCGAGGTGTCGACGGTCATCGTCGACATCAGCAGCAGACCGCCGGTCACGACGAGCATGCCGACGATCGGCAGCCACTTGTACCGGCCGGTGGCGCTCACCAGGAAGCCGGAACCCGTGGAGGTGATGAGGACCGCGGCCATCATGGGCAGCATGAGGAAACCGGCGTTGGTCGCGTCCAGGCCCGACACCATCTGGAGGTAGGTCGGCAGGTAGCCGACCGCGCCGAACATGGCCAGCGCGATGAACAGGCCCGCGATGGTGGAGAGGTTGAAGTTGCGGTCGGCGAACAGGTGCAGCGGGATGATGGGCTCCGCCGCGCGGCGCTCGACCAGGACGAAGGCCGCGCCGGCGACGACGAAGGCCACCCCCAGGCCGATGATGACCGGGGAGTCCCACTCGTACTCCGTGCCTCCCCAGGAGGTGAAGAGGACGACCGAGGTCACCGCGATCGCCATGGTCACCAGGCCGGCGACGTCGAGGCGGGGACGCTCCTCGGGGGCGGGGGAGGGGCGCAGGAAGACCACGGCCGCCAAAACCGCGAGCGCGCCCAGGGGGATGTTGATCCAAAAGGCCCAGCGCCAGCCGATGCCCTCGGTGAACCAGCCTCCCAGGATCGGGCCGAGGACAGAGGAGACCGCGAACACCGATCCCATGACCCCCATGTAGCGGCCGCGCTCCCTGGCCGGGATGATGTCGGCGATGATCGCCTGGGACAGGATCATCAGTCCGCCGCCCCCCAGCCCCTGCACCGCGCGCCCGGCGATCAGGCCGGTCATGCCCGAGGCCGCCCCGCCGATGACCGAACCGGCGAGGAACAGCAGGAGGGAGAGGATGAAGAGGTTCTTGCGGCCGACGAGGTCACCGAGCTTGCCGTAGACCGGCATCGTGATCGTGGCCGCGAGGATGTAGGCGGTGGTGACCCACAGCATGTGGTTGACCCCGCCGAGCTCGCCGACGATGGTCGGCAGGGCCGTGCTCAGGATGGTCTGGTCCAGCGACCCTAGAAGCATGGCGACCATGAGGGCCGCGAAAACGGCGTAGATCGTACGCCGATCGGCCGGCTCCGCCGCCGGTCCGTCCTTGTGCACTGTCGTCGGAGCGCTCACGTTTCCTTCTCGCCGAGGTGGGGCGCCCGGTTCGCGGATCGCGTCGGGCGGATGGGGTGGACTGCGCGGCCCGCCGATGAGCATGTCCTCCACGCCCGATGTGGACGTCACGGGACCGAGGGCCCGTGGTGGGAGGGGGGAGATGGGCGGCGCGCGGCGGGGGATGGGTGCCGGGGTGCGGCGGGGGGCGGACCGGGAATCCGGAGACGCCCCTCCAGGCAACGACCCTAGCAGAAGCGGAGGATTCACCTCCACTTACGTTTAGACTGCTCGTATGAGCTCCGCTACACCGTCGTCGCCGGACTGCCGTCCGCTGCGCAGGGACGCCGAGGAGAACCGGCTGCGCATCCTGCGCTCCGCCCGCGAGGTGTTCGCCGAACGGGGGGTGGAGGTGAGTCTGGACGACATCGCGCGGCACGCCGGGGTCGGCGTCGGCACCGTCTACCGGCGCTTCTCGGGCAAGCGGGAGCTGATCGAGACGCTGTTGCGGGAACAGGTCGAGGACCTCGCGGCGGTGGAGGCGCGCTCGCTGGCCTGCGAGGACCCCTGGGAGGGGTTCGTCCACTACGTCATGGGCATCAGCGAGCTCTTCGTCCGTGACCGCGGCCTGCGCGAGGTCACGTTGATGGGCACCTTCGGCGATATCACGGCGTCCGCCCGTGACCGCTTCCTTCCCACCATCAGCCGCATGATGGAACGGGCCCAGGAGAGCGGCCGGATGCGCCCCGACGTCACCCCGACCGACCTGCCGGTCATCGGGCTGATGCTCGGCACCGCCGGAGAGTACGCCCACGCGCTCCGGCCCGACCTGTGGCGGCGCTACCTCCTGATCATCCTCGACGGCCTGCGTTCCCCCGTCCCCAGTCCGCTGCCCGAGCCGTTGAGCGGGCAGGAGGTGGACCGGCTCATCCACGCCGCCCGGCACCGCAAGGGCTGACCGCGCGCCCTCGCCGGTCCGCCCGCTGATGACCGGACAGGCGGACGACCCGGGAGGGGCCCCTCCAGGAAGGGCGGCGCGCCGCGTCCGGGCTCCGTCCGACCCGTTTCCCACGACGGTCCCGCGCGTTCTCCCGGTCACCGTTTCCGCGATCGCCGCGGAAGAGGGGGAAAACGTCCCGAAACAAGGGGACACCGCTCCTCCGTCCGACACCGCGCCCGAGGAGGAACCACGCGGCGGCGATCCCTTCTCCGGGATTTCGTCACAGTTCCGCCCGGCTCCGCCCACCCCGCCCGGTGCGGTGCGCACGGTCCACCACTTCCGCCTGATGGGGCGATGACCCCGATTCCGACCTGCCATCTCCTCATCTGCGTCTTTTTCCGTGACCGAATGATTACGTTGGGCTATCGTTGCTGTTCGTGAACAACGAAACCGACGTGCTGCGCGTGGGGCACGCCGTGCTGCTGCGCGAACTCCGTCCCACCGACCTCACCCCCCTCGTCCACATCTGGAGCGACCCCGATGTGATGCGCAACGTCTACGAGCAGGCGTGGACGCCGCAGGAGTGCGCCGACATGCTCGCCAGGGCCAGGCGCGAGGCGGCCGAACGTCCGCGCAGGGTCTACCGGATGGGGATCGTGCGCCGGCAGGACGACACCCTGGTCGGGACCATCACCGTCGAGCTGGAACGCTACTCCGGCGCCTACGTGCGCGCCGCCGCCATCGCGCCCTCGGCCCGCAGGCAGCGCCTGGGCCTGGAGGCGTTCCACCTGGTCTCGTGCCTGGTCTTCGAGGATCTCGGGTTGCACCGGCTCTGGTGCGCCTGTCTCACCGACAACCTCCCCGCCCAAAAAGGCGTGCTGCGTTACGGGGCGCGTCGCGAGGGCACGATCCGCGAGTTCGTGAACCTGGACGGAACCTGGCGCGACGCCGAGATCTTCGGCCTGCTCGACCACGAGTGGCGCACCCGCCAGGACGAGGACGCGGGCCTCCTCGCCACCCCGGCCTAGGACACCGGCGACCTCGGACACGGGACGGCGGCTCAGGGGACCAGGCGGACGACGCCGCCCGCCTCCAGCGCCGTCCACACGGCCCCGTCAGGCCCCACGGCGATCCCGTGGGGTTCCGAGGCGGGCCGTGGCAGCGCGTACCGGGTGATCTCGCCGTCGGGAGCGACGTGGCCGATCCGGCCCGCCCCCCACTCGCTGAACCAGCACCCCCCGTCGGAGGCGGCGGTGATGGCGTGCGGTCGGGCCGCGCGATCGGGCAGCGGGAACTCGCGGATGCGACCGTCGGGGTCGATCCGTCCCACCTGCCCGGCCGCGATCTCGACGAACCACACGGCTCCGTCACCACCGCGGGTGATGCCCACGGGACCGGCGTCGGCGGTCGGCAACGGGTGCACCGTCACCGCTCCGTCGAGGCTGATGCGTCCCAGGGCGTTCGCCTGGTGCAGCGTGAACCACATCGCCCCGTCGGGCCCCTCGGTGATCGCCGAGGGGAAGGCCCCTTCGACGGGAAGCGGGAAGTCGACCGTCTCCCCCGCGGGGGTGATCCGGCCGATCCGGTCGACGTTGGGTTCGGTGAACCACATGGCCCCGTCGGGACCGGCCGCGATCCCGTAGGGGCCGCTGTCGGGCGTGGGCGTCTCGAAGGGAAGCGCCGACCCGTCGGTCGCGATCCGGCCGATCCGGTGGTCGCGGAACCGGGTGAACCACAGCGCCCCGTCGGGACCGGGGGTGATGACCGTCGGCCCGCAGCCGGGCGCGTCGAGGGAGTGGACGTCGATCCGGCCGTCCAGGGAGAGCCGCGCGATCTCCCCGGAGTTGACCAGGGTGAGCCACATGGCCCCGTCGGGGCCGGCCGTGATCCCGTAGGGTCCGGCCTCCGGGCCCGCGACCGCGAATTCGTGGAGGGAGGACGGGGGAGTGGTGGGCATGTCGGTCCTTCGCGTCGGCTGGTGGGGATCAAGGGTCCGATCTCGCGGATCGGGGGAGGGGCGTGGGGGGCGGTCGGCCGCGGGCGTCCACCCGTCTCCTCCCGTCTCCGCGCACGTACCGTTTCTCAGTCCCCTCCCGGATACCCGCGTCGTCCTGCGCGGTGGGCGGCGTGGACGACGTCGAGGACGATCGCGGCGAGCTCGGCCGGACGGGTCATGGGCACGTTGTGCCCCGAGTCGATCTCCACCAGCCGGCGTCCGGGGGCGGCGTCGACCACGGCCCGCACCTCCAAGCGCCGCTCGGCGTAGACCCCGGCGTCGGCGAGCACGATCGTCAGCGGCACCCGGATCCGCTCGTAGACGTCGACGCTGGGAAGGACGGGATCGTCCGGCGCGATGTCGCTGACGACGGCGATCTCCTCGGTCGAGGGCCTGCGCCGCCAGTTGCCGTCGTGACGGGTGAAGGAGCGCCGCGCGACCTCGCGGACCAGGTCCGGGCGCGCGCCGGCGTCCAAGGGGTCCTCCGGGGCCGCGCGGACCCTCCGCTCGACCTCGGCGCGCATTTCCTCGTCGTCGGTCACCAGGCCGTAGCCGAAGGTCGCGCGCAGCCGTCGCGCGGATTCGGGGGTGCGCCACACGGCGTGGGCGGCCGCCGATGTCACGCGGTCGTCCAGCACCACTCCGTCGACCACGCACAGCGCGGCGGGCTCGACCAGTCCGCTCGCGGTCACCGCCGTCACGGCGTAGCCGCCCGTGGAGTGGCCGACGAGGACGGGCCGCTCCCATCCCAGCCGCGCGACGACGGCGGCGATATCCCGCCAGTACTGGTCGGGGGCGGTGGAGGCGGCCGTGCTGTGGCCGTGTCCGCGCAGGTCGAAGGCGACCGGATGGCAGTGCGCCACCAGGTGCGCCGCGGCGTCCAGCCAGGCCGCGGCGTTGTGCCCGCTGCCGTGGACGAGCAGGACCGGCGGCCCGTCGCCGCCGAAGTCCACTCCCGCCAGGACGCCGCCTTCGACGGCGACCTCGAACTCCCGTGTGCTCACTGGTGACACTGTGGCCCATGGGTCTTGTGAGCACAACGGATTTTCGACGCCGCGGCCCGCTGCGGCGCCGGCGCCGGCCGGCGGGAGCGCTCAGACCCGGCCGTGGAGCATGGCCATCAACCGGTTCAGGACCGCGCCGCCGCTGACCCGCAGGCCGTCGTGCTCGTACTCGTTGGTGACCCAGGCGCGCAGGCCGTTGACGGTGCGGGCGGTCTCCAGGGACAGGTCACGGTCGACGTACATGTCGTCGTGGTAGACGGCGGCGGCGACCGGCACCTCGTTGGCGCGCAACCGGGCCGGGTCGTAGAGCCGCGGCCAGGTCTCACGGGCGGCGATGAGCTCGGCGGCCTCGCGCAGGGGGCGCAGGACGGGGTCGGCCTCGAACATCCACGGGTAGATCATCTCCCCGGTGAACAGCACCGGCTCGCCCTGCGCCAGGGCCGTGTCGGCGTCGAAGCGCGGGAACTCCGCCCGGATCCGCTGCGCCGACCAGGCCGTGGCACCGTGGCCCTGCGCGTAGCACGGCTCGTGCAGGACCGCGTACAGGGGCCTCGCGGCGAACGACAGGTGGGCCTCGGCCTGGGCGAGGAAGCCGTCCGAGGGACGGGGCGTGCCGTCGGCCGAGGCGTCCTCGATCAGGTAGTGCAGCGCGTGGCTGCCCGAGCCGCTGCCCAGCATCCGCCCCAGGGCCTGGAGCGCCTCCACCGTGAACCGCGCGCCGCTCGGCAGCCGGACGTCGTGGTCGCGCAGGTGGGCCGCCAGCTCCCGGACACGTTCGACGTCGTGGGGGTAGCGGCGGTAGTGCGCGTCGTTCTTCTCCTCGACGCGGCGGTAGGTGGCGCGGTAGACGTCGTCGGGGGTGGCGGACAGTCCCGGAAGCCCGCCGGTGATGAACACTTCACGCAGTCCCTCGGGGGCGAAGGACAGGTAGGTCACCGCGCAGAACCCGCCGAAGCTCTGCCCCAGCACGCTCCACGGGACGTCGCCGATCAGCTCCCGGCGCACGAGCTCGGCGTCGAGCACGATCGAGTCCGCGCGAAAGTGCGCCAGGTAGGCCGCCTGGTCCCGGGGGTCGGCGAAGCGGGCGAGCGTGGCGCGGTTGGCCGGTGTGGAGCGGCCGGTTCCCCGCTGGTCCAACAGCAGGACCCGGTAGTCGCGCAGGGCCCGGTCCAGCCAGTCCTGGCGGCCGATGGGGCGGGGCGAGCCGATCCCCGGACCGCCCTGGAGGTAGAGCAGCCACGGCAGGTCGTCCTCGGCCCGCTCCGCCGCGACGACCTCCCGGGCGTAGAGCTCGATCCGCTCGCCGTCGGGTGCCCCGTGGTCGAGGGGGACGGAGAAGACGTGGTCGGTCAGGACGGTGCCGGGCTGGTGGTAGGTGCTCATGCGGCGACCGTACCGGGCCGGGAGGGGCGCCGCCGCGGCGGCGCCCCCAAGGTCAGCCGCGCGCGATCCGTTCCATCAAGCCGGCGACCAGCGCGACCTGGTGGGGGGTGCCGTCGATCCGGACGTGCTCGTCACGTGAGTGCGGTCCGGCGCCGACGGCGCCCAGCCCGTCCAGGACGGGCAGGCCCAGCGCCGACAGGAAGTTGGCGTCGCTGGCGCCGCCCACCGCGACCGCGTCCAGGGAGGAGCCCAGCCCCTCGGCGACCTCCCGGGCGAGTCCCAGCAGCTCCCGTGAGGCGGGGCCGGGGTTCATCGGAGGGCGGTTCCAGCCGCCGGTGATCTCGACCTTGACCCTGGGATCGGCGGCGACCAGCGCGGCCAGGCCCGCGTCGACGCGCGGCATCTCGGCGGGGTCTTGGACCCGCACGTCGACCTCGCAGGTGGCGCGGCCGGCGACGACGTTGCGGCCGGTCCCCCCGGCGATGACGCCGACGTTGACGGTGGTGCCGCGCTCGGGCGCGGCCAGGGCGGTGATCTCGGGAACGAGCAGGGCCAGCGCGTGGATGGCGCTCGCCCCCGCCTCGGGGTCGAGCCCGGCGTGGGCCTCGACCCCGTGCACGGTGACGTCGAACAGGCCCATGCCCTTGCGCCGGTCCTTGGCGGCGCCGTCCCGGCTCGGCTCCAGCACGAGCGTCGCCGCGGCGCCGGTGCCGGCGCGCTCGATGTGGGGGCGTGAGGCGGGGCTGCCGATCTCCTCGTCGCCGGTGAGCAGCAGGCGCACGGTGGGCCGGGGCAGGTCGAGTTCACGCAGGGCGCGCAGTGCCCACACCCCCTGGACGATGCCGGCCTTCATGTCGAAGCAGCCGGGGCCGCTGAACCGCTCGCCGTCGACGGTGACCGGCCACCAGGCGAGGGTGCCACGCGGCCACACCGTGTCGTAGTGGCACAGCAGCACGACCTCGCGCGCCGTGGTGCCGGGGTAGGCGACGTCGAGGACGTCGCCGAAGGCCCCACCATCGTGGCGGACGCGCGTGGCGGGCGCGCCGAGGCGTTCCCCCAGCCATGTCTCGATGCCGTCGAGCCCCAGGTCCAGCAGTTCCTTGTCGTTGCTGGGGGTCTCCAGCTCCACCAGGCGACGCAGGTCGGCCAGGACGTCGGGCAGGTCGCGACGGGCCAGGTCGGCGAGGGCGTTGAGGGGGGACGGCTCAGGGGCGTTCACGTGACACCTTCTCGGAATCGTCGGGAGCCGGCCCGGGACCGGGCCGGCGTCGGGGTCAGCGCACCGGCACACCGGGGCCGAGCGGGATGCCCAGCGCCCACCAGGCGATGAAGAACAGCGACCAGCCGATGAGCAGGGTGATGGAGAGCGGCAGGGTGAGGGACATGAGCGTGCCGATGCCGGCGTCCTTGCGGTAGCGCTGGAGCAGGCCGAGCGCCATCACGAAGTAGGGGCTCATCGGGCTGATGACGTTGGTGGTGGAGTCGGCGATCCGGAAGAGCGCCTGGGTGGTCTCCGGCGGCACCTCCAGCAGCATGAACATGGGCACGAAGATCGGGGCGATGAGCGTCCACTGCGCCGATCCGCTCGTGATGAGCAGGTTCATGATGGCGACCACGACGAGGAAGCCGACGAACAGGGCGATCGGGTGGACCCCGGCGGCGTCCAACAGGTCGGCGCCGCGGATCGCGATGATCTCGCCGATCCCGGTCCACTTGAAGTAGGCGAGGAACTGCGAGGCGGCGAAGAAGAGGACGATGACGGGGGCCAGATCGCGCACGCCGGCAGCCATCGCCGGGGGGACGTCGCGGGCCGCGCGGATCGTCCCGACCGCCCGGCCGTAGACGACGCCGGCCAGCAGGAACAGGATGCCCAGGACGTAGGCGACGCCGGTGATGACGGGGGAGTCGAGGATGCCGCCCTCGGGGCCGCGCAGCGGGGAACCGGAGGGGGCCAGCGCCAGCGCGATCACGGCGATGGCCGCGAGGACGACCAGGCCGGCGTTGCGCAGGCCGCGCCGCTCGTCGGCGCTCAGCTCCATCGCGCCGAGCTCGTTCTCGGCGTCCTCCCCGTCGGCGACCATGCCCGCGGTGCGCCGGGTGAGCACGAACTCGGTGACGATGGTGATCAGCGCGGCCAGGAAGACCGCGGAGGCCGCGGAGAAGAAGTAGTTGGACAGCGGGGTGACCACGTAGCCGGGGTCGATGAACTGGGCCGCGCTGGTGGTGAGGCCGGCGAGGATCGCGTCGGTGGGCGTGATCAGCAGCGAGGCGTCGTAGCCGGCGGAGATCGACGCGAAGGCGACGACCAGGCCGAGGATCGGGCTGCGGCCGACGGCCTTGAAGACGAGCGCCCCCAGGGGGATCAGCACGACGTAGGCGGCGTCGGAGGCGACGCTGCCGGTGATGCCGGCCAGCGCGAGGACGAAGGTGAGCCAACGCGCCGGAACCCGGGTGACGCTGCCGCGCAGCATGGCGTTGAGCAGGCCGCTGCGCTCGGCGACGGAGACGCCCAGCATGACCGCGATGATCAGCGCGAGGGGCGGGAAGGTGGCGAAGTTGTCGATGGCGTCGCCGACGATGACCTGCACGCCCTCGGCGGACAGCAGGCTGCGGGCCTCGATGCGCTCGCCGTCGGCGGGGGAGATCGCGAATGCGCCGAGCGCCTGGAGGAGCACGCTGAGCGCGATGACGATCCCGGCCATGATCGTGAACAGCCAGAACGGGTGGGGCAGTTTGTTGCCCGCCCGTTCCACCGCCTGGAGGACTCCTAGAAGGACCCTCATCGACCGCTTGGGACGCATGGTTTCGGACGTGGTCACCGTCGCTCCTCGCTCGGCTGCCTGCTTCGAGCGGATCGCCTCCCTGCCCGCTCCCGATTCGTACATCTCAGACGTCGTGGGCGGATATGTCAATAGCTAAGATTGAAATGGGCGAATCATTCACGAAGTTACGGTTGGATGACGGCTACCATCAGGGCGTGACGGTACAGACGAATCTGGACGATCTCGACCTCGATCTCATCGCCGCCCTCCAACAGGCGCCCCGGGCCCCCGTCAACGTCCTGGCCGAGGCGCTGGGCAGTTCGCCCAGCACGGTCGGACGGCGGTTGCAGCGTCTGCACGACGACCGGCTGGTGCGCGTCATCGGACAGGTCGACTGGCCCCTGTTCTCCGGGGCCCACCCCCGTCACGTCTGGATCACCACCGTCCCCGGCCGACTCCAGGAGGTCGCCCACGCCCTCGCCGAACGCCCCGAGACGCAGTTCGTGGCGATGACCGCCGGCCACGCCGACATCTACTGCGTCGTCCTGCCGGCGGGCCGTGACCATGTGCGCGACCTGCTCACCCACGAGATCCCGTCGGTCCCGGGCGTCGTCTCCACCCAGTCGGACCTGGTGTTGCGCCCGGTGATCCGGGCCGACGCCTGGCGGCTGGACCGGCTGCCCCCCGACCGGCTCGCCGCGCTCGGCTCCCACCGTGACGACGGGGAGGAGGGGAGCGGATGGGCGGTGCCGACCCCCCAGGAGATGGCGGCGGTACGGCTGCTGCACCACAACGCCAGGGCCGGCTCCAGCGAGGTGGCCCGGGAACTCGGGGTGAGCCAGTCCACGGCCTACCGGCTCATCCAGTCGCTGCTGGAACGCCGGATCGTGCGCCCCCGGGTCGAGGTGGAACCCGCCCTGCTGGGCATGGGCCTGGAGGCGGTCGTGTCGTTGGGGGTGACGCCGGGCGCGATCGCCGACGTCGCCGGGCTCCTGGGCGCCCACCCCTCGGCCCGCTACGTCTCGGTCGTGGCGGGCGGGGCCTCGATCATCCACCACGGCGTGTTCCGCGACGAGGCCGCGCTCGCCGACTTCCTCTCCGTCGACCTCGCCCGCGGCTCCGGCGTCACCGACCTGCGGGTGTCGGTGGTGCTCGACGTGTTGCGCCGCTACTGGATACGGCGTGACGGGGTGTTCCTGGGCGACCCCCGGCTGCCGCTGCCCTATGGGAACGAGGAGGACGCCACCGGCTGACGCTGACCAGCGGAGCGCCCCGGGGCCGCGAGACGGGGACCGGCGCGTCACCGCGGGGGAGGGAGCGGAAGGAATCGGAAGAGCCGGGCGAACCCCATCCGGCCGGACGGCGGTCTCCCGGTGAATCCTCGGTGACATCGGCCGCGCGCGAGCGGTCGCGACGGCGCGGGGCACCAGCATGGGGATCCCGAGCGGCCTGGCCCCTCCGCCGCCCCGACCCGCCTGGACTGGTTCCCGTGACGACCCCCACCGCCTCCGTGTCGGCCGTCCCCGCCACCGCGGCCACCGGTGTTCACCGCTTCCGCCCCGAGGTACAGGGACTACGCGCCCTCGCCGTCCTGCTCGTGGTCGTGTACCACCTCGACGCCGACCTGATGCCGGGCGGTTACGTCGGCGTGGACGTGTTCTTCGTGATATCCGGCTTCCTCATCACCACGTTGCTGGTACGCGAGGCCGAGCGTGACGGCCGGATCTCCCTGGCCGGCTTCTACGCGCGGCGCATCCGCCGGATCCTGCCCGCGGCCACGCTGGTGCTGGTCGCGACCGGGGTGGCCGCGGTCCTCCTGTTGCCCGCCACCCGGCTGGAGGACACCGCCCGCCAGCTCATCGCGAGCGCGCTGTACGTCGAGAACCTGTACCTGGCCGGGCAGGCCGTGGACTACCTGGCGGCCGAGACCGTTCCCTCGCCCGTCCAGCACTTCTGGTCGCTGGCCGTGGAGGAGCAGTTCTACCTGGTGTGGCCGCTGCTGTTCCTCGCCTGGGCGGGGTGGGGCCGGCGGACACGTCGCGCCGGCCGCCTGCTCGTGGCCGCGGTGGCCGTGATCGTGGTGGCGTCGTTCGGTTGCTCCCTGTGGCTGACGGCCACCGACACGGCACGGGCCTACTTCCTGCCGCACACGCGGATGTGGGAGCTGGCCGCGGGCGGGCTGCTGGCGCTGCTCCTGTCGCGCGCGGAGGTGCCCGAGCGGGCGCGCGGCGCGCTCGGCGTGCTGGGACTCGCCGCGATCCTGGGCGCGGCGCTGGGGTACGACGACGCGACCTCCTTCCCCGGCCACGCCGCGGCGCTGCCCGTGCTGGGCGCCTGCGCGATCATCGCCGCCGGGCACGACGGTTCGCGCCGTTCCGTCGGGGCGCTGCTGGCGAGCGCGCCGGCGCGTCTCGTCGGCGACCTCTCCTACGCGCTGTACCTGTGGCACTGGCCGATCATCGTGATCGCGGTCGGCTGGAGTGGACGCTCGCTCACCCCCGTGTCGGCCGCCGCGGTGCTGGCGTTGTCGTTCGCCCTGGCGTGGGCGACCAAGGTCGCGGTGGAGGATCCGATACGCACCGGGGGCGCGCTGCGCCGGCTGCGTCCGGGCCTGGCGTTCGCCGTGGCGGGTGCCCTGACGGTGGGCGCGATCGGCGGCGGGCAGCTCGCCCACGCCCAGCGGTTGCGCGCGGTGGAGTTCGACCCGTCCGTGCACACGGGGCCCCGCGCGCTGGAGGCGGGGGACACGCCGCAGCGGATCACCGAGCCGATCTTCCCCGCGCCGTTGGCGGCGACGGACGACCTGCCCGACCTCTACGCCGACGACTGCCAGACCTCGGCCGTCGAGAGCGTGCCACGCCACTGCGTCTACGGCCCGGAGGGGGCGGCGACCGAGGTGGCCCTGGTCGGCGACTCCCACGCCGCGCACTGGCTGCCGACCGTGCAGGAGCTGGCCGGAGAGCGCGGCTGGCGGGTTCACGTGTTCACGAAGGCGTCGTGCGTGTTCACCGCGACGCTCATCGAGGATCCTCAGGGGCGCCCGTACCACCAGTGCCGGGAATGGGGCGAGGCGGTGGTGTCCGAGCTGTCCGGGCGGATCCGGCCGGACATGGTGTTCACCTCCTCCAACACCATCGCCGAGGCGCACGGCGCGGGTTCGAGGGGGGAGGGACGGGATCTGATCGCCGAGGGGATGGCCCGATTGTGGACCGAACTGGAGGCGGGCGGGGCCGAGGTCGTCGCGATCCGGGACACCCCGCAGTCACGCCCCGGGATCGCCGAATGCGTCGAACGGGGCGCCGGCGTGCTCACCGCGTGCACCCGGACCCGGGAGGACGCGCTGGACCCCGACCCCCAGTTCGCCGCGGCCGAGCTGGTGGGCGGCCAGGCCCGGGTGGTGGATCTGAGCGACCTCTTCTGCACGTCGGAGCAGTGTCCTCCGGTGGTGGGCAACGTGCTGGTCTACCGCGACGGCCACCACATCACCGCGACCTACGCCCGGCTGCTCGCGCCCTACTTCGCCGAGCTGCTGGACGAGGACCGGATCCGGGGGTGACGATGGGGGACACCGCGGCCCGGAAGAACGACGTCCGGGCCGCTTTTACATAACCGGAGTAAACAGGTTCAAGCGCGGACTGCTTCCATTTCGGCCGCCTGAAAACGGGGGATATCTGGTTGCCCAATTCCCCTTTCCGGCATTCCCGGTTCCGTTTCCCCGCCGGCCCCACGGCCCCTCCGAGTTCCGGCCGGCCCTGCCGGAACACCGCGGTACCACCACCGAGACCCCCGGACAACGCCGGAAGACCTCGGCCGGCCAGATCGCGGAGGAACAACGGCCGCACGGCCCCGCCGGGCCGAAGTGATCGAGGACATCGACGTCTTCGGCCACGGCTTTCCGGAATCGCCGCCACCGGGACGGCCGGGCGGGAGCAGTCGTCCGCCCGGAAACGGGCTCGAAGGTCGCCGTCTCCCTGAGCGTCACCGGAATCCGGACACGCGATGGGGACCGGTCCCCGGCAGCGGCGATGAAGGACCGTTCCGTCTCAAGCGTGACGGCCACCCCCGATTCCCATGGCGGATTCATCCGGCTCCGGACCCGATTGCAGTTTCCACGCGCTTTCGGACGACCATTCCGCCACGGAGATGATCATGATGCGCGGCCCCCGGACTCCGATATCCCGAGTGACGTCGACCGCTGCGACGGGACGACGGACCATGCCGCCCCCGCGCCCCGCGGAAGGAGATCCCGGCGCTAGCCTTGACCTCGTGTTCTCCTCGGCTCCCGCGACCCTGCCCGCGCCCCTGCGCCGCCGCTACCGGCGGCACGAATGGCGGCGGGTGCGGACCGGGGCCTCCGGTGCCGGGGTGTGGCGCCTGTCCGGGCGGACCTCGCTGTATGTGAAACTGGCCGGCCGCGACGAGCTGACCGCCGAGGCCGACCGCTGCGCCTGGTTGGGACGGGCAGGGATCGGCGCGCCCGAGGTCGTCGACCTGGACGACGACGGGGAGCGGGCGTGGCTGGTGACGACCGAGGTCCCCGGCCGCCCCCTGAGCGGGGAATGGCCCGCCCACCACAGGGCCCCCATCGTCGCCGCCCTCGCCCGGTTCACCCGCCACCTGCACGACCTGCCCGTCGCCGACTGCCCCTTCGACCGCCGGTTGTCCGTCACCCTTCCACTGGCCCGGCAACGGGTCGAGGCCGGGCTGGTCGACGCGGCGGACTTCGACGCCGAACGTCGCGGTCGCACCGCCGGGGAGCTGTTGCCCCTGCTGGAGGAGGGCGCCCCCGAAGGGGAGGACGCCGTGATCTGCCACGGCGACCTGACCCTCGACAACGTCCTCGTCGATCCGGTCACGCTCGACTGGAGCGGTGTCGTGGACGTGGGCCGGCTGGGCGTGGCCGACCGTCACCAAGACCTCGCCCTGGCCTGCCGGGAGCTGGCCGCGGACGCCGACGGCCGGTTCGGCCCGCCCTTCGTCCGGGCCTTCCTGGAACACTACGGTTCCCACCTGGTCGATCCCGACCGGCTCGACTACTACCGGCTGCTCGACGAGTTCTTCTGAGCCGGTCCCCCGGTCCCGGGATGCCCGCTCCTGGAACCCGACGGGGAGCTAGAGGGCGGGTTCGATGTGCTTCATCGTGAAGTGCGACGTGATGCTCCGAATCCGCGGGATGGTCATGACGTGCCGGCTCGGGAAGGTCTCGTCAGCGGCCAGGTCGGCCACCGCCACACGGGCGAAGTAGTCGGGGCCGCCGGAGAGGCGACGCGGTTCGACGACCTCCGGCGCTCGGCCGAGGGCCTGTTCGAAGGTCTCGACGCTCCGCGCGTCCTGGGCCTCCAGGGTCAGGTCGATCAGCACCGCGAAGGAACCGCGGACGCCCCTCGGCCCCCAGTCGTCACCGGCCCGCCCGCTGCCCCTGGGGGGAGGCTGAGGGCCGTTCTGCCGGCGGCGGTGGCAGCGCCCCCGGGGCAGGGGGATCCGCCGCCATCACCATGGCCGCGCTCGCCTGCCCTCCCGCGGCCGGCCCGGGCGGCGCTGTACAGCGCGGCGCCCGACACGGTGGGGCGGATTCCGCGACCGGCCGGCACCGGCGATCCGCGCGGTGACCCGGCGTCGGTCCGGATGGGCGGGCCGCGGGCCCCATCCACGTTCCCGCGCTCCAAGCGGCCGGCCCGCCTCCGCGCGGTGCGGGCCGTCACCGGTCCCCGGCCGCAGCGGCCCTGCCGGGACGGCCCCATACGGTCCCGGCGAGCCCTGACAGAGGGGACGCTGCGCGGCGCGGCGAGGTCCCCGCGGCCCTCGACGTCCTGCCGGACAGGCTCGCCCCTGGGACCGGTCGGGGAAGCCGGGGGAGGGGAACGGTGACGGCGCCGTTCCCCCTGCGGGGTCAGTTCCCCTTCCTCAGCTCCGGCAACACCTCGGCGGCGTAGAAGTCGAAGAACTCGTCCTGGCGGTGGCCCACCTGGGAGACGTAGACCTCGTCGACGCCGGCCTCCAGGTACTCCCGGATCGCGCCGAGGTGCACGTCGGGGTCGGGACCGCACGGCATCATCGAGCCGACGCGCTCCGGGGTGATCAGCTCGGCGAGCTGCTCGAAGTGGCGGGGGAGCGGCAGCAGCTGGGCCGCCTCCCCCGGCAGCGCGTCGTTGGGCCACCTCTCGCAGGCGTAGCGGGCCGCCTCACCGGCGTCGCGCCCCCAGCTGACCTTCAGCCCGGCCTGGACGGGCTTGCCCTCGCCGCCGCTCTCGCGGAAGGTCTGGATGGTCGAGGTCTCGGGCCCCATCATGACCAGACCGTCCCCGATGCGTCCGGCCAGTTCCGCGGCCTTGCGCCCGAACGCCGAGACGTACACCTCGGGGGTGCGTTCGGGCAGCGTGTACAGCCGCGCGGTGTCCACCGTGTAGTGGGGGCCGTTGTGGGTGACGAGCTTGTTGGTCCACAGCTTGCGCATCACCTCGACGGCCTCCTCCAGCATCTCCCGCCGTTCGGCCGCCGGCGGCCAGCGGTCGCCGAGGATGTGCTCGTTGAGGGCCTCCCCGGTGCCCACGCCCAGCGTGAACCCGCCGCGCGCCAGCGCCGCCGAGGTCGCCGTTGCCTGCGCGACGATCGCCGGATGGGTGCGCACCATCGGGCAGGTCACCGCGGTGGTGATCGGCAGGGAGGTGGCCTCGCCGATCGCGCCGATCACCGACCAGACGAACGGGCTCTCCCCCTGCACGTCCAACCAGGGGTGGTAGTGGTCGGAGATCCACAGCGCCTCGAAGCCGGCCTCCTCGGCCCGGCGCGCCTGGCGGACGAGCTCGCGGGGACCGTGCTCCTCGCAGGACAGGAAGTAACCGATACGCGCCACGAAGCAGCACTCTCCTCCGGTGTCGGAACGCGGTACGCCCCTCCGCCTAACCTCCGTGGCGCGGGTCTAACCTCGGGTCCTAGGGGCGTCGTCCGGTGAGCGCGAGCAGCCGGGTCTGGGCGTCGGCGTCCGCCGGCGTCTCCACCGGCGGGTCGAACAGGGCGCCCCCGGAGAAGTCCTGGTCACGCGCCCACTCCAGGACGGCGCCGGTCAGGTCGGGGGCGAGTTGGGTGTCCGCGCCGATCGCGCGGGCGAGGTCCCAGGCGTGCACGGTCAGGTCGAACGTCATCTGCCACAGGTACACCGAGGCGGGGGTGTCTCCGAACGACAGGTGCACGACGCTCTGCGTCGCTCCCGGTTGCAGCCACGCGGTGCGGGCCTCCCGAGCGGCGATCTCCCAGGTGGCGATGGGTTCTTCTCCCAGGCGGTCCCCGTCGAAACGCCCGTCCGCGTCCTCGATCGTGCCGCCGGCGAGCAGGTGCGGGACCCACAGCTGCTCGCTCACCAGGTGGTTGACGAGGTCGTGGACGTCCCAGTCGGAGCAGGGTGTGGGCAGCGCCCACTGGTCGAGCCGGACCTCGCGCACCCGACGGTCGAACTCACCCATCGCCTGGCCGTGAAGGTCGAGAAGGTCGGACATCGAAGCCCCTTCCGTCGTGATCGTCGGCATGACTGCCCATCCCTACCCGATGCGACGCGCTCGCAACACGGCCGGCGATCCGAATCGGCGGAAGTGTAAAGACCGGATTTCCCGGAAGGAAACCGATGTCACGGCGAGGCCGCACCACGGCCCTCACCCACGGTGACGATCATTGGAAAGGCCAGCACAACGACACGGGCCCGATCCGGGCGGCACGGATCCGGGGGGCGGGTCCGGCTAGGAGTGATTCGTGTCAACAGCAGACCCGGAGCGGGCGCGGGCGAGCGGGGAGATGAACATCGTCCACGTGGCGATGATCGCCGGCGCCGCCGCCATGGGCGGCTTCCTCTTCGGCTATGACAGCTCGGTGATCAACGGCGCCGTCGCCGCGATCGAGGAGCACTTCCAGGTCGGCGCGACCGAGACCGGATTCACGGTCGCCGCCGCGCTGCTCGGCTCCGCGGTCGGTGCCGCCATCGCCGGCGGGCTGGCCGACCGGTTCGGCCGTATCCGCGTGATGCAGGTCGCCGCGGTCCTGTTCGGGATCAGCGCCATCGGTTCGGCACTGCCGTTCGCCATCTGGGACCTCGCCCTCTGGCGGGTCGTCGGCGGTATCGCCATCGGCATCGCCTCGGTCATCGCGCCCACCTACATCGCGGAGGTCTCACCTCCCGCCTACCGGGGACGGCTGGCCTCGCTGCAACAGCTCGCGATCGTCCTGGGCATCGCGGTCTCCCAGCTCGTCAACTACGCGCTGGCCTCCGTGGCCGGGGGGAGCGCGCTGGATCAGCTCGGCCCGTTGCAGGCGTGGCAGTGGATGCTCGGCGCCGCGCTGGTGCCGGCCGTCATCTACTTCCTGCTGACCCTGTCGATCCCGGAGTCACCGCGCTACCTGGTGCGCGTGGGCAAGACCGAGCGCGCCCGCCGGGTCCTGAACGAGGTCGAGGGCGGAGACGTCGACGAGCGTATCCGCGAGATCAGGCGGGCGCTCGGCTCCGAGGTCAAGCCGAAGCTGAGCGACCTGCGCGGGGGCCGCTTCGGACTGCTGCCGATCGTGTGGATCGGCATGGCGCTGTCGGCGTTCCAGCAGCTCGTCGGCATCAACGTGATCTTCTACTACTCGGCGTCGCTGTGGCAGTCGGTGGGCATCCAGGAGAGCGACTCGCTGCTGTTGTCGCTGTTCACCTCGATCGTCAACATCATCGGCACCTTCATCGCGATCGGCCTGGTGGACCGCATCGGCCGCAAGCCGCTGCTGCTGACCGGCTCCATCGGCATGGCCGTGTCGCTGGCGGTGACCGCGTTCGCCTTCAGCCACGCCGAGGTCGTCGGCGAGCAGGCGAACCTCCCGTTCATGTGGGGCGCGGTCGCGCTCACCTCGGCCAGCGCCTTCGTGCTGTTCTTCGCCCTGTCGTGGGGTGTGGTGACATGGGTGCTGCTGGGGGAGATGTTCCCGCTGCGCATCCGCGCCGCCGCCATGGCGGTCGCGACGGCCACACAGTGGATCGCCAACTGGCTGGTCACCATCACGTTCCCGGCTCTGCGCGACTGGAACCTGACCGGCACCTACCTGATCTACACGGCGTTCGCGGTGCTGTCGCTGCTCTTCGTGTGGCGCTTCATCAGCGAGACGAAGGGGCGCACCCTGGAGTCGATGGGGACATAGCCGGCTCAGGCGCCCTTTTCCGCCTCCCGGTCGGGTTGTCCAGCCCCCGACCGGGGGGCGAATGGGGGGCACGCGCCCCCTCTATGGCCGGTCGGAACCACGACCGCGCGCGGCGGCCTCCACCGCTTGGATGAGGCGGGGAAGATGACGGCCGGCCTCGTTGTAGCGGCTCGCCTGATAAGCCGCGTAGGCGCGGTCGACCTCGGCGCGCAACCGGGAGATGTCTACGGCAAGGCCCTCCCCGGCGCCCTCGATGATGGTCTCCAGGCTGGTGCAACGCATCATGGCGCGCTCGATCTCGCGGGCGGCCGCGTACTTCATATCGGCCTCCTCGGGGCTGTCGCCCCCGGTCAGGTCGGTGATGCTCACCCGTGGGACTTCGGCCAGCCGGGTGAGGACGGCATGGGAGTCCACGTCGCGCTTACCTCGCTCGACCTGGGACAGCCATGACTCCGAGCGGCCGAGGTGGCCGGCGAGAACGGATTGGGAGTAGCCGCGGCGCTTGCGGCTGCGACGGATGATCTGGCCCCGCGTGGTGGCGTCCACGACGGCCTCCTCCTCAACAGTGGGGGACGACGGAGCGCAAAGCGGTGGCGATCTCCCCCCAAGAGGGCATGCGCCGTTCGTAGGGGGCGTCGGGATCGTGCAACAAGGTGACGGCCGGCATCGACTCCAGTGTCTCCAGGCTCCGCCGGAAGGCCGGGTGGCTCGCAAGCTGGGGTTTGCAATGCGGCACCACGACCGTGGGCACCCCGTAGCCGACCATCTCGCACAGCAGGCCGATCGCGAAGCAGTCCGCGATGCCCTGGGCGAACTTGTTGGTGGAGTTGAAGGTGAGCGGGCAGGCCAGCACCGCGTCCGCGGGCGGCAGGGGCGCGCCGGTACCCGGCATCCGGTACTCCACCCGGACCCGCTCGCCGGTCAGCTCGGCAAGCCGCCCCAGGTCGTGGAATCGGGCGCCGTTGGGAGTGGACGACGCGGCGACCCGCCAGCCATCGTCTTGGAGCAACTCCACCAGCTCCGGGACACCCTCGGGAGCGGGGGCGCCGGAGAGGACGAGGTAGAGCGTCGGGGGGTCGCCATGGGGTCAGTGTAGGAGGCGGACCTCTACCGGCACGGGCACAACAGGTTCTGCGCCGTCGCCAGGACAGGCCGTGCACCCGCCGTCGTGCATGCACGGCCCCGGCGGATTCCGCCGCTTCCTTACACCGTGCCGTCCGTCGACCAACAGCAGCAGCCCGCGCAGGTGCCCGTAGGACGCCACTTGGCGACCGGTCGTCCCCACGCGCGTGGGGGAGCAGCATGTTGGCGTCCCCACGCCGGGTTTGTGCGGGGCCGGACGGGGTTTCCACGGTGGGGTGAGCGACCTGTCGACCTCGTGATAGGCCGGGCACCGACTCGCGCCCGTCCTTTGGAGCGACGCGGTGGATCCGGCCGGGGGTCGTGCCCGCCCTGGCGGCAGGCAGGCACCCGCGTGCCGGGAAGGCACGGCCGAAATGAGAACGGTTGGAATGCCAGCGGCTCCGCGTCGGCGTGGTGACGTCGGGGGACGCTCCTTCAGGCGACGAGGGAGGCCTTCCCGCGCCTCCGGACGCCGGCCGTGAGCCGGCGCGCCAGCTCCTCCAGCGCGGCCGGGGTGAACACGACCCCTTCGGCGAGAAGCCGGGCCTGGGAGTAGACGACCGTATCGCCCGCGGCCTCGTGCCTGCGGACGATACGCACCCGCCCCTCGGGGCGCACCGTGATGATGGCGTCAGTGGGGGCGTGCATCAGCGCGAGAATGTGCCGGGGCAGGATGTCGCACACGGGACGGACCTTCTCGTCGGGAGGTTCGGGACCGTTCCGCCCGCCGTTTCGAAGCGGCCGGGGCGGAGGCTCATGCCCTACCCCGGACCAGGGGTTTATTCCGCCTGGTCCGGTGAGGACGGTGGGGGTGGAATACCAGCCGCGGACATCGGGCCGCGAGCGCCCCGGTCTCGGACGGCGCTATGACATCCCTCAGCCGAAACGTCGCTTCTCGAGCGGAATGACCGATTCCCTATCCAGGGTCGGATATGACAGAGAAGCGATACCGGAGCGCACCTGTTCCCCGAACCGTGTTCACCTGGCCGATACCGGCCCCAGGGACATGCGCGGACGTCACCTGACGTTCTTTTCAATCATCAGAAAAGGCCCCATGGCCGCGGCGGGACCCTCGGCAGGTATCACCAGAGGACAACTGTTGCCATAATAGTTACAACTGTAACTTTTCAACTGTCTGCTGTATTGTTCCGACGCGATCACCGGGAAAGGGGAGCGATTCGGTGAGCGCACTTGAGGAATTCCACGGCCCGCGGCGGGAGTACGGCGCCAGCCTCCGGGACCGCGCCGGCCGTGTTCCATCGGACGACGCGAAATCCCACCCGCCGGACCGCCGACGGAGGCCGTCACCGGCAGGGGCGGGCGTGTCACGGATGACGCTCCACCTTCTTCCAGCTGAGGGGATCCCCCTCCGTTCCCTGCCGGCGGCGCGCAGCGCGCGGACGCGGTGGCCCGCCGTCTCCCAAGAGGACACGGCCGCGTTTTCTGTACGCGGCCCCGGGACCGTCGTGGGTTTCCGGCCGGTCCCTCGGGGAACACGGACGGCGGCCCCTGAATCAGGGACTTCGGCCTCCTCCTTCGGGAACCGATGGATCGTGTCGCCCGCCTCCCGTGGTGAGGACATCGCCTCGACGTTTCAACGGATCGTTCCCGCGCCGTGCGGCACCCCGATCGAGCGTTTGCGCGAGCGCGCCGGGATGCACCTGGCCGGCGCCGGTTCCCGTTTCCACAGCCATGACGAATACGGAACTCTTGCCGGCTGTGACGGTATTCGCAGTCGGACGATGGAGCCGGTTACCGAGATCTTCGGACTGGCGTGACCGAAAACGCCCGGCCGTGCATACGACAGGCGGTGAAAACGGCAGATGAAAGCGATGTGATGTTCCCCCCGGAACCAAGGAACGCGACAAGAGGATGTCCACTGCGCTCCACCGAGGCAGAGCCGCTGCCCCGGCCGGATCCACAACACATACCAGGCCGGAATTCCCCCTGGGAGCGGTTACGCCGTCTCCACGGCCCCCTCGCCCCCGTCGAGATCGCCCCCGGTGTCCGTGTCTGGCTCACCCTCACCTACGAGGCCACCGCGCAGGCCCTGCGCAGTCCCACGCTGTCCAACGACCCCCGGCACTGGGAGGAGTTCCACTCCGGACGGGTGGGCGAAGCCGGTCTGCTTCCGCTCACGGCACCGCGCGACAACGCCCTGACCTCGGACGGGGAGACCCACCGGCGGCGCCGCGCGCCCCTCGTGGACGGACTCGTCAAGCTCACCGCGCGGGGGATGGGCCAGGAGATCACCGCCATCACCGACCGCCTCATCGACTCCTTCATCGAACGCGGTCACGCCGACCTGATCGGCGAGTTCGCCACGCGCCTGCCGGCCCTCGTGCTCAGTCGCGCCTATGGGCTCTCGGACGGGAACGGGCTGCGTCTGGCCGGACTCGCCTCCCGGTTCTGGGACTGCGACCCCGCCACGGCGGCCCCGGCCGCCGCCGAACTGGAGGCGTTCTTCGCGGAACTGACCGCCCGCGCCCGACGCTGGCCCGGCGAGGACCTGGCGAGCTGGATGATCACCCATCCCTCGCGGCTCAGCGAGACCGAGATCCGGCACGGCCTGATGTCCTACATCGCCGCCGGAAACGATCTCACGGCCCATCTCATCGCCAACACCCTGGTCGAGCTGCTGGCGGACCCCGCTCCCGAGCGGGGTCCGGTCCTCTCGCACGTCGACGTCGGAAGGGCGGTCCGGCGCGCGTGCCGGGTGCGCCCCCCGTTGCGGGTGTGGCCGGCGCGCTACGCCATCCAGGACACCGACATCGCCGGGGTTCGCATAGGCGCGGGCGAGGGGGTGGCCATCGGTTTCGAACCCGCCCACGAGGACCCGGCCCTCGCCCACCACGTCGAGGACGCCGAACACGCCCTCCTGACCTGGGGGGCGGGAACGCACACCTGCCCGGCCCGCTCCCTCGCGTGGGAGATCACCGAGCAGGGCGTCACCGCCGTGCTGCGCCGCCTGCGAGAACCCCGCCTGGCCCTGCGGGTGGAGGAACTGCGGCCCCGGCCGGGGCCCCTCCTCAACGCCTTCGACGCGCTGCCCGTGCGCTTCGTCCCCGGCCGTCCCGCCTCCGCCACTCGGGCTCTGGGCCCCGGCCGGCCCGCACGGCCGAGGCCACGCCGTAGGGGAAAGGGGAGGGCCTGGCTGACACGCTGGTGGTGCCACTGAGGGCGGACGAGGGGCGCTGCGCGTGGCCGTGGACCTCGACGCCGCGGGCGGGCCGCGTCCCCTCCCGTTCCGGCGGGCGGTGAACGCGCGAGGTCCATGGCGCCCACCGACGCGGACCCTGGCCGGGGCGGGCCAGCGAGAGCGTGCCGGGCTCCC
Organism: Marinactinospora endophytica; assembly: GCF_054780875.1. Lineage (NCBI taxonomy): Bacteria > Bacillati > Actinomycetota > Actinomycetes > Streptosporangiales > Nocardiopsidaceae > Marinactinospora > Marinactinospora endophytica. The sequence goes on along the minus strand of NZ_BAAGVM010000005.1, from coordinate 117,931 downwards.
GCCGAGGCGGGCGGCCGTGGCGTCCACGGGGACGCGGATTCTCGGGGAAACCCGCTCGAACGGTCCCCGGCCTGCCCTAGGGTCCTCGTGTGCTGACCCGTGTGACAGGCGTCCTCGTCGAGGACGACCGCCTTCTGCTGGTGGAGCAGGAGGGCGGTGGAGCCCGCCGGTGGCACCTGCCCGGCGGGAAGGTCGAGGAGGGGGAGTCCCTCGCCGACTCCATGACGCGCGAGATGCGCGAGGAGACCGGACTCCGGGTGGAGGTCGTCAGGCTGCTGTACCTGTGCGACCACCTCGTGCCGGCCGAGGGCCTGCACGTCCTCCACATCACCTTCGAGGTGCGCCGGCTGGGCGGGCGCCTCGGCGACATCGCGCCCGGCGCCGACTTCCGGCCGATCCTCGGCGTGGAGTTCGTGCCGTTCCATGAACTGGGTGAACGCGGGTTCGGTGAGCGGTTCGTCGAGCTCGTGGCGGAAGGGTTCCCCGGCGCCGGGCGCTACGCGGGTCCCAAGTCCGCTCTCGGACTGTGAGCCCGCGCTCCCCGGCCGCTCCCACCCCGCGCCGGTGCCCGGCACGCCGGCGGCCCCGGGACCGCCTCTCCCGTCGGAGGTCATCGCCTCGCGTGGGCCGCCCGCGTGCGGGCGGCCCACGCCGCAGAGGCGGGGAGTGTCAGGAGGGCGGGTGGAGCAGGTCCAACCCCAGTGGGGTGAGGACGTGACGGACCATGGCCCCGTGTCGTTCGCTGGCCACCAGGCCGGCGTCGCGCAGCAACGAGGTGTGCTCGCTGGCCGAGGACAGCGAGATGTCCAGACTGCGCGCGAGTTCGCCGGTGGTGTGCTCGCTGGTGAGCGCGCGCAGGACCGCGGCGCGGGTGCGTCCGAGCAGCCGGGCCAGCGTGTCCCCCGCCGGCCGTTGCCTCTCGGAGGCCCTGGCCAGGAAGGACAGCGGCTCATGGCGCACCGGGTAGAGCAGCACCGGTGGCAGGGCGGGGTCCAGGAAGGTCACCGGGTTGGTCGCGCAGAAGAACGCCGGGATCAGGAGCAGGCCACGGCCTCCCAGGTGCATGTCCTGGTCGACACCGTAGTCGAGCTCGATCGTGCTCATCCGGCTCGGCGGCGTCCTCGCCGCGCGCGTGATCGGCGCCACCGCCCCGCCGGGGGCGGCGGCCTCTCGCGCGCCGTGCTGGGCCTTGTGAGAGATGTAGTCCCAGTAGGGGCGCAGGGCGACCTCGAAGTAGCAGGTCACCGCACGCGACAGCAGGCGCATGGCGCCCGCCTCCTTGCGGACGAGGCCGCTGGTCCAGGCCGGACGTGGACCGCCCGCGAACCTCAGGTCGAGGTCACGGGCGATCTGTCGGCGTGGGGTGGCGAGGAGCGCTTCGAGGCCGTCGGACAGGTCCGGTCCCGCGACGGGGCTGAGGAAGTCAGGGGCATAGCCCTGGGCCGGCACGAGGTCGAGCAGCGCGCGACCGGCGGGGGGCAGCCGGGTGAGGACACGCCGTCGCCATGGTCCGAAGACCAGTTCGTCGGACGCCTCGGCCAGCATGTACAGGCTGAGCAGGATCTCCCACATGGGATCGGGTCGGGGGAGGACCCGCACCTTCTCCCAGTCGGTGGAAGAGAAATGGATGCGCAACATCGGGATCCGTTCCGCTGTTTCTCGAACGGCGCGAGTACAGGACAGGTCGGGAGGCCGTGCCGGCGCGGAAATATCCTCCGTCGGCCGAGTCGGCCTCCCCGACACCGCCCAGAGTAGGGAACCCCCGCAGGGCGCCCCGCCGGCGGTTCCACGCGGTTGCGGCCCCGAGCATTCCCGCCGCGGGTGGCCGGTCTCGGGGCGCACCACACCGACCTGGTGGTTTCGGCGGACACCGAAAGGTAGCGCGCGGGTCTGTACCGGGCCGGTGGGGGCGGCTAGCGTTGGCGACGCGATCGACGGGGGATCCACACGAAACGGTCGAGGAAGACAGGGTGGAGACCGGCGCCGCGACGCTTGTCACGGGGGTGATGTCGGCGGGCGGGGCGACGACGGCGGACGCCCGCGGCGGGACGGGACAACGGAGCAGGAGGCGTCGACGGCGAGATCCTCGTCGGCGTGATCGCCCGATGTCGCGCCCGGTGCCTCCAGCGGCCGCCACCACGCGGGTCGGGCCGCGGCGCCGTGGACGGTGCGGCACCACGGCCCGATCTCGCGCCGGACCGGCCCTCAGCGTGGAGGGACGTCCGAAACCCCCATATGGCCTACGCCGCTTTCCCGCAGCCATCCGGGAACAGCCCGGTCCGGCGACGCAGCGTCCCGGCGCGTAGGCCCCGCCTGCCCCCGTCGGGGAGGGTTGAGCCCCCTTCCCCTCCCCGACGAGGATGCAACACCCCACGTGAAGCCGGTCCGACACGAGCGCGCTAAGGGCACCTCGCGGGGACGGCCCCTCTTTTCCCGAGGGGCCGTCGCCGTGCCGATCCCCTCGGCTACGTGGCGGCGGAGCCTCCACGCAGGGCGGTGTCGAGGTCGTGGTGGATGGGAACGAGCAGGTCCAGGCCGACCAGCGAGAGGACGCGACGGACCTGCGCATCAGGGACGGCCAGCACCAGGGCCGGCCCCTCCGGGCCCGCCTGGCCGAGCGCGGCCATGATCGCGGCGATGCCGGAGGAGTCACAGAAGACCGTGCGGGACATGTCCACGACGACACAGGCCGGGCCCGCGGCGACCGCGTCGCTCAGGGCTTCGGCGAAGTCGTCGGCGACGGTCATGTCGATCTCGACCGGGGCGGGGACCACGAGGGGGGCGTCGCGTGCGCAGGGGGCGTGCATGGCAGCGGAGACCTTCCATCTCCAGGAGACACATGACGGCGAGAGCGCCGAAACGTGGTGGACCATCGTCGCATCCCGACCCGAGCAGGGGCAACGTGACTGGACGATCCGGGGACCGACCGGACGCGTCCCGGCTGTGGCCTCTGGTTCCGGCCGTCCGGGGCGGACGAGAACGGCCGGAGCCTCCGCGGACGGACGGACCGGTTCGGCCGGCCCGGCGGGATCGGGTGCGGGAGGACGGCCACCCCGGCATCGCCGCCCGGGGCCGACCTCGTTGCGTTTTCCCAGGGCCTGCGCACCGATACCACGCCGTTGCCGGGCGGGCTCGCTTCGGCCGGGCGCGGCGGATCCTCTCCGTCCTGTCCCGGGCGGGTGACATCGCGACGCTCACGGTGACCGGGCTCGTCCCTCTCGACGGTGTGGCCGTGCGCGGCCCGCGCACCGGCACGCCCCGATCCAGGGCTGATGACAGGCGTCCCCGCGGCGGGGCCTCGGGGCAGGGGCGAGAACCGGGCACGACGCCGCCGGGCCGTCGCCCGGGTCGCGGCCGTACCACCATCCCGCGCCGGCCCTTTCCAGCATCGGACACGCCTCGCACGCGGGAAGACCGCGTGGCTCGGACTGCGCCTCAGGGTGAGGTGGGCCGGTGCCGGAGGTGGACATGACGAGAAGACCGGGATGTGGGTACACCACCCGGTATGAGCGATCCCCTCTTCCTCACGTCCAGCCACAGCGCGAACGTCGACAACCGCGTCGAGGCCGCCTTCCCCGGCTCCGGTCGCTCCACCCGTCCGGAGGCCCCGGCAAAGTCCCGCCATAGCGCGCCGGTCCGCGACTCCGAGGGTTTCGGGCGCGGCCGTCCCGCCGTCGTCCCCGCCGAGTGGGCCGTCTTCCTGCGCGACGTCCGCGGCGAACTCCTGTGACACCGGACCGGTCCGGCGGCGCGGTCGCGGCCTCCAACAGGACGGCCGGCGCGCTTCGCCGGGCCGGCGTGGTGCCCGTCCAACGGTGAGAACTCCGGCGGATCGCCGTCCCGTCCTCGGGACGGCGCATCGGCGTGGGCGGCGCACACCAGGACACGGGGTTCCAGCACCGGAGGTGGCACCGAGCCCCCAGGCGATGCCTGGCACCGCCGCCGGCCCCGAGGACGGCGCACAGATCCGGACGTGCCCCTCCCGGCCGAGGGGAGGGGCACGTCCAGGGACAGAGCGGGCCGCAGGACGACGGCGGCCCTCGTCCTCGTCGTCAGTCGGTGCCGGACTCCATCGCCGCCTGGTCGAGCAGTTCGTCGCCACCGGGCGCCTCGCCCCGGGAGGCGATCGCCTCGGCGCCGCCCTCCTGCATCGCGCCGATCAGGCCGGTCGAGGCCGCCTGCGCCGCGCCGACGGACGTCGACTGCCGGCCGCCGACCATGCCGATCCCGGCGTAGTGCTCCAGCTTGGCCCGGGAGTCGGCGATGTCGAGGTTGCGCATGGTCAGCTGGCCGATGCGGTCGACCGGGCCGAAGGCGGAGTCCTGGGTCCGCTCCATGGAGAGCTTGTCCGGGTGGTAGCTGAGAGCCGGGCCGGAGGTGTCCAGGATGGAGTAGTCCTCGCCACGCCGCAGCCGCAGGGTCACCTCGCCGGTGACGGCCATCCCGACCCAGCGCTGGAGCGACTCGCGCAGCATCAGCGCCTGCGGGTCCAGCCAGCGCCCCTCGTACATGAGCCTGCCCAGCCGCCGGCCCTCGTTGTGGTAGGTGGCGATGGTGTCCTCGTTGTGGATCGCGTTGACCAGACGCTCGTAGGCCGCGTGCAGCAGCGCCATGCCCGGCGCCTCGTAGATGCCGCGGCTCTTGGCCTCGATGATCCGGTTCTCGATCTGGTCGGACATGCCGAGGCCGTGCCGGCCGCCGATCGCGTTGGCCTCCAGCACCAGTTCGACGGCGGAGCCGAACTCCTTGCCGTTGATGGTGACCGGACGCCCCTGTTCGAAGCCGATCGTGACGTCCTCGGCGTGGATCTCGACGTCGGGGTCCCAGAAGCGGACGCCCATGATCGGCTCGACGATCTCGATGCCGGTGTCGAGGTGCTCCAGGGACTTGGCCTCGTGGGTGGCGCCCCAGATGTTGGCGTCGGTGGAGTAGGCCTTCTCCACGCTGTCCCGGTAGGGCAGGCCGCGGGCCAGCAACCACTCCGACATCTCCTTGCGCCCGCCGAGCTCGCCGACGAACTCGGCGTCCAGCCACGGCTTGTAGATCCGCAGGGAGGGGTTGGCGAGCAGACCGTAACGGTAGAACCGCTCGATGTCGTTGCCCTTGAAGGTGGAGCCGTCGCCCCAGATCTGCACGTCGTCCTCGAGCATCGCGCGCACCAGCATGGTGCCCGTGACGGCTCGGCCGAGCGGGGTGGTGTTGAAGTAGGAACGGCCGCCGGATCGGATGTGGAACGCCCCGCAGGCCAGGGCCGCGAGTCCCTCCTCCACGAGGGCCGCCCGGCAGTCGACCAACCGGGCGACCTCGGCGCCGTACTGCGCGGCGCGGCCGGGCACCGAGGCGATGTCGGGTTCGTCGTACTGGCCGATGTCGGCGGTGTAGGTGCAGGGAACGGCGCCCTTTTCGCGCATCCACGCGACCGCTACGGAGGTGTCGAGGCCGCCGGAGAAGGCGATCCCGACGCGCTCGCCGACAGGCAGGGAGGAGAGGACCTTGGACATGAGTAAAAGTATGCACGTTAACGCATGAGCATGCAATCCCGTTGTGGATGTGACGCGCCACCAGCGACGAGGGCCTCCCCCTTCCCCACCCGTTGCCGACCGGCGGGCCCCGCCGTGGTGCGCGCCTGCGAGACGATCCCGCCCCGCCGACCGGCCGGAGCGTTGCGCGCCCCGGGATCGGCGGGCCGCGTTCGTCCACCGTCCCGGGACGTGACGAAGGGGCCCCTCGCTTCAAAAGGCGGCGCGAAGAGGCGGGAAGGCCGGGCGCGGAGGACGGGGGCGCGCGGCGTGGCCCTCGACGAACTCCCGAAGCGACGGCCGCGGCGCCGCGCGGGAACGGCGGCGTGGACGGACCGCGAAAGGCCCGGTCCCCTGCGCCGAGAGGGAGACACGGGAAAACGTGTTGCCGTCCGAGACGAACGAGGGTTCGATGAACGCCACCGCTTCGGTGGATGGACCCGAGGCCGTGACGAAGGTGGTGGATGCGCGCTGTGAGGATGCACGCGGACGAGGCCGATATCGACGAAACCCTCGTGCACCGGCTGGTCGCCGAGCAGTTCCCCGACTGGTCGGGCCTATCGGTCGAACCGGTGGAGTCCAGCGGGACCGACAACGCCATGTACCGGCTGGGGGAGGAGATGGTCGTACGGCTGCCGCGCATCCCCGGAGCCGTGAACGGTGTCGCGCACGAACTGCGCTGGCTTCCCCGGCTGGCCGCGCACCTCCCCGTCCCCGTTCCCCGGCCACTGAGGGAGGGACGTCCCACCCCGGCCTACCCCTGGCCCTGGTCGGTCTATCAGTGGCTGGAGGGGACCAACCCGCGGGTGGACTCCCTCGCCGATCCGGACGGACTGGCCGAGGACCTGGCGGAGTTCGTCGCGGCACTGCGCGCGGTCGACCCCATCGGTGGCCCGGCCGCGGAGCGCGGCGTGCCCCTGGCCGAACGGGACGCGCCCACGCGCGCGGCGCTCGCGCAGCTGGAAGGGGAGATCGACGTCGCGGCGGCGACCGCGGTGTGGGAGGAGGCCCTGCGCGTCCCCGAACGGCGAGGGCCGGCCGTGTGGATGCACGCGGATCTGTCCCCGGGCAACCTGCTGACCGTGGACGGCAGGCTCGGCGCCGTCATCGACTTCGCCGCCGCGGGCACGGGCGACCCCACGGTGGACCTGATCGTCGCCTGGAACCTGCTGCCGGCCTCAGCCCGCGGCGTCTTCCGGGAGAGGCTGGACGTCGACGAGGCCACCTGGATCAGGGGCCGCGGTTGGGCGCTGTCGATCGCGCTCATCCAGCTCCCCTACTACCGGCACACCAATCCGGTGCTGGCGGCCAACGCCCGCCACGTGATCGGCGAGGTCCTCGCCGACCCATCCTGACCTCCGCCGGCATCGTCGCCGGCCGACTCGCCGTACCGTCCGCTGTGGCCGACCGAGGCGAGGGGCAGGGCGCCCTGTCCGCCCCGACATCGCGTGACGACTGCCATCGACGGCGCCGATCCGGGAAGCCACCGTAGGTCCCAGCGGCGTTGCCACGACGGTCGGGGGAGGGAGGGCGGGTGGCGGCGCCCGGAGGGAACCGCCAGCGGAGGGACAGCCGGGCCACAGCAGTCTGAGGCTCCCGCCGCTGACAGCCGCCCTCGGCCGCCTCTGGCGGATCCACGCACCGAGATCGTCGACACCCACCGTTCCGGCTCGTCGGGACGCGGGCGCGGTCACCGTGCCACGGGACCGACGGCCACGCGAGCGGGGCGGGCGACAACCGCCCCGCCCCACGGTTTCGACCGGCGTGAGAGCGCGTCGCGAGAACCGGTCGGGACGCGCGCGGTGTTCCCACGCGCGTCCCTGCACCGCCACCAGGTCCTTCTCCTCAGGTATCGAGGCTGTGCGCCCGCGATGGACCGTGGAGGTCCCGGACAGCGCCGATGGGCTCAGGGAACCACTACCTGCCGGTCCCGCCGAAGCCGGCGACCAGATGTGTCAGCACTCGTAGATGTTGGGGTAGGAGAGGTAGTTGCGGCGCGTAGGTGTAGTGTCCCGCGCCGGTGCGGTACCAGCGGTTGCCGTGGCTGTTCCAGACGAAGCAGTCCACGTAGATGCACCCCCCAGGCTGGATCGTTCTCACCCGGTGGGCGTCCGCGTACGGCGTGGTACGCACGGGAGCGGCCCGGTAGGCCGTGATCTTCACACTCTGGACCTGGATCCCGTCCGACGCGGCGTTGCGGGCGGGCCGCTTCGTCGCGCCGTTCTCCTTCCACCGGATGACGTGGATCAAGCCGTCGTTCACGTGGCTGATGCACCGCGGCAACTGGGGTCGCAAGCCCGGCCAGGAACGGGTGCTCGCGGTCCGGATGACCCGGGACGGCTGGGAGGAGGCCCTGTCCCGAGCCGTGCTCACCACCGCGGACCCGTCGGCCGTGGCCCAGGCGCCCGTGCACGTCCAGTGGGATCCGGAGCGCTCGCCGCGCGGGGCGGCCCTCAACCACTACAGCATCCAGGTCGGCATCGGCCGCCACCTGATCCGCGCCTTCGCCGATGACTGGACCGTCGGCCTCACCGATCTCACCCCGCAGGTGCGCAGGGCCGCCTCCTCCATTCGGACGGGCCACGCCGCGAGGTTCCGGCGGCTGCTGCCCCCGGAGCGCGTCTACCCGCTGCCCCCGGATCTGGCGGGCCGCCTTCTCCCCGGCGGGTGACCGCCGGCCTCCCCGGGGGCGGCACGCCACGGCACCGACCGTGCTCTCGCGGCGCTGCCGGACGCCATCGGGAAGGGCGCGTAGTGGGAGGGAGACGCGCGGCGACGTGACGCCCCGGTCCGGACCATCGACATCCCGGCGCGGGCCTCCTCCCCGACCGGGGACGGGCCGGCGGCCCTCACCCGGTGTGGCCGCCCGCCGTCCGGCCGAGCGGCACGGCGGACAGGGAGCCCAGCAACCGCAGCGCCTGCTGGTCGGGACTACCGGGTTCGGCCCGGTACACGACCAACTGGAGTCCGTCCTGTCCGCGCACGTCGAACGTGTGCGAGGAGAGGGTCAGCTCGCCCACGGCGCCGTGCCTGAACGTCTTGGCCTCGTGGGTCTTGCCGCGCACCTCGTGTTCCTCCCACAGCTCCCGGAACCGGGGATTGCCGCGATCCGCCTCCTCGACGAGGGCCAGCACCCGCCGGTCGTGCGGATCGTGGCCCAACGCCAGGCGCAGGTTGGCCACGCAGGCCCGCGCGGCCCGGTGCCAGTCGGCGAAGAAGACCTCTCCCACAGGGTCCAGGAAGGTCATCCGCAGCAGGTTGTCGGTCTCGGTGAAGTCGGCGTAGAGCGCGTCTCCCAGCGCGTTGGCCGCCAGCAGGTCCAACCGCCGGTCCATGAGCAGCGCGGGGGTGTCCGGCCAGGCGTCGAGCAGCGCGCGCAGGTGGGGGTCGACGTGGGGCCGGGCGGGCGCGGCCAGGTGCTCGGGCGAGACCCGGGCCAGCCGGAACAGGTGGTCGCGGGCGTCGGGTTCCAGACGCAGGGCGCGGGCGACGGCGTCCAGGACCGAGGCTGAGGGGTGGCGCTCCCTGCCCTGTTCCAGCCGGGTGTAGTAGTCGACGCTCACCCCGGCCAGGATCGCGACCTCCTCGCGACGCAATCCGGCCACCCGGCGCGTGCCGCTGGAGGCCAGTCCGACGTCGTCCGGGGCGAGGCGGGCGCGCCTGGCAACGAGGAAGGCTCCGAGTTCGGTGCGGGACATGCCGTCAGCCTAGGCGGCGGGGCCGGGCCTTCCCAGGGTGTGTCGCACCCTGGGACGCCCCGGCCTGGCTGTCCGCCCGCCCGGCGCCCAGGGTGGGAGGCGTCCCTGACACCTCTCTCTCCCTGCGGAAGTGGGCCATGAGCATCCGATTCGACGAGGACCTGTTGACGACCATCGCCGCTGAGCCGCACCGCCCGTTGCTGTTCGTCGGCGCCACCATACACACGCTCGACCCGATGATCGGCGACCTGTCCGACGCCGACCTGCTCCTGGGCGGGAAGGTGATCGTCGGCGTCGGCACCGGCCTGCACACCGCCGCCGAAGACGACGGTGCGATCGTCGTGGACTGCGCGGGACTGACCATCGTCCCGGGCATCGTGGAGGACGACGCCGTCGCCGGACTGCGCCGACGCCCCTCCGAAAGAGTGGGCACGCTGGCGCCCGGCAACCCGGCGACCTTCGCCGTGATCTCCGGAGGCCACGCCACGACCCCGGCCCTGCAACGGGTGGTCTGGCGTCCCGAGCAGGCCGCCGCCATCGTCGTCGACGGCGAGATCACCCTCCTCAACGGGCGCCGTCTCGTCGAACCCCGGGAGGAGCGGTTCGCGCGGCGGACGCCCGTGGACAGCCCCCACCTCGGCATGTGGATCGACGAGACGGGGTTCATCCACCAGGAGCTGACCGCCGACGGCCGCTACGACGAGACCCGGGGCGGACGCCCGCACGCCTACCAGGGGTCGTTCTGGATCGAGGGGGACCGGATCGTCTACCACGACGACCTGGGATTCTGGGCCTACGGCGATTTCGTGGACGGCGTGCTCCACCACGCCGGCTACGTCTTCCACCGACGCTGAGCGCCCCGGCCGCCATGGGCCGCGAAACACCGGACCGGTCACCGGCGGCGCCGATCCGATGGGCGCGGCCGGTGAGCGCGGAGCCGGAGCGAGTGGGGGAGCGGAGCCATCAGGTCGCGCTCCTTCTCTCCTCCCCGCGCCCGCTACTCCGGTCGAGCGTGTCACCACGGAGGACGGCGTCATCGACGGGAGGATCGGTGGGGACCGATCGATCTCTCCCGCGCCGACGGCACGGGACGCGCTGACGGAAGGCGGTGGGCGTGAACCTCCAGGTCCTCCCGCCGACGATCACCATGATGGCGGGGCCGCAGATCATCTCCGCGATCATCCTGGTCACGGGCTGCCGGGCGGTGCGGGCGTCCCTGGCCTTCCTGGCCGGCGTCGCCGTCGCCGTCACCACGGGGGTCGCCGTGGCGCGTGGGCTCTTCACGGTGCTCGGCGACGCCATGGCGCTGGGCCCGCCCTCCGACTCGGGTTCGTCGGGCGTCCTCATCCAGGCCGGACTGGTCGTCCTCCTGCTGGCCGTCGCGGTGAAGGCGTTCGTGCGGCGGGAGACCGCAGAACCGCCCCGTTGGCTCGGCGGGCTGCTGGCGGGGGTGGGGCGGGCGTTCGCCACCGGCCTGTTGGTGGTCCTGGTGATGCCCTCGGACGTCATCGTCATGCTGACGGTGGGGGTGAACCTGGCGCACAACGGCGCGGGGCCGGTGGCCGCGTTGCCGTTCGTCGCCGCCACGGTTCTCGTCGCGGCCCTGCCGCTGCTCGCGGTCGTCGTCCTGCACCGCCGCGCGCGGCGCGTCATGCCCGCGGTCCGCGACCGGCTGAACTCCCACAGCCGGGTGGTCACCGTGGTCACGAGCCTCGGTGCTGCTCGTCACCGCCTGAGCCCGCACCACGGCACGTCCCTCCCCGGGGCGCCGCGGCGGCTTGGCCGCCGCATCCGCTCATCAAGGCGGGAACGGCATTGCCCCGACCGTCCCGGAGGGCCGCCGGACGGGCTCACGAGATGGGGACGACCCGACTGGACGCCGTAGGCGCCGCGCCTCGGGCGTTCCCCGCCGTCACGTCACCCGCGTGCCGCGCCCTTCGGCCAGACCACGTCCACCGGGATGCCGCGCACTCTGGCCGCGTGGACCGCGTCGGCGGTGCCGTCCCGGCCGCCGGACATGGCACCGTCCCAGACCGCGACCAGGCGGTCCACACCGCGTAGCACCGCCTCGTTCGCCTGCCGGTAGGCCTCGGCCCCCGCGTTACGGTGCGGCATGTACCTGACCAGGGTGGAGCGGATCAGCAGCGCGTCGAACCGTTCCAGGTCCTCCGGCTCGACCTTGGCCTCCCGGTGGTCGGCGGAGGGCAGCACGACCTCCAGGGCTCCTCCCAGTTCCAGCACCGCCTCGGCGAAGAGCTGGTCGGCGCCCCGCGCCAGACAGGAGACGCCCACCAGCTCCCCGTCGGCGTACGGCCTGAGCACGGCCACCAGCTCACCGCGCACGAGGGGAACGGAGGCGGCCGTCAGGTTGGAGTGTCCGGTGATCCCGATGCGCGTCACGCCAGCTCCTTCGGCTCTGGGGGGTGGGTCAGCAGCGTAGTGGAACTCCAACTCGGGTCCGGCCGGGCCGAAGCGGGACCATGTTCGGGGCGGGATCCGGCGCGCCGGTCTCGGAGTGGGCGACGATGGGCCGTGTTCCCGCCTACGCCGGAGCGAGTCGCCCCGCTCCGGCCGCGGGCCGCCCGGTGGCCTGGAAGGACGTGCGGCCGACATCGGATGTCCGTGAAGAGCACCCCCTTCGCGCCTTCGCCGGAAACGCCGGGGGAGAGAACGGGCGCGCTCGCTCGGGCATTTGACGCGCGCCGGCAAGGGGAGGCCGCCCTTCCCCCTGAGGGCTTTCCCCGACCGCCGCGCGATGGGGATCGTCCTCTCTCCAGTGTCGTCCCCGGATCACTGGTCCGGCCTTGTCGCCGTGGCCCGGCGTCGCGCGGGGGAGGCGTCGTCGAACCATCGATTCCGGGAGGCGATCCCTGCGAGGGGAGCCTGGGGCGGCCACTCGTTCGTGGGGCCGGCCCCCTCCGGCACGACACCGGAAACGCGCCCATGGGGCGTGTCCCCAGCGGGGCCCGCGGGACGTGTCCCCGTGCACGGAGCCGTTCGACGTCTTGAACCGTGCTCCGCCCGTTCGAGGTCTGGCGGTTCCGGAAGAACCGCCTCGGGCCGGTCCACGCGAGTTCGTCGTCATCCCCGGGCGCGGCTTCGCGGCCGAACCCGTGACCGGGCTCCCTCGACCGGGGGCGGCGGAGCCGTCCACCGGCGTCCCCTGGCCACCGCCGGCACCGTCCGGCGAAAGCCGCGACGGGCGCCCGGTGACGACATGGCCGGGTGACGGGAGAACCCTCGGTGCGACGACGAAGGGGCGACCCGTGGGGAGGCCTCAGAAGGGCGGACCGGGACCGCCCTGTTCACGAGCAGCGCCGAAGCCGGCGGTCGTCCGGTGGTGCCGTTCGCCGGCGGCGTCCATGACGGTCTCCTGAAACCTGCTGGTTACAGGAGTTCGCCTCACCCCGAAGAGGACGATTCCCGAGCGGTTGCCTCTGGCGGAATTGGCACTAATACGGCATCCTCCTATCTTCCACACAATAAAGGATCGAATGGGACCCTATTCACTTTTCAGGTGGAAGCAGGCGGGGCGACGCGCCTTCCAGATCTGCCACGATGGTCCCGACCCGAGGCCGGAGACCGGCCTCACAGGAGGGAAGCGATGGTTACCGCATCTGGACGACGGCGGTGGTCGGCAGACCCATTGGCCGATCACGCCGTGCTGGTCGCGCCGGCAACGGGTGAAGGGGAATTGTGGGCGGCCGAGGTGTTGCTGCCGGAGCCGTGGTGGTGTGTGCGAGAGTTCATGCTGGCTGCTCGGACGCCGGCTCATCTGCTGGAACTCGCCTCTCGTGTGGAGATCCCCGTCTCCGGGGCGCGGACCGTGGCTCAACAGCTGATCAGCGCAGGCCTCATGCAGGAGGTGGACGATGGTCATGGGCGCGCCGCCCCGACGGTGAAGGTGGTGGTCGCCGCGGCGACGGTGGCGGCCGAGCGGTCTTTCATCGGGGCCGTCTGCGCGTCACCGAGGCGTACCGTGGACCAGTTCTTCATCGCGCCCCGGGAATCAATGACCATTGAAAGATTTTTCGGCCCTTCCATATACCCCGTGGAGGGATCGACTGTTTTCCTGGCCGGTACACCGCGGTTGTGGGATTACCGTCCTTTGTGGGATGACGCCGCCCGGAACTCCATAGGTGCGGTGATCATCATCGATCCCATGTACAGGGACGCCGCCGAGATCGCTCTACAGGCTTGTCACCAGCACGAACTCCCCTACGTGGTGGTGGTCCCGCTCGAAACGGGCATGTCCGCGGACAGCCCTTCCGTCCAGCGCGAGATACGTCGTGCACGACAGATCACACCGAACACGCCCGTTCTGGTGTGTGAGACTCATGATCATGATTCCGTGGCCAGGGTGCTGAGCACCCTAACCGGTCACGCCCGGACGACCACCGATTCCTGAGGAGACCCAACTTTGTCGCGCAAAATCCTGATCATCGGCGCCGGACAAAGCGGCCTCAAGCTGGGGCACAGGCTGCTGGACGACGACTATGACGTCACGCTGATGACCGGGCAGACCTCGATCGAGATCCGCCAGCGCAACGCGCCGATCACCCAGTTCACCTGGCCCAGTGTGCTGGAGCTGGAGAAGAAGGCGGGGCTGCACCAGTGGCCCACCGCCCCTCGGTACGAGGGGGTCTCGATGAGCCTGCGCACCCCCGGACAGCCCGTCATCGAGTTCACCGGCCGCTTCGGTGAAGGCCTTCACGGAGTAGCGGTGGACGCGCGTGTGAAGATGGCCGACTGGCTGGAGTACTTCGAAGACCGCGGCGGCCGCGTGGTCATCCACGGCGCCACCGTGTCCGATCTGGACTACTTCTCCCGCATGTACGATCTCGTCGTCGTCGCGGTGGGCAGTGGCGAGCTGGGCGCCCTGTTCGACCCGGACGACAGCCGCCACGGCGGCGCTCACAACCGCGTTCTGGCGCAGGCCATCCTGCACGACGTCGAGGTCCGCGAAGGCGGCGACCAGATCGTGGAGGCCGTCAGCGGTCCCTTCGGGGAGATCTACTTCATCCCCGTCCTGACGCCCGAAGGCCCCGCCACCTCGGTGCTGATGACGGCGATGCCCGGGGCCGGTCTCGACTGCTCGGGCGATGTCGCCAACCGCACCGCCGAGGCGAAGCTGGCCGCGATGCTGGGCCGGATGAAGGAGCACGCGCCCGACGCCTACGAATGGTGCCGCTCGGCGTCGCTCGTGGACGACCGGTCCGTGCGGATCGAACCCATCCGCCCCGTGGTCCGCCGGCCGGTCGGGGAGCTGCCCAGCGGCGGGCTCGTGCTGGGGATGGCCGACGTGGTCGTGACCTCGGACCCGGTGTCCGGACAGAGCGCCGCCAACTCCACGGTCTGCGCCGATGTCTACTATGAGGCCATCCGCAGGCAGGGGGCCGAACCCTTCGGGTCGGACGAGATGGAGAAGGCCTTCACGACGTTCTGGGAGCAGCGGGGCCGGTTCGCGTCGGTCTTCTCCGACATGGTGAACGGCTTCTGGACGGGGCAGATCCCGGAGCACTTCGGGGAACTGCTGCCCGCGGTCATGACGGTGCCGGAGGTCGCCGACCGGTGGATCGGCGGATTCGACGATCCGGCCGACTACGAGCGGTGGATGTTCGACCCCGACGCGGCCCGGGCGTTCATCTCCGAGGCCCGGGAACGCGCCGGTTCCGGTTCCTGACCTTTTCCCGGCGGGCCTGTGCCCGCCCGCCCCACCATCCCTTTTCCCCCACCAAGGACGCAAGCGAGGTCCGATGTCTCCCGAGACGCCAGAACCGACTGAAACCACGATGTCCCAGCCCAACCCCGGGTTGTACAGTCCCAGGATCGTCGCCCGTTACGACTTCCTGGTCATCTACCGGAACCATCCATTCGTCTGGCGGGTCTCCAACCGGGTGCTGCGCCGGTTGTACGCCGGCAACATCGGGGAGCGGCATCTCGACGTCGGCCCTGGCAGCGGCTACTTCCTGCACACTCTGCCCTCTGACACCCCGCTGCGTGAGCTGAGCCTGCTCGACATCAACGACGAACCGCTGCGGTTCACCCGGGCACGGGTCCAAGACCGCTTCGAGGTCCGCACCTACCCTGGGGTCGACGCGCTGGGTCCATGGCCGCTCGCGGACGACTCGCTGGACTCGGTGGGCACGAGCATGATGCTGCACACGCTTCCCCGGCCCAACATGCGCAGCAAGGCCAACGTGTTCGACGAAGCGGCGCGCGTGCTGCGTCCGGGAGGCCGGTTCTTCGGCGCTACCGTCCTCGGTAGCGGGGAGGGCGTCCGGCACGGCTTCTTCGCCCGTCGGGCGCTGGGGATCTACCACAGCGCCGACAATTGCTTCCGCTCCACAGGAGACACCTCCGAGGACCTGAAGGCCATGTTGGAGGAGCGCTTCGACGACGTCCGCTACACCGTCCAGAACTCCGCGGCCATCTGGCAGGCGACGGCACGTTGAGCGGCCTCGCTGAACGGTGAAGGGCCCCTGCTCGTTCGATCGGTTCACGAGCAGGGGCCCTTCACCGTCTGCGGGGGACGTCCGGCCGGCGTGTCAGCCTCGGCCGTCCTCCATCCGCCCCTCAAGGTGACCATCGATCCGTTCGGCCAGTTCGGCGATGGTCGGGTCGGTGTAGATGACCGCGACGGGCAGTGAGGCGAGCCCGGGGTGCACCTCGCGCAGGCGGTCGCGGACCTGGATCAGCGCGACCGAGGAGATGCCGAGGAAACCGATCTCCTCGTCGAGTGGGATCTCGGCGGGGTCACGGCGCAGGATGTCCCCCGCGATCTCGCGCAGGAGGTCCATGAGGACCTGTCGCCGTTCCCGGGGACCTTCGGCCTGTGCGAGCAGGGCCGCATGATCCCTTGACGTCTCACTCCATACACCGGTGGCCTGTCCACGGTCCCAGGCCACCGGGGGCAGGGGAACCGGAGGCAGGTCCTCGGTGACGGTCCCGGCCGGTGTGTGACCGTACAGGGAGAGTTCGGCCGCCGCGACAAGGGTCTGTTCCACCTCATCGCCATCGGCACGGCCTGCCGAGACGACATCGCCGGTCAGGGCGTGAGCGGTGAGGGTCTGGGCGAGGGGCACGCCCAGCACCGTGCGAGGAGAGATCTCCAGCAGCGTCGTGGGGCGTTTGCCCATAGCCGTGACGACGGCCTCCCGAAGGCGGACGGTGGAGCGCATCTGGCGGGCCCAGTAGTCGGCGTCCAGGTTCGTTCCCGATTCCGCCTGCGCGGTCAGAGTGGAGTAGAAGGGGATCTCGGTTTCCGTGGGGGAGAAACCTTCAAGGGCGTCCCTCATCCGCGGCATCATCGGCTCCAGGAACGGGCCGTGTGCGGGGACTCCGTCGGCGACGGGGCGCGCCCACACTCCCTCCCTCTCCAGACGTGCATGGAGCTCTGCCAGTGCCTCCTCGGGACCGGAGACGACAGTGGACCGAGGGCCGTTGTCCACGGCCAGCGCCAGCACGTCTCCCTGGCCGGAGATGACCTCCCGGACCTGTTCGGGGCTCAGCTCGGTGGCGAGCAGCCCTCCTTGGCCGGCGGTGCGCGCGACCAGCTCGGACCGGACTCTCAGCAGCCGCGTGGCGTCGGACAGGGACAGCGCCCCGGCGACGTGCGCGGCGGCGACCTCTCCGACGCTGTGCCCGATGACCGCGTCGGGACGAAGCCCCCATGAAAGCCATGTACGGGCGAGGGCGACCTGGACCGTGAAGATGGCGTGCTGGATCGTGGCGAAGCCGTCGAGCGCCTCTCCCGGCTTCCAGGAAGGGTGCCCGAGTTCGTCGCTCAAGGCCCGCCTGACGTCTTCGACGGCTTCGGCGAAGACCGGGATCTCATGGCTGAGCCGCCGGCCCATGCCGGACCAGTGCGAACCGTGTCCGGAAAACACCCAGACCAGCCGGGACGGGCGCGCGCCAATGGTATGAGGGCCGCGCAACGCGGGATGCGACCGGCCCGCCGCCAGAGCCTCCAGCGCCTCCGCGGCCTCCTCCGGAGCGCCGGCGAGGATCACGGCGCGGTGCCGGGTGCGCGGAGTGGTCAGAGCCGGTCCGTGGTCGCGGCGGTGAAGGGCCGTCGAGGCGACCTGGTCGAGGCGGCCGGCCTTCGCGACGACAGGCGCCCATGCCTCGGCCGTCGCCCGCAGGCTCGACGGGGAGTGCGCGCAGATGGGAAAGAGCACCCGGCCGGATGGGAGGCGCGATGAGGAGTGCTCCGTCACCGGGGCCGGCTCGGCCCGGGCACTGTCGTCCGCGCTCTCCAGGAGGGTGTGCGCGTTGGATCCTCCGAACCCGAAGGCGCTCGCCCCGGCGATACGCGGCCGTCCCTGAGCGCGCTTGGGCCAGGGCAGCACCTGCGTGGGCACCCGAAGCGGCAGCCGGGCGAGGTTCGGACGGATCCGGTCGTGGTTGATCGTCGGGGGGATCGTGGCATGGTGCAGGGCGAGCGCGGCCGTGATGACGCCGATGACGCCGGCCCCGGCTTCGAGGTGACCGACGTTGGACTTGACCGAGCCGACGAGCAGGGGGTCATCGGGAGCGCGTCCTGCGCCCAGGACCTCCGACAGCGCCTTGGCCTCGACCCGGTCGCCTGCCGCGGTGGCCGTGCCATGGGCCTGGACGTAATCGACGTCGCGGGGGTCGACCCCGGCGCGAGCACACGCGGTGCGCAGCATGTCGGCCTGCGCTTCGGGGTTGGGCGCGAAGAGGCCCAGAGAGCGGCCGTCGGAGTTGGCCGTGGTGGAAAGCACCGTCGCGTAGACGCGGTGCCTGCTCGCCCGGGCGTCCTCGCGGCGTTTGAGGACGAGCACGCCGGCACCTTCGGCCCGGACGTAACCGTCACCGCCGGCGTCGAAGGGGCGGACTCGCTCGCTGGAGGCCATGACGCCCCCCTCGACGAAGGTCGCGGTCATGCCCGCGGATTTGAGCAGGCCGACTCCGGCGACGATGGCGGTGTCGACGTCATGGTCGGCGATGTCCCGGCAGGCGAGGTGGATCGCGGACATGGACGAGGAGCAGGCCGTGTCAATGCTCATGGAGGGGCCGCGCAGGTCCAGGACGTAGGAGACGCGGTTGGCCAGGATCGCCATGGCGGTGCCTGCCATGGTCTGCATCGTGACGCGGTCACGCTCACCGAAACGGGTGATGGCATGGTCGAAGCTGCTCGCGCCCACGTAGACACCGGTTCGGGTCCCGGCGAGGGACCCGGGGGCGATGCCCGCATCCGCCAGGGCCTCGATTACGGTTTCGAGCAGAAAGCGCTGCTGCGGATCCATCTCCGCGGCCTCGGTGGCGGTGAGGCCGAAGAAGTCGTGGTCGAAGGCCTCGATGTCGATCACACCCGCAGGCCACTTCCTGGCCGGGCGCTGCTCGACGGAGAGCTGGCCGAGCAGATCGTCCCAGCGCTGGTCGGAGTATTCGGTGATGGCGTCCCGGCCTTCGAGGAGCGCCTGCCAGAGGGCTTGAGGCCCGCAGATCCCTCCTGGGAGGCGAACGCCGATGCCGACGATGGCTGGGGCATGGCTGCGGTCGGGGCGGGCACCGGAGACGGGGGGCATCAGGATGCCTTTCAACTTCGAGGAAATATGCGCATTCACCCTTAAAGCGGACACATTCTCTCTACCCGAGGAGGCGGGCGGCGACTCGGGAAGCAGGGGGCCGGAACGGAGATCCCGAAGCTCCGGCCACGCCCGAATCGCAGGCGATATCCCGGCCCGGGTCACCGTTTCCGCTGTTCAAAGGGCTCGAGTCGCGCCGATCCACGACAAGGGGCCGGATCGGCGCGGACTCCTAGAGTGATACACCAGCCGCGGACGGTAATGGAGGGACGAGGAAGAAAACGGGGTGAGATGTCCTTAGAGGGGCATCCGAAACTCTTCCCTGCAACAAAAGTAGCGTTATACTCCACATCCGTCCAAAAAATTTGCATGGATATATACGAAAACGTCACTTCAGTCGTATCCGACGACGAGGTTCCGCCCCATGCCCATGACACGAGTCCCCCTGTACGAGCACTCAGATCTGGCCGCTTTATGGCGGCGGCTGCACGAGGATTACCCCAACGGCCTCGCCCCCATCTGGCTGGAGCCCGGCGTGCCCGCCTGGCTCATGCTGTCCTGGCACATGAACGTCGAGGTCCTCCGGTCGCCGCTGTACAGACGCGACCCACGCTACTGGCGTGACCTGCAGGACGGCACGATCCCCCCATCCTCCCCACTGCAGGCCCTGTACCAGCCCAGAGCGAACGCGCTCTCCGTCGACGGCGAGGAACACCGCCGCTATCGCATGGCCTTGGTCGAAGCCCTGAAACGGCTTTCCGAGACCCAGGTCCCCCTCCGGATCACCCGGATCGCCAATGAACTGATCGACGGTTTCGCCGGAGACGGCAAGGTCGACGTCATCACCCAGTACGCGGTCTGGCTGCCGTTGCTGACCTTCTGTTCCCTGTTCGGCCTGGAACGGGATGTCGGCCGCGAGGTCTGCGATTCGATGGCGCGTCTGTGGGACGGCGGAGAGGACGCGGCTTCCGCATACGCCCAGGTTCAGAAGATCCTGCTGGACCTGGCCCGCAACCGGCGCCGTGATCCGGCCAACGACATCGCCTCCCACCTCGTCCGCAGCGGCCTGTCCGACAACGAGGTGCGCGACAATCTCGCCCTCGTCATCGCCGCCGGGCACGACCCGACGGCCCACCTCATCGGCAACGCGGTCCGGATGCTGCTGACCAGTCCGGAGGTGCGCCAGCAGATGTCGCCGGCGCATCAGATCTCCGAGACCATCACCACCGCGCTGTGGCTCGATCCCCCGGTCCCGACCGTGCCGGGCCGGTACCCGGTCGAGGACGTGGAGCTAGGGGGCTTCCGGGTCCGCGCCGGCGACTGCCTCGTACTCGGTTTCGGCCCGGTCCACGCAGCGCTGCTCGACCGTGCAGGCAGCATCGACCAGCTCGCGGGCAACCGCGCTCACCTCATCTGGGGGGCGGGTCCCCACGCCTGCCCCGACAGCGGGCGCATCCTCGCCCTCACCCTGGCCGAGACCGGCGTCCGCGAACTCATGCGCCGCCTCCCGGACCTGCGCCTGGCGGTCCCGCCCGAATCGCTCACATGGCGGGCGTCCCAATCCGTGCGCGGCCTGTCCTCACTACCCGCCCTGTTCACTCCCGGCCACGACCACACCCGACCTGGAGACCCGGTATGGAACCCCTCATCAAGCTGGACACCCCCGACCTCGACACCCCCACGGTCCGGGAACGGCTCCGGGCGGCTGGCCCGGTGGCTCGGCTTCTTCTTCCCGGGGGCGTGAGCGTCCGGGCCGTCACCCACTACGCCGAGCTGCGCGCCGTCCTCGCAGACCCCGGCACGTTCGCCCGTGGATGGCGCAACTGGCGCGCCCTGGTCGAAGGCGAGGTCGACCGGGCACATCCGATCGTCGGCCTCATCGCCGGCGTCGACAGCATGCTCGCCTCCAACGGAGCCGACCACCGCCGCGCGCGCTCCGTGCTCCAGGCCGCCTTCACCCGCGGACGTGTCGAAGGTCTCCGTCCCCGAGTCCAGGAGATCGTCACCGAGCTCCTCGAGCAGATCGCCGCTGCCGGCGACCGCGTCGACATCAAAGCCGGGTTCGCCTGGCCTCTCCCGGTCCGGGTCCTCTGCGATCTCCTCGGCCTGGACGAACACCAGGCCCCGCTCATGAGCGATATCGCCACCCGCGTGTTCTCCGGGGACCCGACCGTGGACCAGGACGCCCGCGCACTCCTCGCCAAGATCGTCGCCGCCAAGCGCACCGAACCGGGCGACGATCTGACCAGCGCGCTGATCACCGCGTGCGACGAGCGCAAGATCAGCGAGACGGAGCTCATCGACAATCTCTACCTGCTGGTCATCGCAGGAGCGGAGACCACCATGGGGACGCTGACCAATGGCATCCGCGCCCTGCTGAACCACCCGGACCAGCTCGGGCTCCTGCGCACCGGCCGCGCCTCTTGGAGGACGGCCATCGAGGAGATCCTTCGCTGGGACACCAGCGTCGCCCTGTTGCCGGCGGTCTTCCCCACACGGGACGTCGAGATCGGCGGTACGTGGATCCCCGCGGGGGAGCCGATCCTCCTCGCCTACTCCGCCGCCAACCGCGACCCTGCCGCCTGGGAGGACCCTGATCGTTTCGACATCACCCGGGCCGGGCGCAGCCACATCGCGTTCGGCTACGGCGTGCACATGTGCCTGGGCGCCCCTTTGGCCCGGCTGGAACTCGGTGAGGCGCTTCCCGCGCTCTTCCACCGCTTTCCCGGCCTGCGTCTGGATGCGGCCGAACAGGATCTGCGGCCTGCCCCGACCAGCCCCATCATGAACCATCCGCTCACGCTCCCCGTCCGCCTCGGAGGTTCCTGACCGGCCCCGCCCGCATCGACGGCGATGCGGGCGGTGGTCCTGTTCGTTCCCCGGTGCTCCCCCCGCGGCCGGGAACAGCGGCCGGGCTCGGAGCTCCATGGGGAAGGACCCCGGCCCTCTTCGCCGGAAGAGGACGCGGCGGCCGCCTGTCCCCGTCCTCAGGAGGCCCGGCCGCTCTCCCTGGGAGGATCTTCGGCGGAACGGCGGTCTGCGCGCAGCCCGAACCGCGCGATCGCCGTCTGCATGAGTTCTCCGGCGACGTCTTCTATGCTTCCCACAAGACCGGTCTTGTAGGAGGCGTAGAAATTGTAGGCGCCCCCGACGAGGAGCCTCTTTATGGCCGCCTCCACCTCCGCGGGAGGCTGCCTGCCGAGTTCGGGATTGTCTTCGATGAAGACGTAATAGAGGATGGGGGCCCAGGCCGAGAGGATATTGATCCAGTCCTTGGCGAAATCGCGGTCAGCCGCCGCGAGATCGCATGCGGTCATCCATACGGCTCCGTGCTCCCGCCACATCTGCAAGACCGCTCGTATACCGCGGTCGAGGAAGGCCACAGCGGGCTCCCCGGGCCTCGGCTCCGTCACCAGGAACAGCACGCTGCTGTGCTCCAGGACGAGTTCTCGGCCCATGTCGCGCATGGTGGGAAAGTGGCGGTACACCGTGGTCCGGGCGAAGCCCGCCCTCTTGCTGACCATGTCGATGCTGACATCAGCGAACAGGAACCCCTCGTTGAGCAGATCTTCCAGGCACTTCAGCAGCCTCTGATGATTCTGCTCCCAGGCAGAGGAGACCCCTCGGCGTTCCACACGGGACCTGAGCTCGTCCAGCATGAGGTCAGCCTAGCCCGGCGATCATGCGGGCGCCGCCTCAGTTCGGGCATTCCCCCTGGGGGCGGCCAGTGTGATGATGCCGCTCCGGCGGAGGCGGGCCGGTACGGCCGGGCCGGCCGGAACCGCCTTGCCCGTCTCGCAGGCGCAGAGGGCCGCTCCTGTCCGGCCGTGATCCGGTGAAGTGCCGGATGTATCCCGATCGGCCGCCGCCACCGCGCGCGGTGTCCGGCCCCCTGGCCGGAGAGGGCTGCCGATGACGTCGATGGACTGCACGGTCTGCCCGCGGTCCGGCAGGCCGGCCTCCGCCCGGATGCGGCACGCGCGTCCTTCCCGAGGCCGGCGAGAACTCCCGAGCGCGTGAGCGCACCGGCGTCTCCGGGGCACCGTTCACGATGGTGCGCTGAAGCGGCACCGGAAGACGGCCTGCTCCGCCTCGACCGGTGAGGTTCCCGGCGAAGCCGCCGCCCGGGCCTGGACGCCGGCCCCGATCCCGGCCGGAGGCCCGGCCGCACCGGCTGTTGGCATCGCGAGCAGATCCGCGCCCGCCCGAAGGCGGCCGGCGATCCGTGAGGCCGAACGGTCCACGACCAGCCGCCCGATCCGGTCGACGTCACACCGGACCGTCCGGTGTGAGGCGTTGCCGGAGCCGCCGGGACCCACCGCGCTGGACGAGCCGGCCGGCCGCATCCGTTCCGGGACCGGCTCGGAGATCCTTCCCAGGTCACCGGCCGTATGGGCGAGGAGGCCGGACACGCCTGAAGGTCCTGATCGCGGTGGCCGAGGACGGGGCCCGATGTCCTGTTCCGCCGGCTCGAGGAGCCCAACGAGCGGGCGTCCCGGCCACGGTCCGAGGTCCAGCCGATCGCAGGGCCGGGATCGATCGGTGTCGCCCATGGCCGGTCGGAGGGCGGCAACAACCGGCCGAGGTCGCCGGCACGTTCCCGCGCCATGAGGGCATCGAGCGCCTGGTGCCGGCGGCGTGCCTGGCGTACACCGTCCGGCGGATCGGGACCGTCCTGTTCACGAGCGGCGCCGAAGCCGGCGGTCGCGGCCTGCCGCTCGTGGACGGTGGGAACGTCTCCCACGTTCGGGCGGGAGGGGGTCCCGTCTTCGCGTGGGGATCAGGCCGGCACCGGGCTCGGCTCCGAAGGAGCCGGAGCGGGTGGGGTCCGGCGGGATGTCGGCCGACGGGTGCGCGTCGGCGTGGAGGTGAGGAGGCCGGGGCCTCAGGCGACCAGTTCCAGCTCGGCCAGCCGCGCGGCGCGGCTGGTGAGCCGGTCGGTGAGGGCTTCCAACGCCGACGGAACGGGCACGATGCCCTCGGCGATGAAGCGGGTCCGGGAGTACACGACGGCCTCACCGGCCGTGATGTCGGCTCGCCGGGTCACGCGCACCCACCCGTCGGGGCGGACGGCGATGACGGCGTCCGCGGGTGCGTGCATGAGCACGAGAACGTGCCAAGGAAGGATTTCGGGCACAGGCGCCTCTCAGGGGGGATTTCGTCATTGTGGATGATCTATTGTGCCCTGCCTCACTGACGATGGACAGCCGTGGGAGACGGCGAAACAGGCAGAAACAGGCAGGAGAGGGCGGCCGGCGCCCCTCCGCGCGCGCACCGCTCGGCAACGGACCCTACCGCGTCGCCTCCACGCCGAAGCGACCGGGGCGCCGTCACCTTGGAAGGGGCGGGCTCAGGACAGCACGACCGGACCGTTGAGGGTGTCCAGGGTGACGGAGATCCCCGTCTCGCCGACCACCGGCCGCACCGCGAGGTCCAGGGCGGCGAGCAGCGGCGCGACCTCGGCGGGGTCGGGGGCGCGCAGTTCCACACCGGCCAGTCCGACCCGCGGCAGTCCGAGGGTGACGGGATGCGGGGTGGTGCCCCAGTCGATGAGGAACGGCACGAGCCCCGAGGGGTGGGCGGCCTCAGGAGAGGTCAGGCGCCACTCCAGCAGCCTCCCGTCGGGGGTGGTGCGGCTCATGGGCAGGACCGGCCCGGGGGCGTAGCCGTGTTCCTCCGCCCGCCGCACGGCCGCGTCGATGTCGGTGGTGCGTACGGCCCAGGTGACGACGGCGGGAGCCGTGAGCCGGTCGACCCGGAAGGGCCGGGCGTGTTCGGGGTCGGGCTGGCGCGGATCGGGGCCGACGATCTCCAGGTAGGCGCCGTCGTCCAGGGCCACCAGGTGGTTACGGGTGCCCCAGCCCGGGTGGGCCCCGCCCTCGGCCGGGACGACGCCGGTGGCGCGGGTGAACTGCGCGACCGTCGCGGGCAGGTCAGGGGTGGCGTAGACGAGGTGGTCGAGCACGGGCGCCGCGGTGGAGTGCATGGGCCTTCCTTTCCAAGACGTCCATTGTGCCGGGGAGTCCGGTACCGGTGCCCTCGGACCCGCGAGGGGCCTTTCACGGCGTGATGATGTCTCAGGCTCACCTCTTGTCCCATATCGGCCAAGCCACATCTTGTCGCGACGAAAGGGTCTAATGTTCCACGGCGTTCTCATGTTCAGGAGCATCACGTGGCATCTCCCTCCCCGTTCCCTCCTCCGCCCGCCCCGCCCTTCCCACCGCCGCGGCGGCGCAGTGGGCCGGCGATCGCCTCGGTCATCGTCGGCGCGGCGAACGTCCTGTGCCTGTTCGCGCTGATCGTCCCGCCCTTCGTGGGGCTGATCCTCGGCTTCCTGGGGCTCGCCCAGGTCCGGCGGGGCGAGCGTTCCGGCGGCGGGCTGGCCTGGACCGGGATCGGCCTCAACGGGTTCTTCGCGCTGCTCGCGGCCCTGTCCGTGCTGGCCTTGGTCGCCTCCTCGCCCGAGGCGGAGGAGGAGCGGGCCGCGCGGGAACCGGCGTCGGCGTCCAGCCCGTCGCCGACCCCCTCCGCCTCACCGAGCGACCCCGCGCCCTCGCGGCCGGCCGAGGACGGCGCACAGCCACGGCCCGCCCCCGAGGAAGAGGAGCGCGACCGCGAACCCGCGCCGGCCGAGGAGCCGGCGGAGCCGGTGACAGTGGAGACCACGCGGGCGCCCGAACCGCCGCCCGCCCGGGAAACGGAGCCGGAGCCCGCGGCGGTGTACTACGAGAACTGCGCGGCGGCCCGTGCCGCGGGCGCCGCCCCCGTCCACGCGGGCGAGCCGGGCTACGCCCCCCACCTGGACCGGGACGGCGACGGTGTCGGCTGTGACGCCTGATCCCCGTGGGGCCGTCGGAGCCGGGGAGCTGCCTGGCGGTCGGGGGCGGTCGTCCCGGACCCCTCTGCCCCCTCCTGTGGTGCCGCCATGGATCTGACCCTCGTCGAGGCGTGGGAGCTGTGGTGGTCGGGGCGTCAGCTCACCGACCACTCCCTGCACGGGATATCCGTGATCTGGTTGGGCCGGATCGGAAAGCTGCTGTCGTTCGTGGCGGGCTGCACCATCATCTTGGACCTGATCGGGCCGGAACGCCTCGTCGCCTGGGGAGAGCGGATGCGCGACCAGGACGAGGACAACAGCGCCGTCCTGGGCATGACCGTCTCATCGGCGGGTTTCGCCCTGCTCGCCGCGGCGTTGGTGCGTCCCATCTCCCAGTCCCTGGAGGGGCTGCCCGAGGGTGTCCGGGTCGCGGTGTGGGTGGGGTTCCTGCTCGTCCTGATCGTGCTGGCATCGGGGTTCGTGCTGTTCATCGGGCCGGTGATCGCCGGGCTGGGGCGCCTGTTGTCCACCCGGCAGGCGGAGCAGGTCATGCGAGCGGTCGCCGTCCCGTTGTTCTTCCTCGGCTTCGCGTTGGACTATCTCGCCTCGTGACCGGGGCGCCGCGGGAGTCGTGCGGACGGGCCCTCCGCCGGCTCAGCCTGTGCCGGCGATGTCGGGATCCTCGCGCGGGAGACCTTTCAACCGGTGGAATCCCGCGGTCGCGGCCACCAGCAGCGTCCCGTCCCACAGCCTGGCGGCGTCCTCGCCCCGGGGGACGCGGGAGAGGATCGGACCGAAGAACACGGTGCGCTCTCCCTCGGGCGAGGTCGCGGCGGTGATCGGGGTGCCCGAGCGCCCTCCCAGCAGCGTGACGCCCTCCTCGTGGGAGGCGCGCAGCGCCGGGTCGTAGGCGGTGCCCACGCCGACCGGCGAGCTCCCGGGGCAGTCCGGCCGTGTCCAGGGCCCGGTGCAGATCGCCGAGCCAGTCGTCGCCGGTGTTCTCAGGCGCCCACATCGCCGTGTAGAGGCGCCCCAGCGCTCGTGTCCGTATTCGGTCCGCACGGCGGCGCAGATGCGCGCGGGAACCCACAGGTAGCCCTCGGGGTCGCCCTCGGGATCGTCGTCGCGCCCCTCGTTGAGAACCGACAGGCTCATCACCCGCCAGACGATCTTCACCGGCCGTACCCGGGTGACCTCCACGAGCCAGCGGGAGGTGATCCAGGTGTAGGGGCAGGAGGGGTCGAACCAGAAGTCCGCCGGCCACGTCGGCATCCGTCCTCCTCTGCGCGCGCCGAAACGGCGCGCCTTGTGCCGCGGAGTATGGCATGAGACGGCCTTCACGGAGGAAGCCGTTGTTCGAGGAGTTTTGGTGCGCCATAACCTGGAACTTCCCCTCTGGCCGGAAACGAGAGGTGCATGCGCGTCCTGCTCGTGGACAACCACGACTCCTACACCTTCAACCTGTTCCACCTGATCGCCGAGGTCGTCGGCGCGCCTCCGGTCGTGGTGTCCAACGACGATCCCCGCTGGCCGGATCTCGCGCTCGATTCCTTCGACGCGGCGGTGATCTCGCCGGGGCCGGGGCATCCCCGCAACGCCCGTGACGTCGGCCGGATCCCCCGCCTGCTGGCCGACCCGTCCCTTCCGCTGCTGGGGGTGTGCCTGGGACACCAGGCCATCGCGCACGCCGCGGGCGCCGAGGTGACGGCGGCCCCCACGCCGCGCCACGGCCATCGCAGCCGGGTGCGCCACGACGGCACGGACCTGTTCGCCGGCCTGCCCCAGGACTTCACCGTTGTGCGCTACCACTCCCTGTGCGTGTCCGAACCTCCGCCGCCGGTCCTGGCGGTGACGGCCCGGGCCGAGGACGGGGTCGTCATGGGCCTGCGCCACCGATCGCTCCCACGGTGGGGGGTGCAGTTCCATCCGGAGTCGGTGGACGGCGAGTACGGCCGCGCGCTGGTCGCCAACTTCCGGGACCTCGCGTCGGCGGCCCGGCGGGATGGCCGTGGAACCGGCCGGGCTCGGGTGACCGAAACCCGGGACGACGCCGCAGAGACCCACCTGTCCGAAACCCGTTCTCCTCTCCTCACCCCTCTCTCCACCCCTCTTGACCTGCGGAAATCACCGACACGTCGGTCCGAAACCAGGGCAGCCGCCGCGCGTCCGCAACCCGTGGCACACCGCCTTCTGGCCGCGGTGGACCCCGAGGCGGTTTTCGGCCACCTCTACGCCGAACGGGAACACGCCTTCTGGCTCGACAGTGGTCTGCTCGGAGAGACCGCGCGTTTCTCCTTCCTCGGCGACGCGAGCGGCCCCGAGGGCGAGGTGCTGACCTACCGGGTGGACGAGGGCGTGGTGCGCGTGCGCGCGGGCGACGGCGCCGAACACGAAGAGGAGGGGACGATCTTCGACGCGCTGCGCCGGCGCGTCGCCCGCCGCCCTCAGCCGGTGCCGGGGCTCCCCTTCGACTTCGCCGGCGGCTACGTCGGCTATTTCGGTTACGAGCTGAAGGCCCACTGCGGTGGGGTCCTCGCCCATCGCTCGGCGGTGCCCGACGCGGTGTGGCTGCGCTGCGACCGCCTCGTCGTCGTGGACCACGTGGAGGGCCGTACCCACCTGGTCGCGCGCGGGCCGGGCGCCACCGCCTGGATCGAGCGCACCGCCGCCGCGATCGCGGCCCTGCCGTCCGTTCCCGCGGCGCCCGCCCCCGACGCGCCCCTCGATCCCCAGGCGCTGCTGGAACGCGACCGCGAGGGATACCTGGTCGATGTCAAGGAGTGCCAGGCCCGGCTCGCGGCGGGGGAGAGCTACGAGATCTGCCTGACCAACCGGTTGCGGCTGCCCGCACCCGACGGGGACCTGGACTTTTATCGGAGGTTGCGCCGGCACAGCCCCGCCCCCTACGCGGCGCTGCTGCGCCTGGGCGAGGTGAGCGTGTACAGCGCCTCGCCGGAGCGCTTCCTGCGTATCGGCCCCGACGGCGTCGCCGACAGCCGTCCCATCAAGGGGACGGCGCCACGTCACGACGACCCGGCGACGGACGCGCGGACACGCGACGCCCTGCGCACCGACCCGAAGACCCGCGCCGAGAACCTGATGATCGTGGACCTGCTCCGCAACGACCTGGGGCGGGTGTGCGAGGTGGGCAGCGTCGAGGTCCCGGAGTTCATGTACACCCGCTCCTTCGCGACCGTGCACCAGTTGATCTCCACGATCCGGGGCCGGTTGCGCGACGACGTTCACCCCGTCGACGCGGTGCGCGCCTGCTTCCCCGCCGGGTCGATGACGGGGGCGCCGAAGGAGCGCACGATGGAGATCATCGACGCGCTGGAGTCCTCGGCGCGCGGCGTGTACTCGGGTGCGCTGGGCTACCTGTCCCACAACGGCACCGCCGACCTGTCCGTCGTCATCCGCTCCGCGGTGCGCCGGGGAGGGGAGTTGGAGATCGGCGCGGGGGGCGCGATCGTACTGGACTCCGATCCGGCGCAGGAGTACGCCGAGATGCTGCTCAAGGCCGCGGTCCCGTTGCGTGGAGTTCCCGGCGGGGCGGACGCCGGGCGCGCGCCGGCCTGAGCCCGGCGCTCCCTGTGGCGGGTCAGGCCCTGGGGGCGCCCTCCAAGGGGGAGAGGACCTTGGCCAGCAGGGCGCCGAGGTGGCGGCGTTCCTCGGGGGAGAGCGATTCCAGCAGCTCCGCCTCGGCGCGCAGGCGCTGGGGGAGGAGGCGGTCCACCAGCGCGCGTCCCGCGTCGGTGAGGTGGACGTCGACCTCGCGACGGTCGCGGGTGGAGGTGGTGCGGGTGACCAGGCCCTCGCCCTCCAGGCGGGCCAGGCGCTTGGTGGTGGCCGCGCCAGAGGAGAGCGTCTCGCGGGTGAGCTGGCTGGGGCGCAGCCCCTGGCCGGTCCGGCGCAACGCGCTGAGGACCTCGAACTCCGGTCGGGAGAGTCCGGCCTCGGCGAGGGGGCCGTCGATGATCTGGGAGATGAGCGCGGTCAACCGGATGACCCGGCCGACCACCTCCATGCCGGAGTAGTCGAGGTCGGGGCGCCGCTCACGCCACTGCGCCGAGAAGCGTGCCACGGTGTCGCTCATCACGATTCCTTCACTCGTAAATCACTTTAAAATAGTTTATCTATGAATGACTTACCGTCGAAGCGTCCCGGCCCCCTGACCCGCCTGCTGCGTTCCCTGAGCCCCCGCGACGCGCTACGGCTGCGCGTGGTCTTCGGCGGCGTCGTCGTCCCGTCGTTACGCATCGGGCTGTGCGTGGCGATCCCGCTCGCGGTGACGTTCGCGCTGGGCCGTCTCGACCTCGCCCCCTATGCGCCCCTCGGTTCATTCACCGCACTGTACTGCCGCGACACCCCCTACGGCCGGCGGGCACGTGTCCTGGCGACGGTCGGCGCCGGCCTGACCCTGTGCGTGCTGGTCGGGGCGCTGACCTCGCTGCTCACCGCCAACGGGATCGTCAAGATCGCCGTCATCGCCCTGGTGGCCGCGCTCGCCAAGTTCGCCGCCGACACCCTCTCCTTCGGTCCGCCCGCCGGGCTGATGTTCGTGTTCGCCGCGGGGGCGGCGGCCTACGCGCCGCAGACCTGGGCGGCCCTTCCGCTGGTGGTCGGCACCACCGCGGCCTCGGCCCTGCTGTGCTGGTGCGTGTCGATGGCGGGGCGGCTGCTGCACCGGACCGCGCCCCAGCGCCTGGCCACCGCCCGCGCGCTCGTCGCCGTCGCGTCCCTTCTCACCGCCTCGGACACGGCCCGGCCCGCCGCCCGCCACCAGGCGCACCTGGCGGTACAGCGTTCCTGGCTGGTCCTGGGGGACGGCTCGGTCGCGGCGGGATCGGAGACGGTCCGCAGGCTGGAGGCGCTCACCGCGCGGGCCGAGACGCTGCTGCACGTCCCCGCGGAGCGGCTGCCGAAGGACACGGCCGCCGAGCTGCGTGACCTCGCCTGGCGTACCCGGCTGCGCCGCGTCCCCGAGGTCACCAGCACCGACACCGAGCGCGCCGAACTGCGCTCCCGCGCCCAACAGGTGGCCACGGGACCGGCCGCGGGCGGCCCCGCGCACCGGCTCTCCCAGTTCCTGCCCGGCGCCACCCGGGTGGGCGCGGCCTCCCTGGTCGCCGGCCTCGCCGGCATCGCCCTGGGCTTCGACCACGCCTACTGGGCGCTGGTCTCGGCCAGCGCCGTGCTCCAGACCGTGAACGTCACCACGACCTGGCACCGCACGATCCAGCGGGTCGCCGGCACCCTGCTCGGCGCCGGGCTCGCCGTGGTGATCTTCGGCTTCGACCCCGGCCCGGCGGCCCTGCTCGCGGTGATCGTGCTCTGCCAGCTCGGGGCGGAGCTGCTCATCCTCACCAACTACGCGTTCGCGATCCTCTTCGCCACCCCGCTCACCCTCGCCATCACCCAGCTCGCCCACCCCGCCGACGGCGCGGTGACCGAGCGCGTCCTGGCGACGGTGGTCGGCGCGCTGATCGGGGTGGTCGTCAGCATCGTCCTGGTGGATCCGGGCGCCACCCGACGGCTGCGCGCCGCGCTGGTGGAGTGCCGGGCCGCGGAGGCGCGGGCCCGCGCGGCCCTGGAACGGACGCCCCGGGAGGCCGGTCCGGCCCTGGACCGGCTGGCGCGCGCGGTCATCGCGCTGCGCGAGGCGCACGCGGTCGCCGGCGGAGAGCCGTGGACCACGGGCTTCTCCGCCGAGGAGGTCACCGCCGCCGAGCACGCCGCCTACGAACTGCTGGCCGTGCCCGCGCGGGTCCCCTCGGGGTTCCCCGCGCGCTGATCCCGGCCGCCCTCCGGTGCCGCGGCGGCGGGCGGGTCAGGCCGAACGGCGGGCGTGCTCGCGCGCGTAGCGCCGTTTGAACTCCGCCTTCAGCCGGGCGGCCCGGACCGGATCGCGGCGGCGGCGTTCGTCATGGTCACCGGCGGGAACCGCGCGCGCGGCGTAGTAGTCGTATCCGTCGTCGCCGGGTCTGAGCACGTCGGTGCCGCAGGCGAACACCGGCCCGGCGGCGTCGGAGTGGCTGACCGGAACGCGGATCGTCCCGTCGGGATAGCGGATCGCGACGACCGGTGTCACTGCATCACCCCGTAGTGGTCCTGGAAGTAGCTGGTCACATCGTAGGCGAGCCGGGTGTCCCCGGCCAGTAGGTCGGTGAGGACCTCGAAGCCGTCGCCGGCGGTCAGCGCGAACGCCTCGGCCCACCACTCGTGGCGGATGTGCCAGTAGGGCTCGCACAGCCGGGCGACGCACGCCCGGTGCAGGTCGCGCCATTCGCGCGTCTCCGACATCATCCGGTCGGCGATGTCGAGCACGTGCCCCACCTCGTGCAGGACAAGGGAGATGGACTCGTGCGGCAGGCTGCCCAACGCGACCACACCGTAGCGGTAGATCCCGGCCAGGCGCTCGAAAGGCCGCGAGTGGGGCCCCTCGGGGTAGGTGAGCCGTCCCCGCAGCACGCCCATGCCGTCCAGTTCGACGATCGACCCCTCGCCGACGTAGATCGCCTCGACCTCGTCGATCACCCGGTCGGCGATGTGGAAGGGCAGGTTGGCCAGCGCGTTGATGTTGTCGAGGACGGTCTGCGAGGGGATCGTCCCCTCCGGCCACTGACGGTGCAGCACCCGCTCCATACGGCCCAGGTGACGACGTCCGTCGTTGGGGATGGGGATGACCCCGGGCGGATGCGGACCACACTCGACGCGCGTGTTCGCCCGGGGGACGCGGGGGGCGACAGCGGGCGCCGGGGAGGGCGAGCGGCGGATGGCTTGAGTCACAAACAGCAGATTTTCCCACTCCCGCCGTCCAGATGGCGTACCTCCCCCGAACCTGAGGCGGAAGAGGTCCCCGGGCACGCCTCCCCGCGCCTTCGAAGTGGCGGACTTCACGACGTGAGGGGCGGCCCCGACGGGGCGGGAATCCCCGCTCGGTGTTCCTCCGACGGATCCTGGCCGGAAAGACGACGGAATCCGCTTCGGTCGGCGTGGTGGCGTACGGTATCGCTCATGGGGACAGCATCCGACCGGCCTTCCACCTCGGTCGAGGACTATGTGAAGGCCATCTATGACCTTCAGGAGCGCGGTTCGGGACCGGTGACCATCTCGCGCGTGGCCGAACGGCTGACCGTGTCCAACTCCTCCGTCTCGGGCATGCTGCGCAAGCTCGGCGACCTCGGCCTGGTCGACCACCAGCGCTACGGTGACGTCCGGCTCACCCCCACCGGCGACAAGCTCGCGCTGGCGGTGCTGCGCCGCCACCGGCTGATCGAGCTGTACCTCGTCGAGGCGCTCGGCTACTCCTGGGACGAGGTCCACGACGAGGCCGAGATCCTGGAGCACGTCGTCTCCGACCAGTTCGTGGACCGCGTCGCCGACCGTCTCGGCGATCCGACGGTGGACCCGCACGGGGATCCCATCCCCACCCGCGACGGTCAGGTCGTCGAGCGCGAGGTCCGACTGTTGTCCCAGGCCCAAAGCGGCACCTCCGGCGTGATCGTCCGGGTCAACGACTCCGACCCCGAGCTGCTGCGCTTCCTCGCCGAGCAGGGCATCGGCATCGGGTTGCGCATCGAGGTGGTCGAACGTCAGCCCTTCGGGGGGCCGTTGATCGTCCGTCTGGGCCAGCCGGGGGACACCCGTGACCAGTCGCTGGGGCTGGGCGCGGCCGAGGCGCTGTGGATCACCCCCTTCTCCTGAGCGCGCGGCCCGCCCCCTCCCGCGGTAAGCGAGTATCCCCCTAGAAGGTGCAAAAACGGTCAGAAACGTTTGTTGGGGACCCATGTGGTAATTAGTTAGGCGTGCCGAACATCAGAGATTGGCCGGCCTTCACCCGCGTCGCGGCCGCCACCTCCCTCGCCTCCGCGCTCCTCTCCTGCGCCGCGTGCTCCGGCGCCTCCTCCGACAGCGCCGACGACGGCGAGCTCAAGGTCCTCACCACTTTCACCGTCCTGGCCGACATGGCCCGCAACGTCGCGGGGGAAGGGGTCACGGTCGAGTCGATCACCCGCCCCGGCGCCGAGATCCACGAGTACGAACCCACCCCCGACGACCTCGTACGCGGCCAGGGGGCCGACCTCATCCTGGACAACGGCCTCGGCCTGGAACGATGGTTCGAGCAGTTCACCGACCAGGTGGACGCCCCCTCCGCCACGCTCAGCGACGGCGTCGAGACCATCCCCATCTCATCCGGCTCCTACCGGGGGCAGGCCAATCCACACGCCTGGATGTCACCCGCCAACGCCCTGATCTACGTCGACAACATCGCCACGGCGCTCGGCGAGATCGACCCGGCCAACGCCGAGACCTACACGGCCAACGCCGAGACCTACAAGGCCGAGATCGGCGAGATCGACACCTTCCTCACCGAGGAGCTCTCCGCCCTGCCGCACCACCGGCGCGCCCTGGTGACCTGCGAGGGCGCGTTCTCCTACCTCGCCCGCGACGCCGGTCTCCAAGAGCGCTACCTCTGGCCGGTCAACGCCGACTCCGAGGGGACCCCGCAGCAGATCGCCGCGGTCGTCTCCTTCGTCAGGGACAACGAGGTCCCCGCGGTCTTCTGCGAGAGCACGGTCAACGACGGCGCGCAGCGCCAGGTCGCCCGCGAGACCGGCGCGGAATTCGGGGGCTCCCTCTACGTCGACTCGCTGTCGGACGCCGACGGGCCGGTACCGACCTACCTCGACCTGCTGCGCCACGACGCCGAGACGATCGTGGCCGGCCTGACCGCCTCGGAGAGCACGGAGGAGACCGCATGAGCCAGGAAGGGGCCGAGCTCGACCGGGAGCCCGCGGTACGGGTGGAGGGCGTCGGCGTCGGCTACGGCGACGTGCTCGCCCTGGACGGTGTAGACCTCGCCATCGCGCAGGGACGTGTCTGCGGTCTGGTCGGCGCCAACGGGTCGGGCAAGTCCACCCTGTTCAAAACGGTGACCGGGATGATCACGCCGGCCCGCGGGCGGGTCCTGGTGCACGGGTTGACGCCGACCGCCGCCCGCAAGCGCGGCCTGATCGGCTACGTCCCTCAGTCCGAACAGGTCGACTGGGCCTTCCCCGTGCGCGTGGCCGACGTGGTGATGATGGGCCGCTACGGCCACATGGGCATCACCCGCCGGCCCCGCGCCGCCGACCGGGCGGCGGTCGCCGACGCGCTGGAACGCACCCACCTGTCCGACCTCGCCGACCGCCAGATCGGCGCCCTGTCGGGTGGGCAGCGCAAACGCGCCTTCGTCGCCCGCGGCATCGCCCAGGGGGCGCGGGTCTTCCTGCTCGACGAACCGTTCGCCGGCGTGGACAAGCGCTCGGAGGCCACCATCGTGGAGGTGCTGCGCGCCATGCGCGACGCGGGGCACACTCTGGTGGTGTCCACCCACGACCTGGCCGGGGTCCCGGAGCTGTGCGACGAGGTGGCGCTGCTGCAACGCCGCGTGGTCGCCCACGGGTCCCCCGAGGAGGTGCTGACCCCGCAACGGCTGCTGGAGACGTTCGGCATCGAGGGCCGCCCGGTGCGGGAGGTCGCGTGATGGAGGCGTTGCTGGACTGGTTCACCGTCCCCTTCCAGTTCGAGTTCATGCGGCGGGCCCTGCTGGTCGCCGTGGTGGCCGGCGGGGTGTGCGCGGTGCTGTCGTGCTGGCTGACCCTGATCGGCTGGTCCCTGCTCGGTGACGCCGTGTCCCACGCGGTGCTGCCCGGGGTGGTGCTGTCCTACCTGTTCGGTCTCCCCTTCGCGGCGGGGGCGCTGGTGTTCGGGGCGGGCTCGGTGGCGCTGATCGGCGTCGTCAACCGGACCTCGCGGGTCAAGGAGGACGCGGTGATCGGAATCGTGTTCACCGCGATGTTCGGGGCCGGGGTGGTGCTCATCTCGAAGATCCCCAGCGAGACCGACCTGATGCACATCCTCTTCGGCAACGTGCTCGGGGTCTCCGACGCCGAGATCGCCCAGATCCTGGTCATGGCGCTGGTGACGCTGGTCGTCGTGGCGGTCAAGCACCGCGACCTGACGCTGTTCGCGTTCGATCGGGTGCACGCCCACGCCATCGGGCTCAGCCCGCGCCGCTTGGAGGCGCTGTTGCTGGGGCTGCTGTCGGTGACGGTCGTCATCGCGTTGCAGGCCGTGGGCGTGATCCTGGTGGTCGCCATGGTCATCATCCCCGGCGCGACCGCCTATCTGCTCACCGACCGCTTCGAACGGATGCTGGCGATCTCGGTCGCGGTGTCGGTGGCCGCGTCGGTGCTGGGCACCTACGCCAGCTTCCATTTCAACGTCGCCACCGGCGGCGCGATCGTCGTGACCCAGGCCGCCGCGTTCGGCCTGGCCTACCTGTTCGCGCCGCGGCACGGGGTGCTGGGGCGCCGGCTGCGCACGCGCGCCGTGGTGGCGCGCGGTGAGGCGCCCCGGGCCAGCGCGCCCTCCTGAGCACCACCCGCGAAGCGCCACCCCGCCGGAAAGGCGTGTGGCCCGGTCCGCCGATGGACCGGGCCACGCTGGTGAGGGCGGGAGATGTCCCGCCAACGCGGCAGCGGACCGGTCGATCGCCGGGTGACGCGCTGTCCGGACGGCGGACGGGACCGTTGTCTCCCGTATGACCTCGCCTACGGCGAGTCGCCTTCCTCGGACCCGGGCCGCGGCTCGCCGCCTGGCACCTTGCCCCCACCGCAGGCCGTTCCCCGCGATCGGCGCAGGAGGCATCCCGGCCCCACCGGGCGGGTCCCTTGTCCGCGGGGCCGCTCCTGCGTCACAGTTACCGGCATGGAGACACGACCCGGCCCGCGCAGGCGCGTCACCATCGTGCGGACGGAGCCGTTCACGACCCGGCGGCTGCGGATGGAGCCGTTGCGGGTCGAGGACGCCGAGGAAATGGCGGGCGCGCTCGCCGATCCCGCTCTGTACGAGCACATCGGTGGGCGACCGCCGAGCCCCGTGGAGCTGCGACAGCGTTACGAACGGTTGGTGGCCGGTTCCGCGGAGCCGGGGATCTCCTGGTGCAACTGGGTGGTCCGCGACGGTACCGGCACGGCCGTGGGGACCGTGCAGGCCACCATCGGGCCGGTGCCCGGCGGGCTCGGCGCGGTCATCGCCTGGATGGTGGGCGTCCCCTGGCAGGGACGCGGGTTCGCCTCCGAAGCCGCGCGGGGCCTGATCGCCTGGCTGCACGCGCGCGGGGTCCGTCCCGTCACCGCGCACATCCACCCCGACAACCTGGCTTCGGAGGCGGTGGCCCGCAACTGCGGACTGCGCCGCACCGACCGCCACGCCGACGGCGAACTGGTGTGGACCGAGGCCACCTGAGCCCACGGCGGCGCTTTGCCGCGGTCCTGGAGAAGCCGCCGCCCCGTTCGGCGTGCCCCACACCGGCACATGGTGCGCCGGACCGCTTCGATGCCCTTTCGTTCCCGCCCCGACGGTGGACCCCACAGCGAACCCGTCGATGTGACACAGATCACTGGGAAAGTTGGTCGGGGTGGCGGCCCCCGCCGTGAGGGCGGCGGGGAGGTCCGCCCCCCGACGGGGCTGACCTGGCCCTTCCACGACCGTCCTCACCGCGGACCGCCCCTCCGTGTGAGAGCGCTGTTTCACGGGTGTTACGAGAGGTCACATCACGGCAACCAGCAGTCTCTAGTCTTCTCGACGGAACCCCTCCCGTTGAGCAGGAAGGCTCGAACGTGGCCCCCGAAACCGTGACGGACCCACCCCGCTCGGGCGGACGCTGGATCACCCACTGGGACCCCGAGGACGAAGGGTTCTGGCAGGCCGGCGGGCGCCGCGTGGCCAACCGCAACCTGTGGGTGTCGATCTTCGCCGAGCACCTGGGCTTCTCCGTGTGGAGCCTGTGGTCGGTGCTCGTCCTGTTCATGACGCCGGAGAACGGGTTCGCCTACTCCGCCGAGCAGAAGTTCCTGCTGGTCTCCCTCGTGACCCTCGTCGGCGCGGTGCTGCGCGTGCCCTACACGCTGGCGGTGGCGAGGTTCGGCGGACGCAACTGGACGCTGGTGTCGGTGGCGGCGCTGCTCCTGCCGACGGTCCTGGCGGTGGTGCTGATCCAGCGTCCCGAGACCCCCTTCGCGGTGTTCGCGCTGTTGGCCGCGACCGCCGGCCTGGGCGGCGGCAACTTCGCCTCCTCCATGGCCAACATCAACTTCTTCTTCCCCGAGCGCCACAAGGGATGGGCGCTGGGGCTCAACGCCGGCGGCGGCAACATCGGCGTTCCCGCCATCCAGCTCGTGGGACTGGCCGTGATCGGCCTGTTCACCGTCGCCAACGGCGCCTACGTCCCCCTGCTCTACCTCCCCTTGATCCTGCTGGCCTGCTGGATGTCCTGGCGTTTCATGGACAACCTGGCCGGGGCGCGCTCCGATGTCTCGGCTCAGATCGCGGTGTGCCGCAACCGTCACGCCTGGATCATGTCCTTCCTCTACATCGGTACGTTCGGCTCCTTCATCGGCTACGGGTTCGCCTTCGGCCTGGTCTTGCAGAACCAGTTCGACCGCACCCCGCTGGAGGCCGCCGCGATCACCTTCCTGGGCCCGTTGCTGGGGTCGTTGTCACGCCCGGTGGGAGGCCGGCTGGCCGACCGCTTCGGGGGAGGGCGCATCACCCTGTGGACGTTCGTCGCGATGGCGCTGGGCACCGGCCTGATCATCATGGCCTCGGTGCAGCAGTCCCTGCCGTTGTTCCTCCTGGGCTTCATCCCGCTGTTCCTGCTCACCGGGATCGGCAACGGGTCGACCTACAAGATGATCCCGTCGATCTTCGCCGCGCGCGCCGAGGACCGTATCGCCGAGGGTGAGGAGCGCGAGACCGCCATGGCCGAGGCCAAGCGGCTGTCAGGGGCGCTGCTGGGGATCGCCGGCGCGGTCGGGGCGTTGGGCGGGGTCGCGATCAACCTGGTGTTCCGCGAGGCGTTCGCCTCGGCCGGCAGCGCCACCCCGGCCTTCGTCGCCTTCCTCGGGTTCTACCTCGTCTGCATCCTCGTCACCTCCCTGGTCTACCTGCGCCGCCCGGCGCGCACGACCGAGCGGGCCGCCTCGTGACCGCCACCCACTGCCCCTACTGCGCCCTCCAGTGCGCCATGCGGGTGGAGCCCACGCCCGACGGCGGATACGCGACCCGCCCCGCGCCCTTCCCCACGAACCGGGGCGGGCTGTGCCGCAAGGGGTGGAGCGCCGGCGAGCTGTTGAGCGCCCCCGACCGCCTCACCTCGCCGTTGCTGCGGCCGCGCAAGGACGCGGAGCTGCGGCCGGTGGACTGGGGGACCGCGCTGGACCACGTGGCCTCCCGCCTGCGCGGGCTGCGCAGGAGCCACGGCGCCGACGCGGTGGCGGTGTTCGGCGGGGGCGGCCTGACCAACGAGAAGAGCTACCTGCTCGGAAAGTTCGCCCGGACCGCGCTGGGCACCTCGCAGATCGACTACAACGGCCGGTTCTGCATGTCCTCCGCCGCCGCCGCGGGGATGCGCGCCTTCGGCCTGGACCGGGGACTGCCGTTCCCGGTCACCGACCTCGCCGGGGCCGAGACGATCCTGCTGGCCGGCGCGAACGTCGCCGAGACGATGCCGCCCCTGATGGGCCACCTCAGCGGCGCCCGGCTCGTCGTCGTCGATCCGCGTCGCAGCGCCACCGCCGAACACGCGCTCGCCAACGGCGGCCTCCACCTGGCGCCACGGCCGGGCACCGATCTCGCGCTGGCGCTGGGCCTGTTGCACGCCGCCCGCGAGCAGGGGCTGCTCGACCACGACTACATCGCCGAACGCACCACCGGCTTCGCCGAGACGTGGGCGCACGCGGCGGCCTGGTGGCCCGAACAGGCCGAGCGCGCCACCGGTGTGCCCGCGGCCGACATCCGCGCCGCGGCCCGGCTGCTGGGCGCCGCCTCCGGCGCCTACATCTTGTCCGGGCGCGGCACCGAGCAGCACGCCAAGGGCACCGACACCGTCTCGGCCTGGATCAACCTGGCGCTCGCGCTGGGCCTGCCCGGCCGGCGCGGATCCGGGTACGGCTGTCTCACCGGACAGGGCAACGGCCAGGGCGGGCGCGAGCACGGGCAGAAGGCCGACCAGCTGCCCGGCTACCGCCGGATCGACGATCCGGTGGCGCGCGAGCACGTCGCGGGCGTGTGGGGCGTGGCCGCCGCGGACCTGCCGGGCCCGGGACGCAGCGCCTTTGAGCTGCTGGACGCGCTGGGCGGCGCCGACGGACCGCGCGCGTTGCTGCTGTTCGGATCCAACCCGGTGGTATCGGCCCCCGACGCCGGCCGTGTCCGAAACCGGCTCTCCGGCCTGGAACTGCTGGTCGTGGCCGACTTCGTGTTGTCCGAAACCGCGGCGATGGCCGATGTGGTCTTTCCGGTCACCCAGTGGGCCGAGGAGAGCGGCACGATGACGAACCTGGAGGGGCGGGTCCTGCGCCGGCGCCGGGCCGTTCCCCCTCCCCCGGGGGTGCGCAGCGACCTTGAGGTACTGCACGGCCTGGCGGTGCGCCTGGGCCGCCCGGCCGAGGCGTTTCCCACGGACCCCGACGCGGTGCTCGCCGAACTACGCGCCGCCTCCGCGGGGGGCGCGGCCGACTACTCCGGCGTCACGCCCGAGCGGCTGGAGGCCGGAGAGGCCCTGCACTGGCCCTGCCCCGAGGACGGTTCGACCGCGCCACGGTTGTTCCTGGACTCCTTCGCCCACCCCGACGGCCGGGCCCGCTTCGTCGCGGTCGCCCACCGCGATCCGGCCGAGACCACCGACACCGACTACCCCCTCGTCGCCACGACCGGACGGCTGCTCGCCCACTACCAGTCGGGGGCTCAGACGCGCCGCGTCGGCGAACTGGCCGCGGCCGAACCCGAGTCCTACGTCGAGGTGCACCCCGACACCGCCGCGCGCAGCGGCCTGGCCGAGGGGGACTGGGCGCGTGTCAGGTCCCGGCGCGGTAGCGCGGTCGCCCGCGTGCGCTGCCGTCCCGACGCCCGTCTCGACACCGTCTTCCTGCCCTTTCACTTCGCCGGTGACCAGCGCGCCAACCTGGTGACCAACCCGGCGTTGGACCCGACGAGCAGGATGCCGGAGTTCAAGGTGTGCGCGGTCCGGCTGGAGCCGGAGGCGCCGTTCCAGGAGGAGGTCAGCCGATGAACCGGCAACCGCGCCACATCGTCGTCGTCGGACACGGGATGGTAGGGGCCCGATTCGTGGAGGAGGTGGCGCGCCGCGATCCCGACGGCGAACGAGTCCGGCTGACCGTCGTGGGGGCCGAGCCCGGGGTCCCCTACAACCGGATCCTGCTCCCCGACCTGCTCAACGGCAGGCTGGAGGAGGCGGACCTGGCCCTCGCCTCGGTCGCCTCCACGGCGGTGGAGGCGCGGTCCGGCGTG
Source organism: Marinactinospora endophytica (assembly GCF_054780875.1). Classification (NCBI taxonomy): domain Bacteria; kingdom Bacillati; phylum Actinomycetota; class Actinomycetes; order Streptosporangiales; family Nocardiopsidaceae; genus Marinactinospora; species Marinactinospora endophytica. The sequence goes on along the minus strand of NZ_BAAGVM010000005.1, from coordinate 76,986 downwards.
TCGGCCACCGCGCTCGACACCGCCGGCCGCAGCGTCCGTCTCGACGACGGTTCCACGCTGGGCTACGACGAGCTGGTGCTGGCCACCGGCGCCCAGGCCGCCTTCCCACCGGTGTCGGGTCTGACCCGGGACGACGGGACACCGGCCGCGGGGGTGACCGCGCTGCGCGACCTGGCCGACTGCCGCCGGTTGATGGAGCTGACCGGTCCCGGGTCGCCCGTCGTCGTCCTGGGCGGAGGTGTGCTCGGGCTGGAGGCCGCCCGCGCCCTGACCGAGCGGGGGGTTCGGGTCTCGCTGGTGGAGTCCTCCCCGTGGTTGATGCGCCGCCAACTGGATCGGGCGGCGGCGCGGATCCTCGGCGCGCGGTTCACCGCGTTGGGGGTGAGCGTGCACTCCTGGCGCGTCGCCGCGCGGTGGATCCCGGGAACCGGGCTGGAGCTGGACGACGGGCGGGTGCTGCCCGGCGACGCGCTGGTCGTCACCGCCGGGGTGCGGCCGCGCACGGGCCTGGCCGAAGCCGCGGGGATCGCCGTGGACCACGGCGTCGTCGTCGACGACCTGCTGACCACCAGCGATCCGCGCGTCCACGCCATCGGGGACTGCGCCCGCCACCCCTCGGGCGGCGGGGGACTGGTCCAGCCCGGCTGGGAGCAGGCCGCGGTCCTGGCCGACCTGCTCACCGGGACCGCGCCCGAGGCCCGCTACCGGGGGACGCGCCCGGTCACCCGGCTCAAGGCCGAGGGGATCGAGCTGGCCTGCCTGGGGGAGGCCACCGCGGAGGAGAACGACACCACCCACACCGTCACGATCTGCGACGCCCACGCGGGCCGCTACGCCAAGCTCGTCGTGCGCGACGAGCGGGTGGCCGGCGCGATCCTGCTCGGCTTCCCCGACGCCGCGGCGACGATCATCCAGCTCTACGACCAGGGCGCCCCGGTGCCCGCCGACCGGATTTCACTGCTGCTGGGCCGCACCGCGCCCGAACCGGGCCCCGACGGCGCCGGCCCGGCCCTGGTGTGCCGGTGCAACGGGGTCGACCGTGACCGGTTGGAAGGGGCCTGGCTCGACGGCGCGCGCACCCGCGAGGCCGTCGCCGAGCGGACCCGCGCCACCACCGGCTGCGGGGGCTGTACCCGTGACGTCGACGCGCTGTTGGCGGCCTGGAACCAGGGCAGTCCCGCGGCGGTGTAGCGGGGGCCGGGCGCGCTCACCCCGCCCTGTCCGTGACCGGGTGGGGGACCACGATCAGCTCGTCGGGGCCGTTGACCATGAAGGAGGCGACCCGGGCCGGCGATCGGCCGGGGTCGGCGAGCGCGACGGCGGGCAGGCGGCCGAAGAGCGTCCGAAGGGCGATGTCGGTCTCCAACCGGGCGAGGTGGGCGCCCAGGCAGAAGTGCGTCCCGTGGCCGAAGGCCAGGTGCCGCTTGTCGGCGCGGGTGGGGTCGAACTCGTCGGGGGCGGTGGGGTGCACGGCCGGGTCGCGTCCCGCCGCGGCGAAGGCGAGGAGGATCGGGTCGCCCCCGCGGATGAGGACGCCCTCGCCCAGGTCGATGTCCTCCACCGCGTAGCGCAGCGGCAGGTGCATCACCGGTCCCTCGTGGCGCAGGGTCTCCTCGATGACGTCGTTCCAGCCGATGACGCCCCCGCGCACCAGGTCCACGTGGCGGGGGTGGGCCAGCAGGGCGTGGACGGCGCTGGTGATGAGGTTGACCGCGGTCTCGAACCCGGCGCCGAGCATGAGGAAGAGGGTGTCGATCACCTCCTGCTCCGGCAGGGGACCGGCGTCCCCGTGCGGCGCGAGGAGGTCGCCGACGAGGTCGGGGCCCGGGTGGCGACGCTTGTGGCGCAGCAGCTCGATGAGTCCGGCCTGGAGCTCGGCGTGGTTGGCCCGGGCGCGCTCGGGGGAGGCGGCGGTGTCGAGGATGGCGTCGACGCCGCCGGCGATGCGTTCGCGCATCGCCTCGGGAACGCCGAACAGGTCGCAGATGACGGTGACGGTGAGCGGGCGGGACAGCGCCTGGCGCAGATCGGTCCGCTCGCCCGGCGCGAGCCGGGCCATCCCGTCGACCAGGGCCTCGGCCGTGGCCTGGACGCGTGGGCGCATCGCCTCGACCCTTCGCGGCGAGAAGGAGACGGAGACGCGGCGACGCCGCTCGTGGTGCTGTGAGCCGTAGGCGTTGACGAAGCTGCGTTGCAGGGCGACCGTCCTCAGCGCCCAGCCCTCGGGCACATGAGCCCGCCCGGGCCAGTGCCGGTAGGGGTCGCGGGAGACCCGGGGGTCGGCGGTGAGCGCCCTGATGACGTCGTACCGGGTGACCGACCAGGCGATGACCCCTCCGGGCAGCTCCACCCGTACGGCCGGGCCCCGCGCGCGGAGCCCGGCGGCCTCCTCGTGCGGCGCGGTGGCGGTGGGGTCGAGTACGGGACAGCGGGAGAGGGGGACGGCGTCCATCGGAGCCTCCGGAGGGCGTGTTCTCGTGTGCCGTGGAACGCGCGCGTGGCCGGCCGCGCCTCGCCGGGAGGGACGGCCGTGCCGACGGCACGCTTCCCCGTTTCTACGTCGGGCACAGGTCCGGGGCAATGGCGCGCGGTCGGGAAGCGGGGACGGGCGGGGAGGCCGCTGGTGGACCGGTTGGGACGGATCCCGAACCCCGGTTGCGGGCGAAGCGGAGAAACGAGGAGGAACAGGAAGCCGCGCCCCTGACGGTTACATTCCCGTCAGGACCGGCGTTCGTCGCCCTGGCCCGGCCGCTCCCGCGCCCCGTCGAGAACGGCGTAGTCGCCCAGGGCGGGACGCAGCAGACCGAATATCCGCTCTGCCGCGTTGGTGAGCTCGGCGGCGATCCGGTCGGCTCCGCGGCCTTGCAGGGTGAGCCGGACGGTCTCCTCGAACAGCACCCGATGGGCCGCCGCCAGCAAGGCCGCCGCGGCGCGCGGGGTGACGTCGCCGGCGGTGCCCGTCGTGGCGGCCAGGGCCTCGGCCAGGGCGTTCTCCCGGATGTCGTGGAAGTCGCGCAGCCGCGCCATGAGGGTGGGGCTGTCGACGACCATGCGGGTGAACTCGGGGCCGGCGAAACCGATGACCGGGTCGCGGCGGGCGACGGCGGCGAGGAAGGACCGGTGCAGCGCGTCCAGCGCGGACTCGCCGGGAGCGCGTTCGGCGACGGCGCGGGCGAGCCCCGAGGTGAACTGCTCGCCCAGGTCGAGGGCCAGATCCTCCTTGCGCGGGAAGTAGTTGGTGACCGTCATCTTGGCGACCTGGGCCGCGGCGGCGATCTCGGCGATCGTCACGTTCTCGAAGCCCCGTTCGACGAACATGCGGGTGGCGGTATCGGAGATGGCCTGCCGGGTCTGCCTCTTCTTCTGTTCGCGCAGGCCGGCCGTTGCGCCGGGCCGGGAACCGCCGCGCCCCCCATCGCGTTTTCCTGGGTCGGACATAAAAATATGTTGACACGAAATATGTACCGAGGCTAGGTTTCGCCGGCCGAGAGCGAGGCGGACGCCTTCGCGACCGGAGACGAGAGGGAGGACCGACCATGCAAGAACGACCCCCGTCGGAGTTCGACGCCGGCGCCGAATTCGACCGTCAGGTGGACACGCTCATCGCCAAGGGATACCCCGAGGCCGCGGGGCTCGACACGGAGGCGTTCACCGCCCTGCTCGCCCCCCTGCGCGCCACCGCCGTCGCCCACGGCGCGTCCCTGCGCCCGCCCGCCCCGGGACGCGCGCCGTTCGTCGTGGTCCTCACCCGCGCCCTCGCGCCCATCGAGTGGGCGATGTCGCGCACCACGCTGGCCCGCGGCTCCAAGGCCGGCTTCGTCGACCGCCTCTACGAACCCGGTGCCATCGAACGGTTCGTCCCCACCGACGCGACGCGGCCACCGGACGAGCGCGCCTACCTGCTGTTCGACGTGGAGCGCGGCGAGGAGTTCTGCGGCGCCGTTCCCGAGGACGCCATGGCCACCATCGCCCAGCGGGGCCGCAGCACGCTGACCATCGAAGAGGGCATCGCCCTGGTCACCCACCATCCCGACGCCCTGGAGAAGAACCGCTGCTTCTCCCTGGCCGGATCCCGGTGCGGCGACCGTCGGGTACCCGCGATCTGGATCAGTCAACGGGCGCCCAAGCTGGGCTGGTGCTGGGCGGGCAACCCGCACACCTGGCTCGGCATGGCATCGGCCGCGCGGCGCGCCGCGGCCTGAGGCGCTCTTCCGCGCCCCGGCCGGGGAGCCGGGGCGCGGCGGAACCCCCTCAGCGGGCGGATGTCCTTCCGCCGGGGGCGGGGCGACCGGCATGATGACGGCCCTGGGGCCGCCCTTCGCGCCGAAGGTCCCGTCAGCGGCGACACCAGGGCACCCGAAGCAGGAACCTCCCGCCCAGCAGCGCGGAGGCGGCGTCTCAGGCGTGTCGGGCCACGGGCCGGGAGCGTGCAGGTGGCCGTCACGATGAAGCCGATACCGAACAGGGAGGTCCAGACGGTGGCCTTCGCCGCCGCCCGCCGGATCGCGGCGCCGGCCCGCGTCACGGCCCCCGCGCCATGGCGCTCACACCGGCGACGGGCGGGATGTTGAGGCCCGTCCGAGGGGGCAGCGCCCCCACCGGTGCGCAGCCGGCATCGATCGGGACGGCCGCCCCGCCCCACGGCCGGCCCCGGAAAGAGCGGGCTCAGCCGCCCACGCCCCTGCCCGCCTCGACGGAGGAGACGAGGTCGATCGTGTGGCGGGCGACGACCTCGGGACGGGCGCGCGGCATCCAATGGCCTCCGGGGACGCGCACGACACGGGAGTTCGGCGCCCACCGCCGCACGGCGCCCTGCATCGCGGCGGTGACGAAGACGTCGTGCGCCGGGGCGAGCACCTGGACCAGGACGGGGGTACGCCGTTCCTGCGGGGCGCGCAGGCGCTCGCGCACGTTCGCGCGGTACAACCCCAGCCCATTGAGCAGGTCGCGCAGCGCCCGCCCGTGCGAGGGGGCCTCGTGCTCGCCGACCCGCTCCAGCAGGGACAGGACCGGGCCGCCGATCCCGGTCAGCCAGGCGAGTTCGGGCAACGGCCTCAGGTGGAAAAAGACGATGTAGCCGGACAGGAGCCGCTGCACGGCCAGCTCCCATCGGGCGTGGAGCCCCCCGCGCGCTTGCGCGCGCATCCAGTGGGCGACATGGTCCAGGCAGGGCCCCGACACCGAGGTGAACGAGGCGAACCGGTGGTGGGCGTGCTCCTCGGTCACGGCGTGCCAGGACTGGATCGATCCCCAATCGTGCGCCAGGACGTGGACGGGCCGGTCGGGGCTCACCGTGTCGGCGACTCGGAGCAGGTCCTCGGCGAGGCGGTCCAGGTGGTATCCGTTGCGCTCGCGTGGGGCCGGGGAGCGGCCCGCTCCCCGGACGTCGTAGGCGACGACGTGGTAGCGGTCGCGCAGGAGCCCGGCCACGCCGTCCCACAGCGTGGAGTCGTCGGGGTATCCGTGGACGCAGACGACCGTGGGAGCCTGCGGGTCCCCCTGACAGCGGACGTGGAGCGGCAGGCCGTCACCGGCGACGACACGACACGTGCGCGCCTCGCTCATCCTCTCCTCTTCCCTTCCTGTTCCCGGGGTGAGACCACGGGCCGGACACGGCTTTAGGAGGCGTCGCCTCCCCCGCTCCCGTCGGAGCCGCCGTGGTCGGCACCGAAGACGGGAACGCCGTCGCCGGCGTTCCGGCTCCGGCCGCGCAGGCCCCCGATGAGAACCACGAGGAAGCCCACGAGGAGCACCACGATGACGGCCGTGACCGCGATGTCGAACATGACGCCCCTTTCAGGCGGAGATGACGCCTCACACCCTGCCATAGCAGAGGGGACGGGAGGTGACCACGATGTGGCGGGATCCGGCCATCCTCGTCTTCCGGCCGCGCCCCACCGGATCGCGGCAACGGCGGAGTCCGCCCCCGCGTGCCGCGGCCCCATGAGCGCGCCGTGACGGCGACGTCCTCCTCGGGCGGTGTCCCGTCGCCCGCCTGCCGGGGAAGGGGAGAGGCGGGCCCGGGTGAAGCGCCTGACCCTGCGGCCCCCTCGCCCGGGTTTCTTCGCGCCCCGCCCTCGCCGCGGCGTCTCGGCGCGCTTGGCCGGGGCGCCGGCCGAGCGCGCCGGGAGGCGGCGGGACGCCCCTGGCGCCCCGCCGCCTCCCGGCCGGTCACGGGGCGGTGTCCGCTGTGCCGCCCGGCCGTGTCCGCTACCCGAACTGCCCGATCTGGTAGTCGCCGGCGGGCTGCCGGACGATGACGTTCAGGCGGTTGAAGGCGTTGATGAGGGCGATGAGCGCCACCAGGGCGGCGAGCTGGTCCTCGTCGTAGTGCGCGGCGGCATCAGCCCACGCCTCGTCCGTGACGCCACCGGCGGCGTCGGCGATGCGGGTGCCCTGCTCCACCAGCTCCAGGGCGGCGCGTTCGGCGTCGGTGAAGACCTCGGCCTCCCGCCAGGCCGCGACCAGGTTGAGACGTAGCGAGGTCTCCCCGGCGTGCGCGGCCTCCTTGGTGTGCATGTCGGTGCAGAATCCGCAGCCGTTGATCTGGCTGGCGCGGATCTTCACCAGTTCCTGCGTCGAGGCCGGCAGGGTCGACTCCGAGAGCACCCTGTTCGCCGAGGAGAGGTACTTCGTGATCTTGGCCGAGTTCGGGTTGTCGAAGAGGTTCAAGCGAGCTTTCATGGTGGGCTCCTCTGCCCTTGCCGGTGATGACATACCGATGACGACGTAGCCCGGTGAGATGTGACAGGGGTGAAAGTGACGCGCGTCTCACCGCCCTTCTCCCCGAATCCGCCCGGACGGATTCGGGGGAATCGATGACCGAGGAGGACTCGGCGGCGCCGGGCGGGAGTGCGTACAGTGGGGGAGCAACGCAGCGTGAGGAGGCCGCACATGAGCGCATCCGAACACCGCATCAGCGACGCCGAGCTGGCCCAGGCCGTGGACGCCTCCTACGGCCGGCTGGTCCGCGGCGCCTCCGCGCCCGCCGGGTCGGTCACGATCCACGCCACCGACCCCGAGGAGTGGCGGCGACAGTGGTCGGCCCTGTTCGACGACGGAGAGGACGAGGGTGATACGGCCGGTCACGTTCGAGCCTCTGGCCCAGAGGCAGATCCGGGCGCTGGCGCCCCCTGACCGGGCCGCGCTGTCGGAGGTGCTCTTGGACCTGGCCGGGGCCGCCGATCCGATGACGGTCGTCGACCCCTACCTGCCCGGCGGTATCGGCCCGCTGCCCTTCCACGGTGTGGTGCTCACCGACTCGGCCGAGGCGGTGGTGACCCTCTACCTCGACCACGTGCGGGTGGTCGCCGTACGCCCCCGCCACTGCCCCCTCCCGTGAGCGCGCCGGGGCGAAGCGGAGGGGCGTTGGGCGGGCTCCCCGAGACGACCTGCCGCCCGCGCACCGCGCGGTCGGGCCGGGGACGCGGCCGGCCGCGCGGGCGGCTCAGCGGGGCGACGTCCCCGATCCGGAATCGCCCCCGCTGAGCCGCCTGCGCGCGCCGCGTCCGACCGGGCGCGGTTCCCGCCCCTCCTCGATACAGCGCAGCGTCTCCATCCCGGCCATGGCCCCGGCCCGGTGGAAGGAGCGCGTGTGGGAGTCGTACTCGTGCCAGGCGGCGTCGCGCAACACCACCCGGGCCGCGTAGGGGGGCCGGCCGGCCCCGACCCGCTCCCACGCCTCGAACACGCCCGCTCCGAACGCCTCGGCGAACTCGGCGGGGAGCGGGCCGCCCCTGGACCGTCGCCCCTCCGGCAGGTCCACGACGAACTGGTACTCGCTGTCGGCCCCGGCCGCCAAGGGGAGCATGTCGGCCCAGGCCAGGGCGACCTCCGCGGGGCAGGCCGTCTGAATGACATGGCGGACGTGCACGCCGTGGACGGCCCGGGGCAACGGCGGGGGCGGTGCCACCCGACGGCGTCCCACCGGACGCGGTGGCCGCTCCTCGCGTAGCGCCCGCACCGCCTCCTCCACGGCGAGCCGGGCCGCGATGTCGGTGAGGGTGCCGAGGAAGGCGCGGTCGGCCCCCTCCTCCTCCCACGCGCAGTGCCGCAGCACGGCGTGGACGGGGCAGGGCAGGACCTCGTTCCACCAGATGTCGTACATCTCCTGTTTCAGGGCCGTGGCCAGCCTGTCCGCGAGCGGGTGCCCGCCTGCGGAGTCCGCGCCCATCCGAAGGTGCAGCCGCTCGTCCTCGCCCGAGGGCAGGGGATCGAAGTCGATGACGAACTCGATCCGAGCCCACCCCGCCGGGGAACGCCGCTCGTGGTCGACGTGCACACCTCGTAGCGGGCGGGCCGCGGCGAGACCGTTCTCGAAGGCCATCTGTCTCTCTCCCTCCGGGGGCGGCGCGGCACCATGTGCCACACGGGACGACCACGACGGTAGTGCCCGACTCCGACACGGCCCACCCGTTTTCTCCCTCCGGGCCCACCCGGTTATCCCGTTGCCCCTCGCCGGTCGGATGCGCCAGGCTGCGGCCATGATCGACACGGGACTTTCGGGAAGCGTCGTCTTGGTGACCGGAGCCGCCGGAGGGATCGGCGCGGCCATCGCGCGGGCCTTCGCCGCCCAAGGGGCCAAGGTCGCCGTCCACCACCTGGCCACGCCCCCGCGCCCCCCGCGCGGGGTTCGCTGGGAGCACGTCTTCCCCGAGGCGGAGGACGCCCACGCGCTGGCCGCCGAACTGGGCGGGATCGCGGTCGCGGCCGACCTGTCCGAGGCCGACGCGCCCCGCCGGCTGTTCGAGGCGGTCGGGGAGCGGCTGGGGCCGGTGCGGGTGCTGGTGAACAACGCCGCCCACTGCGAGAGCCCCGACACCGTGGACGCGCTCACCGCGGACGGTCTGGAGCGCCACTACCGGGTCAACGCCATCGCCCCCGCGCTGCTCACCGCCGAGCTCGCCCGACGCGCCCCCGAGGAGGGGGCGTGCGTGGTCAACGTGTCCACCGACGCCGCCCGGGCCTTCCCCGGCCAGATCGGCTACGGCACCTCCAAGGCGGCCCTGGAGGCGTTCACCCGCGCCGCGGCACTGGACCTGGCCTCCTCGGGGATCAGGGTCAACGCGGTCGCCCCCGGCCCGGTCCAGACCGGTTGGATCGGACCGGAGGCGATCGAGGAGGTCCGCGCGATCGTCCCCCTGGGACGTGTCGGCGAACCCGACGACATCGCCGACGCCGTGGTCTTCCTCGCCTCACGTCAGGCCCGCTGGGTCACCGGCCAGGTGCTCCAGGTCGCCGGCGGCCACGCCCTGTGACGCCCTGGATGCTGCGGCCGGCGGCGGATCACACCCGGGCCGGGGCCACCGCCTCCCGGTAGCGGGCCACGACGGCGGCGGCCACGCCACTGTCGGGGCACAGCGGCCCGGCGACCAGGTCGGCTCCGGCACCGGCCAGGCGCTGATGGAACAGGCCGGGGGCGAGGAGCCAGGAGGCGATCGCCACACGCCGGTGCCCCTCGGCCCGCAGGGCCGCGACGGTCTGCGCGACGGTCGGCGTCCCGGTGGCGATGTAGCCGGTGCGCACGGGGCTCCCCAGCGTCTCGGCCAGCCGCCCGGCCGCGTCGGCCACCTCGGCCAGCGCGCCGGGGTCGGACGATCCCGCGGCGGCCAGCACCACCGCGTCGGGGGCGCGCCATCCGGCCTCGCGCAGCCGCCGCGCGGCCGCGGCCACCAGCCGCGGGTCACCGCCCAGCGCGCCGGTGATCCGCGCGTCGAAGCGTCCGACCCGGGCGAGTTGGCCGGGGATGTCGACCCGCACGTGGTAGCCGGCGGCCAGGAAGGCGGGGACGACGACGATCGGCCCGCTGATCGTCGCGGCGACGTCGCCCACGTCCGGATCCCGCACGTCGGCGAAGGCCAGCCGCACCGGGACGCCGGCGCGTTCCCGGACACCTCGGGCCAGGGCCCTGGTGACGTCGAGGCCGTCCGGATCACGGGTACCGTGCACGGCGAGCAGCAGGGTGGGGCGCACAAGGCCCTCCTCACGTTCCTGGCCGGTCCGGGCCCCGCGGCGCGAACCGGTGACGGGGGCGGTCAGCACGCGCCCGGGTCCAGCGCCAGCCGGTAACCGCGCTTGACCACGGTCTGGATGATGCGGGGATCGCCCAGGGCCGAACGCAACCGGGCCACCGCGGTCTCCACCGCGTGCGCGTCGGCGTCGCCGCCCAGCGAGGCGAGCAGGTCGGCGCGGTCGCGGACCTCGCCGGGACGGCGGGCCAGTTCGCGCAGCACCCGCATCGGCGCGGGCGAGACCGGCCGTAGCTCCTCGTCGACCAACACCGCGTGTCCGCGCAAGCGCACCAGGTGGCCGGCCACGGGCAGGGACGGGGAGGCGTCGGGGAGCTCGTCCGCGAGCCGTTTGACCAGCGCGCCGATACGGGCCCGCGCCGGCCACACGGTGGGGATCCCCCGGATCATCAGCGGGCGCGCGGTGACCGGGCCGACGCACATGGCCAGCACCTCACCCCGCAACGCGCCGACCAGCCGCTCCTCGGTGCCGTTGGCCCGGGACCGTTGCAGTAGCCCCGCAGCGGCCGGGGCGCTGGTGAACGTCACGGCGTCGACCTGGCCGGTGAGGACGGCGTCGATGAGCCGGTCCAACGGCGCGACGTCGTCGGGCGTGGTCCAACGGTAGACGGGCACCTCGACGACGTCCGCGCCGGCCAGACGCAGCGTGGCGCAGAAGTCGGGCAGAGGCTCGCCGTGGAGCTGCACCGCGATGCGCAGGCCCGCCACACCGGTGGCGAGCAGGTGGTCCAGCACCTCGGCGGAGGACTCCGAGGGGGGCGACCACTCCTCGGTGAGGCCGGCCGCGCGGATCGCCCCCTTGGCCTTGGGACCGCGTGCCAGCAGCCGCGAGCCGCGCATCCCCGCCAGCAGCGGTTCGGCCAGTCCCCACGTCTCGCACGCCTCCACCCAGCCGCGAAAGCCGATACCGGTGGTCGCCACGACGACGTCGGGGGGCCGGTGGGCGAGTTCGCGCGAGACGTCCATCAGCCGCCGGTCGTCGCTGAGCGGGACGATGCGCAGGGCCGGCGCGCACACCACCTCGGCGCCCTTGCGTCGCAGCAGCGCGCTCAACTCCTCGGCGCGACGCGCGGCGGTCACCGCCACGGTGTACCCCGACAGCGGTTCGACGCCGGCGGTCCCCGCCTCGGGCACGGGGGCCGCCGGCGTGGAGGCCGGGGCGCGGCTCATGCCGTCCCGCCGCTGGGCCGGACGGTGACCTCGACGACCCCGTCGCGCTCGCGGACGGTGTGGACGGCCTGGCGCACCGATGGATCATCCAGGCACACCCCGGTGCGCAGCGAGAACACCTGCTTGAGCATGGGCGAGGCCACGGTCGGCTCTCCATCGCGGTCGCCGACGATCCCGCGCGCCATCACCGCGGCGTGGCTGAAGGGGTCGATGTTGTCGATGGCGTACAGCGCGCCGTCGAACGTGCGGAACAGCGCGACCTGGCCGCCGTCGGGCAGGAGGATGGCCACGCCGCGTTCGGGGGTGAGCCGGTCGGCGGGACAGGCGGGGATCCAGGTGAGACCGGAGTCCAGGGCCAAAACGGTCATCTGTCACACCTCCGCGTGCGGGCGCCGGACGGGCATGCCCAGCGTGACGGGTCCTGCGGGAACGGGCTGCTCCCGCTCGGTTTCGAACGCGATCGTCGGGTCGGGGACGTCGGGGGCGTTGGCGAAGGAGACGAACCGGGCCAGCTTGTCGGGGTCGTCGAGGACCCCGCGCCATTCGTCGGCGTATCCGGTGACGTGGCGCGCCATGGCGGCCTCCAGGTCCGCGGCGATGCCCAGCGCGTCGTCGACGACGACGGCGCGCAGGTGGTCCAGTCCTCCGTCCATGGCCTCGATCCAGGCCGCGGTGCGCTGCAACCGGTCGGCGGTGCGCACGTAGAACATCAGGAACCGGTCGATGTAGCGGATGAGGGTGTCGTGGTCGACGTCGGAGACGAGCAGGTCGGCGTGGCGGGGCCGGAAGCCGCCGTTGCCGCCGACGTAGAGGTTCCACCCCTTCTCGGTCGCGATGACGCCGATGTCCTTGCCGCGCGCCTCGGCGCATTCGCGCGCGCACCCCGACACCCCGGCCTTGATCTTGTGCGGGGCGCGCAGCCCCCGGTAGCGCAGCTCCAGCTCGATCGCCAGCCCGACGGAGTCCTGCACCCCGTAGCGGCACCACGTGGAGCCGACACACGACTTCACCGTGCGCAGGGACTTGCCGTAGGCGTGCCCCGACTCGAATCCGGCGTCGACCAGGCGCCGCCAGATCGCCGGGAGCTGTTCGACCCGGGCCCCGAGCAGGTCGATGCGCTGACCGCCGGTGATCTTGGTGTAGAGCCCGAAGTCGCGGGCGACCTCCCCGATGACGATGAGCTTGTCGGGGGTGATCTCCCCGCCGGGGATGCGCGGCACCACCGAGTAGGTGCCGTTGCGCTGGATGTTGGCGAGGAAGTGGTCGTTGGTGTCCTGGAGGGCCGCCTGCTCGCCGTCGAGGATGTGGCCGCCGTTGAGGGAGGCCAGGATCGAGGCGACCGCCGGTTTGCAGACGTCGCAGCCCCGGCCGCGGCCATAGCGGGCGATCAGCTCGGAGAAGGTGACGACACCGGTCGCGGTGACGATCTCGACCAACTCGGCGCGGGACTGCTCGAAGTGCTCGCACAGGGCCCGCGACTGTTCCACCCCGGCCTCGGCCAGCAGCGTCTTGAGCATGGGGACGCAGCTGCCGCAGCTGGTGCCGGCCCCGGTGCAGCCCTTCAGCGCGGCCACGTCGCAGGCCCCGTCGTGGATGGCGGTGACCAGGGCGCCCTTGGTGACGGCGTTGCAGGAGCAGACCTGGGCGTCGTCGGGGAGCGCGCCCACCCCGATCCCCCCGCCCTCGCGCCCCGGGGCGATGAGGTCGAGCGGGTCACCGGGCAGTTCGCGTCCCACGAGGGGGCGCAACCCCGCGTAGGCGGTGGCGTCGCCGACGAGGACGCCGCCCAGCAGCGTGCGGGCGTCGTCGGAGACCACGAGCTTGGCGTAACGGCGGCCGGGCGCGTCGTTGAGCACGACCTCCAGCGCGCCCGGCGTCCGGCCGTGGGCGTCGCCGAAGCTCGCGACGTCGACGCCCAGCAGCTTGAGCTTGGTGGAGGTGTCGGCGCCGGTGAACGCGGCGGTGCCGCCGAGCAGGCGGTCGGCGACGACCTCGGCCATCGCGTTGCCGGGAGCGATCAGACCGTAGACGGTCCCACCGGCCTGGGCGCACTCGCCGACCGCGTAGATCGCCTCGTCGAGGGTGCGGCACGCCTCGTCGACGACGACGCCGCCGCGCGGGCCGACCTCCAGGCCGGCGGCGCGGGCCAGCTCGTCGCGCGGCCGGATCCCCACGGCGAACACCACGATGTCGGCGACGAGTTCACGCTCGCCCAACCTGACCCGGGCGACCCGGCCGTCGGCGCCGGCCTCGACCGCCTCGACCCCGACACCGGTGTGCACGGTGACCCCCGTCTCGGCGATCAGGCCACCCAGCAGGGCGCCGCCTCCTTCGTCGATCTGGGCGGGCATCAACCAGGGGGCCAGCTCGACGACGTGGGCCCGCACGCCGAGCAGGCGCAGCGCGTTGGCCGCCTCCAGCCCCAGCAGGCCGCCGCCGATGACGACACCGGTACGGGCGTCTCGCGCGGAGGCGGTGATCGCGTCGAGGTCGTCCAGGGTCCGGTAGACGTGGCAACCGGGCAGGTCGTGGCCGGGGACCGGTGGTACGAACGCCGAGGAGCCCGTGGCCAGGACGAGCGCGTCGTAGCCGACCACGGCGCCGGTGCGGGTGGTGACGGTCCGTCCGGCCCGGTCGATGGCCGTGGCGGGTTCGCCGAGCCTCAGGTCCACACCTCCCCGGCGGACCAGGTCGGGCAGGCGCAGGTCCTCCTCGCAGGCGCCGTCGAAGTACGACGACAGGGCCACCCGGTCGTAGGCGGGACGGGACTCCTCGGCCAGCACGGTGATGTGCCAGGTGCCGTCGGTGTCCCGGTCGCGCACCGCCTCGACGAGACGGTGGCCGACCATGCCGTTTCCGATGACGACGAGTTGTCTCATAGCCGGATGGTTCTCCTAGCGGTGCTCGACTCGGGGGCCGCGACGCCGCGTCCCGAACAGGTTTCGGTGGGTCCAGGGAAGCGGGTCGGTGTTTCACCGCCGTCAGCCTTCCGTGACGGCCACGTTTCGTTGTCCTGTCACCGCAGTTGAGGGGGGTGTGATCCGGCGGGGCCGGAGACAACGGTGGTCCCGCGCCGGCGACGGGGGTCCCGCCTCGGGGGTGGAGCCGTGCGCGACCGGCACGCCCCGGCCGCGCCGCCCGGCCGGCCTCGACGTCTTCGCACCGGCCGCCTCCATCGCTACGATCCCGGCATGTCACATGATCGGCCGGTGGCCGACGAACCCGAGATCGTGGTTTCCGGGCGCGGCTTCACCGCGCGTTTCGACGGGGAGCGGTTGCGGCTCGTCCGGGGGCGGAACACGTGGACCGTGCCGGTGCGCGCGATGCGTCTCGTCACCGTGGACGCGGACACGACGGTGCGGATCGGACTGAGCGGGGACGGCCGCGCCGCCCGGCACGGTCTCGGCGCCGAGATCGTGCTCTCGTGCCGCAGCGCCAACGCGGCCGCCGCCTTCGCCGGCAGCCTCCAGCGGGCCCTGCGCGCGCGGGGGACCGTCGCCGACGGGCACGCGCCGGTGGAGGTGGAGACCCGGGAGCGCGCCACGGATCCGCGGCACCGCCGCCGAGCGCGCGTCGCCGGCGCGGTGGCCGTCTACGTCGCCCTGCTCGTGGCCCTGGGCGCCTTCAGCGGCGATCCGGGCACAGCGTGGCTGGTCCTGGGGCCGATCTCCTGGACGGGGCCGGCGGGCGTGGGCCTGGTGTGGTTCTGCTGGGTCTGGCTGGTCCGCGACCTTGTGGTGCTGCGCCGCCGCGGTGTCACCGTCGCCGGCCACTGTGACCGGGTGACCAGGGCTTTTGGCGGCAACGTGCTGTACACCCCCGTGCTGAGCTATCGGACGGTCGAGGGCCGCTCCCTGAGCCAGGTGCGGTCGCGTGGTTTCGCCTCCGCGTCCATGTGGCTGGAGGGCTCTGGTCCGGTCGACGTCACCTACGATCCGCTCGACCCGGCCCGGGCCTCCATCCCGCTGTCCCGGACCCATCTCGGCTGGACGGTCTTCATGGTGGTCCTCGGCGTGGTCCTGATCCTGGTGTGGGTCATCGGCGTCACCTTCGTCCTCCTGGCGTGAGGGGAGACGGGCGGTGACACGGAAGGTCCGAGGCGGGGCGGCCCTTCCACGCCCCTAGGGAGCGAACCTCGAAACGTCCCGGTGGCCGGGCGTCGCGGTGCGCTCGGCCTCGGCCCGGCCGCACCCCCGACGGGGGTCCCCCTGGGGGAGCGGCCGCGAGCGCGCGGCCTGCGTACATCCTTCCTCGACCCCCCGGGCAGAATAGGACACATGGGGGGCGATCAGACGGGCGGCGGCCCGCTTCCGCCGGTGGACGCGCACCTACTGTCGGTGTTGTTCACCGAGCTGGGGGCCGGGGTCTACGTCGTCGACGCCGCGGGGAGGATCATCGCCTGCAATCCGTGGGCGGAACGTCACCTGGGCTACCCCCCTGGCGCGCTGCTGGGAAAGGACGCCCACCGCCTCCTCAACCCCCCTCCCGGGGGTGACCACGGGCTGCCGGAACAGCGGCCGATCCTGGAGGAGCTCGCCGACGGCCACGGCGTCAGCGGCGACCGCGCCGTGCTGTTGCGCTCCGACGGCACCGCGTCGCCCGTGTGGTGGACGGCCACGCCGCTGCCCTCGGGCGAGGGAGCCGTGGTGCTCTTCCACGACGACGCCGCACGGCGGGACTGGGAGGAGCAACGCGCGCACCGCTACGCCCACAGCGAGGCGCTGCGGGAGCGGGCCGAGTCCAACCTGGCCGAGACCAGCTGGCTCGGCGAGCTGACCGTGGCCTTGAGCAGCACCCTGGACGCCGAGGAGGGGCTGCGCAGGCTGGTCCGGTTGCTGGTCCCCCGGATCGCCGACGCCGCGCTGGTCGACCTCGCTGCGAGCGCGGGCCAGCTGCACCGCGTGGCCTGGGCCCACCGCGCCCCGGACCGGGTGCCCGCCAGCGCCTTGGAGGACGATCTGCCGCGGCACGGGCCGGTCTCCAAGGCCGTCGTGGCGCAGGTGCTGGCCGGAGGACCCACCCGCCATCTGACCGCCCCCTTCGTCCCCCCACCGGACGCCGACGCGCTGGAGCGGGCCACCGCCGCGATGCTGACCGGGCTGGGCGCGGACCAGGCACTGGTCGTCCCGCTGAGGACGCGCCTGGCGACGCTCGGGACGCTGACGTTGACCCGCGCCCCCGGGGAGCGCCCCTTCGACGAGGCCGACCTCTCCCTGGCCGAGGAGATCGCCCGCCGCGCCACGCTCGGCCTGGACAACGCCCGCCTGCACGCGGGGCAGGCCGACATCGCCGCCACCCTGCAACGCGCGCTGCTCACCGACCTGCCCGCCCATCCGGGTCTGGAGCTGAGCGCGCACTACCGGCCCGCCAGCCACGCCGCCGAGGTCGGCGGCGACTGGTATGACGCCTTCCCCCTGCCCGGCGGCGACCTGGCCCTGATCATCGGGGACGTCACGGGACACGACATCCAGGCGGCCTCGCGCATGAGCGAACTGCGCAGCATGTTGCGGGCCCTGGCCGTCGACCGCCCCCACGACGATCCCGGCACCATCCTGAGACGCTTGGACCGCGCCCAGGACCATCTTGCGCTGGCGGACTCGGCCACCGCCGTCTTCGCCCGGTTGCGGCCCGCCGCCGAGGGGGCCTGGCGGCTGTCGTGGTCGGTGGCCGGGCATCCACCGCCCCTGCTGGTCTCCGGCAACGGCCGTGCCCGCCACCTCTCCGGCGGGCACGCCCCGCTCCTCGGCGCGCTGCCCGAGGCTCCTCGGCCCACCGCCGAGATGGTGCTGGCGCCCGGCTCGACCCTCCTGCTCTACACCGACGGGCTGGTGGAGTCGCGCGTCCAGGACCTCGACACCGGGATGACCCGCCTGCGCGGGTACGCCGCCCTCCACCACGAGTGGCCGTTGGACGAGTTGTGCGCCGGACTGGCCGGTGAGCTCGGCGACCCGCGCGACGACATCACCCTCATCGCCGCGCGCATCCCGACCTCCTGAGGAGGTGCGCGGCCGGGTGGCCGGTGTGGGGCGAGCCCGGTCCCGTCGGGCGGGCCTGGTCAGGGGCGGCCGAGTCGATGCCCTTGCCCGGGGTCTCCCCGCGCAGCCGTTCGACCTCCTCCAGCGCCCAGCTCAGCCTGCCCTCGATCTCGGCCCGGCGTTCGGCCTCGCTCCGGCACAGCGCCTCTGTGGTCGCGTCCGCGGCGACCTCCTCCATCGCGGACACGATGCACGGGCCCGTTCAGAATCATCTCGTTCGAGGACCAACTGCCGTTGGCCTACGCCGAGCATGCTTCGGGAGGGCTTGATCATCGACTAGCGCGACGAGGTCAGACGCGTGAGCGTTGTCTTCGGAGAACAGATGTCATGGGCCCTCACACCCATCACGTCCCTGGAATTGGTGAAGCAAGTGAGAGGTGAGATCGCATGACCGCCGAGTGGCACTCGTCTTCCCACAGCAGCGGTAACAACGAGTGCGTGGGGGTCCGCGAGACCCCCGATGTGGTCAGCGTCCGCGATACCCAGAACCGCCGACTGGGTCACATCGACTTCCCAGCCGGAGCTTGGAAGGACTCCCTCACCGCGAGAAGCTGAACCAAGAGGAGTTCTAGCCTCCCTGCCAGTGACCGCCGGTTGGACGGACTGTCACTGCATGGGCGATGGCGTACGTCTTGTGTCTCCGATTGTCCATCCATTGGGCGGGTGGAGACATGCGGCGAAGGCCTACGTAGCGGGAGTCCACGGCCACGGACGTGGTCCGAGCTCGCCCTGAAGGCATCGCAGCCGCAGGAGCGCTTCGTCGTGCATGGCCCGGTTGCCGGGAGCGTGCTGGGCGAAATACAGGCACATCCGCAGTTCGCGGACGTCCCGCAGAAGAGGAAAGCCGGACCACCCGGTGACGTCGTAGCCATAGACCTCCACGAAGCCGTCGTATTCGGCCGGGGCGACCCACCCGAACGACGTCGTTTTGATCGCGGTGGACACCAGATCCCACTCGGGCGGCCCCACCGAGCAGCGTTCCAGGTCCATCAGCAGGCTCGTGCCGTCGGCGAAGCGGGCGACGTTGCCGACCCAGGCGTCTCCGTGCACGAGCCGCTCGTCAAGACCGGCGGGCAACTCTTCCCAGCCCGTTCGCAACTCGGCCAGGCGGCCGGCCAGCCAGCCGCGGTCGGTGGGCGCGAGGCTGGTGGCCGCGGCTATGCGCTCCTCCAACCGGACGAAGGGGTCCAGGCGGCCCACTCCGGACTCGGGAGGCGGCAGGGGGAGGCGGTGCAGGGCACGGACGAGGTGGGCGACGTCGCGAACCGTGCCAGGGGTGTGTGGGGGCAGTCGCCGCCAGAAGGTCACGGCGCGCTCGCCGACCACTACGGGCTGGGCGATGTCCAGGGCCCGCACGGCCGGCACCCCGTGCTCGGCGAGGTAGCGGGCGATGGTGATCTCGCGGGCCGCGGCCTGCTGCTGCCCCGGGCGGGCGATGCGGGCGACGACTTCTCCGGGCAGGCGCACGATGGCGTTCTCGCCGATGCGCACCGCAACGGCCCGGTCGGCATCGGCCCCCAGGCCGGCCCGGGGTAAGGCCGCGGCGAGCACCGCGCGGTGTGCGGCGGGAAGTTCGGGGGCGGTCACGAGTTACCTACCAGGGTGGTGATGCGGCCGGTGAGGTCGTCGGTGACGGGGCCGGGGCGCCGCATGGTGATGGCTCGCAGTTCTCTGAGGTCGTCCTCGGCGCGCCTGGAGCGAACGCGTCCGGCGTCGTCCAAGGCGCGCATGGCCGTCTTGACTGCGAGTTCGGGTTCGCTTCGCATCTGGAGCGAGGCGAGCTTGATCCCCGAGATCGCCCGGGAGCGGGCGTAGGCATCACCGTGGCCCTCGACTGCGCGTTCCAGGCGCGCGAGCGCTTCGCCGGGCGGATACAGTCCGCTGACGGCGAGGTCCCACAGCGCGTGTCCGGTGTCACCATGGTGCTGGGCGGTGTCGTAGTAGCCCATCCAGTCGGGTTCGCGGCCGGTCCGGGGCGCGGCGAAGGCGCGGTCGGCGGCATCGACCGCCGCCAGGGTCAGGTCACGCTCGCCGAGTTTGGCGTAGGCGCGGGCGCGCGCGGTGTGGAGCATGGCCTGCTCTGGAGGGGAGAGCCGGTCGGCGCGGACCAGGCCGAGTTCGGCGTCGGTCAGGCCGTCGTCGGGGCGATTACGCCAGATCGCTTGGCGAGCCCGGTTGGACAGCACCTTGGCGCGCAGGTGCCAGTCGCCGACCTCCTCGGCGGTGCGCAGGGCCCAGGTGAACCTCTGGTGGGCCTCGTCGTGCAGGTAGGCGTCGAAGGCGAGGAACCCGCTGACATTGGCGAGTTGGGCCACAGCGGAGAACGCGTCTTCACGCAGGCCGGCGGGAACGCGGGTGTGCAGTAGGGCGAAGGCCCAGGACAGGTGAGCGGTAACGGCGGCGCGTGCGACGGCGCCTCCGTAGGTGTGGTCCCAGCCGGCGAGTACGCGGGCGACGTCGCGGATGTGGGCGATGTCGGAGGCATGGAGTTCGGCGGGCGGCGGGGATTCGGCGACGGCGATGAGGTGAGCGGTGGCCAGTCCGGTTCCGGCAGCGTGGAGGAAGTCGCGGCGGTGCACACCGTCCAGCATGGCGTCACACTCGTCATAGCCGCCACGGCGGGGGGTGCGGCGATAGGCGTCGAGGAGCGGCCAGGCACGGGCGAGTACGCCGCCGGTGGCGAGGACGGTGTCGAGGTGAACGGCGAGTTCCCGCGAGCAACCACGGTCACCCTTTTCGATCTTGGCAATGGTGTCGGGATGCGTATGGACGTGCCCGGAAAGGTCTTTGTGTGAGAGTTTCCGCAGTTCGCGCCAATGGCGTAATTCCGCGCCGAACCAATGGGCCGGGCTTTTCTCGGGTGTGAGAGGCCGCGGGGGGCGGGGCAACACACTCACCTCCAGAACGGGTTTCAGACATTACGAGTTGTCTGCATCACTCTCTCGATTTCTCCGGGGGTGCGCCACCACATTGGGAGAGGCGCACGCACCGCATCGAGGTGGCGCGCCGTCGAAGAACCGAACGAGCCCCGACGACAGGGAGTTGACTGATGGCCAGCACGATCGTTCCCAGCGCCTTCGCACCGGCGGAGCCGGACAGTGACGACTTCGACCTGAACGTGCGGCGGTTCTTCGAGCGCTACGGCGTGGGCACGATGGTCCCGCTACGCGAGGTCGTCGCCGACAGCGGCGTCGGTTACCCCGGCGCGCCTACGGCCCCGCGCCGTTCGCGCCTGACCGAGCGCGACGAAGTGGTCATCACCGGGCACACCCTTGCCGCCCTCGACTCTACGTCCCAGCCCCGGCTACCGAGCCTGTTTCGTGGCCGATCGGCCAAGAGCCCGCCGTCCTCGGCAGGGCCAGCGACGCCCTGGACGCCATCGCCTGTCGCAGCCGCACCCCGCTGGTGCGACCCCTGGCCGGCGCGGTGGCGAGGAGCCCTGCGACTGCCCTCACCGTCGCGCCTTCTACCTCTCCGCTCCAATCCGCGCGATCCACCCACTGGATGGAGACAGGTGACCGACCAACTCGCCACAATGACGGCCACCGCTGAGAACGCCATCGACGTGCTTCTCGGCAACTTGCCGCCTCAGGCCGTGGCCGCCGACCGCCGCATCAACTCCCACAGGTGGACACTTGGTCGTGGCTATGAGCAGATCGACACCAACCCGTTCGGTGACAAGCGTGAGGCTTTGGATGCGATGGACTACCTCGCTCCGCTACTTCGGGGATGTGTGCGAATCGCTCACGCCATCGCCCGACACAATGCGGCGTGGGAGCTGTGCGAAGCGCTCGCGAGTTGGTTGGCGCGGCGCCAGGAGCTGGAGAAGTGGGAGAAGACCCATCTCCTGGGCCTTGCTTCGGCGGAGGCCTGGGGACCAAGGCCTCGCAGGCCTACATGCCCGTCGGCCTTGGCCGGTGCCTGATGTGGCAGGAACACCTCGCCGACTCTCGCTTCCTCCACGCCCAGGCGCTGTGGGCGGCCGTCCGGTACGAACTCGTGATCGTGCAGGCCGTGGAAGCGCTGCTCTTGGTACACCTCGAGATGGGCGAGGTCCAAGAAGCCGAGGTGCGCTACCGCGAAGCCCGCGGCGCCTTCGCCCGCCTGGAACGCCAGCAGGGGATCGCGCTGATGGACCGCCACATCGCCGACTGCCGCCGCGAACTCGGCGACATCAACACCGCTGAAGCACTGGGACTCCAGGCGAGGGAGTGGTTCCGCTCCCACGGCGACACCTACCAGGAGGTGCACGCGCTGCGCGGGCTCGCCCTGACCTACCGCAAGGCGCAGCGGTTCCACACCGCGCGCGAAGGGCTCCGCCTGGCCCAGTCCATCGGCGCCACGGGCGACGTGACCGAACTAGGACGCCTCATCGCCGACATGCCAACCGTCCGAGAGGAATAATAGTTCTCCGATCTATTCTCACCTATCTCGTCAGGTCCGTACCCTTCAGCAACCTGGGACGTAGAAAGTCACCACAACCTCTACAGAACCTCGTAGAACCAGAAATGACATAGATGAAGTTCTCGTCTGCGCCCATGCTGAGCACTCGCGCAGACACGTCCATGGGACTTGACTTAAGGAAGCGCTGTTCATGACTCGCGGCGAGACCAACACAGAACCGCAGGTGGCACCAGACGTCAGAGATCTTCTACCTCGGTCCGCGTCTATCATCGAAGCATTTTTCGACACCACCGAACAAAACGTGTCTCGATGTTTGGTGTTGACGACCGCATGCGCTCTGGCAGGTCTACATCAGCAGCAGTGGAACGCCGAGGAATCAAGCCGAAGGCCCGGTGCATCCGCCGATGAGATCGCTGTAAGCAAGCGCCGTATCGACGCATTCAATGCGCGCCGGATTTCTCTTGTAGAACAAATCGACACATGGGCAGGTAGCAGGGTCGCCAACGTGACAGAAGAAGCATCACTGCACACGGAGACTCTGGGATCAGTCGTTGACCGCCTGGCTATCGCGTGGGTCCGCGCTAACAACATCAGGGAATCCGGGAACCGGGACCGTGCCCGCCTCGCCCTTCGTCAGCTTATGGAGTTAGCTGACGCCTACGACGATCTCGTCCGTGACATCGGGACCGGCCATCGGCGGCTTCCGGTATGGCGCTCGCTGAAGACCTACGGTGGTGAGGCGCAGTGACGGAGAGTATCACCCCGGCTTCGGTATCGCTGAACGGTGTGGACAACATCGGCAAGACGACGAACCTCGCGTGGCTGCAACGCGGGATGCCGGCAGCGCAGTTGGTCGGCACCGTTGACGCCTGGGATTCCCGCTGGCAGGAGGTGGCGTCGGAGGATTTCGCGCATTGGTGGTTCGTCAGCTCCAGCACCGCCGAACACGTTGATCTGGTGATGCGTAGCCACGCCGCGCGTAGGGCCGGCAGCGGTACGTTCGCCTTGGAGGACCGCGGATTGCCGATGCTTCGGGCCGTCTGTGCAGCGACCTCCGTCATCAAGGACGGGCTCACCCCTGATGAAGCCTTGGCGTTGGTGGACCATATGGCTGCTGAACACGTGCCGCCTCCGGGGCCGCGCCGAGAGGTACACGTGCTACTGCGACGGTCTGCCGTTCCGGCTCACGAGGCCGATGAAGCGCTGAACCGCGAGGCAGGACCGGCGGGCGAGCGGTACCGCGCCTACCAAAGAGCACTCGCCGAGATCATGCTCGTCCAGGCTGAGCGCGGTGACTACGACGTGGTGCTCGACATCGCGGGCGCTGCCATTCTCGACGTACAAAGGCTCCTGCGGGATCGGCTCCAGGAGCACGGTTTCACCGTCCTGCCCTTACCCCAGATCCCGCTTGAGCGTCTTTGGGTGTTATCCGGCATGTCGGAGAGCGGCAAGAGCACGGTCGGCGAACTGCTGCGTAATGAGCACGGTGTGACGCGGCTGAAGATCGGCTACCTTCTGGAAATAGCCGCGCTTCGTGCCGGCGTATCCGACCCCTACCGGGTGTGGTCAGAGGTCGAGCAGGCCGAACGCCTCACCGAGGAGATTGTTCACTTCACAGCGAGCAACAAGGCTCGCAGTATCAGCGTGGAAAGCGCGCACCGCTTCGAAGCGACCGCACACTTAAAGCGTATCTGGGGCGAGCACTGCCGCGTCGTCTTCATGCAAGCAGACCTACCGGTTCGCGTCAGTCGCGCGACGGAAACGGCGATACAAGTGAAAGAGCGCGACACCATAAAAATCAGGCGAGGAGCCCATCGGATCGCGGACATCGCCGATTACGTACTCGATAACTCTGGTCCTCTGAGTGCGTTGAAGCTTGGATTGGATCGGTTAGCGACCACAACGGAACTGCGCCATATCACACCACCTACCGGTTGGCCAGCGAAACAAGACAGGTGGCTACAAAAAGCCACCGAGCATTTGTGTGATGAGGAGACCGCTCTCGTGCTGGCCACCGGAAGTACCGGAAGCCCGCACTGGCGCGAGGGGTGGAGCGATATCGATCTGCTCGTTGTCCGCGAGACTTTGCCACTGGAATGGCTGCGCGGCACGCTCGGAACCCTTCCGGCCCCGCAGGGGGTCAAAGTCGGCGTCAGCGCTTTCACCAAGGGTGACATTGCAGCGCTGCGGATACCGCCGCGTGTCGCACAATCCCTTCGACGCGCCGCGGAGGGCTTCGGTGTCCTCTATCGGCGTGTGAATTACCGAATCCCAGTGCCTACCCGCGCACATGTCGACCGTCTCAGCCGCGGAGAACTAGGGCTCGTGGCAATGACAACGCGGCGGCTGCTCACCGCCGAACAGACCGATGTCCGAGCCGTGTACAAGCACCTCGTGCTTCTGGCGAAGATCTTGCTGCGCGCCGACGGCCACCACCTCGACGCCGCCGAGGACATCCTCGCGGCGTTCACCCACCATCACCCAGCGGCCGGCTGCACGCCACCCGCCCTCAAAGACCTCATCCGCGACCCCCTCGACACCGAATCGGACCACCAACTCACCACGGCAACGCTGCGGATGCTGGCATATCTCGACAGTCTCGACCACATCGCGAGAGTGAACTCATGACGACCACGCCACACGTCCTCGGCTACCACGCGCGTCGCGTCCGCCGTCTGAACGTCGCACCCCAGAGCCGGGACGTCCGCATCGTACATGCGCTCGACGGTATTGATCGGCAAGTGGAGCCGGCAGCACTGCTGCGTGCTGGTAGCGCCCTGTGGCGAGGCTGGTGCCGTCACCCCGCCTTCGCCACCCCGGAGATGCTGCTGGGACTGGACGCGGGCGGCATCCTGCCCACCATCGCCGTGGCGCTGGCCAGCGGTGTGCCCTACCGGCTGGCCTGGAAACTCGACCTCGACCTGCCCGTCAAGCATCGCTTCACCGAACCCCATGCCCAACGCAGCGATGTCTTCGCCTATGGCGACCTCACCGAGAAGAAGGTGTTGTTGATCGATGACGAAACCACCACCGGCAACACACTCGCCAATCTTGTGACGGTGCTGCGGGGCGCGGCCGTCGAAGTGGTCGGCGTGGTCTGCCTGATCGAGGACACCACAGGCGACGCTCGATCGCTGCTGGAAGACTCACTGGAGGTGCCTCTGTGCACCCTCACCCGTATATGAACCCGTGGAGGGTCGGCGCTGTCACCACGCGCCGTGGCGGACGCGTTGTCGTCCCCCGCACATACGCACCTCTGGCTCCCTGCCTGCCGTACCGCCGCGCAGATGGGCAGCATCCACCGACAGCCGACGGCGCATCCGAAATCCAGCGACGTGGATGGTCTGTTGTCCTCGGCGAACGTGGGCTCGGCGATTCTTTGCTCGCCTTGGGGTTGCTGAATGGCCTCCTCGACGGCACGGCCAAGGGGGATGAAGCGCATTACACGGGGCCACGTCCCCGCCTGATGCAACGCTGTCGCCTCGGCCTGACCACCGACTTCACCGAAGGGCCGCACACTGTTCGCAGTACGAGAAAGGGAAACGGTGTCGTTTTCCGCGCTGTTCCCGAAGAGCCCCTGCCATGGCTTGACATCCTCGACACCATAAACGTCGAAGTCCACGATGCCCTGCCCATGCGCTACTACTTGGATGTGGAGCAGCGGCTCGGCATCCGCCTACCCGCTGATCGGTCGCCCCTGCCGTCGTTCGCCTCGTCCCAACAGGCACGCCCTTTCCACGTGGTGTTCATCATCGCGACCAGCTGGCCCACCCGCAAGGACTACAGTTCGGAACGCTTCGCTCACCTCGCAAGCCTGCTTACCACGCGGCGTGCCGCGCCTTGGTCGTTCACTCTGATCACCGGCAAGGAGACCCGGCCGGCACCACGCGCCGACATCGACGTCCTTGCCGGCATCGATGCCGTGGACTGCCTGGACGTCTTCGCTTCTGCAGAGGTCGTGATCGGGAACGACACGGGGCTGACCCACCTGGCTGCACTAACCGAACGTTCCGACGGAACCGCACCGCAGGTGGTCGGCCTCTACGGACGGCACTCGCACACCAAGTGGACCACGGGACGCGGCAATCACCACGCGATCGCGACCCCTTTTTCACAGATGCTCGCCGCCGCCGACCGCTGCCCGGTACGCGACCAACTCGACGACGCACTGTGGGGCGACGAGGGCCTGAGTCAGATTCCTGTGACGCTGATTGCCGACTTCGTCGGCCACGTGGCCAAGTGGTGGTGAGCTGATGCTGCGGATCGCGAACCATCGACGTTTCACGGCCAACCACACCTGGCACCTGGACTACCGCAACGAACGATTGTTCGTTAAAGCCAACCCCCACCAAAACGAAGCAAGGGCCGAGCGCACCGGACACGCTTGCCTACGCCCGTACTTTACGGTTCCCAACCTCCGCAGAATAAGCAGGATCGGCCGGTGGACGCTTCTCTTCTATGACCGCTGGCACCATCTTGCAACCGACTACGGTTTACTGCTGGACGAGATAACCCGTGCCGACCGTACCGGCAACCGACGGCGTTTGGACATCTGCCTCACTGAGATCTTCACGCTCTACCGGCGCATCATCGATCGGACATTGAAGCGTGTGACCAACGCCGAGACCATCAGCAAGCTCTACGGCGACCGTGCTCGAACTGGCGGACGGGTCGACTGCTACTATCGGCCAGATACGCCGTGGTCTGTGATGTATGAAGGACAGCGAGGACTCCGGCCTTCGCAATGGGCACAGACCACGTTCGCCGTCAACGGCCGCGACCATCAAATGGACTTCGATGCGCTACTGACCTGGCTGCGGGCACATTTCGCACCCCACAAGCCTGTGTGGGCCGCCATCACCCAAGGCGATCCCACCGACGTCAACATCGGCTGGTCATCCGAAGGCGGCCCGGTGTGGTTCGACTATGACACCGGAGGCCTCAACGCCCTCCCAGGCGAGTTCGCCTGCTTCCTGATCTACCAACGTCTACACGGCGCCTGGCTCACTCCACACCAGGCACCAGCCGCGTTTCGCGATCACCCCGCGGCTCTCGCCCGAGCCTCGCTTGCCGAGCCTGCAGTGCGGATTCACTACCGAGGCTCCACGCTCGTCATCCACTACTGCCATTCACCCAGTCCTGCTCGCCAGCATGTGCTCCGTCGCTATCTATCCGAGATTGTTCTCCCGCTCGCTCGACTGCTCGGCATAGAAGACCTCATGAGCTGGCTGCGCCCCTACCTGGTGATGCGGCTGTTGGCCGTCTACAACCTTGCGGAACTGAACCCACGCGAAACTGCGCTTTCTGTTGCTTTGCTCGCGGAAACCCTCGACCCTGCCACCCGGCTCGCTGATCTCCTCGCGCTGACCCCGGATCCAATGGAGGCCACCTGACATGCCACGTCCCATCGCCCTCATCACCGGAGCCGGGTCCGGGATCGGGGCGGCGATCGCCACACGCCTGGCTGTACGACACGATCTGATCCTGACCCACCTCGCCAACGATGACGGCCTCCGTCATGTGGTCGGCCAGGCGCAACAGGCGGGAGCCGACGTCGTCACCGTCATCGGAGACCTGACCCGACAGTGCACCATCGACTCGCTGGAACGCGCGATAAACCAGGTCGGCGAACACCTGGCAGTCCTTGTCTCCAATGCCGGCGCCTATCCACGCACACCATGGAACGACCTCGATCTCACTACTTTCCGCCACCAGATCGAGACCAACCTCATCACTCACGCCGCGTGCGCCAAGTTCGCCGCTCCCGTACTCACCCGGCGTGGCAACGGCCGTATCGTCGCCGTCTCCTCGGTGCTGACCCAACTCGGCCGCATCGATCTCGCCGGGTACATCGCGGCCAAGAGCGGACTAGAAGGACTCGTCCGTGCCTTGGCGCGGGAACTAGGTGTACATGGCGTCACCGTCAACTGCATTCGCGCCGGCTCCATCGAGGTCCCCGCCGAACGAGCCGTCGTCGGCGATCCCGAAGCCATGGCCGGTCGCCAACTCGAGCGCCAGTGCATCAAAAGACGCGGGCGTCCCCAAGACATCGCCGCCGCCGTCGAATTCCTCGTGTCCCCCGACGCCGGCTTTATCACCGGCCAGTGCCTCACCATCGACGGCGGCTGGTGCATGACATGAACTCAGCCATATTGTGGATGCGTCACGGCACCTGCGAAGACGGGCTGAAACGCCCGCACGCCCACCCTCGCCCGGACAGCCCGCTGATCTTCAAGGGCGCCGTCGAAGTCGAAATGACCGCACACAGTCTGCGCAGCCACTATGAACCGCCCGCTCTCGTCATCCCCAGCCCGCTACGCCGAGCCCGCCAGACCGCAGCGATCGTCGCAAGCACACTCGGTGCCCGTTTAGGCGCGCCCATAGGCGCCTTCACCGAGTGGATCGCCCCGAAATGCGTGCTCGGACGCACGCCCGAGGAGTACCCGGACGACTATCGCGCCTGGCGCAACCAGCGTGCCCAGAACACGCAGTGCGCGCTTCCGGGCGGGGAAAGCCTGCACGCCTTCAGCTCGCGGGCACAAAGCGCTGCGACCATCGCAGGTGACCTCGCATTCAGACACGGTCCAGTCCTGATCGTGTCCCACCGGCTCCTTATCGGTGCTGTGGCCGCCCTGCATATTGGAAGCCGAGATCCCGTAGCAGTATTCGATTTCGCCAAGGACTTCCACCTGGACCCATCCCGTTTATGGGCACCATTACAGGCGATCACATACGGAGATGAGCCACGTCTCTGACTGCGCTGTGCCACCTCGCGGCTCGAGCCACTTGCTCAAACCAGGGGTGCCACCTCGGCCAGGAGCGCTACGTCGTTGGCAAGGATGAACTCCTTCAAGGCCGTCGGCTTCAGATCGATCGACGCCAACTCCTGGCTCCGCAGCGGCACCCGTTCCAGCACATACCCCCCTCGAGCAGGGTCATCGAACTCCGGTCCACTGCGGGCGGACTCGTCCAACGCCGACAGCCTGGCCACGAAGAAGTGCTGCACAGCCACACCGGCATCGGATGACGAACTGAAGAGGAAAACCTGCGACGCCCCTACAGCCGTCGCCCCCAGTTCCTCGGCCAGTTCGCGGTGCAACGCCGTCTCGACGGAATCGTCGTTGGCTTCGACTCCACCGCCCGGGGTGGTCCAGTACGGCGGTTGTCCCGGCTTGGTTCGCTTTATCAGCACTAGGCGTGCCTGATCGTCGATCAGAATCGCTCGTGCCGCACGCCGCTGCACTGCCACGAAGGACTGTTCCGTCATGGCTGCACCCTACAGGGGTGACCTACTCCAGCGTCGAACTATCTCTGAGCATCGCCGCAAGCAGATGCCCCGCCGAATCAGACCTCGGACGAAGGAGCGCCAATGCCTCCTATGGGCGTGTGACATGCCGCGGTTTCCGGTTCCCCCGCTGGCGCACTTTCTTAAGCGCTACCGCAAAACCGGCCAGGCATCCTCCCCCCGTGCTGGTGTGGACTCCTGAGCAGACCGCCACTTTCCTGGAGAGGGCGCGCCGCCCCGGCATGGGTGACCGACCAGTTCACCCGGCTCGCCGCTGAGGCCGGACTGCCCCCGATCACCCTGCACGGGCTGCGCCACGGCGCCGCATCACTCAGCCTCACCGCCGGAGTCGACGTCAAGGTGGTCTCGGCCGAACTGGGCCACTCGACAGCCTTCTTCACCCAGGACACCTACCAGACGGTGTACCCCGAGGTCGCGCGGGCCGCCGCCGAGGCCACCGCCGCGCTGATCCCCCTGGACCACGCCCCATCAGGGCGTCCCCACCGGGGCGGGGAGCGAGCACGGAGCACAGAAAAGGGACGAAACAGGCGAACAGTCTGCCCGATTCGTCCCTGCATCGCGTTTGACCTGCGTTTATATGTGTGCGCCATCAGGGACTCGAACCCCAAACCCGCTGGTTAAGAGTCAGCGAACCCGAGACGGGTCGCGCCGGACTTGTTACGCAGCAGCTTCAGCTTGTCGGCGGGGAGGTTGAAGGCATCCAGGAGTTCATCCAGGTCCAGATCACGCGCCACCCCTACCGCTCCTCACCGGCCGGTCGTCTTCCCCGGGCCGTCCGCCCGGCTACCAACGATCTTCCGTGGGATCGGAGTCGGTTGTCCGAACACGGCGGCCAGGTGCAGCGGATCCGGTCCGCGAGTGAACGCCTCGTCAAGCTGCCGGTCGGTGCGGAGGCGTTCGAGCGTGGCGTTGAGGCCGCGAAAGGCCGATGTGATCCAGGCCTTGCTGACAGGCCCGGCCTCCACCGCTGTCTGTTGGTTGACGATCAGGCGCGGGTTTGCGGTGTTCGGCCAGCGGGTCCGCCGGTAGCCGAGCCATTCCATGAGCGTCTGCCGGGTCAGGTCGTCCAGTGGATGGAGTCGACCGGCGATCACCAGGCGGCGGTTGCCGGGATCCACATCATCCAGGCGCATGTGGCGAATGGCGGTGGGGTGGGCGGGTCGGTCCACCGGGAGGAGGCCGGGACGAAGTCGGCGATCTCAAGCTGCTCGGCGAGGTAGACCACGGCGTTGTTGGGGATCTCGCCCAGGTCAATGGTGAAAATACCCCATGCGCGGGCGGTGCACAGCTGTACGGCGAAGCCGAGGCGGTTGACACCGCGCCGCTTGGACGCGATCAGCTCCCAGTCGGCGCCATCGAGATGGAAGAAAGGGTCCAGGTGAGCGTGCGAGGGCGGCTCGGCATAGCGACGGTAGCGAGCCGCCTGCTCATCAGTGAGGAACTCAGCCGGCATATCCCCAGACGGTACGAGTAGAAGCGAAACGCTTAGAGCGGGGTTTCGTTCTGATGTTCCTCAGCCCCAGACCGGCGGCGCTTTCGACCGAGTGCGCACCCGCACGGGAGTACCTCGGTCGGGCGAGGCCGTACTTTCAGCCGAGGCGCGGCCGGCGCCCCTCTCCCTAACGTCGTGGCATGCGCCGAACCGCGGGCGAACCCCCGCCCCCTTCCCCGTCCTCCTCCCACCGGGCACCGGCCCGCGCGGGCGTGCGCGCCGACGAGCGCGCCCTCGCCCCCGACCTGGCCCGGGGCGTGATGCTGCTGCTCATCGTCGTCTCCAACACCGCCTTCCACCTGTGGGCCGCCGAGCACGGCCCCTCCGGTTGGCACCCGATCGACGGCGGCACGGCGGATCGCGTCGTCCAGTTCGCGATGATCGTGGCGCTGGACCTGCGCGCCTACCCGCTGTTCGCCTTCCTGTTCGGCTACGGCATGGCCGGGCTGTACCTGCGCCAGACCGCGGCCGGCACGCCGGCGCGCCGGGCGGTGGCGCTGGTGCGCCGGCGTGGTCTGTGGCTCGTCGTCTTCGGCTTCGCGCACGCGGCGCTGCTCATGGCCGGTGACATCATCGGCTCCTACGGGCTGACGAGCCTGGTCCTGGCCACGCTGTTCCTGCGGCGCGGCGACCGCCTCCTGCTGGCGGGCTGCGCGGTGGCCGCGGCGCTGGTGGCCATGTCCACGGCGCCGGCGGTGGCGGCGGTGTTCAGCGGTGACCTCGCCGGACTCGGCGCGCCCGCGGCGCAACCGTCGTTCGTGGCCTATGCGGCCGGTGAGGACGACGCCCTCGCCGCCGTCGGCACCCGTCTGGTGACATGGACCTTCGTGACACTCGGCGGTGCCGCGCTGTCGTTCGGCGGGCACCTGATGATGCTGCTGGGGATCTGGGCGGCGCGCCGCCGCGTCCTGGAGGAGCCCGGCCGTCATCTGGTCCTGCTCGCCTGGACCGCCGCAGCGGGGATCACGGTGGGGTGGCTGGGCGGTCTGCCGTCGGCGCTGGCGCACGTGGGCCTGCTGCGGGTGCCGGCGGCCGCGGTCGGGGAGCAGGGGGTCCTCCAGGTGCTCCAGAGCACCACCGGCCTGGCCGGCGGACTGGGCTATGTGGCCCTGTTCGGCCTGATCGCCCACTGGTGGTCGACGCGGTCCCGAGGGGGACCGGTGGTGACCGCGATCGCGGCGGCGGGGGAGCGGTCGCTGTCGTGCTACCTGACCCACTCGTTGTTGTTCTCGCCGTTGCTGGCCGCCTGGGGATTGGGGCTGGGCGCCTACCTGGGCAGCGCCTCCATGGCCGCGCTGGCCACGGCGATCTGGCTGGTCACGGTCGCGGGCGCCTACGCCCTGCACCGCGCGGGACGTCCGGGTCCGGCCGAGGCCCTGATGCGGCGCCTCCTCTACAATTCCCTCCGGGGTCGCTGACCCCTTCCCCACGGCCTTCCCATGTTCCTCCCCTGGGGAAAACGGCCTGGCCGGAAGCGGCGGCGCGGTGCTACTTGATCGGCGCGTGGGAATATCCGCAACGGCCGTTCAGGCGAGGAGTGGGAGGTTTCCCGTGACAACGACGATCCCTGGGCGAGCGGACGACTGGCGCCTGGAGTACCCCCGGCTGGATCGTGCCGCCGGCGCCCTGGCCGGGGCGGCGATGGCGGCCTGCCTGGCCCGGCTCCCCGACTCGGAGATCGGCGCGCTGGAGCGGCCCGACGCCGACGGGACGGGTTCCTCCTACCTGGCCTGGCTGGTCATGACCGCGCTGCGGCACCTGGACGACCCGCGGGCCGTCGCCGAGGCCGTCGACACCGAGGCCGAGCTCGCCTGGGCGCTGGCCCTGTGCCGCGCGGTCGAGGAGGGGGTGCTCATACCGGCCGCGTCCACGTCGGCCTACGGTCCGATCTCCGCGGCCTGGCGGGCGGTGACCACCACACCGGTGCCCCGGCTGGATCCGGCCCGCCGGACGTTCCCCTGCCGTCACCTGGTCGACGCGATCCGGTCGGCCCGCGCCTCTGGGGGGCCGGAGGCCGCGTTGTACGCCGGTGCCCTGGCGGGGGCGCGCTGGGGCGTCTCCGCGGTCCCGCTGGAGATCCAGCGCAGGCTCGCCGACATCCTGCCGCTGCGCCGTCTGGTCACCGGCGCGGCGGTGGCCCTTCGCGGATCCCGGCCGGATACGTGGCCCGAGGTCGACTGCGCCTCCTCCCTGCCCTTCAACCGTTACGCCCCCTTCCAGGTGCCGCACCCCCATGACCCCGGCGTGATCCTGTGCAACCTCCCCTACGTTCCCACCGCCGCCGATGCCCAGGCCGTGGTGTCGCTGTGCCAGGTCGGTGCCGGGGACATGCCCGCCCATTTACCGGCACGCGACACCGTCGAGGTGTGGCTGGCCGATACCACCGGGATCAACTCCAATCTGCACTTCGTGCTGGACCAGGCGGCGCGCGCCGTCGCAACGCTGCGGGCCGAGGGCAAGCGGGTGCTGTTGCACTGCGCGGCCTGCCAGTCGCGGACGCCCGCCGTGGCGGCGCACTACGCGGTGCTGGCACGCGGTGTCGAGGTGGTGACGGCGCTGCGTGAGGCCATTCGCGCGGTGGGCGGGCATCTGAACAACGCCGAACTGGCGCGGACCGTCGCCGTCCTCAACGGGGTCGAACTGACCGACCCCGCTGCGGTGCTGTTCCCCGAGGGCATGCCGGAGGTGACCCGCCACCGTCTGGGCTGACCTTCCGGGGCGGCCATCGGCCCACGCGGGCCGGTACCCAATGCCCTGGGGACGGGCACCGACGTCCTTCCACCGGGCGGCGTCCCCGAGCGCCGCGTCTCCCCTCGGCCCTGGCGAGGCGGCCGTCCCCGCGGCTCGCCGCGGCCGGTCCGGATCCGCTGAGCGCGGGCCGGCCGAGGAGCCCACGTCCGGGGGTCGAGGGCCACACGGTGCCGGCGCGGCGGTTGCGCGCGGCCGTCCTGGCCGTCGACCCCGCCCGGAGCCGGCCGACCTGGGCGGGGCCGGATCGCTGCGAGGTCCGGCTGTCACGGCGGGCGCTCACCCCGGGGAGGTGCCGGGGTGAGAGACGGCCCGCGCTGGAGGCGGGGGAGGCCGGGGGTCGGGGGCGTCCCTGGCCCAGCGCGCCGGAGCCTCGCTTCGCTGCTGGGCGGTGGCGCTGGAACGCGGTTCTCCTGTGCCGGGTGCGCGGGATATCGCGTCGCCGCCCCGTGGCGAAGCTGGGATGATCCCCTGCATGTCGATGCGTGAACTCGTCGTCTTGGGGACCTCCAGCGCCGTGCCGACCCGACGGCGCAACCACAACGGCTACTTCCTGCGCTGGGACTCCCACGGTCTGCTGTTCGACCCGGGGGAGGGGACCCAGCGCCAGCTCCGGCTGGCCGGGCTGGCCGCGCACGACCTGACCCGGATCTGCGTGACCCACTTCCACGGCGACCACAGCCTGGGGCTGCCCGGGGTGGTGCAGCGGATCGCGCGGGACCGGGTGTCCCACGAGGTGCGGGTGGCGTTCCCCGCGGCGGGGGAGCGGTACTGGCGCCGGCTGCGCCACGCCA
This sequence comes from Marinactinospora endophytica, assembly GCF_054780875.1. NCBI lineage: Bacteria > Bacillati > Actinomycetota > Actinomycetes > Streptosporangiales > Nocardiopsidaceae > Marinactinospora > Marinactinospora endophytica. Next base: position 43,009 of record NZ_BAAGVM010000005.1, on the reverse strand, counting down.
CCGAGTTCGCCGACACCGATTCGATCGTGGCCCAGCCCGTGGAGGGGGCGGTGGCCGAGCTGCCGGGAGAGGCCGACTTCACCTTGACCGCTCTGCCGCTGGAGCACCGGATCCCGACCTACGGGTACCGCCTGGCCGAACCCGACGGTGTGCGTATCCGCGCCGAGGGGCTGGCCGCGCGCGGTGTGAGCGGGCCGGCGGTGGGCCGTCTCAAGGCGGAGGGGTCGGTCCTGGACGCCGCGGGGGAACGGGTGTACCTGGCCGACCACAGCGAGGTCCGCCGCGGGCAGGTGTTCGCCTTCGTGATGGACACCGGGATGTGCGACAACGCGGTGCGGCTGGCCGAGGGGGCCGACCTGCTGGTGATCGAGTCCACCTATCTGGACGCCGAGGAGGAGCTGGCCGGGGCCTACCGGCACCTGACGGCCGGCCAGGCGGGGCGGATCGCGGCCGAGGCGGGGGTGCGTCGGCTGGTGCTCACCCACATCTCCGAACGCTATGAGCAGGACGCGGACGAGCGGTTCGTGGAGCAGGCCGCGCGGCACTTCGGGGGAGAGATCGTGCTGGCCGCCGACCTGGAGCGGGTTCCGGTGCCGCCACGCCGTGGGTGAGCCCGGAACCGGTGGGCCGGCGGGAGGGGTTGTCCCGTCTCGGCAAAATCGCCGCAGATCGTTGTCCCCGCTTTCCTCTCGCCGGTAGACACGTGCCCAACGCGCCGAAGCGCGGAATAGCGCCCTGTCGGCACCGTGGGTGAGGGGAGGAGGGCGGTGTGCGCATGACCGGACCGACAAAACGGGCAAAACCTGCCAAAATACGTGACTTGTCCCACAAATTCCGCCTTTCGGGTTCCGTTACTCTCCCGTTACCCATACGCTCGGACACGGCGCCCCCGAGGTCACACCGATCCCGGCGCCCCCTACGACGCCACCCCGTGCTCTGGGTGGCCGGTGGCCGTCGCCGCTCTGCCCACCCTTCGTGGAACCCCGCGCGGCCACGTCCCTTGCTCCCGATCAAAGGATCTTCGCCGTGGGCACTCACCGGCCCTCTCGCCCCGCGCCATTCGCCCGGATGAAGTCCAAGCGCCTGGTCGTCGCCACCGCGGCCGCCGGCGCCGTCGTCGTCGCCGGCGCCACCGCGGGCGCCGCCGCGTTGGACGCTCCCGCCACCACGCCCGGGGCCGCCGCCGTCCCCCAGGCCCGCACCGCGGCCCTGGCCCCGCTCTCCAACGGCGCCGTCTCCTCCCCGGACCCCCAGACGGCCGAGCGGCTACGCGCCGAGGCCGCCGACCAGGCCGTCCAGGCCTTCAACGGCTCGGCCCGCCAGGCCGAGAAGGAGGAACCCCGCGAGGAGCCCCAGGACACCGGGGAGACCGCCTCCACCGGCGCATCGGGCGACTCCGGCACCTCGCTGGCCCCCACCGGCCAGGGCGGCAGCTGCGAGGCGTCGATGTACAGCGACCCCCAGCCCACCGCCAGCGGCGAGACCTTCGACCCCTCCGCGATGACCGCGGCGCACAAGACCCTGCCGATGCACACGATGGTCGAGGTCACCAACCCCGCCAACGGCAAGAGCGTCACGGTGCGCATCAACGACCGCGGCCCCTACATCGACGGCCGCTGCCTGGACCTGTCCACGGCCGCCTTCGAGACCATCGCCTCGGCCAGCCAGGGCGTCGTCGACGTCGAATGGCAGGTCGTCGAGTAACCCGCCGCCCCGACGCCACGGCCCGCCCGTGTCACGGCCCCGCCACGGCGGGGCCGTGACACAATTCCCCGGGAGTTCCACTGCCGGGAAGGGGCGTGCCGGTGTTTCGCACCGTGTCGGGTTGGGTGATCTCCCCCACCGATCTCGTCGACGCGATGGAGTGCGACCACCGCAGCGCGCTCAAGGCCGCGCTGGCCGCCCGGGTCCCCGGCGCGCCGGTCCCCGCCGACATCGACCCCCTCGTCGCCCGCCATGGAGCCGCCCACGAGCAGGCCGAACTGGAGCGCCTGCGGGAACTGTTCGGCGACGGCGTCGTCGCCATCGACGACCCAGAACCCACCGAGGCCGCGATGACCGCGGCGGCACGCGCCACCACGGAGGCCATGGCGGCCGGCGCCCCGGTGATCTACCAGGGCGTCTTCTACCAGCCGATCGCCCCCCACGTCGCCTTCCACGGCCGCGCGGACTTCCTCATCAGCACCCGCGTGGACCCCGCCACCGGCGAACGGCGCCCCGGTGACGGCTCCTACGAGCCCTGGGACACCAAACTCGCCCGCGACCCCGGCCCCGGAGCGGTCCTCCAGCTGGCCGCCTACGCCGACGCCCTGTCCCGGGTCGCGCCACGCCCACCCGAGCAGATGCACCTGCTCACCGGCGACCGCGCCATCCGCTCCCACCGGGTCGCCGAGTTCATCCCCTTCCTCGCCCCCGTACGCGACCGCCTCGTGCGCCGGCTGGACACGCCCGCCTCACTGCCCCGGCCACTGTGGGGCGAGCCCCGGCACACCTGCGAACGCTGCGGCTACGCGGCCATGTGCGCCGAAGGCCGCTCCCGGGCCCGCCACCTGTCCCTGGTCGCCGGGATCCGCACCGACCAGGTGCGCAAGCTGCACGACGTGGGCATCACCACGATCGACGCGCTGGCCGCCGCCACCGAGGAGGACCGCCCCGCCGCCCTGCCCCGCCACTCCTACACCCGCCTGCGCGAACAGGCCGCGCTCCAGGTCCGCCAGGACGCCACCCGCACCGTCGACGACCCCGTCGGCACCGTCATCGCCGAGGTCTACGCCGAGGAGGGGCTGGCCTCCCTGCCCGCGCCCAGCCCCGGCGACGTGTTCTTCGACATGGAGGGCTACCCCTACTACGGGGACGCGGGCGAACGCGGCCTGGAGTACCTGTTCGGCGCGGTGACCGAGGAGGAGGGACAGACCCTCTTCCACCCCTTCTGGGCCCACGACCGCGCCGGCGAGAAACGCGCCTTCGAGGAGTTCGTGGACTTCGCCGTCGCCCGCATGGACGCCGACCCTGACGCCCACATCTACCACTACGCCTCCTACGAGGCCGACCGGCTCAAACTGCTCGCCGCCGCGTTCGCCACCCGCGAGACCGAGGTCGATGAACTCCTGCGCGGCGGACGGCTCGTCGACCTGTACACCGTGGTGAAGAAGAGCCTGCGCGTGTCACAGCGTTCCTACTCCATCAAGTACCTGGAGCCGCTCTACCTGGGAGGCGGACGCTCGGGCGAGGTCACCACCGCCACCTCCAGCATCGACGCCTACGCCGACTACCTCGCCGCCCGCGAGGCCGGGGAGTCCGAACGCGCCGAGAAGATCCTGGCCGACATCGCCGCCTACAACCGCGACGACTGCGTGTCCACGGCCCGGCTGCGCGACTGGCTGGAGGAACGGCGCGACGAGCACGGCATCACCGTGCGACCGCTGCGCCAGTCCGAGCTGATCGAGGAGGACCCCGAGGCGGCGGCGGAGCGGGCCCGCCTGCGCGCCGAAGTGGAGGCCCGCCTGCGCGCCCTCACCGACCCGCTGCTGGAGGGGGTCCCCGCCGACCCCGCCGCACGCGACGCCGACCAGCAGGCCCGCGCCCTGCTCGCCGCCCTCGTCGGCTACTACCGGCGCGAGGAGAACCCGTCGTGGTGGGACTACTTCCGCCGCCTGTCCGCGCCGGTCGAGGAGCTGGAGGCCGACAACGACTGCCTGGTCCCGGTGCGGGTGCGCGCGGGGGAGTGGCAGGAGCCCACCGGCCGCCAGCGCAAGTCCCGACGCGAGCTGGAGGTGCGCGCCGACCCGGCCCGCCCCCACCCCTACAGCGCAGGCGACGACGTGCGGCTGCTGTACGCGGGGCCGCCCGGCCAGCCCGCCACCGCGGTCACCGCCCGCGTCCACAGCGCCGGCCCCGACCGGGTCACGCTGGTGGAGACCGCCGACCCCGGCGACACCTACGCCCGCGCGCCGATCGCGGTGCTGCCCGGCCCGCCGGTGCGCTCGGCGCCCAAGGACACCGCGCTGCACGGGGTGGCCGAACAGGCCGTCGCCGCGCTGCCCGCACCGCGCGAGGGCGCCGGACTGGACGTGCTGCGCCGCCGCCCGCCCCGGTTGCGCGACGGCGGTGAGCTGCCCGACCCCGCCCACTACGACGGTGATCTCGTCGCCACGGTGATCGCGGCGGTGGAACGGCTCGACTCCTCCTACCTGGCGGTACAGGGGCCACCGGGGGCCGGCAAGACCTACCTGGCCGCGCGGCTCATCACCCACCTGGTCGCCCAGGGACGCAGCGTGGGCGTCTGCTCGACCAGCCACAAGGCGGTGGAGAACGTCTTGTCGGCCGCGGTGCGGGCGGCCGGCGCGGACCTGCCCTGCGCCAAGCGTCCGGCGAAGAAGGCCGACCCCGACCTGCCCTGGCACCAGCCGCGCGACATCAAGGCACTGGCGGGGTGGCGTTCGGGGCAGGAGGGCGGTTACCTGGTCGGCGGCACCGCCTGGAACTTCGCCAACGAGACGATCCTGGCCGACCCCTTCGACGTGCTCATCGTCGATGAGGCCGGGCAGTTCGCCCTGGCCGACACCCTCGCCGTCTCCGCCGCCGCCCACAACCTGGTCCTGCTCGGCGACCCCCAGCAGCTACCGCAGGTCGTCCAGGGCACTCACGGCGAGGGCGCCGACGCCTCCGCGCTGGAGCACCTGGTCGGCGACGACGAGATCATCGCCCCCTCCATGGGCTACTTCCTGGACCAGACCCGCCGGATGCATCCGGCGGTGTGCGCCCCGGTGTCGCACCTGTCCTACCGGGGGCTGCTGCACGCCCACCCCTGCGCGGCGCTGCGCGATCTCCAGGCCGCCGAACCCGGGCTGTACCGGGTGGAGGTGGAACACGCCGGGCGGGCCACCCACAGCCCCGAGGAGGTCACGGCGGTCCTCGACCTGGTCACGCGCCTGGTCGGGACGGGCTTCAGCGAACCGGGCGCGCCGCCGCGCGAGCTGACCGGCGCCGACATCCTCGTGGTGGCGCCCTACAACCTCCAGGTCCGCGCGCTGCGGCGGGCACTGGAGGAGGCCGGCCTGGAGCAGGTCAGGGTGGGCACCGTGGACCGCTTCCAGGGGCAGGAGGCGCCGGTGGTGGTCTGTTCGATGACGGTCTCCAGCGCGGCCGAGGCCACCCGGGGGCTGGACTTCGTTCTCTCGCGCAACCGGCTCAACGTCGCGTTGTCCCGGGCGCAGGTGCTCGCCGCGCTGGTCTACTCCCCGGGACTGGTCGCCGCGGCGCCCCGCTCGGTGGGCGAGCTGCGGGTGCTGGCGGGCTTCGCCGACCTGTGCGCCCGGGCCCGCCCCTGGCCGCCCGCCGGGGAAACGCGCTGGACCCCGCGCCCCTGAGACGGCCCCGCCCGACCGTCGTCTCGTCACCACGGCCCGGACCGGCGGGGACGGCACGCATGGACGCCGGGGAGGCCGACCACCACGGCGGCGCGCTGCCCGTGTCCGCCCCCGCAGTCCGCGACCGGCCATCGCCACACGCCCACGGTCTTGATCACGGCGCCGCGACCGCGTTGGATTACGCTGTGACCTCGATCCCCACCACTCCGCTGTGCCCCAAGATCATCCTGGAGGGCACCCGCCTGACCGGCAAGACCGATCTGGCGTTCGCGCTGAACGAGCACCCCCGTATCGTGGGCCCGCGCCGCTACCGCTACCACTCGCCGCTGGTCTCGGCCGAGTGGAGCGGACTGTCCAACCAGGCGTGGGGGCCCAGCCTGATCGACTTCGGCCCCGAGCTGGCGGACCCGGCGTTGGAGACCTACCGCACCTGGGTGCGGATGTTTGAGCTCCAGCGCTACTACTCCTGGATCGTCGACCGCTTCCACCTGTCGACCCGGGTGCACCAGGCCCGCCTGGGCCGCCACTACGACTTCGGCTGGCTGGAGGAGCGCCTGGCCCCGTTGGGCTTCGTGGTGGTGTTGTGCACGCGCGCGCCCGCCACCTTCCCGGCGGCGCGCGCCGAGCGGTTGAAGGTGTCGGGAAACCCCTCCCAGTACGACGACCTGTCGACGTTCGTCCGCGAACAGGAGGAGCTGCGCGCCGCCGCGGCCTCCTCGCGTCTGCCCGTGCTGGAACTGGAGGTGGCGGATCGGGGGATCCCCGAGCTCGCCGACGCCGTCGCCGACTTCCTCGACGAGCGCGACCTGCTCCGCCTTCCCGCCTGAACCACGGCGCCCATAGCGGCCACGACCTTGGAAGGGAAGAACGATGTCAACGCCCGAAGGCGGTCCCGGCGCACCGCAACGGCGCCAGCGGGGCGTGCGCCTGACCGTGGGAGTGCTCGCCGTGCTCTGCATGCTGCTGGGCCCGGTGGGCTGTCTCAACGGAATCGCCGCGACCCAGTCGGGGGAAGGCGTGCGCTCGGCCGCCGAATGGTACACGCTCGGTGTCGGCGCGGCCGTCGGCCTGCCGTTGCTGTGTGCGGCGATCGCGACGGTGGCCGACGACCCGCTCACCGCGCGCCTGTCACTGGTCCTGCTGCTGTGGCCGGTGGTGTTCGCCTCGGGAACGCTGCTCCTGCCCGGATGACCCCCCGCGCCCCGGGGTGCGGCGCGCGCTGTCGGTCATGACCGCCGCGGCGCCCTGACCCGCCCCTGGAGGCACGGGGCGAGACGGCGCCACCGTGGCCGGCGCCCCGCCTGCCCGGACGGCTCCTTCCGTGGCCGGCGCCTCGCCTGCCCGGACGGCTCCTTCCGTGGCCGGCGCCTCGCCTGCCCGGACGGCTCCTTCCGTTACCCGGGTCCGGCCTCGCCTGATGGGGCCCTGGTCTGCGCCGTGAAGCCGGTCACGCCCGATCCCCACACAGACCACCTGGGCCGTGCCCGCCCAGCCTGCGCGGCCGCAGGGACGCCGAGCCTCCCCGGCCGTCCCCCTTCCCCGCTCGCCCGGCCCCGGCGGGCCGTCCGATGCACCCGCGCGAGGTCCTAGGGTGATGCGGGGCGGCCGGCCGGCCGCCGGGAAACCAGTGCGGAGGGACGTGTGTCACCCAAGAAGAGGAAGACCCGCAGGCCCCGTGGCGCGACGCCCACGCGGGAGCAGGGCGGGCGGGCGGCCCCCACACCGACGCGGACGGTCAGGCGCGATCCGGTCGTGGTCGACATCCCCGCGCGCTGGCCGCTGCTGGTGTGGAGCGCGCTGACCCTGATATGGGCGGGCGGCTCGGCCCTCTTCTTCGTGTTCTACCTGGCCGAGGCGTTCGCGATGCTGGGGGCCGGCGAGGTCGGCGCGGGCGCCCGGCGCAACGCCGCCTGGTACCTCGTCTTGTTGGTGGTCTGCGCCCTGATCGTCCCGCTGTGCGGGGTGGCCCTCGCGCTCCGGCTGCGCCGCCGGGTCGCCGCCGTCATGTTCGCCATCGCGGCGCTGCTGTCGGGTGCCGCGCTGCTGTGGCTGGCCCCGCCGGCCGAACTCCTGTCCGCCATGACCACCGCCTTCACGGGAGCGTCGTGACCTCCGCCGAAGACCCCGAGGAGATCGGCGAGGTCCTGCCCGCCGAAGTTCGCACGGGCCTGGACCACGTGGCCCACAGCGTGCTGATCGACGTCGCGGCGCTGGAGGCGGTCCGCCGGCGCTTCGACGAGGAGCAGGCCGGCGCGCTCGGCCGCTACCTCGCCGCGGCCCAGTCGCCCAACACGTTGCGCGCCTACCGCTCCGACTGGGTGGCCTTCACCGCCTGGTGCCTGGCGGAGGGGCGCCGGTCGCTGCCGGCCGACCCGGTGGACGTCGCGGTCTACCTCGCGGCCGCCGCCGACACCGTGCGCGAGGACGACCCGCACCGCTGGGCGCTGTCGCCCTCGACCCTGGAACGCAAGGCCGCGGCGATCGCCGCGGTGCACGCCGCCCACGGCCTGGCCTCGCCCACCCGCGCCGATGTGGTGCGCATGACCCTGCGGGGCATCCGGCGACGACGCCGCGCCCGGCCCGCCCGCAAGCGGCCGGTGCTCCTGCACACCCTGGAGGCGTTGTTGGAGGAGCGTCCGGCTCCCGGCCACCCCACCGGAGCCGCGCGGCGCCGTGACGCGCTACTGCTGCTCACCGGGTTCGCCGGGGCGCTGCGCCGTAGCGAGCTGGCCGCCCTGTCCTTCGACGACGTGGCGGTGGACACCGACCCCAAGACCGGTGAACCGCTGCTCCTCGTGCGCCTGGCCGTCACCAAGACCGACCAGGAGGCCCGCCACGCCCAGCAGGTGGCCCTGCCCCGAGGCCGGCGGCCCCACACCTGCCCGGTGTGCGCCTTCGCGGCCTGGGCCGACCTGGTGGAGGCCCAGCGCGACGGCGGCCCTGCTGCGGTGCGCGCCCTCTTGGAGGCCGAGTCCGACGGGCAGGACCCGCGGGTCCACCGCTGCCACGTCTACCCCGGAACCGACCTGGCCGATGGGACCGGCCGGGCGGTGTTTCCCGCGATCGACCGCCACGGGCGTATCGGACAGCGGGCGATCTCCGGCCGGGCGGTGGCCGAGCTGGTCAAGCGCTACGCCGAGCGGGCGGGGCTGGACCCCTCCGCGTTCGGCGGGCACTCGCTGCGTTCGGGGTTTGCCACGCAGGCCGCGCTGGGGGGCGCCGGCGACCGCGAGATCATGCGCCAGGGCCGTTGGACCAACGCCCGCACCGTGCACGGCTACATCCGCACCGCCAACCCCTTGGACGACAACGCGGTGACACGCCTGGGACTGTGAGCCGACCATGCCCGGATTTGTGGAAAGATGCCCGGGTGATCGATGCGTTTCGTGCCGCCTTCCAGGAACTGATCGACGCCGCTCTGGCCGGTGCCCCCCACCGGTTCGGGCCCGCCGTGCGCAACGTGCACGGTCTCGCCTCCCAGGTGCCCACCGAGGAGCGAGCGATCGCCCTGGAGGCGCTCGCCCCCATATTCTCCGGCCACCACGCCGGGCCCGGCGTCTCCGCGGACCTGGCGGTGGTCGCGGGCGCGCTGGTGGAGATGGGGACCGACCCCGGACCCACCGCGGTGGAGATCCTGCGCCGCGCCGCCGACAGCGGCAAGGGCGCCGCGCTGTTCCTCCAAAGCTGGGAGAAGACGGGCGGCGGCACACCGCCCGAGCCCGAACAGGTCACCTCCGCCGATGAGGAGCGGGTCGCCGCGGCCCTGGGCGAGAACGCCCCCGCCGCCACCATGTGCTGGTGGACGTCGCGGCGCTATGGCCTGTCGGCCAAGACGATGCTGGGTGAGGCCGCGGTGCGAGCGGCGGTGCGCGAGGACACCGTCTTGCGCGAGGACCTCACCGCCGTCGCCGCCCACCTGGCCGCGTTCCTGCCGGAGTTCGACGAGGTCGGCGCGTTGGCGCGCATGTCCGAGGCGGCGTCGGCGCTGGTCCTCGACCGCGCCTCGGGGCGTGGTTTCCGGGTCCGTTTCGATGGCATCGGCGACAACTTCCAGCTCCACACGCTGCTGGCCGACGCCCTCATCGGAGCCGAGGGACGTGGCCTGGCGGGGGAACGGCCGGCTCCCAGCTGGGTGGCGGCGGCCTCGGGCGGGGAGATCCGTCCCGAGGAGATCGTCACCGGCTGGTGGAACCTGACGGCCGCCGACGGGTCGTGGATCTGGAACGAGGGGGTGCCCGCGGACATCCCCGAAGCCGACGGCGAGCGCGTGATCGTCCTGGACGAGCCGCCCTACCGGCGCACCTGGAACTCGGTTCGCCGCCACCCCCACGTCCAGGGGTGGCTTGAGGTCGTGGAGGAGATCGGCGCGGAGGAGGCCGCGGCCTGGTGGCAGCGGATCCCGCCCGGCGCCTCCATGCACGAGGCGTTCGCCGCCGAACCCACCGCCCCCGCCGCCGAGGCGGACACCCCCGTGGTCGAGCCCCGGCCCGACGTCGAGGCCGCACGGCAGGACCGGGAGGACGAGGCCACGCCGCCTGAGACGGCCCCTGCGCCCGAGGCGGCACCGCGGGAACAGGCGCCCGCCGCCCCCGAGGTCGCCCCCGAGGCGGTGCGGCCGGGGACCGCCCCCGTCCCGCCGACCCAGGAGATGCCCGCGATGCAGCCCGCCCCGGCCGGCGCGGAGGGGGCCGAGGGCCGGGAGGGACACGACGAGGAGCGCCGGGTCCCGGGGGCGGGATTCCTGCCGCCGCTGCCGCCGGGCGTCTCCGACAGCGCGGCCTGGTCACCGCGCCACCTGTGACCCCCGTTCGGTTCGCGTCCTCACCCCAGGGCGCGAACCGAACGGCCCGGCTCAGCCCTCCTGCCGGTAGCCGGCCAGGAAGCGGCCGATACGGCTGATCGCGACCTCCAGGTCGTCGGCGTGGGGCAGGGTGAGAACTCGGAAGTGGTCGGGCCGCGGCCAGTTGAAGCCGGTGCCCTGGACGACGTGGATCTTCTCCTGCAGCAGCAGGTCCAAGACGAAACGCTCGTCGTCGCGGATGGGGTAAACCTCGGGGTCCAGACGGGGGAAGGCATACAGCGCCCCCTGGGGCTTGACGCAGGAGACGCCGGGGATCGCGTTGAGCGCGGCCCAGGCGCGGTCGCGCTGCTCGGCCAGCCGGCCCCCGTCCAAGACCAGGCCCTGGATGCTGCGCTCGCCTCCCAACGCGGCCGGGATCGCGTACTGGGCGGGCACGTTGGGGCACAGCCGCATGCCGGCGAGCATGGTCAGCCCCTCCAAGTAGTCCTTGGCGTGGCGGCGCGGGCCGGTGACCACGACCCATCCGGCGCGGAAGCCGGCGACCCGGTAGGCCTTGGAGAGCCCGCTGAAGGTCAGGCACAGCACGTCGGGGGCCAGGGGGGCGAGGTGGTGGTGGACCAGACCGTCGTAGAGGATCTGGTCGTAGATCTCGTCGGCGAAGACGACGAGGTGGTGGCGGCGGGCGAGGTCGAGGATGCCCTCCAGCAGTTCGCGGGGGTAGACCGCGCCGGTGGGGTTGTTGGGGTTGATGACGACGATCGCCTTGGTGCGGTCGGTGATCCTCGCGGCGATGTCGTCGAGGTCGGGCCACCAGTTGGCCGACTCGTCACAGGTGTAGTGGACGGCGGTGCCGCCGGCCAGGCGGGTGACCGCGGTCCACAGCGGGAAATCGGGGGCGGGGACGAGCACCTCGTCACCGTCGTCCACCAGCGCCTGTACCGCCATGGTGACCAGCTCGGAGACGCCGTTGCCGAGGAACACGTCCTCCACGCCGACGTCGTCGAACCCGCGGGCGCGGTAGTGGTCGACCACGGCCTGGCGCGCGGGCAGGATGCCGCGCGAGTCGCTGTAGCCGTGGGCGCGGGAGAGGTTGCGGGTGATGTCGTCGAGGAGGGCCTGGGGGGCCTCGAAGCCGAACAGGGCCGGGTTGCCGGTGTTGAGGCGCAGGACGCTGTGCCCGGCCTCCTCCAGGGCGTTGGCGTGCTCGATCACCGGACCCCGGATCTCGTAGCAGACTCCGGCGAGTTTCCCCGATTGCTTGAACTCCATTGGGCGGCCTTTCAGCTCCTCGCGTCCCCGTGACACGACGATGCTACTTGGTTCTACCAAGTCAACGCTTGGAAAGTCCAACCGTGTGGTTAGACTGCTTGCCATGCCGCGCCGAAGCTACGCCCACTACTGCGCCGCCGCCCGTGCCCTGGACGCCGTCGGGGAACGCTGGACACTGCTGATCGTCCGCGAACTGCTCGCCGGGCCGCGCCGCTACACCGACCTGCACGCCGACCTGCCCGGCGTCAGCACCGACGTGCTGGCCGCCCGCCTCAAGGAGATGGAACGCGACGGCCTGGTCGAACGGCGCCGCCTACCCGTCGGCGCCCACGTCTACGCGCTGACCCCGCGCGGCCAGGGCCTGGCCCCCGTCCTCACCGCCCTGGCCCGATGGGGCGCCGACCTGCTCGGCGAACGAGGCCCCACCGACGCGCTACGCGCCCACTGGTTCGCGCTTCCCCTGCTGGAACACATCGGCACCGCAACGGCCGGCCTGGCCGGAACCGTCGAGGTCCGCCTGGACGAGGGGACGTTCCACCTGGAGGTCGGCGACGACCCGAACGCCCCCACACCGGCGCGCAAGGACCCCGCCCCCACCGTCCCCGCCGCCCGCCTGGCCATGGACACCGCCACCGCCACCGACCTGGCCGGACGCCGCGTCTCCTTCGCCGAGGCCGTGGGGCAGGGGCGGATCTCGGTCGAGGGCGCGGGGCCACTCGCCGACGCGCTGCGCGGCGTCACGGCCACCGCCTAGCCCCGGCCCTCCGCCGCCCGACGCAGCCGGACACGCAGCGCCCGCTGGGCCAAGAGCCCCAGCTCCTCCAGGACCACCGCCAACGCGGCGAGCCGCGCCAAGGCGTCCAGGGCGCGTTGCGCGCCCTGTTCGTCCACCCCCTCATAAAGCTCCAGGCCCATGAAGGAGGCCGCCACAGCGCGGGCCAGGCCGTGCACGTCCACGATCCCCTCCACCGCGCTACCGGCCAGGACCCGCTCCAGCACGCCCTCGATCTCACCGACCCACATCTGTAGCCCGGCCGCGATCGCCGCGGCCAGACGCGGATGGGTCCGAGCGCCGGCCAGCAACTGGGCCAAGACGGCGACGTGGCCCTGCTCCCGCTCCTGGGCGTGCAACCGGCGTCCCAGCTCCAGCAACCCACTCAACATCGTGACCTCGGCGAACCCGTCGCGGTAGCGCGCCACCCGCTGGCGGGCGCCATGGTGACAGGCCGCCACGAGAAGCCCCTCGACACTGCCGAAGTGGTAGAAGACGAGGGCCTGGTTCACGCCCGCGGCGGCCGCGATGGAACGGGCCGAGATCGCGGCGATGCCCTCGCGCCCCAGCGACCGCAACGCCCCCTCCAGCAGCCGGGTCCTGGTCTGCTCGCTCACAGACGGACCTCCTCGCGCCGGGGACGCAGATCCGAGCGCACCGGCCGCCCCGCGGTGGGAACGTAGTCGACGCTGAAGGAACCCTCATACCCGAACAACGGCCCGAACCAACGGTTGACGACCCTCACCCGCACCCGGAAGCACCCGGCCCGTTCGTCGTAGGACTCACACACCTCGGCGTCACCACCGACCAACGAGGGGACGCGGACGTCCACGACGCCCTCCCGGAACCGGTGCTCGCCGGAGCGGATCAGCAGCGAACCGTCCTCCCCGGCCCGCAGCTCCAGGTCACTGGCGAGGTGCTGGTGGGTGCCGAGGTAGTCGACGACGCCCCCGCGCCGCGGGTCGAACACCATGGTCGCGTCGAAGCGGCGCCGGCGGGCGGGGAAGAAGAAGGAGTGCGCGAAGGTGACGGTCTCCCTGCCGTGCGAGTCGAGGTAGGGGAAGTTGACGATGGTGAAGGGAACACCGCGTCCGGTGTCGGGGACCAGGATGTTGCGCGTCGCCCCCAGGGCCAGGAACGGCCGCACGAACGCCCCACCACGCCAGTCCCGCTCCATGGTGCCGAATCCCACGCACGCCTGCCCGCTGTCCAACCCGACGGAGAAGCGCCGTTGCAGTCGAGGGTGGAGCCGGGCGAAGTCGGGGCCGAGCGCCCGTTGGAAGATCGAGGTCATCGGGTCTCCAGACGTCGAAGGAGCGCGGTGGCGACGCCACGACCAGGCGAGTGCGCCCGGCCGAGGGAACCGGCGGCGTCCCGGCCCGCCAGGAGCCCCGTCACCGGGTGGTCAAAGACGCGCCGCCGATGACCACCGCGCCTTCCGGCAGGGCGGCCGGGGTACGCGCGGAGGGGGGCGCGACGACGCGGCGCCATCGCCACGACGCCCTGCCCCGGCGGAGCCGAAGCAGCGCGACACCACAGGCGGGGGAGAGGGGCGTGGCAGTGGCGGGTTCGGGGATCTCGGGCGCGCTCCCCGATGGAGCGGAGGTCGGCTCGGGTCCACATCTCGGCGTACAGGCCCATGGCGGCCTCCACGGGAACAGAGAGAGTTTGAGCGTTCGCTCAAACACGATCGTGAACCTAGACCTTCTTGAGCAGACGCTCAAGACCGGGTCCCTGGCCGCTTACGGCCGCGGCCCCCTCACGGAACCCGCCTCCCCACCGCCGCGGGGAGGACTCACTCGAGACGGCGGCCCGCCTCCCCGGCCCCGCCCGGCGGCTCGACCGCGGCGGCGTGCAGGCCGCGCGGCCGGTAACTGCGCCAGCGCAGGGGCAGGAACAGCGGAACGACCAACGCGAGCGCCAACGGCAGGTACAGCCCCAGCTCGGCCAGCCGCCGTGCCCCCTCCAGGCCGGGAAGCCACGACAGAGCGGCGGCCGACCCCGGACGGAGCAGGAAGGCGACACTGACGGCGGCCAGGACCAGACCGGCCCCACCCGGCAGGAGCGGCGTGAGCCGGGGAGCCACCAGGACACAGGCCACCAGCAGCGCCACCACGCCGAGCACGCCCACCACCACGACACCCTCGCCCGAGAACAGGGAGCCGCCCGTCTCCACCAGCTCCCCCAGACGAGGCGCCGACCAGCCGGTGACCACCAGGATGAACAGGGCCATGACCACGCCGGTCACACATCCCACGATGTGGCGCACGGATCCTCCCCTCGGAGGGGCCGCCACCGGCGGCCCGGCGTCACGGCCCACCACGACCGACAAAACCGCCGCCGGCGCCTTGCGGCGGAGCGGACCGTCCCCACCGCCGATCCTACGCCGCGCCCCCGCGACGAGACCGGCTCGCCCGAACCGGACGCCTCCACACCGGTCAGGGCCGCGTCCTGACCTGCCCGGGAAGCAGCGCGCACTAGGCTTGACCACGTGAACGACGCAGACAACCCCACCGACCCCGCCCAGGACCCCGGAGTCATCGAGCTGGCCGGCCGGGTCTTCAACCTCGCCCGCAGCGGCGACACCCAGGCCCTGCGTTCCTACCTGGACGCCGGCGTCCCGGCCAACCTCACCAACGACAAGGGCGACACCCTGGTCATGCTGGCCGCCTACCACGGCCACGCCGAGACGGTCGCGCTGCTGTGCGAACGCGGCGCCGACCTCGACCGGCTCAACGACCGCGGGCAGTCCCCCCTCGCCGGCGCCGTCTTCAAGGGCGAGGACGAGGTCGTGCGCACCCTCGTCGAGAACGGGGCCGACCCACGGGCCGGCACCCCCTCCGCGGTCGACACCGCGCGCATGTTCGCCAAGACCCACTACCTCGACCTCTTCGACGCCGGGCAACAGTGAGCGCGCGTCCCGGGTCTCCTCGACGACCCGGGACCGGCCGGCCCGCGCGGCCCGGCGCCATCCCGGCCGCCCCGCGCCGCGACAACAACGGCAGCGGGCCGAAACAGGCGCCCCCGCGTTCGGCGGCTCCGTAAAGGATCGGCGGGGACGACGACCCGATCACGGCGAGGCTCCCCACGCCGACCGCCGCGCATCGACGCCCCGGCCCGGAGCGCCCCCGCGAACGGTCCACGCGCCGCCGGCCCCGGATCGACGCCGAGGCAATGCCCCGCTGCCCGACGAGGGCCGAGGGGCCGCACCGTGGCCGGCCAGGCCGACCACGGTGCGGCACGGGGACGGACACCGCCGCGTACCACGGCCCGGCCCGGCCGGCGCGGGCTACCAGCGGACCGACCGCGGCGCCGCTCCACGGCTCGACCGGCTCCCCGCCACGACAGCGCCACCCCACGCCGGCACGCGGTTCCCCCGCGGCGGCCGGCAGCGCTGCCGCCGGGCCCCGGGACTCCACACCGACCGCCACCACCACGACGCCCCGGCCCCGCCTCTCCCCACCGACGTGACCGATCCCGCGCGCCTGCGATCACGTCGGATGGCCGCCTTCCGGTAAGCGCCGAGGCCGCCATGGTGCAGCCAGGCCCCTACGGGTACGTCCGGGACACGGCGGCACGGGGAGGCGGAACGCGCCGATCCGTGATCACCGCGCGATCCCGCGCTCAGCGAGAAGACGCCGGCCGGCCCCGCCTCAGCCCTCCCACGACACCTCGCGCCCGTCCTCCAGGTACAGCGTCGTGGCGGCCTGCAAACACCGTCCGATACGCCGGGCCATCGCCTCGGGCAGCAGCCGCCCCACCTCAGCGGGGGTGGCCATGACCGCCGCCGACAGCTCCTCCGCCGGCAACCGGACCCGCTCCAAGACGTCACGGGACACCGCCCCGGCGAACACGAAGATCGTCGCGGGGCGACCATCGGGGAAGGAGTGCCGCGGCAACCAGTCCACGCACACCAGTCCCGACAGCGCCGGAACGAACCCGATCTCCTCGGCGCACTCCCGGCGACAGGCCGCCAACGGCGACTCACCCATCTCGATGACCCCGCCCGGCAGACTCCAACCGGGCTTGTAGGTGGGCTTGACCAAGAGGGTCCGCCCCTCCTCGTCACGCAGCAACGCGGTGGCGGCGCCGCGGGTGCGCGGCAGGCTCTCGAAGAACTCCAGATCGCTCACGCCTTGGGTCATGGACCCGACCCTACGCCGCCCGCCCCTCACATCCCCGCCCGCCCGCGCCCCGGGAAGGGCGCGGACAACGCCGACAACGGCCCACCCGGGCAGTCCGCCACAGCGCCTCACACCCGGCACCACCGCGCCGACCAGGCAGAACACGCGGGGAACCCGCCCTACCCGACCTGGACCACCAGCTCACCTCCCGCCCCACCCCACCCGCTACGATCACGGCGTGATCTTTCCCCGCCTTTCCGCGAGGCAGCATCGTGGCTGAGTTCCGCACGTCCCGACGGGCCCAAGGACTGGGCCTGGCCATCCTCTCCGCCCTGGCCTTCGGCGGCTCCGGCGCCGTCGCCCGCCCTCTCATCGACGCCGGGCTCGACCCGCTCCACGTCACCTGGCTGCGCCTGGCCGGCGCCGCCCTGCTGCTCCTGCCCGTGGCGCTACGCCACCGCAGCGCGTTGCGCGCCCGCCCCTGGCTCCTGCTGGCCTACGGCGCCTTCCCCATGGCGGGCGTCCAGGCGCTGTACTTCGCCTCGATCGCCCGCATCCCCGTCGGTGTGGCCCTGCTCATCGAGTTCCTGGGCCCGGTCCTGGTACTGCTGTGGGTCCGGCTGGTCCGCCGCCGGCCGGTGTCGCGCGGCTCCGCCATCGGCGTGGTCCTGGCCGTGGCGGGCCTGGCCTGCCTGGTGGAGATCTGGGTCGGCATCCGCCTGGACGCGCTGGGACTGGCCCTGGCCCTGGGCGCCGCCGCCTGCCAGGCCGGCTACTTCCTGCTCTCCGACGCCGAAGGGGACACCGTCGATCCCCTGGCCGTCATCTCCTACGGCGCGCTGACCGCCACCGCGCTGATGACCCTGCTCGCCCGCCCCTGGACACTGCCCTGGAACGTGCTGATCGGCCCCGTGGAGGTCGCGGGGAGCACGGCCCCGGCGCCACTGCTGCTGGCCTGGCTCGTCGCGGTCGCCACCGTCCTGGCCTACATCACCGGGGTCGCGGCGATCCGCCGGCTGACACCGACGGTGGCCGGCGCGGTGGCCTACCTGGAGGTGGTCACCGCGATCGTGGCGGCCTGGCTCCTCCTGGGCGAGTCCCTGACCATCCCACAGCTCATCGGCGCGACCATCGTCTTGGCCGGGGCGTTCGCCGCCCAACGCTCCATCCCCGACACCACCCCCGCCACGGCGAACGCGCAGACCCGAGACGGCCACGAACCCCCCGTGCGCGCCTGAGGACGCGCCCGCCTCAGCTACGCGGGCCTTGCGCCAAGGGCCGGTCGCTGGGCGGCGTGCGCCCCAGCCTCCTGCGCAACTCATAGGCGACCAGGACCACCGCCGAACTGCCCAGCGACGCGGCCAACGGCATGCGCTGGTCGGGCAGGAACGCCATCGCGACCAGAATCGCCACCATCCCGGCCAGGGTCACCCAGGTCAGGTACGGAAACCCCCACATCCGCAGGGTCAACCGCTCCGGCTCCTCACGACGCAACCGGGCGCCCAGGACCAGCTGGGACACCACGATCGTGATGAACAGGATGAGCAGGATCGCCCCGATCGAGGCCACCAGGAACGGGAACACCGTGTCGGGCCACAGATAGTTGGCCAGCACCGACGCATAGCCGACCACGGTGCCCAGCATGATCGCGCGCACCGGGACACCACGCCGGTTCACCCGCACCAACGCCTTGGGCGCGTCCCCCTGACGGGTCAACACGTACAGCATCCGCGAAGAGGTGTACATCGCCGCGTTGAGAACGCTGAGAACCGCGACGAACACGACGATCTCCATGATCAACGGCGCGGCCGGAACCCCCACCGTCTCCATCACCGACACGAACGGGCTGGTCGTCACATCAGCGTCGTTCCACGGCAGCACCGTCACGATGACCACGATGGAGGCGATGTAGAACAGCGCGATACGCCACAAGATGTTGGTGGTGGCCCGCGCCACCCCCGTCTCCGGCTCGTCACTCTCCCCGGCCGCGATCGTGACGATCTCCACCCCGCCGAAGGAGAACAGCACGATGACGGTCGCCGCCAGCACCGCCGACCACCCATTGGGCGCGAACCCGCCGTGCGCCCACAGGTTGTCGACGGTCGCCCCCTCAGCGCCCGGCCACAACCCCAACGCGAACAACCCGCCCAGGATCAAAAAGGCCACGATCGTGGCGATCTTGATCATCGAGAACAGCGACTCGGTCTCACCGAACACGCGCACCGAGATCAGGTTCGCCCCGGTCATCACCAGCAGCAGCCCCAACGACAACAACCACGCCGGCGCGGGAACCCACTGCGCCAGCGTCGCCGCCCCCGCCACCGACTCCGCGGCGACCAGCACGCAATACAACCACCAGTACAGCCAGCCGATCGCGAACCCCGCGCGCGGCCCCAACGCCAGACGCGCATAGTCGGAGAAGGAACCGGCCGCGGGCTGGGCGACCACCATCTCGCCCAGCGCGCGCAACGTCAACAGCACCAACGCGCCGGCCAGGGCGTAGGACAGCACCGCGGCGGGCCCCGCCGCGTGGATGACTGCCCCCGAACCGATGAACAGTCCGGCACCGACGGAACCGCCGACGGCGATCATGGTCATGTGGCGGCGGCGCAGACCACGGGCCAGGCCGAGGCCCGATCCGCTACCGGCGCCGACCGGCCCTGCTGATGGAGAATCGTGCGAGGTCACGGCCATCGAGGCTACGCCCCCGCCACGACGGGAACCGCCACGGACAGGCCGCGAACACCCCGCACGGCCCCGAAAGTGAGGAAGGCAACTCCGCGAAACCCCGGCCGCGCCGGGGGAGAGGACCGCCCCATCACCCCTCAGCGCGCCGCGCGGTCCTCGACGCGGCGCCCCGTGACGCGCTCGGCGGCGATCTCGACGTAGGCCTCACGCCGCCCGCCCGCCCAGCTGCGCAACTGCACCTCCGAACGCACCCGCTCCACCCGGCCGGGGTCGGTCAACCGCCGCGCCGGACCACGCACCACAACACTCCACCCCGTACTGGACACCGTGTCCAGCCGATCCACCTCGAAGGTCACCTCCTCTCCCAGATGCCGGGAGATCAGCCCGTCGGAAAGCGTCCGAAACACCACCGCCCCGCCCACGACCGCGAAGTTGACCGGAAGGACCATTGGCGAACGCTCACCCGGCACGCAGAAGGCGACCCGGCCCACCCCGCCCTGCGCGATCAGCTCCATGCACTGGGAGCGGTCCAACTCGCACAGCACCGGATCGGCCGCCGCCGTGCTGGCCGCCCCCGGCGGCGCCTCGGAGTACGCCCCCCGCAGATCCTCCGGTGTCGTGTCCAACGCGCGCGCCAGCCGCTCCACCGCCTGACTGCTCGGATTGGCCGGACTCTCCTCCAGGTAGGCCACATACCCGGGGTCCATGTCCGCGCGCACCGCCAGCTCCTCCAGGCTGATGCCCAGCTGGGCACGGCGGTGAGCCACCCGACGCCCCAGATCGCCCGCCGTGTTCCACCCGTCCCCGTCCACGGCCACCTCCCTCACCGATCGGCACCGCCACCACGCCCTGCCCCGCTACCCGAACCTGCACCCCCATTCACCCCCTGCACGCCCCTGGGCCCCGCCCCGATCCGCCGCTCCTCGACACCGACACGCGGCGGCCCCGCCGTGCGGAGGAGAACACGCGCGACAAGCACCTCACGCAGACGGCCGGGCGGGACAACACCAGCACCGAAGACGCGCGAAACGCCACAAACCCCGCACCACCGGCCCCGCGGCCACTTCAGGCCACACCGGCCGCGTTGCCCCACGACCACCAGGGGAATCGACGTCTCAGCAGGTCAGAGCCGCTTACACACCCGACGACACAACGGGGGAGAGGCAGCCCCACCCCCGCACGAACCCCCGGAGAGCACCCATGGCAACACCCCCCGCCACCCCCGACGACGCCTCGCCCCACGCCGCCCGCCTGGAGGAGATCACCCCCGGCGTCCACGCCTGGATCCAACCCGACGGATCCTGGTGGATCAACAACGCCGGCGCCGTCACCGACACCACCGGCACCATCGTCATCGACACCTGCGCCACCGAGGAACGCACCCGACGCTTCCTCACCACGCTCACCACCGCCACCGGCGGCGCCCCCCTCCACACCGCCGTCAACACCCACCACCACGGCGACCACACCTACGGCAACAGCCTGCTCCCCGCCACCACCACGATCATCGGCCACGAACACATGCGCCGCTCCCTGCTCGCCGACACCTTCCTGGCCCACCCCTCGCCCTACTGGCAGCCCGCCCCCTCATGGGGCGACCTCACCCTGCGCCCCCCGACGCGCACCATCCGCGACGAACTGGTCCTCACCGCCGGCCGCACCCGCGTCGAACTCCACCACCCCGGCGCCTCCGTCCACACCGGCGGCGACCTCGTCGTGTGGCTTCCCCGCCAGCGCGTCCTGTTCACCGGTGACCTGCTCTTCCACCGGGTCACCCCGATGATCGCCTCGGGCACGGCCACCGGGGCACTACGCGGCCTGAACTGGCTGTCCACCTTCCCCGCCCGCCACGTCATCCCCGGCCACGGCCGCCCCATCGACGCCGCCGACCTCCCCCGCATGATCGCCGACCACGAACGCTACTACCGCCTCGTCCTGCACACCGCCCACAACGGAGTGCGCCGCGGACTGACCCCCCTCCAAGCCGCCCTCGACTGCGACCTCGCCGAATTCGCCACCTGGACCGACAGCGAACGCATCGTCATCAACCTGCACCGCGTCTACACCGAGCTGACCCGCAGCCCCTACGACACCCGACACGCCCTGGCCGACACGCTCGTCTACAACGGAGGCCCCCTGCACACCTCCGTATGACCACACCCCGCGCCGAAAACGCCTCGACCTCCACCGCGGACCCCGCACACCCACCCGGTATACGACCCCACAGCGCAACCCCGCACGGCCCCGGGCCGAGCCGAAGACGACACGGCCCGGCCCTCACCGGCCGACAGACCTCACCGGGCCTCCCGCGCCCCGGCCCGCACCGCCAACGCCCCGTCGGCCTCCACCACGCTCACCGCCGACAGATCCGCCACCACCACATCGGCCGCCAACTCCCGCGCCCCGTGCGTGGTCGTCACCGCCACCACCCGCGCCCCCGCGGCCCGCCCCGCGGCCACCCCCACCGGCGCGTCCTCGAACACCACACACCGCGACGCGGCCACCCCCAGCGACCGCGCCCCCACCACGAACGGCTCCGGATCCGGCTTGCCCCGGGTGATGTCATCGGCCGTCACCACCAGCGGCGCCTCGATCCCCACCGCCTTCAACCTCGCCTCCGCCAACGCCCGCGTCGCCGACGTCACCACCGCCCACCGCTCCCGCGGCAACGACTCCAACAGCTCGGCCGTCCCCGGCAACATCACCAACCCGTCGGTCTCGGCGATCTCCAACTCATCGATACGCGCCACCGCGGCGGCCACCCGCCCCGGCTCCACCAGCTCCGCCACGATGTCGGCCGCCGGCCGCCCATGCATGTGGACCTCGGCCAACCGCCGCGGGCTCACCCCCCACTCCTCGGCCCACCTCAGCCAGCACCGCACCGCCGCGGGGGTCGAATCGATGAGCGTTCCGTCCATGTCGAACAACAAGGCCTCGGCCGGGATCATCATGGGCACCGAGTCTAAGCACCCCCGCCACCCCGCCTCACGACGCCGGCGACCGCGGCTCCTCACGCGGCTCGATGATCCGCGCCGTCACCGCATCGGCCGCATCGGCCACGATCTTGGTGAACACCTCCGGCTGGTCCAGGTTCACCATGTGCCCCGCGCGCGGAACCGCCAACAACCGCCCGTCCACACACGCGTTCAAGAACAGCTTCTCGTGGATACGGAAATGGTCCCGGGTCCCGTTGATCAACCACACCGTCCCCGGATAAGACCCCAGGAAGCCCAGCACGTCCATGTCGGAGATCGCGTCGATCACCCCACGCGCCGCCTCCATCGCCAACCCGCCGTCCAACACCGCCTCGGCGCCCGCCGCGTCCAGCATCAACCGGTGGAACCGCTCATTGACCGCCAGCCCCTTGTCCGGCAGCCGCTCCAACAGCACCGTGGGAATCCGGTACATGTGCGCCAACGCGTTGACCGGCCGCGCCGAACAGCTCGCCGCCACCAACCCCGCCACCCGCTCGGGATAGATCGCCGCCGTCGCGATCGACACGAACCCGCCCAGCGACAGCCCCACGACCAGCGCCCGACCACCGACCTCGTCGATCGCCTCACGCACCGTCTCCACCGCCGCCTCCAGGGTGAACCCCTCCTCACCCCGCCGATGACCGTGCCCGGGAAGGTCCGGAGCCACCACCGTGCGCCCCTGCGCGCGCAGCGCGTCCAGTTGCGGCCTCCACATGCTCCCCGAAGTCCGAAGCCCGTGGACCAACACGATCGGCACCCGCATAACCGCTCCCAACCCACACGCAACCCAACCGCACGACCCTCACACCCACAACGCCCTAGACGTCGTAGTGCACCGTCACCGGCGCGTGGTCCGACCACCGCAGCCCATACTCCGCGGCCCGCTCGACCCGAGCCTCCTTCGCCTGCGCCGCCAGCCCCGGCGACGCGACGTGGTAGTCGATCCGCCAACCGGCGTCGTTGTCGAAAGCCTTACCCCGATAGGACCACCATGAGTACGGCCCCTCCGAATCCGGGAACAACGACCGCACCACATCGACGTATCCCGCCTCGTCGAAGACCCGCGACAGCCAGGCGCGCTCCTCCGGCAAAAACCCCGACTTGCGCGTGTTGGCCTTCCAGTTGCGCAGGTCCGCCTCCCGGTGCGCGATGTTCCAGTCACCGCACACCACCACCTCACGCCCCTCGGCCCCCGCCCGCTCACGCAACCCCACCAGATAGGGCAGGAACGCCGCCATGAACCGCTCCTTCTCCTCCTGGCGCGGCGTCCCCACCTCACCCGAAGGCAGATACAGGCTGGCCACCGTCACCCCCGCCACATCGGCCTCCACGTAGCGGCCCGCGTCGGCGAACTCCTCCACCCCGAACCCCACCCGCACGGCGTCGGGCCGGATCCTGCTGTACAACGCCACCCCCGCGCGCCCCTTGTCCCGCGCCGGCGCCAACGTCACATGCCACCCCGGCGGCGCGATCACCTCCTCGGGAAGCTGCGCGCGCTCGGCCCGCGTCTCCTGCAGGCACACCACATCGGCGTCCGTCGCGGCCAACCACCGCAAGAACCCCTCCTCCTTGCGCGCGGCCGCCCGCAACCCATTGACGTTGACCGTCGAGATGATCACGCAAACCCCCCTCGTCGAACACGGCACCCCCACCGACGGCCCGACCCCACCACGACGTCCACAGCCATCCGGCGGACGCGCGGGGCGAGAGCGGGGGCACGCGGCGACGGCAAGACGGCATCACAGTACGACACACCGGCCCGCCACCGGACCGTCCCGCCCCAGGCGCACCCCGCTCACCCCACAGGCTCACCCGCGGCCACACCACCACCGAGCCTGCGCACCACCCCATAGGTACGGTTCGCCCGCGCCGCCTCGCGCTGCGCCGACGCCGTCACATCGATGTAGGACTGCGACGAGGTGATCGAGGTGTGCCCCAACAGGCGCATGATCTCCGTCACCGACGCGCCGTCCTCGGCCAGCCGCGTGGCAAAGGTGTGCCGCAGCGCGTGCACCAGGGTCCCGCGCGCCACCCGGTCATAGACCCCGGCGTGCCGGTAGCACTGGCGCACCAGATACTGCAACCCACCCCGCCGCAGCGCCTGCCCCCGGTTGTCCACCAGCAACGGGTCGGCCCCGGCCGGGCGCTTCCCGAACCGCTCCGCGCGAGTCCGCAGGTACTCCTCGATCAACGCCTCCAACGGCGGCTCGATGGGCAGCGACCGGGTCCGCCCGCCCTTGCCCACCACCCGGATCCGCCGCTCACCCGGACGCCCGCTGAAAGAGTCCAACCGCAACGCCAACATCTCCGCCGAGCGCAACCCCGTCAGCAGCGCCAGCGCCAACACCGCCAGGTCACGCTGCGGCCAGGGGTCCCGCGCCTTACGCGCCCCCTGCGCCAACGCCTCCAGCAGCCGCTCGGGGGTGTCCTCACCCATCAACGGCTTGGGCTCGCGCACCGGCGCGCGGGGACGGCGCACCGCCGGCATCGGATTGCCCTCGACGATCCCCTCGGCCACCAGGAAGGTGAAGAACTGGTTCCACGTCGACCAGGCCCGCGTCACACTGGAGGCGGCCCGCTCCGCGGCGAACTCCGCGAACGCCTGCCGCATCACCCCACCCGACAGCTCCGCGACCCCCACCGCCCCGGGATCCACCCGCAGCGCCCGCGCCGCGCACCCCACCACCCCCAGCAGGTCGCGACGGTAGGCGGCGACGGTGTGGGGGGAGGGCTTGCCGGCCCGCCGCGCCACCAGGAACTCCTCGACCGCCTCGACCACCCGCATCGACGACACCCGACCCTCCTCCGCAACGTCCATGCCCTCAACCATCCCCTCCCACGGCGCCGAAAACGCCACCGCCCCATGGACACGGAACGGCGAGAGGGGGGCGGGGCATGCGCCCCGCCCCCCTCTCGCCCACCGGCTCAGGGGATCCGCCGCGCCGCCCAGGACGACACCACGTGCAACGGCCCCTCCAACGGCCCGCGCCCCACCAGCGACCGCCACAGCGTGGCGAACACCAGGGAGCCCAGCAGCACCGAAACCGACAGGTCCCAGGTCACAAAGGCCAGGGGAGTGCCCTCCAACACCCCGGTCTCGGCCACCTTGATCACCAGGATGTGCCCCACATACACCGTCAACGCCAGCGCCCCCACCGACGCCAACGGGTAGACCGCCCACTTCAGGTGGGGCGCGGCCAGCAGGCACGCCCCCAGCACCGCGATGGCCACGCCACCGGAACCATAGACCTCCACCGGCGTGCCGCTGTGGGGGGCCGCGGTCAGCAACCACATCCAATCCGACAGCGGGACGGTACCGGGGAACCCCTCGTACAGCGCCTGGCGCACCCCCTCGGTGCCGTAGGGGGCGCCCATCGTCGGGTCGAAGGCGCCGGCCAGCCGCTGCCTCCCGCCGAACACGTCCAGGGCCAGCCACGAAACGCCGTAGGCCAGCACCGCCAGCCCGGTGCCCACACCCACCAGCCCCCAGCGCACGCGCGTCGAGCGCAGGTCCAGCCGGCCGATCGCCAGGCCCGCCAGCACGAACGGCATCCAGGTGATCGCCGGATAGGCCCCGGTCAGCAGGAAGTCGACGAGCCCCTCGCCCGAGAGACGCACGAAGGGATCGTAGGAGTTGATCGTCTGGACGGGGGCGGCCAGCGGCCCCTCATCGGCGATGAGCCGGCGCAGGTGGAAGGACAGGATGGGGCCGAGGATCCCCAGCACCGCGGCCACCCCGGCGACGATGCGCCAGCGTTCGTCCATCAGGGGCGCCGCGAGCACGAAGAACACCGCGTAGTAGGCGAGGATCACCGAGACCGGTGTGCCCATCATGGTCAGGGCGGTTCCCAACGGCAGCATGATCAGGCCACGGATGACCACCCGCCACAGCGCCACCCCCATGTCCTTGCCGGTCTTGGGGCGCGCGCCCCCCGACAACAGCGCGATGGAGACCCCGGCCAGCAGGGCGAACAGCACCGCGGAGCGTCCCGCGGCGATCGGGTGCAGGGCGTTGGAGCCGTCGGCCAGCGTCCACCCCACGCCGACGTGTACGACGAACATCCCCAGCACCGCCAGTCCGCGCGCGACGTCCACGCCGACCAGGCGGCCGGTGCCGCCGGTGGAGAGTCGTCGCACGCGGGTGGCCAGCGCGTTCGCCCGTGTGGTGTCCCCGTGCTCCTGCTGCCTGCCGGGGTCGTGGTCGTGTCCGGTGGCGTGTTCGGAGAACTGTTTGGAACTGTTCGACACACACACGAGCATTCCCTGTGGTGGGGGGTGTCCGCAGGTCATCTGTCGTTTATGGCCGCTTGTGGTCGATCATCCCTTTCGCGCTTTGTGAGCGGATCGCTACAGCAGGCGACGGGATGTTCCCCGTGATCACGCCAGGGGAGGGGGATGAGAGGGGGAAGCGGGGGAGCCCTCCGCGTGGACGCCCGCGCCGGAAGGGAAGGGGCGCGAGGAGGACGCGTCCGGGCGCGTACCGGGGAGGGAAACGGGGAGGCGGGCTCGGGCCGCTGTCGACAACCGGGGAGGAGAACCCGATTGCTGCATAAATTTAATTATGCAGCAAAAATCGCCGCGACCCGCCCCCGATCCGGGGGAGGGTGGACCCGGCGCCACCTCGCCGCCACGGTCCCTCCCATCTCGACAGAGGTGATGCGCCCCAGCGAGCCGTCCGCCTCCCGCGATCCGATCTCCGCGGGGCTCGGGGCGCCGGAAGGGCCATCCGTCGCCACGGACCGCTCCGGCGAAAGCGCCCATCGCCGCCCGGCCGTTCGCCCGGCTCTCCGGCGGCGTCGGCCGGCGCACCCACGAGGCCCCGGCCGCGCACCGTCCGTCTCCAGACGGCTCGAACCCTTGCCGTGTCGGGGTTTTCGCTCCGCTCGGGGAGCGCGAGAACCCTCTACTTGACATAATGTGCATTATCGGCGAACTCCGGAAGAGGGGAAACGGCCACACCGGCCGGCCTGTCGTCACGTTCTCCTAGGGTTGCCGCCATGCCTTCGCCGTCCTCGATCCCCGCCGCCCTGCGCCTGATCCGCCTGGCCTGCCTGGGACGGCCCCAGCCGTTCACTCCGGCGGCCCTGGCGCCGGGCCTGGGGTCCGCCGCCGCGCCGCCCGCCACGATCCCGCGCCCCTACGCCGCCTTCCTGCGCCTGTGCGGCGGGCTGGTGACCGACACCGGCACGGTGCGGCTGCTGGGCCCCGCGGCGGCGTCGATGCGGGTGTTCGGCGACGGCGAGGACCTGCTGCCCGGCGGCGACGCGCGCTGGTTCCGTTTCGGCGAGGTGGCCGGCAATCCTTTGTGCCTGGAACGCGCCACCGGGCGCGTGTGGTGGTTCGGCGACCTGGACGCCGTCTGGTTCACCGCGCCGCACGCCTTCGCGCCGTTGTGTCCCTCCTTCGACGTCTTCTTCCTGCGTCTGCTGTGCGGCTCCTGGTACGGCACGGTCGCGCCGGTCGGACGTGACAGCGCGTGGTGGCGGATGGTCCTGGCCCTGGGGTGGGCCGAGGCGCGCCCCTCCCCCACCGCCTCTGATGATCTCGCCGTTCGATAACCTTGTGTTGCATTGCTTTTACTCTGCGTGACTACGGGGTGGTATCGTGCCTGCCCGCCGGGCCGTGGAGCCGGTGCCCGGTGAGGCTCGCGCTGGCCATAGCCGGACGCGCCGGACGTCTCGTTCCCGCGTGTGGCCGGCGGCCGGCGCGCCTAGGGTGTGCCCATGGTGTGGCAGCGTGACGTTGACCTGGTGGTGCCGTTGTGGCAGGGCGGCGATGACGTGCGGGTGGCCGCGGGGGCCGCCGCGCTGGCCCGGCTGGTGCCTCCCGACGGTAGCCGGCTGCACGTGTCGGTCTCCGACGGGCCGCGCGAGATGGTCGAGGGGGTCCGCAACCTGGAGGTGCTGGAGGCGACGTTGCGGCGGTTGCGCGAGCACCTGGCCCGGCGCGATCCCGCGCGGGCGTTGACGCTGGGCGGCGACTGTCTCTCCGATCTTCCGGTCGCCGGGCACCTGGCGGCGCGCCATCCGGGGATGGCGGTGTACTGGCTGGACGCGCACGCCGATCTCAACACCGCGGCCTCCTCCCCCAGTGGCCTGGCGCACGGGATGGCGTTGCGGCTGCTGCTGGGCGAGGGGCATCCCCGCCTGCTGGGGGGTGGCGGCGTGGTGGCGCCGTGGCAGGTGAGGTTGGTGGGGGGCCGCGACCTCGACGTGGGCGAGGAGGAGTTCGCGCGGGCGGTGGGGCTGGAGCGGGTGGGGACGGTGGAGCTGATCGCCGATCCCGGCCGGGTGGTGGCGGGGCGGGCGGCGGGGTCGCCGGCCTATGTCCATCTGGATGTGGATCTGTGTGATCCCGTGGACTTTCCGGCGGTGGCCTGCCCGGTGCCGCAGGGGCCGTTGGTGGGGACGGTGGCCGAGGCGCTGGCCGCGATCGCGTCCCACCATGAGGTGGTGGGGGTGGGGGTGTGCGAGTACGTGCCGGTGATCGAGCATGACGCGGCGGGGCCGCGCGCCCTGTTGGAGGCGCTGGGTCTGTCGCCGCAGGCGTGATCCCTGACGCGAGCGGGCTGTGCTGAGCGGGGCGCTTCGCCCGCGCCGTGGCTTTTGGGGCGGGCCGTCGGGGTGGTGGTGTCCGGGTGTGCCCGAGGGGTCAGGTGGGGCGTGGGCGGCGCAGGCCCGCGGCGACGGCGGCCAGTCCCCCGCCGAAGGCGACGAAGATCGCGGAGACGCCGAGGCCGCCGGCGAGCGCTCCGGCGAGCAGGGGCAGGGTGGTCTGGCCGAGCTGGTTGCCTGACATGCGCAGGGCCATGGCGGTGCCGCGGGCGGAGGGGGCGGCGGCGTCGGCGACCCAGGCCATGGTGAGGGGCTGGCCGATGCCCAGTCCCAGGCCGGCGATCGCCAGGGCGATGGCCAGTGTCCAGGTGGGCTGGGGCAGGGTGAGCGCGGCGACGGAGAGCGCCGAGACGATGAGGCTGGTCACCAAGACGCTGTGGCGTCCCTTGCGGGCGACGGCCACGCCGAGGAAGGCGCGGGAGACGACGGAGGCGCCGGCGCGCGTGGCCAGGAGCAGGCTGACGGTGGCGGCGCCGATGCCGCGTTCTTCTCCCAGGACCGGCAGGTAGACGATGATCATGTCGATGGCGGCGAGCACCATGAGGCTGGAGAGGATGGCGGGGGTGACGCCGGGGGCGCGCAGGACGTCGATGGCGCGGTGGCGGGTGGGCGCGTCGGTTGGCGTGGTGGCGGCGCGGGGTGGGGCGGCGGGCATGCCGATGAGGGCGAGCAGGGAGGCGGCCGCGGCGATGCCGGTTCCCAGGAAGGCCTGGGTGGTCAGGTCGGCGGGTTCGGTGGCGGCCAGCGCCGATAGCAGGAGGGGGCCCAGGAGTTGGCCGGCGGAGCCGGCGAGGGCGAAGAGGCCGAAGCGGGAGTCGAAGCGGTCGCGGGGAGAGCGGTTGGCGACCATGGCCTGGGCGGCGACCATGGCGAGGATGAGGCCGATGCCGGCGCTGATGGAGCAGGCGATGATGGCGGCGGGGGTGTGGGCCCAGGCCAGGGCGAGGGCTGAGGCGGTGAGGAAGGCGCTGCCGAGCAGGTAGGCGGGGCGTTCGTCGTGGAGGTCGACCCATCGGCCGATGGGGATGGCGACGAAGAGGGGGACGAGGGACAGTGCCGCGCTGAAGACGCCGATCCAGGCGGGGTCCAGGCCGGCTTCGATGGAGCGGTAGGAGATGACGGGGCGCAGGGTGGACAGCGCCCCGTGGAACAGGGTTCCGTGGATGATGACGCGGACGAACCAGCCCACTGTGGTGTGCCGACCTTTCGTGTGGGCCGTTGCGACCCCGTCGGAGTTCGTTAGCCTAACTAAGCGAATCGTCGAAAAGGTCCTACCATTTTCCGCTGCGGGCTGGCAAACCGGCAGCTCCACTCCCCCGCCCGCGGGGCCGCCCTCTAGGGTTCGGACATCGGATCGGTCTTTTGCGGAGGTGCAGTGGTGGCTGAGGACGTCGTGGCGGCGCTCGTGGCGGAACTGGGCGCGGACCAGGTGGTGAGCGACCCCCACGTGGCGGCCTCCTACGCCCATGACGAAGCCGAATGGGCGCCGTGCGGCACGCCGGCCGCGGTGGTGCGGCCCCGCTCCACCCAGGAGGTCGCCGCGACGGTGGCGGTGTGCGCGCGGCTGGGCGTGCCGCTGGTGGGGCGCGGCGCGGGCACGGGCCTGTCGGGGGCGGCCAACTCCGGCGAGGGCTGGGTGGTGGTGTCGTTCGAGCGGATGAACGCGATCGTGGAGATCGACCCCGCCGAGGCGACCGCGACGGTACAACCCGGGGTGGTCAACGACGACCTGCGCGCGGCGGCGGCCGAGAAGGGCCTGTGGTACCCGCCGGACCCGGCCAGCTCCCCGTGGTCGACGATCGGGGGCAACGTCTCCACCAACGCCGGAGGGCTGTGCTGCGTCAAGTACGGGGTGACCCGCGACTACGTGCTGGGCCTGGAGGCGGTGGTGGGCTCCGGTGACGTGGTGCGGCTGGGCCGGCGCACCGCCAAGGGGGTGACCGGCTATGACCTGTGCGGGCTGATGGTGGGGGCCGAGGGAACGCTCGGCCTGGTCACCGAGGTGACGCTGCGGCTGCGCCCGTTGCGCCAGGGCCCCCAGCACACGGTGGTGGGCTACTTCGACACCCTGGCCCAGGCCGGTGCGGCGGTGGCCGCGGTGGCGGCGGCCGGCGTGGTGCCCTCGGCGTTGGAGCTGATCGACGAGTTCTGTCTGCGCGCGGTGGACGAGTGGAAGAACATGGGGCTGGCGGCCGAGGGCGCGGTGCTGCTGCTGGGCCGCAGCGACGCGCCGGGCGAGGCGGGGATCGCCGAGGCCCAGCAGATCCTGGCGTGCTTCGAGGGGGCGGGGGCGACGTTCGCGACACGTTCGACCGACTCCCAGGAGGCCGAGGCGCTGTTCGCGGCGCGCCGGCTGGCCTACCCCGCGTTGGAGCGGCTGGGGCCGCTGTTGACCGAGGACGTGTGCGTGCCCCGGGCGAAGGTGCCGCAGATGCTGGAGCGCATCGAGGCGGCCGGCCGCCGTTTCGACACCCGTATCGGCAACATCGCCCACGCCGGTGACGGCAACCTGCATCCGCTGTTCATCGTCCCGGCCGGGGACGAGGCGGCCAAGGCGCGGGCCCAGGAGGCGTTCGAGGTGATCGTGGACGAGGCGATCGCGTTGGGCGGCACGGTCACCGGGGAGCACGGCGTGGGGGTGCTGAAGAAGCGCGGGGCGGCGGCGGAGCTGGGGCCGCGGGTGGTGGAGATGCACCAGGCGGTCAAGTCGGCGCTGGACCCGTTGGGCATCTTCAACCCGGGCAAGGTGTTCGGCTGAGCCCTCCCCGCCGTCTCGCGCGGCGGGGAGCACGGCGCCGGTCGGGCAGCTCTCCTGGGGCGTTGGCCGTATCGGAATCCGTCCTGTCCGCACGGGCGGGCCGCCGAGGGAAGGGCCATCCCCGCGCCGGCGCCGCCGCGCGCGTGACCGGTTCTTCGGCGGCCCCGCCGGGGGCGGTCTGGAAGACGCCGAGCATGCGCTTGGCGCCCCGCTGCACCGCCTCCCGATCGAGTGGCGGGGGTGCGTTCGCCGCGGGCGTGTGGAGGCGGGTGGAAGCACGGTTCCCGGCCGGTGACCGACAGCTCGCCGGGGAAGCGGCCCTAGCGGGCGATCTGGTCGAGAGGTGCTCCTGCGGCAGGGGACCGAACACGCTACAACGGCTTCGTTGGCAAACCGCGCCCAGGTCACGGCTCTACCGCCCAATTCCGTGCTCCCCTCTTTCTCGCCCCGGACTCCTCCGTCTTGCTTCGCGGCCCCCGGCCGTACCAGACCGCCGCCCCCGGCGCCCAGGGAGCAGGGGCGGCGGCCCTTAGCGGCGGCAACACGCGGTTGTCGCCGACGGGTGCACGAGTGCGGGGGCGCGCGGCCGAGGCGGTGCAGAGCGGCCGCGCGCCCGGGTGAAGCCTTCCGTGACCATTGGTCGCCCCGCTCCAGGAGTCCGGCGTGGCGGCGATCTCCCCGTTGACCGTTCCCCGGTGGCGCGCGTTCCTCCGGGACTACAGCTCCCGGTACTGGACCTCCACCGCTTTGCGGAACCTTGAGCGCACCGGGGTGGCCCACCTCGTGCCGAGCGAGGTCCAGCGCGCGTCGGGGTGGCTGGGCGGCGCCCCCGCGAGCGAGGAGGAGATCGCGGCCGTCGAGGAACGGTCAGGGGGTCGCCTGTCGCCCTCCTACCGCGACTTCCTATGGGCCACCAACGGCTTCACCGGGATCGGACGGGTCGCGCTGCTGCCCGTCGAGCAGGTGGGCTGGTTTCCCGACGCCCTACCAGGCGTGGGTGCAGGCGCCCCTCCCCCAGGTCCCCGCGCCGCTCCGGCGCTGCCTGCCGACCGGACAGACGACGGCGGCGGGTAACGGCTTGCCGCACGCCGGCAGCGTGGGCGCGGACGGCGCGTGCAGGGCGTGTGAGTGGCGGCCCGGTGAGGGGGCGGCTTCGAGCGCAACGACGACGTCGCCGCGCTGATGCGGCCGGCCTGCGACGGGCTCTCGCGGGTCGAGGAGGACCACAACGGGGTTCAGGGGGAGCGTCGTGACCTGGACGAGCCCCGCTGCGGGGGCTCCCCCGTCCTGCTTTTCGGCCGGCCGCGCCTGTGGCCCGGCGCGCACCCGCCGGGCCACAGCCGGTCAGGGCAGGCGCAACCAGCCGGTGCGCACCCGCCAGTGGCCGCCGCCGCGCAGGTGGGCGACCACCGCGCGTTCCAGGCGGGTGCGCTGGGGCACCGCGTCGAGGTCCACGCGGGGGTGGCGGAAGACGAACCGGAACACGTCACCGTCACCATCGGCGCCGTCATCGTCGATGAGGGTGAAAAGGCGTTGGAAGGCGAGAATGTTGGAGTCGGCGGGCAGGTAGCGGGCCAAGGTGGGGTCCAGCAGCCAAGAGGTGCAGGTGGCCACCGCGACGTCGGTGTCGAAGTGCTCGGCGAAGAAGGGCCGGGCCCGGCGCAGCGAGTCCTGCACCGCCGCGGGGTCCAAGGGGCCGTCTTGGGGGATGTGCAGGCGCAGCGTCGGCTGCCCCGGGCGCAGCTCGGGGGCGAGGTCCTCGTCCTGGCCGGGCCCGTACCAGGTGACGGCCCCGATCGGGCCGAGCCGGCCCGGCTCGTACTGCAACCGGCCCAGCTCATACAGGCCGCCGCGGTAGTGCAACGCCATCCACGTGGACGTCTCCAACCCGCAGCGGCCCAGCATCGTCCGGGTCTGGGCGAGGTGGCGGCCCATGTCGGCCAGCGTCGCCGCGGTGACCTCGGCGGGCACCCCGTGGCGGGCGTGGCGGGCGCGCAGCAGGGGCACGGCCGCGGCGAAGGCGAACACCGGCGCGCAGCGCACCCTCGCGTCGTCGACGTGGTCCAGGCGCGGCCAGTCCCGCCACATCCACGGGTCGTTGTCGACGTCGGCGACGATGCGCGCGTACATGCGCTCCACCAGCCACAGCGCCTCCCGCGGCCAGGAGTCGTCAGGCCACAGCGCGGCCAGCTCGGCGGCGTCTTGGGGCAGGGGCGCGAAGGGCTGCAACGCCTCGGCCGCGTCCTGCGGTGCGGGCAGGCGCAGGCCGGTGTCGGGCAGTTCGGCGATCTCCTTGAGCCACGGGGTCACATCGGCGCCCAGTCCCAGGCGCATCGCGATCGTTTCGGCGTCCATGGGCCTCATCCTGGCCTGTGCGCCGCGGCGGCGCCACGTCTTAATCCGCCGCGTCCACGGTGTGAGCCCAGGCCCTCACCGGTGAGGGGCCGCTCACACGCGGGGCATAGTCTGTATGGGCTACACCGATTCGCCTCACGCCTTAAGAAAAGGGGACGGACACCGATGGCCGATCCGGCGCGGCGGGTAGCCCAATGGCTCGCCGCCTACGACACCGCCGAAGCGTCAGTGGCCCACCTGCTGTGCGACCGCCACGACGGCGACAGCGTCGCGCTCACCGAGATCGGCCCCGACCTGGTCGGCCGCGACCTCACCTACGGCGAACTGGCCCACCGCTCCAGCGCGCTGGCCCAGGGGCTGGCCGGCCTGGGGGTGGGTCCCGGCGGCCGCGTCGCCACCCTCGTGGGCAAAGGCCACGACCTGGCCGTCGCCGCCCTGGCCATCTGGCGGCTGGGCGCGGTCATGGTCCCCCTGTTCACCGGCTTCGCCCCCTCCGCGATCGCGCTGCGCCTACGCGGCTCGGCCGCCACCGTCGTCATCGCCGACGACGACCAGCGTCCCAAGCTCGACCCGGGTGAGGACATCCCCGCCGCCGCCCCCTGGCGGGTCGTCACCACCGGGCCCGCCCCGCTGCGCCCCGGCGACACCACCACCGCCGAGCTCTCCCACGGCCACACCGGCCTGCTCGCCCCGGCCGCCACCGGCGGCCACGCCCCTTTCATCCAGATCCACACCTCCGGCAGCGCCGGCCCGCCCACCAGCGTCGACGTGCCCGTGCGCGCCCTGGCCGCCTTCCACGCCTACCACCACTACGGTCTGGACGCCCGCCCCGACGACGTCTACTGGAACGCCACCGACCCCGGCTGGGCCTATGGCCTCTACTACGGGCTGGTCTCGCCCCTGCTCACCGGGCAGCGCAGCCTGCACCTGCGCGCCGGGTTCGACCCCGAGCTGACCCTGGAGGTCTTGGAGACCTTCGCCGTCACCAACTTCACCGCGGCCCCCACCGTCTACCGGGCGCTGCGTTCCACCGTGAAGACCCTGCCGCCCGGCATCGTCGTGCGGCACCTGTCCAGCACCGGCGAACCCCTCACCCCCGAGATCACCGCCTGGGCCCATGACACTTTCGGGGTCGCCGTCCACGACCACTACGGCCAGACCGAGATCGGCATGTGCGCCGGCGTGCACAACCACCCCGACCTGGCCGGGGCCGGCCCGGCCATGACCGCGCTACCGGGGTTCGACGTGCGCGTCTTGGACCCCTTGTCCGACAGCGAGGCCGCCCCCGGCGCTTTCGGCCGCCTGGCCGTGCGCGTGGACACCAGCCCCGCCATGTGGTTCACCGGCTACCACGAGGGCCCCCTCCCCAGCTCGCGTAGGTTCAGCCCTGATGGGCGCTGGTACCTCACCGGCGACACCGGCACCCGTGACCAGGCCGCGGGGCTGTCGCTGTTCTCCCGCGACGACGACGTCATCCTCACCTCCGGCTACCGGGTGGGCCCCTACGACGTCGAATCGGCGCTGTTGCACCATCCGGCCGTCGCCGAGGTCGCCGTGCACGGCGAACCCGACGAGCTGCGCGGGCGGATCATCGCCGCCCGCGTCGTCCTCAACGACGGGTTCTCCCCCAGCGACGAGTTGGCCGCCCGCCTCCAAGACACCGTCGAGACCCGGTTCGCCGCCCACGCCCGCCCCCACCGCATCATCTTCGTCGACGCCCTGCCCAAGACCCCCAGCGGCAAGATCCAACGGCTGCGGTTGCGGGCCTAGGCTCGCGGGGGCCTCACCGCTGCGCGACGATGCGGTCGATGCGCGCCGCCAGGTCGATGTCGCGTTCGGTGATCGCCCCCACCGCGTGCGTCGTCAACGCGAAGGTCACCTGGTTGTAGCGGATGTCGATGTCGGGATGGTGGCCCGCCTCCTGGGCGGCGTGGGCCACCGCGTTGACCCACTCGATCCCGCCGGGGAAGTCGGGGGCGTGCACGGTGCGGCGGATCTCATCGCCCACCCGCTCCCACCCGTCCAGGCCCGCCAGGGCCGCGGTGATCTCGGCGTCGTCCATGACCGCCATGACGACCACTCCTCAATCTCACCTCGCCCGGGCCGCCGCCCGGGTCCCTCCATGTCCACCGTGATACCCGGCCCCGGCCACTTCCTCCCACCCAGGAACAGCCTCGCCCTCCCGCATGTTGTCCCCGATCGCAGCCCACCATGCCCATTGTGAAAGGACCCCTGTGAAGATCGACGTCTACTCCGACATCGCCTGCCCGTGGTGCTATGTCGGCACCCGCCGTCTGCACCGCGCCCTGCAGACCTGGGGCCACCAGGCCGAGGTCACCTACCGGCCTTTCCAGCTCGACCCCACCGCGCCCCTGCGCCCCCGCCCGCTCAGCGACTACCTGCGGGAACGCTTCGGTGAGGCCGCCACGCAGATGAACGAGCGCCTCGCCTCCCTGGGCGCGGCCGAGGGCATCGACTTTCGTATGGAGCGCGCCCAGGCGGTCAACACCCTCACCGCCCACCGGTTGCTGCACCACGCGCTCACCGACTACGGCCGCCCCACCCAGGCCCGCCTCAAGGAGGCCCTGTTGCGCGCCTACTTCACCGACGGCGTCAACGTCGCCGACCACGCCGCCCTGGCCGCGCTGGCCGGCGAGGCCGGCATGGACCGCGAGCGCGCCGAGGCCTACCTGGCCGGCGGTGCGGGCCTGGCCGAGGTGACCGAGGACATCGACCAGGCCCGCCGCATCGGGGTGCGCGCGGTCCCCACCTTCGTCTTCGCCTCCACCCACGCTTTGCAGGGCGCCCAGCCCGTTGAGACGTTCCTGCAGGCGCTGGAGCAGATCGGCGGCGAGCACGGCCACACCCCCGAGGCCGGCTGCGCCGATGGCACCTGCGCCGTGCCCTCCGGCGGCTGATCGGCGCCCCGCCCCGGCCAGCCGCGCCGGGGCGGGGCCTTAAGCGTCCATGGCCAGGGGCTGCTTCCCGCGCCGCGACACGGCGCCGCGCTCGAAAGACTCCGCCCCGGCAAGCGCCCACAGGCCCGTCCTTGCCTCCTAGGCCCTGTCCGACAGGTGATCACCGGGTGGGAGCGAGGCGCGCTCCGTTCGCCTTGCCGTTGTGGCGCCGGCCGGTGATCCTGGGGAGATGCCAGGGCAGAGGAAGAGAAGGCGGCGGCAGGAGGCCGCGAGTCGGCGGCTTGCCGCTCGCGGCGTCCCGGAGGCCGGACGGTGGGAAGTGGTCCTGGAGACCGGGGACGGCGCGCAACTGCGCGCCCACGTGCGGCGTCTTCAGGAGGCGGGATGGGACGCCTCGCTGATCCGGATCGACACGCTCTGTGGCCGCCTGGAGTATCCGTCCCAGTACCGCCTGAGCCGGTTCGTGACGGGCCCCGCGTCCGGCTCCGGCGAGGAGCACGCGGATGGTTGATCTTGGGACGGGCCGGGGTGAGGGGCGCGGCATGGGGGCGCGTAGGGCCCTTGCCGCCCCGCGTGGACGGGCGTGACCGTCCACGGCGGCAGGTGGTCGACGGTGTGCCGTGGTAGCCGCGGACCGGGGTCTGCTGGCGTGATCTCCCGGAAAGGCAGGGGCCGCTGCGGGGTGTCCCGCAGCGGTTCGCCCGGAAGGCGGAGGGCACCTGGGGTTCGTCTGGGGCCGCGGCGACGCGGCGGGCCGTGAATTCGAGACCCCGGAGAACGCGGCGCGCCGCCGTGGCGTCAGGACCGTCCGCCCGTACGCGGCAACCAGCACCCCCGGTCCGCGAACAGCCACGTTCCCTGACCGGCCCGGTGAACCGGGGCCGCGCCCTCGCGTCGCGACACCGCCGTGAGCCCGGTCCGCTGACCAGGGCCGCCCAGGAGGTCTCCGACGCCGTGATCAGTCACCGCGCGGTCCTCCCGCCGCCCCAGCCCCTTCTTCCCGCTCCAACGCGATGCGGCAGCGTTCGACCTGGTCGGCCACCTGTTCCATGAACCAGCGCATGATCTCGTAGGGGACGACGCGCTCGGCCGGGCTGTGGACGCGGACGGCCGGCTCCAGATCCGGGTCCTCGTCCGCGACAAGCGCGACCAGGAAGGCCGGGCCGGGCACGTGGGCCACCGCGGGCTCCTCGGCCCCCGTGGCCGGCGCCGGCACGGCCTCGCTCAGCTCCACGGCCCAGGCGTCCTCGGGCGAGGCGTAGTGGAAGAGGACGGCGTAGTGACGACCTTCGTGTTCCCGCAGCTCCCATGGCATGTCAGCGGGCTGCCATAGTGGCCGGAGCGGAGTCTCGCGGGTATCGGGCTCTCCCCCGGGCACAGCGGCCCCCGGTTGCGGGGCGTCCCTTAGGCGAGGTCCTGCGGATCGGTCGGCTCCACCGGCATCCCCTCGACGTCCTCGTCGTCCAACGGCACCGACGGCACCTCGGAAGGCCCCGGCGAGACCCGCGGCTCCTGCGTCCCCTCCTCCTGGGGCCGGCCCGGGGAGGGCTCGCCGCTGTCCCCCGGGGAGGAGCTCGGCGACGGCGACGGCTCGGCCGACTCCGTGCCTCCCCCTTGGGGCGTCTGCTCCCGGCCCGGCTCCTGCCCGCCCAGGGCCGACAGGTAGAGGTACAACAACACCAACAGCACCAGGAACAACAGCAGCAGCACCACCAGGCCCGCCACCACCCGCCGGTCCGGTTCGGCGTGCACCACCCCCGAACCCGCGCGGCCGGGAAGCCGGCCCCACCGCGGCGCGCCCCCACCGCCCTCGCCCGCCCAATACGGTGCCAGCCTCACCCCGCCGGCCGAGGCTCCCCCCGCGCCGACCGGCTCCAAGAACACCTCCGCGCCGCGCCCGCCCTCCGCATAGGGCACCGCCACCCACGGAGCCGACAACGATGAGGTGGCCGCGGCCACCACCCGCGGCGGGCTCGCCACGCCGGCCCCCTTGGTCACCGCCGCGACGAACCGGTCGCGCGCCGCCGCGTCGGCCGCCGCCCCCCGGCTCAGCATCGCCACGCTCACCGCCCGGCCGCGCCGGTCACGCGCCAGGTAGACCACGCCCACCGGACTGTCGGCCAGCCGCCCCTGCAGCCGGAACGCGCCCAACTGTCGCGGGTCGGCGTCACGCAAAGCGGCCACGTCCCGCACCCCATCAGCCACCCCGAGGCCACCTCCCGTGCAACCCGCGCGGCACACCCACCCCAGCCACCCGTCCGGCCGCGTCCACAGCGGGTAGTCTCGCCGTTGCGTGACCACCAACGTACCCGGCCGCCGCCGGCACCGGGGAGCGCCCAGCCAGGAGAACGCCCATGCCCGAGCCCGCCACGCCCCGCTCGCCCGCATCCCCGCCGCCCGGTGACGCCACCCGCCTGCTGCGCGCCGCCCTGCACGAGGTCTCCACGGTCATCGTCGGTCAAGACCACATGGTCGAACGCACCCTCATCGCGCTCATCGCCCAAGGCCACTGCCTGCTCGAAGGCGTCCCCGGCGTCGCCAAGACCCTGGCCGTGTCCACCCTGGCCACCGTCACCGGCGGCACCTTCACCCGCATCCAGTTCACCCCCGACCTCGTCCCCTCCGACATCGTCGGCACCCGCATCTACCACCCCTCCACCGAACAGTTCGACG
Organism: Marinactinospora endophytica; assembly: GCF_054780875.1. NCBI lineage: Bacteria > Bacillati > Actinomycetota > Actinomycetes > Streptosporangiales > Nocardiopsidaceae > Marinactinospora > Marinactinospora endophytica. The sequence continues at coordinate 3,693 of NZ_BAAGVM010000005.1, read as the reverse complement.
TCGAGCTGGGCCCCGTCTTCGCCAACTTCGTCCTCGCCGACGAGATCAACCGGGCCCCCGCCAAGGTCCAGTCCTCCCTGCTGGAGGTCATGGCCGAACGACAGGTCTCCCTGGGCGGCACCACCCACCCGCTGCCCGACCCCTTCATCGTCATCGCCACCCAAAACCCCGTCGAGTCCGAAGGCGTCTACCCGCTGCCCGAGGCCCAACGCGACCGGTTCCTCATGAAGGTCGTCGTCCCCCACCCGCGCGCCCACGAGGAGATGGAGATCCTGCGGCGCATGAGCACCCGCCCGCCCCGCCCCCAACGTGTCCTGGACCCCCTCACCCTCAAGGAACTGCAGGCCGACGCCGAGGCCGTCCAAGTCCACCAGCTCATCGCCGACTACGTGGTGCGCGTCATCATGGCCACCCGCGAACCCGAGTCCTACGGCCTGCCCGAACTGCGCCGCGTCATCGACGTCGGCGCCAGCCCGCGCGCCACCCTGGGCCTGGTCGCCGCCGCCCGCGCCCTGGCCCTCATCCGTGGCCGCGACTACGTCCTGCCCGACGACGTGCGCCTGCTCGCCCGCGATGTCATCTCCCACCGCCTCATCCTCACCTTCGACGCGCTCGCCGATGGCATCACCACCGACCAGGTCGTCGACCGGATCCTGGCCGCCGTGCCCCCGCCCCGCGTCATCTGGGACGAGCCGGCCGGCCCCGATGCCGCCACCGCCACCAGGTGAGAACCGTGGACCATCCCGCCGCGCCCATCGACCCGCGCCGCCACGCCGCGCTGCGCCGCCTGGAGCTGCGCGTGGTGCGCCGCCTCGACGGCCTGCTGCACGGCGAGCACCTGGGGCTGCGCCTGGGCCCCGGCTCCGAGCCCGCCGAGGCCCGCCTCTACCAGCCCGGCGAGGACGACGTGCGCCACATGGACTGGTCGGTCACCGCCCGCACCACCGTCCCCCACGTCCGCGACCTCGTCGCCGACCGCGAACTCGAAAGCTGGACCCTGCTGGACCTGTCGCCCAGCATGGACTTCGGCACCGCCCAGGCGCAAAAACGCGACGTCGCCATCGGCGCGCTGGCCGCCGTCACCGTGCTGACCCAGCGGGTCGGCGACCGCTTCGGCGCCCACCTCCTGCACGACGGCCGCATCCGCCGCTGGCCCGCGCGCTCGGGCAAGAACGCCTTGTTGTCCCTGCTGTCGGCGGTGGCCGCCACCCCGCACGCCGGCGCGGCCCCCCGCCCGGACCTGGCCGAGGCCATCACCGACCTGGCCCGCACCCGGCCCCGCCGCGGCCTGCGCGTCATCATCTCCGACTTCCTCGACCCCACCGCCGACCCCGCCGCCCCCGCCCCGTGGGAACGGCCCCTGCGCCGGCTGGCCAGCCGACATCAGACCCTGGCCGTGGAGGTCATCGATCCGCGGGAACTGGACCTGCCCGACATAGGATTGATCACCATGGCCGATCCCGAGACCGGACGCACCCGCGAGGTCCACCTGTCCGCCCGGGTGCGCCGCCGCTACGCCCACGCCGCGGCGGCCCAACGCGAGGCCGTGCGTTCGGGCCTGCTGCGCTGCGGTGTTCCCCACCTCACCCTGCGCACCGATCGCGACTGGGTCCGCGACATCGCCCGCTTCGTCATCGAACAGCGCCGCACCGCCCACCGGCTCGCCCGCCACACCCCCGCCACACCCCGCTGAGACCCGGGCCGTCCGCCCACCTCACCGCAGAAGGAGAAGCGCGTGACGTTCCTATCCGCCGGCCGGCTCTGGCTGCTCCTGGCCGTCCTCGCGCTCGTCGCCGCCTACCTGCTGCTGCAAAGACGCCGCACCCACTACGCGCTGCGCTTCACCAACCTCGCCCTGCTCGACCAGGTCGCCCCCGCCCGGCCGGGGTGGCGCCGCCACGTCACCGCCGCCCTGTTCCTGGCCACGTTGACCGTCCTGGTACTGGGGTTCGCCCGCCCGGCCATGCCCGTCGAGGTGCCCCGGGAACGCGCCACCATCATCGTCGCCATCGACGTCTCCCCCTCCATGGCCGCCAGCGACGTCGACCCCGACCGTCTCACCGCCGCCAAGGAGTCCGCGCAGCGTTTCGTGGAGGCCCTGCCCGACCGGTTCAACGTGGGCCTGGTCGCCTTCTCCTCCACCGCCGCCGTCATCTCCTCGCCCACCCACGACCACCAGGCCGTCGCCGATTCCATCGCGACCTTGCAGATCTCCCCGGGCACCGCCATCGGCGAGGGGGTTTTCACGTCGTTGCAGTCCATCTCCTCCTTCGACGAGGAGGCCGCCCAGGATCCGCCGCCGGCCGCCATCGTGCTGCTGTCGGACGGGGAGAACACCAGCGGACGCCCGGTCAGCTCCGCCGTGGACGCCGCCGCCGACGCCCAGGTGCCCGTCTCCACCATCGCTTTCGGCACCGGCGCCTCGATCATCGAGATCAACGGGCAATACGTCGAGGCCAACATCGACAAGGCCGCCCTGGAGGATCTCGCCGAAGGCACCCAGGGCCACTTCTATGAGGCCGAGTCCGAGGCCGAGCTGGAGGACGTCTACGACGACATCGGGTCCTCGCTGGGCACCGAGACCATCCACGAGGAGGTCGTGACCCTCTTCGTCGGCGTGGCCCTGGCCCTGGCGGCGGCCACCGCGGTGGCGTCCCTGCTGTGGTTCCAGCGCCTGCCCTGACCTCGCCCGCTCCCTCCCCCAATGATGCCCGGTATAGCCTCTTTGCCCGCTAACGTGGTGCCGTTTGCCCCGACAACCACGCAACGGAGAATGCTCATGCCGGCCCCCACCACCCTCTTCTTCGACCTCGACGACACCCTCCTGGACGACCACGCCGCCAGCAGCGCCGGCCTGCGCACCCTCATGGACCGCCTCGGCCACCCCGACTACAACGCCGCCCGCCGCCTCTGGGACATCCAGACCCACATCTCCTTCAGCGCCTACGTCGCCGGCCGCATCTCCCTCACCCAACAACGCCGAGAACGCATCCGCGCCCTGGCCACCCACGCCGGCCACCCCTGGATCTCCGACGAGCACAGCGACGACCTCTACCACAGCTACCTCGACTCCCACCGAGCCGCCTGGCGCGCCTTCCCCGACGTCGTGCCCACCCTCAACCGCCTCACCGCCGCCGGCATCACCCTCGGCGTCATCACCAACGGCCCCGAAGCCATGCAACGCGACAAACTCGCCGCCCTCGACATCACCCACTACTTCAAGATCATCGTCTGCGCCGACACCGCCGGAGCCGGCAAACCCGACCCCCGCATCTTCCACACCGCCTGCCACCACCTCGGCGTCACCCCCGACCGCTGCTGGCACATCGGCGACCAGCTCAAAGCCGACGCCATCGGCGCCCTGGCCGCCGGCATCCGCCCCATCCTCCTGGACCGCCACCGCCTCCACCCCGGCCAAGCCGACATCACCACCATCACCACCCTCGACGACCTGCCCCGCCTCCTCGGCCCCGCCGTCTCCGCCTCCACGGGGCTGCTGTGAACCCCCCCGCCCACGACCCGGCGCGCCCCCTGCGCCGGGTCACCGCCCACCTCATCGCCACCACCCCCCACCACACCACCGCCATCACCCACGGCAACGGCGCCCCCGCCCTCCCCGGCGCCCGCGTCCCCTTCGGCGCCGACCCCGCCGACATCGCCCGCACCGCCGCCGGCCTTCCCCCCACCACCCCC